>NZ_JACVVP010000075.1 GCF_014534745.1 Flammeovirga sp. EKP202
TCATTATGTTATAAGTTAAACATAATGATTATTTATTCAAATCTTAGTTTTGCGACAGCCCCTCGCGAACCACAATAAACTACTATTAATCCTTCATAAAAGGAGCAACATTAATTAACGAAAATTTAGTTTATTGTGTATTGATCTTTCAGCAAAAAAAAGCCTAACTTCTCTAGCTTAATGAAGTCAGGCTTAATTTATTAAACCATATTATCTTCTACTCTTCCAATAGATTAGTGATAATAATCGGATTATTTTCTAATGTTCTGTGTACAGGACATTTATTCGCAATTTCCATCAATCTCTTGATTTGTGCTTCTGTAAGATCATCTCCTTTGATCTGAATGTTTCTATACAATTTATCTAACTTGGCTGTACGTTTATTAGTATCCTCTGCGTCTTTTAAATATTCGTTTTCATGATTCAGATGAACCGTCACCTCTTCCAAAGGAATCTTCTTATGGTCCGCATACATTCTTAAGGTCATTGCAGTACAGGCTCCTAAACCTGCCAATAAAAACTGATAAGGATTCGGCCCCAGGTCTTTTCCTCCATCTTCAATAGGTTCATCTGCAATTTGGTGATGAATACCAGCCTTTACCTCCGTCACATATTTCGTGGTACCGATTCTAACTGCAGTTTGATGTTGTGTGACCAATGGATCTTCCGGTTCCATCTGTACATATCTTTCTGACCAATTGGCAATATTATTCCCCACATAATAGCCATTTTGAGGGTTAGATAAGAAATGATTTGCATAGTCTAAAGAAATAAAGCTCTTAGGGTGAAAAGCATTACTGTAGATTTTTTCAGCATTATTGATATCCACAATTTCATCTTGTGGAGAATGGAAAATCAGTAATGGGATTCTTATCTTATGGATTATTTCTTTAATATTTTGATGGGTAATTTCATCAATAAAATCGGCAGTAACTTTGAAATAATTATCCCCTAGAGCAACATCATAAAGACCTGTGTCATCTTGATTTGAAGTACATAGTTTTCGAATATGACTCGACTTAATTACTGCACTTATCGTTACGACTGCCTCTACACTTGCAATTCTATTGGCCGAAACCAAACATGCTGCACCTGCTAAAGAGTGACCAATCAGAATTTGAGGAGAACGAAGGTGTTCACCCATGTAATCGGTCAAGGCCAAAATATCCTCATGGTCTGCATGATATTCATTCTGATGCGAAATTCCAGTAAAATCAAGTGTAACGACAGAAATACCTTTTTGATTGAGCCCTCTTTTGATACTATCAATAACGGATGTATCATCCATGCCACTAAAACAGTGGGCAAACAAGGCGTAGGCGTGAGTAATTTGATCTGCCGGATTACAGATTTCAGCTTCTATTTCAATTCCTTTCTTATTCTTAAAAATAATTTTTTCTGAAGACATCTTTCTTTAATTTATACTTCTCTCCAATGATATGCTTTAGGTTGTGTAAAAGCTCGGATTCCTTGGGAAGATAGTGTAGCTCCAACACCCGATTTATTTCTTCCTGACCAAGGTACATTTGGACTTACCCTATCACAACAGTTCCAATACACTGTACCTGTATTCATTTCTTTCAATACTTTTTCAGCTCTTAATTGATCTGTTGAAAAAACTGCGGCAGTTAGTCCATATTCCGTGTCTTTCATTAATTTGATAGCTTCATCGTCATTCTCAACTTTTTGAATTCCAATGATAGGCCCAAATGATTCTTCTTTCATCACCAACATATCATGATTGACGTTGGTTAATATTGTTGGTGCGAAAAAATACCCTTTCCCTGCTAGTTCTGCCCCACCTAACAGCAATTTAGCTCCTTTTGAGATAGCATCATCGACTTGATTTCTTAATAAATTTAATTGCCCTTTTCTTGTCAGTGGCCCAATAAAAGTTTCTTTACCATCAGGATCTCCAATAGCATAACCTTCAACTTCTTCCAAAAAGAAATTAACAAAAGCGTCAAATATTTTCTCATGTACATAGATTCGTTCAACGGCACAACAACTTTGGCCGTTATTGTAAAATGCTCCTTCAGCAGCATTGATCGCTGCCACTTTTACATCTTGTACGTCTTCCATGATATAAAGAGGATCTTTTCCTCCCAATTCTAATTGTACAGGAACCATCTTAGGAGCCACTTCTTTTAAAATATGTAACCCTGTCGGATAAGAACCTGTAAAGAAATAGCCATCAAAGTCGGCTTCTAAAAGGGTTTGCCCAACAGCACCATCTCCTATGATACATTGAAATACATCTTCAGGAACCCCTGCCTTATACAAAGTAGCTGCGATCGCCGATCCTGTCAAAGAAGCATATTCAGAAGGTTTATAAGCGACAGCATTACCTGCCACCAAAGCATATAAAAATACATTATAGCCGACATTATAAGGAAAATTCCAAGCTGAAATATTGGCAACAACCCCAAGAGGTTCATACATTATTTTTTCAAATGTACCTTCAAGACCTTCAATTGTATCATCAGCTAACCACTTTTCAGCATTCTGCTTAAGGTGATCAATACGGTTATGAGCTCCTTTTATTTCATTGTAAGATTGTTGAATGGGTTTTCCTGTTTCAGAAGTTAAGATCTGAGCAAGTTCGTCAATATTTTGTTGTATTAATTCTCCAAATTTCAAAATACAATCTAAGCGTTCTGTAACTGATTTTTGAGACCATTGTATTTGCCCATTTCGTAATTGATTGAGTTTCTCATTAATAGTACTAGAAGAATCTTCTTCTATAGATTTTATAAGCTGTTCGTTGGAAGGGTTATAAATATTCATCATTCAATAATTAAACGTGACTTAAAAAAGTGTCTATAATCGGTTTTGAATCTATAATCTCATTCTGTAATGTCGGTGTGAATTCAGGATGCCATTGCACCCCCATCACTTTACCGGGTTTCTCTTTTGTATAACCAAAAGCCTCAATCAAACCATCATCGGAAGTAGCCCACACTTCTAGGTCTTTTCCCAAATCCTTCACTGCCTGATGATGTACTGTATTGACAAAAGAAGTGATATGATCGGGATATAAGCTTCCAAAGAATGTATCTTCATTGATAATTAAGGGATGTTTGATTCGATCATACTGTTGAGCATCTCGGTGATGATTCACGTCTTGCCTTTGTGTTTTCGTATCTTGGTAAAGCGTACCTCCAAAGTAGACATTCATCAACTGAAAACCTCTACAAATACCCAGTAATGGTTTGCCATTATTGATTGCAAAATCTATAATTTTCAATTCGTATTCATCTCTGTATTGATCGCCTTTCCATGGTCCTATTGGTGTCTCTCCGTAAGTTTCTGGAGCGATGTCTACTCCTCCTTGTAAAATTACACCATGAAGTTGCTGTAAAATAGGATAAAGTCTGTCGTCTGAAATATCTGGTAGTAAAATCGGTAACACACCGTGTTGCGCCACATAGTCCATCATATCATTTTCTATATAAGTCAATGACTTCGGGCCGTATACAGGGCGTTCAACATCGGGGTACATAAAGCTGGGTGTAATTCCTATATTGATCATCTTATAAAGCACTAGTATAAATGGAAATAAAATCGTCTTCTGTGGCTGCTTTGGGATTAAATGGAAGAGTGAAGTCTTTTACTGCTAAAGCAGCCAATGGTTTGATATGTTCTTCCTTTACGCCAATCTTAGACAGTTGGCTAGGCATGCCTATTTGCTCATTCATCACTTCGACATGGTCTACAAGATTTTTACCTTGATTACTCCCCAAGTTCATATTGTAAGCCATTATATTGTATTTCTCTTCGAAACCTTGATAGTTGAACTTTAACCCTAACGGCAAACAAATAGCATTGGCTAAACCATGATGTGTATCTAAAAGGCTTGATAATGGATGTGCTAAACTATGCACGATCCCTAATCCTTTTTGAAAAGCTACTGCACCCATTAATGAACCCATCATCATTTTAGAGCGCGAAAACATGTCCGGTTGATTAGTTGCTTGAGCAATAGAAGTTGCAATAAGTTTCATGCCTTGGATAGCGATACCGTCACACATTGGATTAAAACCCTTAGACAAGTAAGCTTCCATATTATGTGTAAGTGCATCCATACCCGTAGCGGCAGTTACAAAAGGTGGTAAATCAAGGGTAAGCATGGGATCTGCAAAAACAATTTTGGCGAGTAACTTTGGTGAAAAAAGAATCTTTTTCTGTTTGGTTATATCATCTGAAATGATGGCACTTCTTCCTACCTCACTTCCAGTTCCAGAAGTTGTAGGTATTGTAATAAAATGAGGAACTTCTTCAGTCACATATTTATCTCCACCAATGAGATCATCATAATCAAAAAGGTCTCTATGGTGATTAATACGCAATGCAATAGCTCTTGCTACATCCATTGCTACACCCCCACCAAGACCAATAATTGAATCGCATTCGTTTTGTGTATAAAAATCACCACCTCTCAACACATCCGATTTCACCGGATTTTTTTGCATTTCTGAATAAACAGCAGGTGACAATCCTTGTTGCTCTAGTTTTTGAATAATGGCTTTAAAAAACGGCAACTCCACCACTGTCCCATCGGTGACAATCAGTGGACGTTTTAATTGGTGCTGTTTTAAATAATCTCCTAATTCATTGACAACGCCTACGCCAAAACGTATCGTTGTAGGAAAATTGTAAGTATAAGTTTGGTGTATATCAAGCATGGTTAAATAATTTCAAAATAGCGTTTTGTTTCCCAATCGGTCACTTCTTTCATAAACTGTCTCCATTCCCACTCCCTCGATAATGTAAAGTGATCCACAAACTCTTCTCCAAAAAGTTCGACCATCAGAGAAGAATTCTTCATATTTTGTGTGGCTTCCCAAAGATTAGCGGGCAACGATCCATTTTTTAGATCTTCATAGCCATTACCTATCGTTTGGGGTGTTTCCAACTTCATATTTTGTTCAATTCCATAAAGCCCACTTGCCAAGCAAGCTGCCATTGCCAAATAAGGATTCACATCTGAACCAACTACTCTAGTTTCTAGTCTACACGATTTTTCCCCATGTGGTAATGCTCTCAATGCAGTTGTACGGTTATCTACTGCCCATGTCAAAGTGGTAGGAGCCCATGCACCTTCCACTAGTCTTTTATAACTATTGATAGTAGGAGCCAACATTGGCAACATATAAGGTAGACAGTGTAATTGTCCTGCAATATAACTTTTCATAGTATCGCTGATATGGTCTTCCGCATCGGCAGCATAAAATAGGTTTTGCTGTTTAGATGTATCCCATAAACTTTGATGTATATGACCACTACAACCCGGTAATACACTGTTTTGTTTGGCCATAAAGCTAGCAATTATGCCATGCTTGTAGCCTATTTCTTTGACTCCTGTTTTGAAAAGGGTTGCTCTATCTGCCGCTTCTACAATCTCACTGTATTGGATTGCCGCTTCATACACCCCTGGGCCGGTTTCTGTATGCAATCCTTCCAAAGGCACTTTAAAGGTTTCCAGCATATCAAAAAGATCGTGAAAGAAAGCACTATTTTCTGAAGCTCTCAATATAGAATATCCAAACATTCCTTCAGTGAGAGGTTGAATATTTTGAAACCCTTTTTGGTATAGTTCTTCTGATTTTTGCTTGAAATTGAACCATTCAAACTCTTGAGAGAAAAAAGGAGTAAAGCCCATTTTGTTCGCTTTCTCTTGAACCCTTTTTAATAGTGCCCTTGGCCCAACGGTTTCATCATCTTTATTTTCTCTGCTAAAGTCAGCGAGAAAAAAGGGCAAATCTTCCTCCCATGGAATTTGTCGAAATGTGGTAACATCTATTCTTGCTGGAGCATCCGGATACCCGGTGTGCCATCCTGTTACTTTGGCATTATCATACGATTCATCTGCCATATCCCAGCCAAAAACAACATCACAAAAACCAAATCCTGTTTTTAATGCAGCAATAAATTTATTGATATGCATAAATTTACCTCTGAGTACACCATCAATATCTACAATGGCTACCTTTACTTTTGAGTGTTTACTGTCTTCTAAGAGATCAATTACTTCCTGTTTGGTCATAAGTATTAGTCTATGGGAAAAAGTTTACTTTATGTGTCTAAAGAAAAAGTATGAGTTATTAGTGATTAGGAAAGAACACCTCGTACAGTGTACCTTATTTCATTACAGACAACTCTTTTATCTTTGCTTTCATAGTAGCCCTATTGATGTAAATAGCGGTTACATCAAGAAAAGAGGGTGTTACTGTTAACAAAATAATTGATTTTGAGGAAAAAAGGAAATGGCACAAAAAAAAGCTCACAAAATTGTGAGCTTAATTGATTGATAAATTTAGAGTATATCTTTTGATTATAATTGTTTTTCTTTCTCTTCAAAAAGAGCATCTAAATATTCCATTGCTC
The DNA here is from genome assembly GCF_014534745.1 of Flammeovirga sp. EKP202. Taxonomy (GTDB): domain Bacteria; phylum Bacteroidota; class Bacteroidia; order Cytophagales; family Flammeovirgaceae; genus Flammeovirga. The sequence continues at coordinate 6,388 of NZ_JACVVP010000075.1, forward strand.
TTCTTAGGTGAGGAATTACAATCGTTCCTCCTACCACATTCGCTACGCCCATTCCTTCTACAATCTGCATTTTCGAATAGCCTAGCTCTACACATTTTTCTAAATGATATTTTACACAATCATCGCATCGAAGTACCAATGAAGTTGTCAAACCAATCATTTCTTTGGTTTTCTCATCCAATGCTCCTTCTGAATAAGTAATTGTATCTAAACTGTATATTCTTTTGATGACTTTATCAGAGTTGTTAATCACTTTTTCGTTAAGTGCAGCTCTTTTGTCTCTGTATTCTTCTAAAATGTTCATGTTTGTATATATGTCAGTATGTTTTTGAGTACCAAGACTAAATTATTGAACACTAATTCTATTTATTATTTTGTGATTACTTCCTTCAAAAAACGCTAAATAGAGCTCCTATTCATACGTTTTTTTGCGTTGTACTCACAAAAAATAAACAAGAATTAACTCATAATCTATTTTTGACTTAGTACTGAGCACTAAATAAAACTGAGGTTCAAGTCAATCAAATCCTTCATCTCCTTTTTATCAGGATAAACCCTTCGAGTGACATTAAGGCCATTCCAGAAATTAATCAAATGCCTTGATAATAAAGCGGGAGGTACTGACGATTGAATTAAGCCATTGTTTTGAGCATTGCTGAGTGTTGTTTCTAAAATAGATTCAAATCGTTTTAAATATTGCTCAGCAAGCTGTTTCAATTCTTCATCTTTACCTGTAAATTCAACGATAGAATTTCCAAGTATGCACCCTTTACAGTCTTCCTCAAAAGAGGCATCAACCATATTGTAGAACAGCGTTTTGATATTACCAATAGGATCTTTGCTGCTTTCAAATTGTTTTTCAAGTCCATCTAAACCTTTTTGTTCCATGTGCACGAAACCGGCTTTAAAAAGCTCTTTCTTACTTTTGAAAACGTTGTAAAGACTACCTTTATTTAGGTTGACTTCCTTCAGCAAATCATTGGTTGTAGTTGCCTCAAAACCGTTTTTCCAAAACAATGCTATTGATTTTGCAAGCAATTCTTCTTGATCAAAAATTCTTGGTCTACCTGCCATATAAGGGAAATGAATAATTATTATGTTACAAAGTTAGTCTAATTGACTCTAAGGTCAAATATTAAATAAATTTTTTTGACACTACTGCCAAAAAGTTTTTTTAGAGTTGTACCTCTCTTTTTTCGTCGTGTTTAATCGAATAAATTTTAAAAGGAAGTATCAAACAATTTAGTAAGCAAATGCCAAGTAAAATTGTTGCATAGATTTTTAAAACAAATATTTCAGGAATCACAACATAAGACAATACAAAGACACTAACCAATGAAAAAATTAGCGCTATGTAATATTTCAATATCTTTTTCATTTCGTATGTAAGTTTATATCTGTGAGTAGCTGTAATATAGTAAATTAATACCATATTTTGGCACTTACATAAGGAATAAATTACTTCTCTAAAAAAGTGAACATGAATTCAATATTTTGAGACATGTAAGATATTATCCAATAAGAAATAAAAAGGATAAGAATTATGAAGAAAGTTATATCAACTGCAAAATGAATATATTATAAACTAAATTATCATCAACTTTTAATTGACCTTTCTAAAAACATTTATAGGGTCTACTTTCAAGCGTCCTTCTTCTTCATTTTTCCATTGATGAAAAACGAAGCAAAAAATCTAGGCTTTGAAGTCAAAAGCTAAATTCCATTCCTTTCGCCTAAATGATTTTAAACTCGCTAAAGCTCAAACAGCAAAATCATTTTTAACGGCTCAATATATGAAATTCTTAACGCTTTTCCCTTCAGGGCCGGGGGGAGTACTACAAAACTAAAATGGTAGAAAGTTCAATGATGCGAATGTTAAGCATTAGCGTCCTTAGTATACTTCTGATCATCATAAATCTCATGATTTCTAAGTCACAAATGAAGTCCAATTCACGACCAATTAAACACTTTGATTGGCAATTTTCTTATTCTTATATGAAAAGTTTTCCTCATCATCTAAAAACTTCATGACATCATATAAATTCACAAAAAGCTGACGGCCTCCAAGTTTCTGGACGATATTCATTTTAAACAATAAGTCCCTTACAGGCCCTACCACTGTTGCAAAATATACTTTGATGCCTCTGTCGTTGAATTTATCAATTTGAAGTTCTAACTCATTCAGTGCGGTCACATCGATGTAATTGATACTTTCAGCTTTGATGACTACCGAATGAAGGTCATCTCTCTCACTTGCCCAACGGTTAATGGTTTCTAAAACATATTTAATGTTACTGAAATACAAAGGAGCATCGACTCTGACAATCATGGTACCTTCACGTTCTTTCGCCGTTGCAAAACGAAGGATATTTCTGTGAATTTTTGTTCCTTCAATCTTTCCTAAAATAGCAATATGAGGATATAATGTATGGTACATAAACACCGCCATTGAAACACTTACTCCTGTCAATAGACCAACGATTACGCCCATTTCCATCGTTGTCAAGAAAGTAATCAGCATCACACAAAATTCTCTTTTCTTTAGGAAGAAATATTTTTTGAAGTAGCTAAAACTTAAAAGACTTGGTGTAGCTGCAATAATAATTGCCCCTAGAATTGGTTTAGGTAGATAGTAAAACAGGTCCGTAAAGAACAATAACACCAAAGCAATCATTACTGTAGACACTAGGTTAGAAGCTCTAGTGTTTGCACCTGATGATGCATTAATAGCAGTTCTTGAAAAAGATGAACTCGCTTGATAACCACCAAACAGTGCCCCCAAACTATTGGCTAATCCTAACGCTACAAACTCTCGGTTGGGGTCAATAGGCTGCTTTGGATCATCAATAGATTTAATAATACTATTGGAGACCGTAAAGCCAATAATTGCCACAACTAAAGCCAATGGTATTACATCACTATAATCTACTGCGGTAAAATCTGGTAAAATGAAAGTAGGTAAACCGGATGGGATATTACCTACAACCTCGATTCCCTCCGATTCGAAATCAAAGAAAATACTCATCACAATTCCTAAAATTACAACTATAGGAGTTCCCAATTTTCTGAACTTTGTTTTCTTTAAAATCAAAATCATCAGTATTGTACCAATGCCAATAGCCGCAGAAACCCAGTGAACAGCCGACACCTGAGAAAAATAACTTAAGATTTCTTCATGGAGGTATTGTGATGACTTAGGGGTGATTCTGAATATATTTTTAAGCTGACTAAATGCAATTAATAAAGCTGCAGCCGTGGTAAACCCTTTTAATAATGGTGCAGAGAAGAAGTTGGCAATAAAACCTAAGCGAAGATAACCGGCTACAATTTGAAAAAGACCCGAAAGAAATACCACGACCAGAATCGTATTGACATAATCGGGTGAAGTCGTCAAAATACCTAACCCCAACATCCCTGATGCCAAAAGCATAGAGTCTAAAGCGGCTGGTCCAATGATTAGTTTTTTTGATGTTCCAAATAGAAAATAAAGAAGTGGTGCTATCAAAGAAGCATATAAACCATATTGAACGGGAAGTCCCGCAATTACTGCATAAGCCATGCCTTGAGGAATCAATAAGACCCCTGTAGCAAAACCAGCAGATAAATCTCCTGAAATGTACTCCTTCTTATACGTCTTTATTAATGAGAATATACTTAGTGGATTTTTTGTCATATTCTTCGGTTTTTACATAAGTAGTTATTTACTAGTCTGGTTGGTGTCTGTGTTAATCATATATCTTTTCTACCTCATGAAGTAGAGAACTTTCTGGATAATTCTGTAACTGTACTTATAAACATCAAAAGTTGAATAATTAATTAACATAAGCTTAATTGTGAATAACTTACAGCTAATCAAGATATTATTCAATTATTTATAAATATATTTAAACAGTTGCCAACATATTGATGTGAATAGGTGTGGATATTGTTGATAAGCTCAAATTAACGTTCTCATTATCAATTCTGTTCTATCACATTACAAATATACAGTGGTATTTTTTTTATAAAGAATTATATTTGGTTTTTCAACCATCTTTTATCTTTTATTTTGAAATCGATTAAATTAAACACCAATCAATACGTTAGAAGATTTGCGATCGGCGACATTCATGGATGTTTCAAAACTTTTGAATATCTTCTTCAGAAAGAAATTCAGGTAACCAAAGATGATATTGTCTTCTTGTTAGGTGATTATATCCATAAAGGTCCTGATAGCCAAAAAGTAATTGATTACATACAATCTTTGAGAGAAGAAGGTTTCCATATTTACCCAATAATGGGAAATCACGAAGATGGTCTCATCAAAAAACAACGTAGTTACAAACATACTTTTTTCCGTTTTTTGGCTAAAATGACCAAAGGGGAACGACTCTTTTTGAACGAAGATGAGATGCTTTATTTCAAAAATAAATCTTTTCTAAAGACGCTTCCGATTCATATTCAAATAGAAGATTATCACTTTGTGCATGCAGGATTTAACTTTGAGGCTGAGAAGCCAAAAAAAGATTATGATTCTATGCTGACCATCCGAAAACCTTATCCTACAACATCTAACAAGATTACAAAAAAGAGAAAGGTTGTACATGGGCACACGCCAATTGATCTTTCACAGCTAAAGAATATGATCAACGAAAAAAGTAGATTCGTTAATTTAGATACAGGGTGTGCGTTTACGAAAGCTACAACCGCTGAACAACGTGAAAATCAAGGTTATCTGTCATGTTTTAATCTAGACACTTCAGAATTAATCTCAGTAAAAAATAGAGATCAGATATAAGGGGTTGGTTTTTCATTGAATTGATGCTTATGTTTACATACTTTCCATCATTTAAGCAAAATTGCCCCAATGAAACTCTTACTTGTCGTTAATCCTATTTCGGGTGATATTGATAAAGAACCCTTTTTAAATGAGGCTACTCGTTTGTTAGAACATTATGCCATCCCTTATCAAATTTTTAAAACTACTGGCGTCAATGATCTTGAACATCTTCAGGAAGTAGTGAAAACTTTTCAACCTACCAAGGTAGCTTCCATTGGTGGTGATGGGACCACTCTTTTCACCTCGATTGCATTGTTGGATTCTGGTATTCCAATGGGCATTATCCCATTAGGGTCTGCGAACGGCATGGCTGTTGAGCTTTTCGTCAGTGATGAACCAATGCAAGCCCTGAAGGATATTTTGCTCTCAGAGATGATTGTGGGCTTAGATCTTCTTAAAGTCAATAATGAACATTATTGCCTTCATATTGGTGACGTGGGTGTCAATGCACAAATTGTAAAAGGTTATTCGAGCGACCCCAACAGAGGCATGACTACTTATTTCAAATATTTCCTAGAGCAGTTAAAGGAGAAGAAAATCATCGATTATAAAATTGAAATTGATGGAAAAGTGTACGGGGAAACAGGAATCATGATGGCCATCTGTAATGCTCGTAAGTTTGGAACAGGTGTTCCTTTAAATAGTATCAGTAATCCTTTTGATGGAAAATTTGAATTGGTAGCAATTCCTGAATTAAACTTTGAGGACTTGATCATTGTTGGTCTTTCAAAATTTGATGAGAGCTTCCTGGAAGATTCCAACGGCAACGTTTATGTAGCCGATAAAGCAACTATTCACTTTGATCATCCTCAGTTATTACAACTAGATGGTGAGGTGATTGGTAAAACAAAGAAGTTGGAAATAGAAGTAATCCCTGGTGCTATTCAATATATCTCAAATCAAAACAATCAACTTCTTCACGACCTATAAATTCTTTACGCAAGCATCAATAAAATTTTTCACTGTATGTTTTCTTTTCACGAGATCTTTGTTCCAAGCTAAATAAATATCTCTGGTGATCGGTGCGTCTTCTATTGGCAGGTAGACCACGTTTTCAGTTTTAAAAGTAGGCATAGGCATTAAAGAAATTCCCATCCCTGAGGCGACTAATGTGGAAACTGTTCCATTATTCGGTGCAGTAAACACTTTTTGGGGTTTGATATTGATTTCCTTCAATTTCTCTGTCAGTTCATCATACATGGCACAAAAGCTTCTTTCTATGAATGGCTCCTCTTTTAGGATGGATAAGGGAATACTTTTTTTATTGGACAAAGGATGTTTTTCATTAATGGCAAACACAAGCTTTTCAATAGTGATAAACTGAAAGTCTATATTTTCATGCTCAATCTCATAATCCACAAACAGCACGTCCAACTGTTCATTTAATAATAGATGAAGTAATTCAGCATCTTTCTTCTCTACAATATTTACTTCTGAAAAAGGGTAAGCCACCTTATACTGATTAATAGATTCCAGGATAGCATCCAACAGTATATTCTGTACAAAACTTATCAATATAGGCTCATTTTCTTTGACCTGAAAACCTATTTCAATGTCGTTCCAAAGCTTTAACAATTCCATGGCTTTGGGTAAAAAGGCCTCCCCCTCTTGTGTCAACTTCACATTCCTTTTATCCCTTTCAAACAGCTTTACACCAAAGTGCTCTTCTAATTTTTTTATTCCTGAGGAAAATGTGGATTGCACTACAAAAACCTGTTCCGAAGCTTTGGTAAAGTTTAAAGTGTTGGCGAGTGCGACGAAGTATTTGACAAACTGTAAATTCATAAATCGAAATTATAGATTATTATAATCGAATTAAACTATTTCCACGATAAAAAGCAAGCTTGTATATTTGTATTGTATTCAAAAGCAACATATTACAATAAGCTTATGAATTCAAGATTTTAAAAATTATTAATCATTGCACACGCAAAGCTGTTATGAAATACATCTATTTTTATCTCCGAAACGACGAAAAATCCATCAAGTTATTACTTCAAAAAATTGGCTATAAATATGATTATAATTCAATCTATAGAAATTCATTTTCGAAGTATAACAGCACTAGAGAACAGTTAGGGCTTTTGAGAAGTGAGATTATTCACTGGCAAAAGAAACTACTTGATAAATCTGAAATTGATGTTTTGGACAAAGCAAAAATTGATGTATTTTTCGTAAAAGCTTTCCAAGATAATGACGATTTCTTTTCCATTTCATTGGTTTATCCGGAAGACTGTATTGATAACCGATATGAAATAGTGATTGAAATGTTTAGAGAAATAATTCAAGAAGGCGGTATGGGTAGCATACGTTTTGATAGAGGTGATTTACATTTCTATGCAGGATAATTCTTCTTGTAAGAAAAAAGAGACTTACCCCACGTGGAGTAAGTCTCTAAACCAACAGTCCTCTAATAATTAGATCTTTGTAATGTATTGTCAGCAATACACTACACAACATGTTTGGTTTAATTAAGTAGTAGTTAATAAGTTTAATCTAGGATTCAATACTCTAACTATCTAGTTTACTGAATTATCCCAAATCATGTCAGCATATTCTGGATGATCGATGAATGGATTTCTATTTTTCTGTAATTGAAAGATCTGCTCGTTTCTATCTATTTCTTTATCCGATACAGGATCATTTTTATGCCATTCTAGCATTAAGTTTAGAAACCAATCTTTGTATACTTTATTTGAAGAACCATCTAATACAGTTCCTGCTTGACCGTTATTTACCCATGATCCGATTTGAGATTCATAACGAGTGGCCATGTATAAGTACATTCTGGCAAAATCTCCTTTATATTCGTCAATTGGCTCGAATACAGTACCTGTATACCCAGATGCTGCTGTACCGCTTCCTAATTTTGATCCGTTAGTAGATTTCCATGTATGACTTGCTACCACACCGTGAGGGTGATTTGACCTCCTTGTGTTGACATAGGCATCTGTCGGAACAATATGATGAGCATCGGCTACCATTGGTGCTTTTTTATCAAACCAACTTTGTGGCATTACGTGCTCTCTATTGTAGCAGTAACCTTCACCTGCTCCTGATTGACCACATTGGTCAACTGTAATCTGATATTCATATTCATTGGGCTGATTTCCGTCAGGCACTGTAGGGTTTTCTGGATCAGGGATGTCGCTATACATGTCCCAGATGATTTCAGATTTTTGGTATTTATCATCCGATGTATGATATAGTGTCCAAAGATCACCGTAATCAATCCACTCGTGACCTGTAGAAGTGATTGTCGCCAAAGTTGATTTTAATTCATAACCGTCTAATCCTTCAGCATTTTTATAATAATCCGATGGATCAACTGGTTCTTCTTTTCCATCATCGTTGAAAACGAAGTTATCAATTGAATAACCACCACTTACAATTCTTTCATCACCTTCATAATAGAAAGCAACGCTTACGTTACCATAAGAAGTAAGGTCAATTTTACCTGAGTTTACCCAAGAACCGTATCCTGATGCTCCGTCTTTACTTAATGTTACATCAAGTTCTTCCCAAGTATATTCTTCTGGTGCAGCTTCACCATCATAATCAGGAGAAACCATTACTTTAAATACTACTCCTTCATCATATTCTTGACGAGAGTCAAATGAGAACGTTTTATCTTCTGCATTTCTCACGTCTAACTTTGGAGTGATCAACCAAGTTCTACGCTCCTCGCCTGTTTTGAAAACGGTGATATTCGCGTATGAAGGGTTTGAGTAGTGGCTTTGGTATTGGAAACCTCCACGACCTTCTTCCTTGTAGTTGGTCCAACCTTCAATTTCTATTTGGTTGTATTGTGTTCCGAAGAATTTCTCATTGATTCTAGCAACAACGTTTTCATCTTCTTCTGGAATTTCTATGTTCTCTTGATCTTCTTTCTCACAACTCCAAATGGAAATTGATAATAAGGATAATAAAAGAAGGAATTGTAAATTATTTTTTTTCATCAGTTTTGTCTATTAAAGTGGAAGAACAGGGTTCATTGATTTTATTGACCAACAAACCCTCCCTACTTTATTGATTGAATTGGAAATTGTCAATTGAATAACCACCGTCATTCACATTCTCTTCACCCTCGAATTGGAATCCAACAACTACATTACCGTATGATGATAAATCGATATCACCTGAATTCACCCATGATCCATATCCACTTTGACCATCATCACTAATTCTTGCAGTGATTTCAGTCCAAGTAAATTCTGAAGGTGCTTTACTTCCATCATAATCTGCAGAAACAAATACTTTTAATGTAGCTCCTTCTGCAAATTCTTGTCTTGTCTCAAAAGAAATCGTTTTGTTTTGTGCCGCTTCTACATCTAAAATTGGAGAAATCAACCACACATCTCTTTTCTCTCCTGCTCTATAAACAGTCATATTTGCATAACTATTATTATTGAAAGCATTGATAAACCACTGACGGTTACCTTCTTCAACAATATTATTCCACCCTTCACGAGCGAAATCGTCATACTGTGTAAACCCTTCAAAGTCTTCGTCTAATGAAGTCACAACCGTTGGAGGAGTTCCTTCAACTGGAGGTTTAGTAACCGTACCGTCAAAATCTACAAAATCGACCGCTGGGTTATTGATGTATAACTGAGGAGTACCATTAAAAACAGATACGATTGCAGTCACTGTACCTGAACCTTGAGGAATCATTTCTTCAGCAAAATCTGCATAACCACTGTTTCTCATGATAATGTTACTTGAACTTCCTGAATTATCATTGAAGTTTCTATTGGTAGACTGGTCTTTTACCGCAAAAGCTACATTACCATCTCTACCTGAAATATCTTGGATTCTTACTCTTCTACCAATATAATTATCTGGTGTATCAAAAATCTCTTTTACAGTTGCATCAATCGTTGTTACTGATTCAGCGATATCGCCTGTATACATGTATTCTTCAACCAATGGACCTGGTACACGGCCTGCCGCAGGAGAACCATTATAAATACTTGGAATACCTAATTGTACATTTCCACCATAAGATCCCAATACCAATCGATCACAAATAATAGCGACCTCTTGTCCAAAACGGAAGTTTGTATAGATTGGTGCAATATCCAAGCGAATCAAAATACCCCCTGTTTCATCTTGTAAATACAGCTCTTTGTAAATGTTCCCAGCCTCATCATCAGAAATGACTTGCCCTACGATGATTGTATTTTCAGGGATCGAAGTAGTATCATTATCCCTACCAGAATGCAAGGCTTTCAATTCAGCAATTGTCATTGTTGCTGTACCTTCAGGAAGAGGTGTGATTTCTTTGTGTTCTGGATCGTTGTAGTTCTTGTCTACACATCCAAATAATAGTACACTAAAGAATAGCGTGATAAAAGATTTATTTAAAATAAACTGTTTCATCGAATATGATAATATGAATTTTAGAGGATTTGGACTCCAATCACTTTGTAACGCTCATGATGGAGTTGTCTAGTTTTAGTTCCCCACAAAAGTTGCGAGCTTTTGTGGGGATAGGTTTTATTTAAACCTTATAATTTTTCTTCTACACTGATAGAATCCCAGTATACAACAGCGTTTTTGTAAGTTCTGAATTCTAAGTATAGTTCAGCTGCATTTGCAGGAGCAACATACTCTTTTGAGAATTCAACCCACTCACCAGCTTTAGTTTCTAAGTAAGATGAAGGATTACTTGAAGTCATATCCTCATCACCATTTCCTTTGATGTGACCATCTGCTAAAGTAGAGCTGCTCTCATCTCTGAAGTGAGACCAGATTCTAGCATCAGTACCGTCATTCATCGTTGCATCAACTTGGTAAGCAAAAGAAATAATATAAGTTTTACCTGCCTCAACTTTTAAAGTTTGAGCAATATCTTTAGTACCACCAGTTTGTTTTGCAGAGTACGTACCTTCGTTTACAATTGTAGACTCTTTTTCAAGGTTTTCAGCTTTCGCCCATCCTTCAGGAGTAGTGTCATTTTCCCATGCTTCAAAACCACCGTTCAATACTAGGTTTTCACCTGGTTCTGGTTCTGGATCTACTGGAGTTTCTCCCTCCTCATGTTTCTCTCCTACTTTTACAGTAGAAACTGCCCATGACATAGAACCACCACCTGTACCATCAGCTGCAGAATATTTGAATGCAACGTATTGAGTACCCGTGAAAGTGATATTTAAGATATTTTTACCACCGTTAGCTCTTTCTTCATCTGTAGTAACAGGTGTCCATGTAGCGTCGTTAGGATTACCAGTACCTGTATAGTCCGATGAAACTAAGATTTGAACATCATCAAATTGCGTAAAGTATTTCAATTCTTCTGTTACTAATAATCTTGGAGCAGTCAAGTTTGTGCCTTCAAGAGTTAAAGCAGTTTTTGAAATCATCCATGCTTCAGTTTTACCTTTACCGTAAGCGTTGATAGAAGCACTTTTGTCAGAAGTTGTCCACTCTGTAAAAGAAGCTACAGTGTAAGTTGTGAAGTCAATTGTAGTTCCTTCTAAGCTTGAACCTAAGATATCAGCACCTTGACCATCAAAATCTGGCTCTGGCTCTGGCTCTACTTCCTCTTCCTCACCGTCTAATGAATACTTTGAAGTACCTTTGATACCTGGAGTACCAAAGTAAGTTTCGATATTACCGAATAACCATACTTCTGTACCTGCTTTATCTGCATTGTCTTTCAAGTTTAATGCTGCACGTACATCTGAACCACTCACTAATTGTACAGGAATACCATTTGTTGGATCAGTTTCATCCTTAGATGAAGCTAAGATAAAGTTAGAAGCTGAAGAGTTCTCAGTCGCACCAGGAATGAAACCAGCATCAATAGATGCTCCATCTACTGAACCGATAATGAAACCTCTTACCCAAACATCATTTCCTGTACCAAGAGTTGAGATATCTGCAATTGAATATGGATTTTCTAAAGTACCTTCACCATCTAATTCAATTTCTACATCGAAACGATCTTCATTGAAATCGATATCATCTAAAGAAACTAAAGTTAATTGTAAAGTACCGTTGTAAGCTGTTAAGATTGCTGTGATGTCACCGCTTTTTGAAGGAACAGTCTCACCTGCAAAATTTGAATACTTTGACGTTCTTAAAACGATTTTTTGGCCAGTTTTGTTTACTAAGTCTAAGTTTGTGCTGTTGTTCTCTTGGCTCGCATATTCAACACCTTCTTGTGCAAACTGTACACCTGTTACTTTCACTAATGTGTTGTAAAGATCTTCAACATTATCAGGAAGAGCTGATAAGTCAAGTGTTGTTGGTGCTGGTAAAGCTACTTCGCCATCTTGTAAAATTACATGGTCAGCAATAGCATCTTCTTCAATGCTACCTAAACCGTCATTGTATAAACCACCTAACTGAACTAATCCACCGTAGTTACCGATGTACATATCTTCAGCTTTGATCGCTACTTTACGACCTTGAGGGAATGATTGGTAAAGGTTCGTTGCATTTAATTTTACTTGAATACCATTACCTGCTTCGTCTTGTACAGTGATATACTTGTAAACGTTTCCAGTTTCATCAGATGAAATCACAGTAGCTGCGAAAGTCATATTTTCAGTTACTTGGAAAAAGTCATCATCACCATCCTTGTCGTTTTCATACATTGCTAATACCTCAGCAATTGTACTGTTTACTTCAACATCTTCAGGAACTTCAGGATCAGTTCCTGGACCGTCAACCTCATCTTCTTTAGTACAACCAAAGAATGCTGTCGAAATTAAGCTACCAATTAGTAAGAATTGGAGAACTTTGTTGATTGTTTGCGTTTTCATTGTGATAAAAAAGTTTAATGAAATGCTGTTATAATTATTAGAAAAAAGAAAATGTATATTGGGCGGCATCCCGAAGGATGCCTCAATAATTGCTTTTAGAAGCTCAAGCTAAGGTTCATAAATGCTCTTATGCCTTGAGCGTAATAATATTTGTTAGGGAATTTCTCCGGATTTTTATCCGTGAAATCAAAACGATACTGTTGGAAACCTGTTGTCGCAATGTTTTGATTATTCAAGACATTATTGATGTTCAAGTTCAAGCGAAGAATTTTGTTATCAATCTTCCAGCTTTTACCAGCAAAAATATCTACTGTAAATGCATCGTCCATTTTTTCTTGGTTTAAGATATTATAGTACTCTTCAGACCCTTTTTCTACACCCTCTACTGCTCTATCTGTATATCTTACAGGGTTCAACGTTACATAACGATCACCTAAGAAATTCACTTGGAAACCAACGTTCCAATATTTTTTCGACCAATATTCGATACCAATTGTACCTGCAATTTCTGGAGATCCACCAACGTGTCTACCATTGTAGTATACCTTCTCATTGTCTAACAATACTTCTGCTCTGTTATCCGCAATTGCAGTTGCATATGGATTAGCATTATAAAGGTATGACGCATAGGTAGCCGCACCTTTGATTCTCAATTCTTGCGTGATATTGTATGACATACCCAATTCAACACCAGTGTGAGTTTGACCAATTCCTGTCAATGCATAGTTGACAAATGTATTTACTTGTGTACCATTAATGTTTGAATCATCGAAATATGAAATCACTTTTGTAAGGTCTGAAACCTGAGTATAGAAACCAGTTGCTCTAATTTTCAATTTCTCACCTCTGTAGTAATAGTTCACATCACCCGACATCACGTTTGAAGATGATAATCCATCAACAGTTTCGTTACGTGTTCTTAATGAAGTAAAAGAGTCAATAAAGTAAGGTGCTTTTGTATAAGCTGTTGCATTGACAGTGAAAACATTTCTACCATTAAAGAAATACTCTCCACCTAATTTCACACCGTAATCAAGGAAATCTAATACTTCTGATTTTCCATATGAATTATCAGGGAATAAACCTTTTTTACGGTTACTATCTCTATACATGCTTGTGTGTGTGATATTACCACCTACATAAACAGATCCTTTTTTGAATGATTTCTTCACTTGACCCCACCATCCGGCTGTTTGGATGTGTGCATAGTAATCATGTCCCATTCTATCACCTTCTCCTCTGATCCAAGTAGAGTCGTTTAAGTTGTTGATCGATTTTTCTAATTCAGTATAATCTCTCTGTGCAAAGTTGTCAATGTCTAACCAAAAATCACCTCCTAAAAGATCGTCTACAGTATTGTAGTTATTACTTTGGTAGTATTGGTATTGTACACCTGTGATGATATCCAATGTTTCATTGGCTTTAAACATCAAAGTAGGGTTGATATCTAACCTATGGTAATCGTTGTGTCTACCTTCAATAATATAATGAGATCTGTTACCAGTATATTGCTCACCGTTAGGGTTTTGCCAGCTAACAGGAACTGTAGTAGAACTTGAACGGTTGGTGTTATACATATGATCCCAATTTACTTGACCAAATGTACCATTTTGCCATAGTTCAGTTAAAAGATCACCTGCTGCTGTATTTCCTTGATCATATTGGAATGAAGGTAAATAACGATAGTAGTCAGGACGTGGATCTGGAGCATCAAACCAGTTTAATGCAGTCCTTTTCTCTTTACCCATTTGGTAACCTGCTGAAGTTCTCAGTGTTAATTTTTCATTGATCTTCCAAGTATCTTTCAAGATAAACTGAGGTGTCACCATTGTCTTCTCTCTTGAGTTACGCTTCTTACCGTCTTGCCAACCCCAGTTTGGATTATAATAAACAGTACCTTTTAAATCATACGTTTCCTTTGTAGCAGCCATTTGCTGACCTACAGTTCTTGGAGCTGCAAATGCTGTAAATACCATTTTGTGCTTATCACTGAAACGTTTTTCTGCACTTACAAAACCTGCCCATGCATCATATGAAGTACCTTCTACATACCCTTCTTGTGCCCATCTTCTTGAACCAGATACAGTAAACGCCCAACCATTGTCCATTAAACCTGTACTATAAGTAAGCATAATTCTATGATTGTAAGAACCGTTACCTAATGAGTAAACTGCTTTATAACCTGGCTTTTGGCTTGATGGATCAGAAATAATATTTGTAGAACCACCTACATCACCAAAGTCAAAATCAATGGGTTGGAAAGAAGTTGTCACCTCTTTATTTCTAATTACATCATTCAAACCACCCCAAAGTGACCATGAAGCATATCCTCTTTCTGGTGATGCCATATCAACACCATCAAAGTATACTTTCATGTAACTTGAATTGTAACCTCTTTGTCTGAACCAGTAAGGTCCCCATGCAAAACCTGCAATTGAACTATATGCATCTCCAGAAGAGAATAATAATCCTGGTGTAGACTGTGAGTCATCATCAGAATCCAAATCAGTCAATGATAATGCAATTGTACTCGCTTCATCAGTCTCTTGAAATAATTTAATCACCATGTTATTTTCTAATGGTGCATCTACCTGATAAAAGCCATCTAATAAGATATGAATTTGCGTTCCGTCAGTGACCATCTCAGCAGGGACTGAAAAAATACCCTTATCGTTGGTTAAAAACTTACTGCCATTTACTTCCACTTGTATTGCTACCATTGGAATGTCAGTTTCTCCAGACACTACGGTTCCCTTGATGAATTTTTCCTGTGCAAAAGTTAGCACAGCAAAACTCATTAGGAGTAAAGTAAAAAAGTGTTTCATTGTTATTTTGAGGAGTTGGAATTTGCTTGTTTTAATAAATAAATTACTACTGGAAAGTGATCAGAATAACCACCTGCATAATTGCCTCCGGCAAATGTTCTGTAAGGATAGCCTTTGTATCGGCCCTCTTTATTTTTTAATTCAGGATAACTACAAATTTCAGCTTTCCAGAAGAACCAACCTTCATTTTTATTTTTGAACTCTTTAGTAAAAATAATTTGATCAAATAAGTTCCAGCTGTCTCTGTAAGCCAAAGTACCTAAACCTTTTTTATACATTTTGTAGAAAGGATTGAACAAGTAATTCTTTTCTGTCAAACTTTTTTCATCCCCTACTGCACCTAATGCTTTTTTCATTGATTTATTGGTAGGATCATCATTATAATCACCCATTGTAATACATTTCACACCAGGGTGTTCCTTTCTTAATGAATCAATAATACTACGTTGTAATTTACCAGCTTCTTCTCTATATCTTGATTCACCTCTACGAGACGGCCAGTGATTGACTAAGAAAACAATGGGTTCACCTTCTAATTCTGCTTCTACAATCAGCTGATTTCTAGATTTAAACTCCCAATTATCACCTGCATAAGTCTCTTTAATTTTAAGATCTCGTGCCGATACTTTGTTCACTTTCAAAAGATCTTTCTTGTAAAGTAGAGCTACATCAACTCCCCTTTTATCAGGACCTTCAATATGAGCAATGCCATAGTTTTCTCCTTTTAATTTTGGAGTATTCACCAAATCATTCAAAACATTTCTGTTTTCAATTTCGGCAAGACCAATCACTAGAGGGGTTTGTTTGGTTACATCAAAACCAAGCTTAGCAATGATAGTAGACATATTGGTTTGCTTCTCCCAGTACTTCTGACTGGTCCATTTGCTATCTCCTTCAGGAAGATATTCATAGTCTTTTTTACCTTCATCATGTAAGGTATCAAACAAGTTCTCCATATTGTAAAACGCTACCGAATACACTTTGTAGTCGCTTTTCTGTGCCTGGAGGAATAGAGGAAATAATATTAAAAAATAGAGGATGGTAAGTTGTTTCATAATTGCTTAGTATAAACAGAATCAATTCCTAAATACTGTCATCACTGGACGGTGATCACTTACTTTAGGTTCAAAGTATTCGTATTCTGAACATTGATCTAATGATAAAGTATAGGACTTCTGATATTTGTTAAACCATTCATTGGTGATTAAAATATGGTCAATATGACTTCCATTTGGCCACCAATTAGGATAAGATTTATCTAAAGAGTTATCACTTTTTGCTTGATCCATCGTTGAAAAAGCATAATTTCCACTGTCATCTATAAAGTTTTTGAAAGATGATGTTGAAGTAGGGTAAATTTCTTCGTTGAAATCTCCTAACACAATGACATACTCGTTGTCTAGATTTTCGTCAATATATTTTTGTAATCTTTTACTAGCTTCCGTTCTTCTTTGTTTATCAGACTCTCGGTCATCATACTCTCTATTACAACATTTTAAATGTAGATTAATTACATAAAATGTTTGATTATTAACTTTATTCAAAAATTTCGCTAATAATGGACGTCTCGGAAAATAATATCCATCAAAGTCTCCTGATGCTAAAACTTGTTGATCTAATAACTCAAGTCTCTCGTTTTGATAGACATAAGCTAGATGATAATCATTGTTTACTCCTTTTGCGATATCAGTATCAACTAACACTGAATATTTTGGGTTGACCTGTTTAACTTGCTTCAAGAAGCTAACGCCTTCAATTTCTTGAACTCCCCAAAGGTCATAATCACTTTCTGCAATAGTAGCATTGACAATTCCTGTTGTTTCCTCATGTTTTGGAAAATGCTCAATATTCCATGTCAACACTTCCAACGTCTCATTAGAAGCAGCAACATTCAAACATTTGACTAAGGTGTCATCGTACTCAATAGGAGTTGTTGGTAGACTCACTTCTGATACGCACGAGTTTAGTACACACCCGATAATCAATGATAAAGATGAAAAAATAGGAAGAAGTTTAATAATTAAAATATTTAGTTTAAAATAATTTATTAAGGCACATTTATTTGTGAGGACATCGCAAAGGTGTGGGTGAAAAAATGTAAAAGCAAGAGTACTTATGTTAAGAGAGAATAATTTATTTTGAGTTTATATTAAATTAAATCTTAAATAGCATATATTCTTCTATGTTACACAGTGCAATAATCTTAAACACGAAATAATATACTGATATTATAAAATAATCAATACATTATTTTACCATCATTTAATTACCAAATAATTGTTAAGTTAAAAAATTGTGACATTTCGTTAATAGCAAAAGCACGTTCTTTGGGTTGTTATTGGATAACATTTATTAATTTTCAACTTTTAGCATTTCTCAGCAAGCTCTTATTTAAGAAAGGCAAACGGAATAAGGTTTCGTTTTTTCATAAGATTTCACACAAACTCGATTTTTTTTAATCTTCATTCTGAATTTATGGGTTTTTCCCCTACTTTGTAAAACTGAAATAACAGATTTTATCAGTTGATCAATTAACCCGATTTGTAAATACATATTAACTCATACAATCGACATCTACATTGATCGTTTTAAGTAATTTTTTAAAATAAAACTTTATGCTTAAGAAGTTCTTTCTTTTCCTTTTCGGCATCATAGTGTTAATTTTCGTATTCATTTACGGTTTCTTAACGTTCAGCCCACAGTTTGGTGGTACTCACTCCGAAGAGGATATACAGCGATATGAAAAAACAGGACATTATCAAGATGGTGAATTCTTCAACCTTATTGAAACCAATATGGATATGAGTTTCGCCAACATATGGGAAACAATGAAGGAATTCGCTGAAGGAGTTCAGAACGACCGTCCTTCCAAAGATATACCTCCTATTAAAATCAGTGCAGAAGATATTCAAAAAAATGACTCCCTTACAAAAGTGACTTGGTTTGGGCATTCTGCTTTTCTACTCGAAATTGACAATAAAAATATTCTAGTAGATCCAATGTTTGGACAAGTGGCCGCTCCTCACCCTTGGTTAGGACAACCTCGTTACAGCAAAAATCTTCCGATTGAAATTGATGAAATGCCAGCCATTGATGCCGTTATCATTTCACATGATCATTATGACCACCTGGATTATGAGTCCATCGTAAAACTAAAAAATAAGGTGAGTGCTTTCTTTGTTCCTATTGGAGTAGGAGCCCATTTTAGGGCTTGGGGGATTCCAGAATCAAAAATCCATGAAATGAATTGGTGGGATACGCAGGAATACAAAAATCTTAAAATGGTTTTTACACCTTCAAGACATTTCTCTGGGCGAGGAATTACGGATCGCAATAAAACACTTTGGGGTTCTTGGATTGTAAAAGGAAAACATCAGAATATTTATTTTAGTGGTGATGGTGGATATGCAGATCATTTCAAGGAAATTGGAGAGAAATATGGTCCATTTGACCTTGCTTTGATGGAATGCGGACAGTACAATAGTAAATGGGCTTTGATTCATATGATGCCTGAGGAATCTGCTCAAGGAGCCGTTGATCTTAATGCAAGAGTTATGATGCCGGTACACTGGGGTGCATTTACACTCGCATTACACTCATGGACTGATCCAGTGGTGAGAGTCACAAAAGCAGCAAAATCACTAGGAATGCCAATCACTACACCACAAATCGGAGAAACCTTTGTTGTAAGTGATAGTGTCACATACCCAGCTCACCGTTGGTGGGAAGCTTATTAGGTCATAAGAAGAGAGGATTAATACGAGTATTGTTAATCCTCTCTTATTCTATTTCAGATTTCAATACAACTACAATAAATTATGAACAACAAGTCTTGTAGTAATATGAATGAAATTGTTCATGACTATTACAGTTATATTCAAAATTTCATATCAAAAAAAGTAGGTCATCAAGAAGATGTTGAAGATCTAACTCAAGAGGTAATGTTCCAACTCTCCGTGGCTTGTGAAAAACCTGCTGAAATTCAAAATATAAAAGCTTGGTTGTTTCAAGTTGCCCGAAACGTAATCTATCGTCATTATCAATCTCATAAAATCAATACCTCCTCTATTGAAGATGAAAATACATTTTTTGAGCAAACTGAGACGCAATCTGATGTAGCAGATTATATTATCTCAATGATTGGACTTCTACCTCCTGAATATGCTCAACCTCTAAAAATGGCAGACATTGATGGTATTTCACAAAAGAAAATTGCTGAGCAATTAGGGATGAGTTTATCGGCGACAAAAATGAGAGTACAAAGGGGAAGAAAAAAGCTACTTGAACTCTTTCATCAATGTTGTACTATTGAATATGATGCCCAAGGTAATTTTATGCATTGTACTATTAATGATTCTTGTGTAGGAAAAGAACAAATTAGAATTAGCCTAGAGAATGAAAATATCACAGATGAATAATTCACATTGCAAACAAATACAATGTGAACTAAGTTTCGTTAACTTTTGACGCCTATTTCTACTAGACTTTATAGGGACTACTCCCAATCTTCCTACTCCTCCAATTTTATCTTAACACAAAAACGAAGTAAAAAGTCAAGGCTTTAAATGCAAAAGCTAAATCTCATTCCTTTCGCCTAAATGATTTTAAACTCACTCTGCTCAAACAAAGAGAATATTAAAGAAATAACCCGCAAAAATCATCCCTGCCCCTATTGTCGAAAAGAAGCTAATTATCAATTGTTTTTTCATTACTTTCTTCAATAATAAGGCCTCTGGCAACGATAAGCCCACTGCACCCATCATAAAAGCTATCGCTGTACCCATAGGGACTCCTTTGGCAATCAATGAATCTATTACAGGTAATATCCCTACCGCATCAATATATAATGGTATTGCCATAATCACTGCAATTGGAACTGCAAAAGGATTATCTGCATTGATGTATTTTTCAAAGAAAGAGGCTGGGACAAAACCATGAATAAATGAACCTACCGCCAAACCAACAAGAATATATGGGATCAGCTTCTTTAATGTCTTGACTGTTTCAATATGAATTTCAGGCAAGCGTTCTTTGAGGGTTCTAGTATCTGTATCATCTACTGCATGCGTTTCTGCAAGATTTTGAACCCAATCTGCTACATATTTCGACATTCCTAACTTATCCAATACAATACCTCCTACAACACCCAATACAATTCCAAAGAGTACATAAACAATCGTGAATTTCAAGCCATAAGTCATCAAAAATAACGCTATTGCCACCTCGTTTACTAAGGGTGAGGTAATCAAGAAAGAGAGGGCGATTCCTAATGGAATTCTAGATTGCATCATACCTACAAACAAAGGCATGGAAGAACAAGAACAAAAAGGAGTTACTGCTCCTAAAGTAGACGCTAGAATATTTCCTATTCCAAAGTTCTTATTTCTCTCCAAATAGGCTCTTATTTTATTAAGGGGAAGGTAACTCTGAATGATCCCCATCAAATAGGTTATGATGACGACTAAAAGGATAATATGTGAAGTACCCACAATAAAATAATGTAGAGCACTTCCTAAAGTCGTTTCCGATCCTAAACCGATCAAATGATACACAATATAATCGGCTACTTTTATTAAAATACTTTCCATTTCGTCTTTCTTTTAGGCTTTCAAAATATCCAATAGCTCTGCATCAGAATTTCTTTGTCTATAATTGATGATTTTCCCATCAATTACTAAAGAGGGAAAGTCTGTAGTACCAAACTGCATTGTTTCCATCATGTCAGTAACATCTGTAATCATTACCTCCATATTATTTTCCGAAGCCAATCGTTCCAATTGCTTTCTGATTCTTGGATTAACGCCACAACATGATTGATGTAAAATTTTGATGTCCTTCATAAGTGAAATAAATTTTAAGTTTTAAACTGTTTTCACCTATGTAGTGTGGTCAAAGAAGAAAAAGACACAAGATTCATCAAAAAAAATAATTTTTCTTTTCATTACCTCTTTCAACAAAAAAAGCCTAATCAGGAGTGTATCCCAATTAGGCTTTCAATTTATTTGTAGCTGTATGACTTACTGATAGAATTTGAATGGTAAAATAAATTCTTCAGCATAAGCATGATTATTAAGAATACAAGGCTTCCAATCTCCAGCTTCTTCTACTTTACTGTAAATATACTCCTCAACTTCAGTGTATTTACACCTTGGATCTTTCTTTACTTTACCGTTTTTATCCACGATAAACTTAAAGTATATTTTAGTTGTTTCATCAATTTTAAAATCGCTATGACGGATTTCTTGGTGCATTTTCTCGCTCAATACTTGCATACCTCCTGTAAAAGTTGCTTTGCTGATTTGATCAGGATTAGTAATCCACATCAATGTGTCTCCAGAAGTGAGTACTCGCTCCTTTGAGGTAAACGTATGATTTTTATACACGACTTTTACCTTCGTTTGATCTTGTACATCTATATATTCTAAAATGCCAGATCCATCTGTCAGCATTTCTTCTCCTTTCATCGTTACTTGAGTTACCTTTCTTTTACCATCAACCCAAGAACCATTTTTTACAATCTTGTTAAGTTGGTTATAATGAGTATAATTATAAGATTTACCTTTATACTTTTTCTTTGAAAGATTAGATAAAAAATCTTCTGCTTTGTTTAGTTTTTTAAATGGATATACTTTTGATTTTTCAGTAAGGACATGACCTCTCACTTGAAGTACTGTAACCGTATCCCCTTCCAATTGATATTTCATCATATGAGGAGTTTCTTTCTTGGTCTTATTTTTCATGTACTTTGATTCATAGTACACCGTTTTTGTTTGTTGAGCAAATAATGACCATGACATCATCAATGTTACTATAATAGTAAGTACACTCGATTTTAGAAGTTTCATTTTAGTTAGAAAATTTAATTGATTAAAAAATTTTTGAGACACTACGCTCTATTTACATTTTGCTTTAAACAGAACTGCAAAACGCCAAAATTCCATCTAGAATTCAAGTTTTACAGTTCTTAATTTTTATTTCTTTATAATTGATTCAGATATGGCTTTAATATGTGTATACCCCATCTGACAACACCCTCCAACAATACTCGCTCCAAGTTTTACCCATTCCTGAGCCATCATTCCACAATGATTAGGGTCAGAAATTCCTGACCATGTTTTTGTATCTGTGTGGTAAACCTGTCCTGAATTAGGGTAAACCACAATCCCAATCTTCTTATTCATTTTTCTGATTTCCTTGATCAAGGAAGAGATATATTCTGGTTTTGTGCAATTCACGCCAAAAGCATAAACATGAGGTTGTCCTTTCAGGTATTCTGCT
The DNA here is from genome assembly GCF_014534745.1 of Flammeovirga sp. EKP202. Classification (GTDB taxonomy): domain Bacteria; phylum Bacteroidota; class Bacteroidia; order Cytophagales; family Flammeovirgaceae; genus Flammeovirga. The sequence goes on from NZ_JACVVP010000075.1 coordinate 29,082, forward strand.
ACATCACGAATTGGTGTTCCATCATTTAGAAGGAATCCATCTTGACATGAACAACTAATCCATCCTTTATGTTGAGCCGATTTTAATAAATAAGCTATTGCTTTTACCTCCTCAAAACTTGGAATGGTTTCGCAGGCCAAATAATCTACCGCAGTACTGTCAATGAGTGAAAAACGTTCCTGATGAAAATCGATCAACTCTTGCCTTGATTTATTATAATCCCCTCTGTATTCTGATCCATCTGCTAAAAATGCTCCATAAGGACCAATACTCCCCGCTATAAAAACATTTTCATCTGGAAACTCCTTTAAGAAGCGTTTTTTGGCATTTATAGCCAACAAGGTGGTTTTTCTTAATAATTCAGTACTCTCTTCTCTTGTTTTCCCTTCCTTTACAAAACCATCAATCGTTGCCTGATAACTACTTGATATTAGACACCTTGCTCCTGCTTTTAAGTAATTATAATGTACCCTCTCGATCAATTCGGGTTGGTCCATCAGAAGTTTTGCCGACCACAAATGATGATTCAAATTGGCCCCTTCTAACTCTAGAGCATTGGAGAGTCCTCCGTCTAAGATTAATGGTAAATACATTGTAAACTAAATTTTCGCAAATTAATATAACTCCTTTTATGAAGGATTAATGGTAGTGTGTTGTGGTTCGCGAGGACGTTGCAATGCAACGTCCCTACAGCACTGCATTTTAGAAAATTATTATCAAACCTTTGTCTTTCAACATGTAATTAGACCATTATTTAGTAGTAACTCCCTCGGCCTTGAAGGAAAAAGCGTTCAGAATTCCATGTATTGAGCCGTTAAAAATGATTTTCTTGTTTGAGCGCAGCGAGTTTAAAATCATTTAAGCGAGAGAAATGGAATTTAGCTTTTGACTTCAAAGCCTTGAATTTTTTGCTTCGTTTTTGTTTCAAGACAAAAATGAAGAAGAAGGAAGTTTGAAAGTTGATCCTACAAATGCCGGCAGAAAGGCTGATTGAAAGTTGACGAAAATTTAGATTACAATCCGATTGATTGTTCTAATTTTCTACTGGTTCCAATACCAACTGAGGGTTAAATTTCGATACTAAAATAGCGAAGGTTCTTTTGATTTCAGAGTAATCTTTTGGAGAATACTTCGACTTTTTTAGAGTATAAGAATAATTAAAAACAGCTTGATCTCCTTCTATCTTTGAGGTACAATTCAACTTTATCAGGTCATTATTGATCGTCATTGTTTTTGGTAGTTCCAATACTTTGTAGCCTTTTGGTATTTTCACTTTTGATTCAAATACCGTATTAGTGGTATATACTAAATCAATATCATAACTCCTTTTCTCTTCCGTAAATGGGTTTCTTGATATAGGGAAATTATAAAAAGGACGAATGACAATCTTATTCATTAATTGATCCACTGTACCCTCCGCTTCAGCGGTAATAAAGTAGGGTTTATCCGTTTTTTCATAATCCTTTGTCCTAATTTCTTTTACATTTTCAAGCCCTTGATTTTTAAAATATCTCCTTAGTTTAGTCTCTTTATCATCATATTTAGTCTTATAACTGTAGGCTGACATTCCATTTAAAGATTTCAGAATAGTGACTTTCGTTTTGGATAAATCTTCTGATAATTCAATTTCAAAAATACTCTTATCATAGCTACTCACATGATTGTAAATACTCACCCACTCATGTTCTTTCTCCTTAATCAACATTCCTTTATCATTAATACAACGCACCGGAAGCTCATTGAAACCCAAAAGAGGAGTTGTTGCATCCGATAAAATTCGACCATTTCCTAAATCAGTGTAAGCTATTACATAATTATAATAATGATCAAAAGGATAATCTGATACAATTTTACCATTATTCCTCGTCGATAAAATAACGGGGTAAGATTTCAATCCTGCACCTTGTAAAATTCCAATCAAAAAGAGATTGATATCAGCAGATTTCCCTGACTTTTTATCCAAAAACGTTTTTAGTACACTGTAAACTAAGTTTTCGTTAATATTTGATTATAGCTTTTATGCATAATATCTCTAGCATTTTCTTTCGTAAA
>NZ_JACVVP010000076.1 GCF_014534745.1 Flammeovirga sp. EKP202
TTTTCATAGGAGAAAGATCGGCTTTCTGTCAAAGAAATGAAAATTCAAAATTTTAAAAGAGCGATAGCTCAGTTATTAATTTATTGATAGAAAACTGATCAATGAGGTCTAATAGATAATGATTGAAAGAATGACTGAAACCATTTGATACATAAACTATATTTTTATTTGCTTTTTGGTTTTTTTTTAGAAACAATAAAAATTTTTGATTATGGCTTAAGCTTGATAAACTCCATCTTAAATCAATTTTATTTTGAATAAAAAAAGACTGCTCTATTTGATATTTTTTAGCGAAAAAACTCACTTTTTTTCTTAGAAAAAAGTCTTTTAAATTAAAAAAAATATTATTTGGTGGAAATAATTCTTTATCATCTTCAAAATTCAAAGTATTAATGTTATTTATAAAATCCTTTTCTTGGGAAAAATCTCTTCCCTTACCGACCATGATTAGAACTTTTCCAGAAGCTTTAGTATTAATATTTTTTATCAACATAATATTAGAAATTAAACATATTCCTTAAATTTTCAAAAAAAACTTCAACTTGGCATTGGTCTTGCTGATGCAGGCAAACCTGCAGATGGAGACCAAATACCATTTTTTAATAAATTTTCTAATGGCTTCAAGTTACCTGTTTTTGAAAATATTTCCTTTGCTGCTACAACTCTATGATTACCTGAGTTTATAACATAGACTCCTCTATCAGTGAGATAACCAGCAATTCGTCCTTCTGGAGCAGTATATCTAAATATATCATCACCTGTTGTTGTCATTGCGTGTATTAAGTCATCAACAACTGCAGGATGTCTTAAACCTTTTTGCATAGACATAATAATTGGTAAGTTATTAGGACTTAAACCTGTAATCGGTATATTTGGCACAGGTGCTGTAAGAATTTGTTTTTCAGACATTATTTTACCATCCCAATCAACAGTCTGGTTATTAAAAGACCTTAACCCAATTGGTGAAAAAGTTAACAAAAAGTCCAATGGGTCTTCTATAGGTTCATACACTTGAAAACCAAGAGGAATTACATCTTTAAAATATGTAATAAAATTACCTTCCTCATCTATTACAGAACAATTACAGTCACCCTTTTTCACTTCTACTGGAGGTTCTCCATTATTTGAAAATCTTCCATCAGGGTCCACCCCCATCACAGGATTATTCCCCATCGCCACATAACCACTCGCAAACTGCCTCGCAGGATCCACACTCAACCACCTACCAATTACAGGATCATACATCCTAGCCTCAAAACTATTGAAGCCATTATCGTCCATTTCATCTTCTGCAAAGTTTCCTTGATAACCATAGCGGTATTTTCTACTGCCTTGTGTCAAACCAATATTCATTTTGAAACCAAATGGGTAGTAGTCGCTATAACTGTTCGTTTCAATAGAAGGCGTTTGAATATTGACTTGCTCCCAATTTACCGTAGCACGTACATTTCCTAAATGATCAGAAAGTTGGTAATCGGTTGTGGTTTGGAATAACTCTGGAGCAGATTGATATCTAAATTGAACTCCCAAACGACTAGCTCCATATATAGGAACTTCTGCCAATTCAGGCAAATCACTTTCAGAAGGTTGTGTATAAATCGCAATGACCTTACCAGAAGCGTCTCTTACATAATAGGTCTTGGATTCGAATACTCCTGTAGAAGATCTATTTTCTTTTAAAGACCTAAACCCTAAAGTATTGTAAGCATATTTTACTCTTTCTTCATTTCCATCGCTAATTGATGTCATATACCCCATGGTATTGAAGGTTGGCATTTGTGTGGTATTCGACGCAAAGTTTTGAGCTACTTCTAGCTGTCCTATAGCATCATATTCATAAGAGGAGTACAAGCTATTATTACTGACATTCTTCACTTCTTTGAGTCGATTACTGAAAATGGGATCATAATCATAATCAAAATGATGCAGGCTACCCCCTGTACTATTGTTTCTTTGAAGATTCTCAATATTACCATTTTTATCATAATCCAAATTAGAAACTGAAAATTTACTTAGAGATGTAAATGTATTTCCGTTTACACTACCAAAATTGGCATTCTTCAGTTGACCTTTATAATCATAGCTGTATTTGTAGGCTCCGTTTATGGTTGTCGTTCCACTTTTACCATTCCAAGTAGCGGCATAAATTTGTCCATCATAATGATTCTCTACATTTGTAATGGCAGGTATTGCATTTTGTGTATTTACATAATCCCCTTGGAAATACTGCAACTGCATCTCAAAAACATCTTCAATGACCTGATTGCCGTCGTTCGATTTATTGATTCCTTTTAACGCACCTTGTAAGGTATAGACATAATCAATCGTTTGTAAAGGAATTTCTTCATCATTTATCATCCTTGGTGCTAATTCCATCTTTTTTAGTCCACCATGCTTATAGTAATGATACCTTGCCTGTAAAGTGGTTGAAAGTAAATCCGTTGCTCTCGCCGTTAAATTCAGCGAGCGCTCTTTCAGGAAGCAATCTTTTCCGGCATAAGCTTCTTTCAATCCTCCATTTTTGTCATAAACATAATAATGATGGAATTGATCCTCTGCTCCTTTTTGATACGACACTTCTACCACCTCACTTCTACCTCCGTACAAGTAGCTGATTGTTTTGAAGCCCAACCCTGGAATTTGTTGTGACATCCAAGTCACTCTTCCTCTCTCATCATAACTATAGAATGTTCTTTCTGTAAAATCAGTTGCTGATGTAGGTGAACCTGAAATAACAGCAGGAACATCTGCAATATATTCGGAGTAAGAAACAGCACTTTCTAAATACTTCTGATAAGCAATGAAATTATTCCCTTGAAAATCTAAATATTTTTGATGTGCATAAATCAGTTGGGTGGTGCTTTGCTCATTTTCTAGATATGCAGAAGGATTATCATAAAAAGTACGGGTTACAACTTTTTTATTTTGGGCATTTAATCCGTCAGAAAATGTATCGTGTAGTGTTATTAATCCATCATTGTTTGTATCATCAAAAGACACCACTCTTTCAAGGATAGATTCTGTAATATTATTGAAATTGAAATTCAAAATCTCACCACTCTCAATAGGTCGACCCCATTCATCATAATTGGTATACGAACATCTATTATTTAATGCTTGTAATGCATTTTGGGAGAATCGAATTAACCCATCATTTCTATATTTATATTTTGTTTCCCCTGCATCAGGTTCTACAATTCTTAGAAGCCATCCCCTACGATTATAAAAATAGCGCGTACCTTCTACAGATGCAATATCCTCTCCACTTATTAAGGCATCTGTACCTTTTGGGGTAAGACTCAATTTTACTCTTCCTTTTGTATCATAAAAGACAAAAACTTGTGTAATATCTTCCGCCTCAACACCTTTAAAGATATTGATAATTTCATGTCCATCACCATCAAAATAGGTAATTGTTTCTTTCTTCTCGTAGCTCTTATTTCTCTGCTTATAGCCTTTTCCAACTAAAGAAGGAGTTGTTGATAAACCTAAAAGTGTAGCTCTTTTTTCTAAATAAGTGGTAACTAGAGTATCAGCACTTGTTATGGGTTCGGGTTTGAAATGAACATCAAAAATTCCTTTCATATCTGTTATTCCAACTTCATCTTTTAATGGGTGAGATGTTGTGCTTTCAAAATGATATTCATCAGCCCCCACGGTTGTTAATACTTCTCCTGATCCATCATCATAATAAATTGTTCTAGAATAAGGAGAAGAGGTCTCAGGAACGTTTACTTCCGCTAATTCATTGGCAAGTTCTCTTTCAGCTGTTGTACCTCCGAATCCTGCTCTGTTGTTTGCACTGTAATACCACTCCAAAGATCCCACCTTGGTAGGTTTTCCATCTATTACAGCAGAGGCAGAAAATTTATTCGCTATCCCATTCACCTTTAAACTTGTGAAATCAGGTTTATATTCAAATCTGGTATCCAAACCTGGAAGCGTATTTTCTGTTGTAACTGCGTATTTACATTCAATTCTTGCAAAGGATAAGGTAATTCTAAGTATACCCTACTCGATTTTTGAGTGGGGTATTTTTTTAGAACTTTACAAATGACCGAAATAAAAAAGTCTCCTGATTTCACGAAAAATCAGGAGACTTTAAATAATGTAAAGGGTTTATATTTTTATCGTTTCAAAACTTTCTTATTGATCACTCGACCTCCTTCCAGGAAGATTTTTAATGTATAAATATCTATTGAAAGAGGTGTTATACAGATTTTTTCAGTAAAGTGAGTGCTTTCCTTTTGAATAAGCTTACGTCCCAAATTATCATATAATTCCAATTTCTGAATTCGTTTTGGTGCTTCAATGTATAGATGACATGAAGCAGGGTTAGGATATAATCGAACATCCACTTCCTCCGTTGAGGTTACAGTATTCAATACTCTACTGTTACTTGAAGTACCATTGATATTTTCAATTCTTATCCATCCCACCTCTTCAAAAGGGTGATCGATTTCCTCATCTTTTGACTGTTCTTCCTCTACCATAAATTCAACGCTATTGTCCGATATATTTCGGAAACGTAACCCTGAAGTATTCGAACCATTACGTGTTTGCATATTGGCTAATAGACCAGTGTCTGTATAGCTTGAAGCGAAGTTTTGTTGATACCAAACTTCATCAACCACTGTACTCGTACTTCCCACATGCAACGTCTGACCGTTGAGGGTGCCCATTCCTTTTGAAAGGGCCACATAATGTAATACTTCGTCAGCATGTACTTGATCTGCAGCTTCCTCTTCTCGCATTCTGATATTAAAATTGGTTGTGTTTACATCTTTGATTTGAAGCGTTGTTGCATTGGCTTCATTGTCTGTTACCTGTACGGCAAGTACAATAGGAGTCGCTGAATATGTATTTTCCATAGTCTTTTTCACCCAAGTCATCTTTCCTGTTAAGCTTCCTGCTTCTGCAATCACTCCACCAAAATCGTGCGTTCCTTCTTCTAAAGCTAGGTAATACACCACTTCAGGTTTCGTATGAACGCCGTCTAGATAATCCCATTCGTCTACTTGTATTTCAAAACCATATTTACTTACATTCCTAACTCTTGGGATTGAAGGTGCCGATCCATTGGCACTTAAAGGTCCTGCCACTACAATTGGTGCTGCTGAAAAAGGCACATCAAAAGTAACTGTGGTCCAATCAGACGCTGACAATTGAGTAATTTCTACCTCTCCAAATTGAGGAGCATTCGTTGGTGTGGATAGTACCGTAACTGAAACCGTAATTTCTCTTGATTGTACACAATCGTCTTCCTCAATTTTCAATTTCCAGTCGCCATTGTAATCGTCATCAAGTAATGCCCACCAAGATGGATTTACATTTTGATCCAATTCTTCTCCGTTTGGTGAAATCCATTGATAATTGGACGAGATGATATCATTGGGCAACAATTCAATTTCGTCACCTTCATGTAAAAAGATTTGATTTCCATTTTGAATAACTCCCTGATTCACTCTGTAGTTCACTGTTGTAATTGCAGCATACGATGCATCAATAGAACTTAATTCGACCTGACTATTTTGTGTATCAGAATAGGTTGGTATAAATGTAAAATTGCCAAAATCTTCCTCACCATTGATACTATAGCTCAATGTACTCGATGGGTTGTAGAATTTCATCTGCTCTGCATTGGGAGCTTCGACCAACATTTCAAAAGGAGAGTGGTCTCTGAATTTATTCAAATTGGAAAGTTCTTTTTCCATTCCCCATTTATGGGCCAGGTATCCTTCCACTAAAGCCTTTTCATTTTCATTAAGTTTACGGTCCAAAATAATCACTTCGGCGATCAAACCTTTATGATACCTTGTTTGGCTTGTACTATAACTGATTTGGCCTAATAATAAGTCTTCTCCGTTGTATAACTTATCTGTTGCATTGAGCGGTAATGTAGTTTCAGGCATTCCATTTAAGAATAAATCCATTTGAACATCTGACTTTTGAATGGTACTGATACAACTTATAGGTAATGCATTGGCGGCTCCAGATATGGTGGATTCTCCAGCGGCAGTGGCCATTTTTCCGGTGTCTGATATTCTAAAAAACATTCCGTCTCCGTTGGTCGCATTTTTATTTCCGAGGGTATTACTCCATACATCTATGGGTAATAATTGATGCACCATAAAAATAGTCCAATCTTCATCTAGAAAAGTAGTTTCATTTGCGTCCAGTAGCTTTAATAAAGAGCCTGATTCTTTTCCAAATTCCAAAGCAGGTAAATCATTCAATCCATTGGATACATATAAAGGGGCAAGCGTTTCATTATCTATCGTTGCCGCTCCGCTTTTGTTACTCAAATCTTCCCATTCCAATACTTTTTCACCCTCTGTTTTATTTGTGATTTTTGTAGCGTCTAACCATAAAATCGGTTCAATGGCTAACTGTAGTTTAAAATTGACTTCATCTCCTACACATCCATCCAAAGTGGAACGTTGCTCCCAATCAGTATCATTGAGTTGTGATAGAATGAGAATATCTCCCGGTACGGCAATCGTGGCTGAGGCCACATCTGACTCTGTACAAGTAGAATTACTAATCATGGTCACTTCTACTATATCGCCAGATTCAAAAGCAGAAGTATATAATTTATCTGAGTTGTTGTTCACAACTTCCCCATTCACTTTCCAAGTGTAGACTGGTGCATCACCACCACTTGCAGGTGTCGCCTGAATATATTCAATATTACTATACAGTTGTGCATTAGGGCTTAAACTCAATTGTACAGATGGAGAAATATCAAAATCCCAATTAATGTTAGGCCAAGCCTCACTACTCCAAGCAATCAATTCTTCAATGATTTCACATTTTACCCCAAATTTTATAGACTCTTGAATGACCCAATACATATGGTCGGCCCAAAGCGGTTCCTCAAGTGCATCAACATCATCTGAACTTGAAGCAAAAATTTCATCATTCGATAAGGTCACATCTACGATCGTTGATTTTTCAATAGGATCTAACTCATTGGAGCCATTCATCCCCTCTTCCCAACGCGTCCACTCTGAAATACTATGCTTTCTTACTGCCTTTAGGAACTCTTCCATCAATGCATCCAACACCCATTTTGTCATACCTGGCTCTATTTCATCTAATAGTTTAGGCCATTCTCCAGGTGCAAAACCATGGAAATTATTGGATCCACCATCTCCTTCTTTTCCAAAGAAATACCACGGTCCTTGTACCCTAATTCTAAAACCCATCCCATCGTTGGGGTTCAAATCTCCCGACCACGTTTTCGTTTTATACATCGTACCGATTCCGTGATAATATCGAAGTGGATGTGTGATGTTGGATGAATAAGAACTTGCCAAAATAAACTGAGGGTGGTAATTATAATCCACTGGGCCATTCCACCACTGATAACCTTCACCACCTGCTAGAATACCTTGAAGGTGATACCAAACCGAAGATTCATATTGACCAGTAGATTTTGGTTGACCATCAAACGTCTGACAATCCCCATCCAGACACCCTGTAATATGTGCTGGCACTTCGAAGACGTGCTTTGATAAACCATGAAACCATTGTCTACCCGACGGCAGATCTGCATTGTTGATATAGTCCGGAGCTTGATCTTGAAGATTAAATTCCTGCATTATTTCAAAGTTTTTCACCGCCATCAATCTTGCTAAACTTGTTGCAGCAAACTCCTGCGGTACATCCTCATCCAATGCATCTAAGCCATTTCCTTTAGTTGATCGCCAATGTTTTGTCTGTCCACCTCCTTGCGATTGGAAGAAACGAAAATTATAACGAAAAACTTCATGAGCATACCTCAAATCAGCTAATTGCTCTTCTGAAATAGCACTCATATCAATTGTAATACCATCTGCTTTTTTAGGCAATTCATTAATTTTATCTCTGATGATTTCGATTCCTTTTTCTGGATTCAATAGACTCTCCTGTCCATTTTTATAAGGCGTTCTGTCGTTGTAAGTATCTTCATAAAAAGTCCCTTTTGTAAACGCATCTTTAGGATGAATCATTGGAAGCCAATGTTTCCAGTCAGGAAATTGAATTGCCAAAGGCAAAGTGGTGCGATCTTCTCCTTGATCCTGATCAAAATAATCTTTCACCGTTTCAGCATTCACACCATTCGGGAACATATAGGGCAACATGTCTTCATCTTTTTCCAAAACAGCATCTAAACCTGCACCTGCCGCCCAGTAGTCAATCGATTTTCCTTTTAATTCAGGGCCTGGTTGATAAGGTGGATTCCAAGGTCTACCATGACGGTTTATATTCTCGTGTTTTCCTGATAACGAGCGTATATAACTTGCAATTTTACGTGCTTGTTCATCATTCAAATCATGGAATTTTGATCTTTCAATAATAGACTTATTTGAATACGAAAACAGTTCTAAATCTCTACCGTCTTGTGCGTGACAATCGGCACAAGTGGCGTTCATTGGAATATGTGCTTTCAACTTATAACCGTACCAAAAACCTTCTGTTCCTTCTTCTAAATAATTGGACCATAGTTTGCCATTTCTCCAAAGATCCTCTCCTTCTGCAATTGATGCATTGTCGGTGTAAGGAGAAACCCACAAATTTGGATCATCATTATAAAAATAATTGTCGGCCAAAAGGGGTTCATCATTCTCATTTAGGAGATTAAAACGAACGACTCTATAACCATTAGAAATGGCATCTGAATGATTAAAACGGAAAGAGACAGTATTTGTGCCTGACTGAATTTCTGAGGTTGGATAGGAAAAACGAATGGTATTGTAACCTCCATGCTGCATGCCTCCCCTCGCTTTTTCCTGTTCTTCCATCTCTACCGACCCATGATTAATATCTTTCCAGCTTCCATTATTGATTTTGATGGAAACCTTATTTTCATAACTCAAATTATTGATCTGAAACCATACCCTTTTTGTATTGGAGGCTTTTGTATCTCCTATAATAAAAGTCCTAGTCTCCACTACCCCTTCTGCTCCCAATACTTCCACTGGTAAAGTAAATCCTTGCCACAAATCATGCATTGCTGCATACTCCGCTTTGAACTTGGCATTAGAAAGAGCTTCATTATAGATCTTTACATCACCGATAATACCTTTGAAATAGCGATTACCGTTGGAATTAGAACCCAATGTGAGGTCTGCTATATTAAAATTAGTAGGTGTTACGTCATAATTATGCTTCAGCTTGTTTTGCGAATCCCAAAAAGAAAGCTCTCCTTTCGTCGCATTATAATTGACGGCCACAACAATAGACTGATCTTTAATTGCTTTTGCTCCTGGTATTTTCGCATTAAAAGTACCCAAATAAACTTGGTACTCACCATCGTCAGCATATCGAATACCGAAACCGCCATTATCCGTATTGGAATGATTACCAATCAAATCACTCCAATTGTCATGCATTTCATGAACTTGAAAAGAAAGTAGAACACTAAAACCAGTGTGTGTACTAGCTGCCCCAGTAAAATCAAGAAGTTGATCTGCATCTTCTTGTGATAATAAAATCAGGCTGTTTCTTTCATTTCCAAAATCAATTGCTGACCTCCCCGAAAAGGAAGTATTTTCAGCGGGGTAAAAGACTGTACCATGCTTGGATTCCGCATGATTTTCATTGCCAGAAAGATCAATCCAATTTGTCACTGCTCCATCAGAATTTACCGTGATACTTTCCGTATCAGAAGTACTTAAATACTGTAATGGTGTTTGTGCTTGTGCATCTATCAGTAGAAAGTAAAACCACAAAGCAAGAGTTGTAGTCGTAAAGTAATAAATGTTCTTCATTTCAATTATTTATAACATTAATAGTAGCTGGTAGAATAACCAAAGCAAAACTTATAGTTATTCGTATTATCAACACTTAAAGGTAGCTTGAAACATTAATTTGAGATTAATATTCTAATAATTGCTTTTTTACAATAGATAAAACAACCCAGAATGTGACTGAATTAACGTTTTATTAATGTTCACCTTTTCCATTTCACCTTAAAAAAACTCCTTTTGTGAAAATAAAATGTCATGATGCGTTTCAATTCAGTTCCTGATAGTCCAAAATTGAAAAATGGTCCATTGAGTAAAATCAATCTATTCTTTTTCAAAATACCCCATAGTTATTCCCCCTTTTCTATTTTACCACCCCTTATAGTAAACCAAACACCCCACTCGTGCTTTTTCATAAAATAGTCACTTTTCAAAATCGAAATTATTCTGTCGTATTCGAAAGTTTTCTGTAGGTGCAACTTCCATATTTGAGTTACAAACTTATTACAACAGATCGCGACGACAGTAATAGTAACCAACATAAAGAACACTTTTGAAATTCTATGAAATGAAATTAATTACTACGATTGCACTGCTCCTTTGCTTTATATATGCAAAGGGACAAACTACTTACCATGTTTATTCAATAGAAATTCCTTGGGAATCGGTAAATAATCCGCAAGAACAAGGAAAAATATACAGTATTAATGAAGCTATTTCTAAAGCGAAAGAGGGAGATATAATAGAGGTGCATGAGGGGATTTTTAGAGAGAAAATAGTGATCAATAAAAACAACTTGACCATCAAGAATTACCAAAACGATTATGTATTGGTCACTGGTGCTGAAGTGGTGAATGGATGGAAAAAAGCGGCAAACATGGCAGAAGGTGTCTATGAAGCCAGTGTTAATTCCTTCAATTTTGAAACGGACTTTACACAACTTTTTGCCAATGGTGTTGAACAAATGATGGCTCGACACCCTAATAATACCAGTGGAGAAATGATGGATCCAATGGGAGAAAATAGCGGGTACGCATTATTAAGTGACGTAAGAAAAGTGGAGGGTGAAAATGCCAACGGCTATGCTACATTGGAGGGAACTCCAATTCCTGATGTGGATTTATCAGGCGGTATTTTTAGAGGTTTGACAGGTAAAATGAGGAATTATGTGATTGGAGATATTTTGAGTAATGCTGGAAATTCCGTCTCTTTTAAAGCTTATAATAATGGCGTATGGAAAGAAAGTTCTGCCATTAAAAATACGCATCATAAGTTCAGTTGGGGTTTTGTGATGCACAGAAACTTGATCGACATACCTGGCGAATGGTTTAAAGAGGGAAATCAACTTTACTATTTCCCAAAAGATGACCAGGAAATTTACCAATCAAGAATTGAGGTTCAAGTGCGTGAAAAAGTATTGGTACTTAACAATACTTCAGGTACTTCAATTGATGGTCTCCACTTTACAGCAGGTAATGTAGAGATGGTCAATACCCAACAAGCAAGTATTGAAAACTGTAGTTTTAGATACCTACATCCTTTCTGGAAATCAAAAGGATATGGAGATAATAATACTGAAAAAACAGGAATCTATCTTTCTAACAGTTCTGACAACAGCTTCAGGTATACTCAAGTCGCACACACTTGGGGAAATGCAATTGCAATCAAAGGCGGTAATAATAACCAATTTGAGCATTGCTTGATTGAAGATTTTGGATGGTTGGGGATCTTTACATCAGGGATCTATGCCACGGGAGATAACATTAGAGTACAACATTGTACGTTTGGTGATGCGGCTCGTTTTCATATTAGAATTAGAAAAAATCTGAAATTTGATATCCTTGATTCTGATTTTTTTGGAGCCATGAGAATGGGGGAAGATGCAGGACCTATTGAAGCAACAAGTACAGGTACTCTATATGCTTTAAACATGAAAGGGAGTGAAATTGCTTACAATAAAATTCATGATGTTCATGGACTACCTGTTTCAGACGGTGGTTACAACAAGCAGAAAGTAACAGCTTTTTATATGGAAGATACCGAAAATTATACGGCTCATCATAATTTGATTTATAACATCAAAGCCGATAATTATACAGGTCCACATTCGATTACTAAACATGGTGAGTTTTTGTACTTAGGACCAAGGTACAACCCCATGGACAAACCGGTCAACTACTATAATAACACGGTTTGGAATGTAGATTTTGGTATCAGTATCTGGAATATTGAAATTGATAACTGGGAGGAATTAGGCATCAATCATACTACCGGTTATATGAAGGATGGTCATTTTGCGAATAATATTTTCATGACCGGCACGGGCTATAAGCTGAGTTATGTAAGGCAAAAGCTAAGTGCTACAGGTGGAAATTTAGGTTGGGTAAGCTTGGACAACAGCCCAAGTATGGAAACGGAGGATTTTGATGAGTATACAGCATATGTTGCTCAATATGATTATAATTTCAATCCTCAAAATAATCTTCATTTTGCTTTCTCTGAAGGTAAAAATAATTTTACCAACGCGGAAAATGGCAATTTCAGCTTACTCAGCAACTCACAAGCCAAAAACGCTGGCGTTGCTTTAAGTGGAATTACTAGCGCTGCCTCTCCAGATTGTGGTGCTTTAGAAGGAAGTACAAGAGTAATGCAAGCAGGTGCTGATATTACATTACCACAACGATTAGAAGTGAATAATAATAGTTCACAAGAAAACATTGGGATTGTGGAGTTCGCCACTGAATTTCATTCACCTGCTCAGACTTTTCCAATAGAGGTTTATTATACCGCGCTTGAGCAAAGAGATATTGTAATCATCCTCAAAGATGCAGAAGGCGCCTTTATCGCTTCCAAAACGGTCACTGTTGAAAAAGGCAGTGGAACGTTAGCGGATGTAATAGAAGTAGATGAAGCCTTAGCCATTGGTGAGAACTATTCGATAACGGTGGCATTAAGACCGGTCAATGCCAACTGGACGGAAAATATCACCACTATAACACAAAACTTCAATGTAAGGGAAAAACCCGAAAGTGTGGGTTTTATTGACCCCTTATCAGAATATAAGACATCAATGTCAGTCAAAATTACTTATACAGCCCATCAGAAAAGAGATCTTCACCTTATCCTTCAAAGTATTGACGGTGATTTTATATCGTCAGAGAAGGTGATGGTGGAAGCAGGTTCTGGAATAGAAGTGATTAGCCTTACAGCTCCCAACTCTTTAGTTGATGGAGACAATTACAGATTTTTTGCAGCACTACGCGAGGTAGGTGGCAACTGGTCTACAAACAAAGCAACGGCTACACATCAATTTATTCTAGATTCCTCAGGAAGAATTATAAATGCGATCGGAAACCCGACTAACAATGTGACTACTTGCCCTAACCCGGCAACAACTAACATTCAGGTTTATGGAGTAAAAAGTGGGACTACTTATAGACTATTGGATTTGAGAGGACGCCTAGTACAAGATGGCGTCCTCACCAATGGGCAAATAAACTTGCAACATCTAATTCACGGTGTTTACCTTCTTCAGTTTGAGAATGGTCAACATCAAAAATTAATCAAAAAATAGAATTTCTTTACTACATTCATTTCTACAAGCAAATCGCCTTTTAGGTGGTTTGCTTTTTTTTTTGATAATAAATCACACTAGAAATCAGGAGATTTCTGATGATTTACAAGACACGAATGCCGCTATCGCTTAACATTCGCACCAATGGATTGTATAAAACAGTACTCACTAAAGTTTTCCTGGTGGCACCCCAAATTCCTTCTTGAAGATGGTATTAAAATAGGCGTATGAGAAACCAACAGCATTGGCAGCTTCTGTGACATTGTACTCTTCTTTGACCAATAAACGATAGGCTTCTTTTAATTTTTCCTTTCGGATATATTCTGAAGTGGTAACATTCAGTAAACCTTTGAGTTTGCTGTTTAAAGTAGTACGACTGGTTTTCATTTTTTCTGCTACAAAATCAACGGATAGATTTTCATTTTGAATCTCTTGGTCAATAATCTGTGTTAGCTGCTTAATAAAACGTTGATCTTGTTGATTTAACCCTTCGAGATCAAGGGGTTGACCTTGTTCAAAACTATTCAACAGTTGTTGACGCGTATTGAGGAGATTTGTTATTTTAAAATATAGAATTTTTTCGTCAAATGGCTTTTCTACATAATCATCTGCCCCTACTTCCAAGCCTCTCAATTGATCTTCTACTTCATTGAATGCAGAAAGCAACACAATCGGAATATGAGAGGTGGAAATATCCGACTTTAAATGCTGACACATCTCAACCCCATTCATCATTGGCATCTGATAATCTGAGATAATCATATCTACTGCATTACTTTGGGCATAAAACAGACCTTCCTGTCCATTTTTCATGGTCACTACCGTAAACCTTTCCTTGAATATCCCTGCAATATAATCTCTGATTTCTGCATCATCTTCTACAATCAATAATTTCCCTTCCATCATCGAAGGCAAAAATTCCTCCTTATGGATATCCATATTCAAGTATTGCTTTTCTGTTATATCTACCTGCGGTGTGGTGTTAACATTCGCTGTCAATGTTGGAATTTTAATGATAAACGTACTTCCTTGATGCAATTGGCTTTCCACTGAAATTTCTCCCTTATGGGCTAAAACAATCCTTTGTGACAATTCTAAACCAATACCAAACCCCGCATATTCAGAGGGGTTTAACTCATAGAAACGGTTAAAAATACGATCAACCTCCTCTTCGTTCATTCCTTTTCCATTGTCTTCAATCTTAATCACTGTGGTCTCCAACTCCTGATGACAAGATAAAGTAATTCTCCCTCCTGCTTTTGTAAATTTGAGGGCATTACTTACTAAGTTAGATAATACTTTTTCCATCATCTCTCTATCCATCACTACTGATAAAGGAGTATCCTCACTGAAATATTCTATTGCAATTTCTTTGACTTCCGCCTCATAACTAAACCAATCACAAATATCTTCCATCACCAGGTGAACATCCACTTCTTCCAATTTTAGATGCAAATTGTTTTCCTCCGCTTTTCTAAACAATAATAATTCGTCAACTAAAGAAGAAAGGCGTTTGGCACTTTTTTGAATGGTATTGAGACTCTTTTGAGTAGGTACATCAAACTTTCTGTTCTCTAAAAGAGCATTGAGGGGGCTTAATATCAAAGTGAGTGGTGTACGTATTTCATGTGTTATATCTGTAAAGAAACGTAATTTTGTGCGGCTAATTTCTTCAGTATTACGCTGCTCTAATTGCGCCATCACCACCGTATTTTTCAGATGTAATTGTACTTTAATGATCCATATCGACAAGACAAAAATAAATAGAAACAAGAGTGTGAAACCGACATAAGCCGTTGTTGTTTTATACCAAGGTAACGGAACCCTAAGCCAAGGGCTAAACACCTCTTCTGACCAGTCTGAAAAGGGACGGATAACTTTCACTTTCAGCCTGTATTTCCCCGGCGGTACATTATGATAAACTGCCTTTGGTGTATTTCGGTGAGCATATTGATATTCTTGATCAAAGCCTTCTAGAAAATAAGCATAGGTGTAGCTTTCCGCATTACTCAGTTCAGGTGTAAAGAAATTAAATTCAAAGCTCTTGTCTTTGATTTCAATTGTGTTTTGTTTCGTGAAATCGACTAAGTTGGTCTTTTGCTGGCCAATATAAAAGTCTGAAAATTGAGGTGTTGGAAGCGTCGTTTTTTTAGACCTTAAGTCTTTAGGGTGGAAATAAGTAAACCCATTCGCTTCACCAAAAAATAAAGTGCCATCATTTGCTCTAAAAGAAGAGCGATAACAAAATTGATTATCCAATACTCCGTCTTCCTTACTGTATTTTTTGAAGGTTTCAGAGCTTTTTTGGTAGGACAAAAGGCCACTATTGGTACTAATCCATAAGGTAGATTGCTCTTGATCATCGATGATGCTATAAATTACTTTTACATCCAAATATTCCGGAACGACTACCGCACTAATTTTTTTACTTTTCTCCTCATAGTAATACAAACCATCACCATAAGTTCCTATCCATAATACCTCACTTTCATCCTGATATAAACAGTTAATTCGGGTATCTTCCAACCCTGCCTGATGAATCAGTTCTTCATATTCTTGTAGTTTAACTTCTAGGTTTTCATCAAATACTTGGAGGCCATGAGCACTACCTAACCAAAAATGTCCACTCCGTTTTTCTTTTTCGATACAATACAACCTTCGGGCATCAATCTTTTTGGTTTCAAAAGTAAATTTATCATCATCAAAAGATAAAATGTTGGAAGCTCCAACCATATGAATTTTCCGTTGCGAAGCATCTATCGAAAAATCATTGACAGCAAGGTAACGTGTCTTTGAAGTATTTTGAGTGATTAATTGATTGATCTTTTCCTTATCAGGACCGTAAACTACTCGGGTTCCAATTTGATGGTTTCCTGTCCAAATTCTACCCTTCCAATCTTTACGTAATTGAAGTGCTTTTTTATCAGAATACGCAGGAAACAGTTCTTCATGGTAAAGCTTGATTGTCCCCTTTTCTTTATTGAAAATAAAGTAGGTATTTTTCTCCGTTACCATCAAAATTTCAGAATTTTCAATCTCTGAAAAACCTTTTACAAACCGTAATGGGGCCTCCTGTTTATCATTCGAATTTAAAGCCACACTCTTGAAAGGCTTTTCCCTTTGCTGCAACTGATAAAACCCTTCTTTCCAGGTTGCACACCATATATTTTCATATTGATCCACTACAATCTTGACGGTCTCTAAAGGTGATATTTGTATGTTTTCCGCTAGCTTGGGATTTAGAATATCAGCCTTGTGAATCATTTTCAATTTAGAATCATCACAAAATAAATAGCCGTCTTGAAAAACCTCTATATCAGAAATATGAAACTTGGGTGTATCCTGATCTTTTAATGAGGCATTGATGTTGATTCCTTTTGAAAATTGTGGTACGCCAGCTTCAATAGGAATATACATTAGCTGATCATTATCCCTAATCCAGAGTGTTTGATCCTCAAGGTATTTGATAAATAATGCATTTTTAATGTACTTTCTGCCTAAAACTTCCAATTTTTGTGTGGATGGAGCATAAGAGTAAAGTCCTTTCCATCCACCAATAAGCAATGTATTTTCAAAGGATTCCAATTGAAGAATCCCTTCAAAAAGAGGTGTTTTTACTACTCTAAAATCGTTAGTTTTAAGGTTCACCTCTATCAAATCATCATTATCTCTAACGGCATAAAGTAAAGTATCATTCACTACCTCTACTTGAGTATAAATCCCTACTTCTAAATCACTGTGGAGAGGTAGCCATTGATCTCGTTGGTAATCGTAACGCGCTAATCCCCTATTGGTCGCCACCCAAAAATGATGGTTATGATCTTCTACCAAAGCATTGATAAAATGGCTGACTTTTCCCTCTTTGCGTTGTATATATTTTGGTTCAAAACTATGTCCATCAAATCTATTTAATCCATTATTAGTACACACCCACAAATAGTGCATCTGCTGATCAATATACAGATCAGTGACTTCATTGATTGACAAACCATCATTTACAGTATAAATCTTAGATGAAAATTGACCAAAAACGAAATGCCCAAAAAGTAAGAGTGTAGTGATTAATATATTTGCTTTGATAGTCATTATTACTCAAAAAATGGATCGTTGGTTACGATGGATAAAAAGTAGTTGATATTTAGTGTAAATTAAACTTTAGACTTAGTTTACAGCTATCTAGTCACAAAAGTGACTACTATCTATTCTATAAATATAGGATTTTATGGTTGATTTAAGTACACTGTAAACCCAATTTTCGTCCACCTTTATACAGGTGGGGTAAGTAATAGGGCGAAGTAGTTGTTTTTTATCTTGGCACCACATCAATAAACGCCCTCATCACTTCTAACCAAAATTGTTCATTTTCAACTTTTTGAGCGGTGGGATCAATTCCTGATATTCCTTTCAACTCTTCTAAAATCACTCCAAAACGTTTGAACCAAAAGGGAATATCTTCACCTTTTACATTCAGTGTAGTATTCAAAAGTAAGATATTTTTATCCTTGATGCTTTGATAAATGTCCTGTAAAATTTGTTGCTCGTTGTTCATTATTTTTTGTCTTATTCAAAGGGTAAAGTTAAGGACTAGATCAATAGTAAACGAGGGTTTTCGTGTTAGAAAATATGGGGGTATTTAAAAAGTCCGTGCCAACATTGTAATACAATATCTACACGGACCTCTATAAAGATTTGTGGTTTTTAGAAATCAGGAGTAATTCCCAATCGTTGGTATACTTTTCCTCCTCGACCTAAATTCTCACCTATTCCAAAATAACCTGAACCATGACCGGTCATCACTGGGCGTAGTTTATTGATATCCACAAACTTTTTATCTGCCTTGAATATTGCTGTATCTACCTTTACATCCATAATCTGACCTACAAAATGAGTATGTTTTCCTAGGTTTGTAGTTCTAACTACTTTACACTCCAATACTACTGGAAATTCATGGACGTAAGGCGCATTGACAAGTTCTGATTTCACGGGCGTTAGAGGTAAAACATCAAACTTATTTACGTCTTTCCCTGAGTAATGCCCTACCCAATCTACATATTCTATCAGTTTCTCATTGGCAATATTTACGGTGAAAGCCTTATTTCTCATTACATTATTATAAGTGTGTGTCGCAGGACGAAGCGAAACGCCAATACTCATTGGATTAGAATTCACGATGCCAATCCATGATGCTGACATAATATTGGGTGTACCCACACTATCATAAGAACCTATCACACCTACCGGCATTGGAAATAAGAATGGTCTTTTACCTACGGATTTTTTCACATGCAATGAATCCATTACGGCAACGGAATTCACTACAGAAGCTTCATTGACTTCCCCATTTGCTTCTTTTACATTATAACGGATTAATACAAAAATGAGTACTACTACAAGTACTATATTTAGAAGTTCACTTAGTTTCATAGAATATTATATTTTTTATTATCTCTTGCTGAGCGTTTTTTACAATTGTCAAGCACAAATCCAGTAGGACAGATTTTGCACCATGGTTTAGAATAAAAGAAGGATAATCCGATAAATAAAAGGCCAAAACCAATCATCCACCATGATACCACCCTAAACGAAAAAGAGGGAAAGGGTTCAATGAATGATAGTTCGGGGTATTCACCCAAGAAAATGCAACAAATCAGTACTATAGTTGCTACCGTTTGTAAGGGTATTGAGCGAATTTTTAAGAAGTTCATATTCCTTTTTTGGAAAGGAGATATTTTTCCAGCTAACTCCTGAGCGGCTCCAAAAGGACACATATAATGACAATAAAACTGCTTTTTGGTGGTGATGGGTAATAAGACAGATAGGCCTAACAAAACTACTGACACCAAATTTGAATCAAGAGATATACCATTTACAATCCATCCATGTAAAAACGAAATGGAGATCATTTTCTGATAAGCAAAACCCATTACAATCACCACCATAATCAACATGGAAGTTCTATAATTTTTCATAGGTCGATAGAAGCAAACCAACAAGCCAAAAAGTAAAGTGGCAGAAGTCAATACCCATTGCAAAATTAGGGTCCATGGATAATGCTTCTCTTCCAATTCCTTGCCCGTTACTTCAGACATCGTCACTTGAATTGTTTCAATGATTGCCTCACTTGTTTCGGTGGCAGACGTAATCGCATCTACTTTATTATAGAGTGCTCGATCGAAAGTCATTCCATTCCACTTTTCTAAAAGTTTATCATCCAAAATAAATTCGATATACTCCCCTGATTCATTATGCTGCAGCATCTGCATTCCCTGTATGGTAGAATCGTTATCAAACCCAATCAATACGGGTACTTCTCCTGCAAAACCTCTGACATGGCTTGCAAAATCGTGCGTAGAAATGGCGTATCCAATAATGTCTTTATATTGGTTGTAAACCGTATATTTTTTTTGGTCATCTACCGTAAAGTACTTGGCTTTTTTGAAGATTTCCTCCAAGTGACTCTGGGTGACGACAATCTTTTTAGTGTGTCCCTCTTGTTGTAAAAAAGGCAATTTCCAACCTCCTGAAATACCCACTGCCACTACTAAAAGAGAGATCAAGACCACCCTATACAAGTTGTACGCTTGAAGTGAGTTTAGTCCTTTTTGAGGTTCCTTTTTCTTTGATTTCTTGACAGGGCGTTTTGGTGGTATCCGTTTTTTTTGTTTTTCCTTTGTTGTCATTTGTTTATGATAATTATTTAGTCTTCTCTCCTTTGAGATAAGATGTTGGTAAGGTATTATTCCAAGCTTCTACCTTTTCAATTAGGTCTTTTAAAACTTCAGGATTATCCTGAGCTACATCGGTAGTTTCACCTGCATCTTGAGTTAGATTGAATAATACATACTTCTTTTGCTTTTTGAGATAATGTGCTTTCCAATTCTGATTTAAAATAGAAACTGCACCATTAGGGGAATTCGTCTTCCAATATAAGTAACGTTTTGGTGTATATTCTTTTCCGAACCATATTTCTGATACGTCTTTTCCTTCATATTGACTTACGTCAAATGACGTATTTGTTATCGTACACAAGGTAGGGAGCCAATCCAAACCTGATAACACTGAAGTAGTATTGATGTGCCCTTCAGGTACATGATTTGGGTATTTTACGATAAATGGTATTCTCACTCCGCCTTCAAATTGTTCATGCTTTCCTCCTCTAAGTCCTCCGGCCCATCCTAACATATTCGCAACCACGTTGGGATCCTTTTTTTTATTCATTTTTACGGGTGCCGGTCCTTGATCGCTTGAGAAAACGATAATTGTATTTTGGGTTAGGCCTAAATCATCTAACTTTTTTAATAACCTCCCAACGGCTAAATCTAAAGACCATACATCACCTAAATAATTTCTAAAAGACTGATTAACGTCTCCTCCTAGCTCCTGTGCTTTTTTGAGTTTCTTTTGGTAGTATTTATCGAATTGAGAAGCATCAACATTTACCTCATTAAACTCCTCTGAAAATCGTTCATGGGGATCCACTGCAAAATGAGAAATATGCCCCCAAATATTAAGGTAGAAAGGTTGATCAGATTGACTCCTTTGCTCTAAGAATAATTCAGCTTCTGCAAAAATATCATCATCTCTCCCGGCTGTTTTTTCTTCGGCATTTCCCATCACTTTTATAAAGTCCATACCATAAGTTCCATGGGGAGGATTTTCATCTCCACTGATATGCCACTTACCAATATGTCCCACGTAGTAACCATTGTTATGCAATAGTTCTGTGATAGTTGTTCTACCTGAAAAACCATGAAAAGGCATAAATTTTTGATAAGAAGCAGGGTGTCTACTGGTCAAAAAACCTGTACGACTAGGACTACAAGTCACACCTGTAGCATACATCCGTGTAAAACGTGTGCCTTCTTCAGCTAACTTGTCAATGTTGGGCGTTTTGATGTAAGGATGACCATAACAGCCTAAATCGCCATAACCCAAATCGTCTGCAAAAATAAAGATGATATTGGGTTGTTGCTTTCTTTTCTTTTCGCCTTCAGATGCAATGCCTATGAGGATATTGAAGAAAAATAGAGAGAGGAGTAATGAGAGTATTTTGTAGCGTTTATTCATTTCATTAATGATCAAATTGAGCCAGGAAGAGAATTTTTTATAGGGAACGCATGGACGTTGCAATACAACGCCTCTACTGTTTCTCACAATTTTAATTACAAGAAAAATTTATTGATACCGTTTACTAGGATATTGTATTACAACGTCCTTACACACCACTATATGTTTATTTAATGAAAAATATCCTATTTGCTTTTTTCTACAGGCTTATGAATTTCTTTTTTCCAAGCTCTTAGTAATTTTCCGTATTTGGCTACTAGTTCGGGGTGTTGTTCAGCCACATCTGTCGTTTCACCTTGATCGGCCTCAAGATAATATAATTTTACTTTATTCAAGTGAAGGTGTGCTTTCCATTTACCATCTCGTACAACTTGCCAATTCGGTTTATCACTCCAGAAATGTAACTTTTCTCTTTGCTGAGGAGCTCCTAAAATTGCTTTACTTACGTCCACACCATCCATTTGCATTGAAGAAGGTACTTCTACTCCTGCCAATGCTGCGACAGTAGGTAAAAAATCTACTCCTGCAATTAATGTTTCTTCGTCTCTTGTACCAGCTTTCACTTTATTAGGCCACTTTACAATCCATGGAGCTCTGATTCCTCCTTCATACATACTTCCTTTTCTTTGTCTGAAAGGGCCGGCTGAACCTACAGAATTTGCCAAATTTGGTTTCTTGGCATAACGCTCTTTCAACTTTTTTGTATTGTTTAAAATTGGTCCAGGACCGTTATCACTAGAAAAGATTATAATCGTATTTTCATCCAACCCCATCTCTTCAATAGCTTTCAATAAACGACCAATTTCATCATCCAAATTAGAAACATCAGCACAATAGGCTTGCATTGCCTTATCGATATCATTCGTCTCTGCAACAAACTTTAAAAAGTCCCTTTGGTACTCACTTTCAAAGTCATTGATATCAACTTTCAAATCTTTGAATCGAGCCAAATACTTTGGTAGAGGATCAATGTAAGAGTGCGTAGGGTATAACCATAAGTTGATGAAAAAGGGCTTGTTTTTATTTTCTTTCGCAAAGTCAATGGCCATATCCACATAGTGTGTGGTTGTATGCTCTCTATAGTGAGGCTTCTTTTTGTCTTTTGATGTAAAACCAGGCCCAGTACTCTGCGTTGTAAAACTCAAATCAATACCATACTCTGATGGAGGAGGAGCATTTTCGCCTCTTTTATTGTCGCCGATATGCCACTTTCCAATGTGTGCTGTTTTATATCCTGCCTCACTCATTACGCTAGTAACAGACGGTTTTTCAACATCTATCACAAAACTGCTCAAAAACTCTCTTGAAGGAAAAAGACTTGTCATCAAAGCGGCCCTTGCAGGCATACACCATGACCCTGACATGTACCCTTGTGTGAACACTTTCCCCTGATCTGCCAACTGATCTAAATGTGGTGTTTTAGTATATGGATGTCCATATGCAGGCAAATCACCATACCCCAAATCATCAGCCAAAATAAATATAATATTAGGTCTATCTTGAGCGATAGTAGTTGTACTCATCCCTAAAAAGGAAAGGAATACAATCAATTTAAATGTTATTGCTTTATAGTTCATTTTATTTCTTTTCAACTTTGTGTCTAATTCATTTCTGCATCAATTACCGCTGCTTCTGTTACTTTTTGAAGATAGATTGCTCTCATCTCTTTTAGTACTTCTGCATACTCAGGGTCCTTGACTTTATTTTTATACTCCTTCGGATCTTCCTTATAATCATACAATTCCGATTGCGTAGGATCATCCCCCCATTGTGTATATCGATAACGGTCCGTTCTTACCGACTTCCCTAATAAATTACCTCTTCGTGCATAAGTCAGAGCCGGTTTTTGGAAAGATGTATCTGAGGGTTTGTTTAATAATGAAACCAAACTTTTCCCCTTCACTGTAGTTGGGTTTTCCAAATCCGCCAATTCAGTGACCGTTGGGAAAACATCCATCAGCTCTACAGTTGTCAATACCTCTTCCCCATTGTTTTTATTATTAGGTACTCTGATGATCAATGGAGACTTTGCACTTTCTTCATAAAGAGAAACCTTTCCATACAAAAAGTGATTACCCATATGATAGCCATGATCGCTGAAAAAGACAATGATAGTATTGTCCCATAATCCTTTACTTTTCAAGGTTGTGATCATTTGTCCTAAGATATCATCAATATAAGAAATACATGCGTAATACCCCTGCATATACCTTTTTCTTGCGTCCATAGAACTTAATCCAAAATAGATATCTTCAAATGCTTCATACCTTTTCCAATTCGCAATCAAAGGTTTTGTATTCCAGTCATCCATAGGTACTTTCTCCGGTTGAATTTCATCCAAAGGATATAAATCAAAAAAACGCTGTGGTGCAGTATATTGTACATGCGGTTTATGAAACCCATAGGCGATAAAGAACGGTTGATCTCCATACGTCTGTTCCTCCATCCATTGATTAAAAGCCTCTAGATTCAAATCATCTTCCAAGGGTATACCATCTTTGATTGGCAATGGTAAAGCGTGTTTTCCTTGTCTGTCATCATCACCATATTGCTTTTTTAATACTTCCCAAGCTTTTTCCTTTTCAGGAGAGTCGATTAGTCCGTATTCTTTTTCAAATTTATCTTTAAGGTGAAGTACTAAATCGTTTTCCTTCATCTTTTTTGTTCTTTTGGCATCCCAAGTAAAATCTTCCGCTCCAGGATGATAAACCTTTCCGGCATTCGCTACCCAATACCCATTATCTTGAAATACCTTCCCAATACTTACAGCATCAGGGCGTGTATCTGTAACGTGAGGACCATTAGTGAAAATCTTGGTTTGTGCCGGATACATACTTGTTAGAAATGATGCTCTTGATGGTCCACAAACAGGATACTGACAATACGCCTGTCGAAACAAGATACCTTGCTCTTTTAATGACTCGATGTTAGGTGCTTTGACATTATTATATCCAAAAGAGGGCAAATGCATGTTCAAATCGTCCACTGAGATAAATAATACATTAGGTCTTTTCGATTTCTTTGGTTTTTTCTTGTCATCTGCTGTAGTACCTAAACTAAAGCAAAGTACGAGTATAAGTAATATATAAGTCTTCATACATAATTGTGTTTTAATTCATCTCCTCATGGATGTATCACAATATTAAGTTCGGGGGCTAATAATTATATTAATATCTTCTTAATTAAGGATTAAATAGGCTTTTTTCAGAGATTCTTGAAAAAAATATTCTTACATTAAAGTATTTCATGAAGTAGCACTATGATGTTTTTTAATGCAATGCCAAGGTGAAACTATGCAAGAATAAAAGCAATAGTATGATTTCATTATATCAAAAAATACGTCTATAAAGATGAATAATTATACCCAAACCGTTGAATAAAGCATAAAAAAACACAGTTCCTACTAAGTAAGAACTGTGTTTGAAATTTCTGTTGAAAAGTAAGTAGTCACTGATTACTAATGTGAATGTAAAAAGCTTTGACATAGAAAAGGAATGATACTTCTCTATAAATATATAGTAGGGTCACACAACAATTACAAATTAATTCATCATCAATTTTTTCTTTATTATCCCCTCTTTTACCTTCAAGGAAATCATATAAATTCCTTTAGATAAAGAGGTTTTATTTAATGTTATCTTGGATTGATTAATATCAGTATAGGTTCGAATCAGTTTTCCCTCAAGATTATAAATGAATAGCTGATCTATGACACCTCCAGCGTATTCGATGTTTACAACACCTTGAGAAGGGTTAGGGTAAAATTGCAGTCTTTTCTGAAATTCGGTTTGAAGGGATGTGATATTTTCATCTTTATCTTCATTGTCCTCATCATCAATTTCTACAATTTTTAATACAGGAATAATAAACATGGGATGGTTTGTACCTTCTCGAACAATATGAATGGTTTTGCCATCCAGATTATAACAAACGGCCTCCGTTCTACCTGTGCTTGGTCGTACTATTCTTCGGGGTGCTCTCGAAAAAGCATCACCCCAAGTTTCCCCTTCATACCTTGTATACTCTATTAGATCTTCTACACTAATAATGATCGCTCGATGATTATCATCAGAAATATCCATTCCTGTTGCGGCATCGATGTCTGCCCTACCAATTTCAACAGGTTCGTGTACTGTAGAAATAGGAGTGAGGGAAAGTGGCATTGAAAAAATCATTGTATTCTTGGCACTTCCTCGTTTTGTAATCACAAAAATTTGATCATTATCTAAATCTACCGCAAGGGATTCATGATTATAAGAAACTGTACCTCCTTGATACGCATATTTAATTTCATAAATTATATCATGATTCCATTCTTTGGTAGAAAGGTCTATTTCTGGTTCTTCCATTAATACCAATTGATACTGTGTCCTTTTTGTGTTATTATCACCAAAAGCACCTATCATTAAATAGTATTTCCCATCTTTTTCAAAAGAAACAATGTCTTCCCAATCTTTGTTGTTTACTCCATTGATAGTCCCATAGGTCACCAAGTTTCCCAAGGTATCTAACAAATAAATCATGGGGTCATCTCCAGAATCATTGTGTACCCAAAAATGACCTGGATAACGCCTTGAGGGACATATTCCACTCATTTCCTCCAAAAGAGATGCTTCATAAACCGGCGTTTCTATAATATTGGAATCATATTCAATACTATAATTAGGGTATTGAGCAAAAAGTGATATTGAACTCAATAACAGTAGTTTTAATAATAAAATCTTGTACATAGAATAGTCTATTATGGTCGTTTTGATGTTCGCATTTTCACTCCTAAAAAAGCACTCTATTTTACTTTATGACCTTCTTCCCTCTTAACTTCTTCCCTGCCTCTCCTGTCAGTTTTAAGTAATGATCGGAAGGTAATCCTTCATAATCTGAAAACGTTCCATTGACAGGTGGTGTATTGGTCACTTTGAATATGGCTGTACCTTCATCTATTTCATCAAACATGGCTACGTAAAGCATTTCTACACCTTCCTCTATCGAAACGTCTATTTGCTTACTGAAAAAAGCTCCTTTTAATCTTGGTATCGCATTTAAAGTCGCATTCTTTTCATGGCCTTGTCCCTTCATTCTTTTTAAGTTATACCAGCTAAAACCGGGGTAGATCGTTGGTACATAATCCAAATTATTATCCTTACACCATGCTAGATCATCCGCAATCTGTTTTCTATATACATTATCATTTTCCAAATCAGGCATTTTATAACGCCCCACTAACCAAGGCTGAACAATATCCGCTTTTCTGATTACTTCATGTAAGTACGGATCTGGCTCACTATCTCTTGTCAGCGTTCTAAAACGAGTAGGCACCCCCAACATCACAGAGAAATTACCGTACTTTGGATCATTTTTCACAAAATCCATAAAACGTTCTATTTCACTACTCTTAGCAGTATAAGGTCGTTCTTGAAATCCCACACCCCATATTGCTACTAACGGTTTACCATTATGATGTAAATAATTTTCTTTATTAACTCCTTTATTGAAATGAATTTCATCTATTAACCTCTTCCAATCACTCACCAATGTCTCATAACAACTTTCCTCTTTTTTCAAGCCTGATAAATCGTACATAACAGCAATTGCTCTGTTGTATTTTTTAGCCGATTTAAAAGCTTTCTTTAAAATAGAAGTTGCTTCCTCTCTTCGAGGTCCACTTTTAGAATTATTATAAAAACGTTGCATAAACACACCGTCTATACCATATTCTTTCATCCACTTGAAATGTGTATCTATAGTGGATGCATCCAATGAACTAAAAACAGTAGCAGATTTTCCTTCTTCATTTTTGAATTCCGTTTTATAGGTCTTCTTGTATTCAGACATTTCCGGCCATAGATCTATTGTGACATTATCTGGACCAAAACCTCTGTTACCATAATGCACCCAGCCTCTAGAACCCCCATCGTTAGGGGTTCTGAACCAGCCTTGATAGCCACACATCACTAACCCTTTATAAGTGGGGTAATTAATTTTTTCTTTCTTTTTTTTGAAGGCCAATAACATTAGTAAGCTTATAGATGCCAATAATATTATTGTATATATCTTTTGTAATTTCATTTCAAGTAATATTGAAAAATTAGTTCAACAGTGTTCTGATTTGCTAACGTAAAAGTAGTTTTCCACTCAAATAATAGATTAATGAAGCATTAATAATTTGGACGTTAATGCAGTTTTTTTGTAAAATGATATCTGATTATGAAGATTTTTTCAATTAGTCCATTATTAAGGCTTCATTAATAGTCAGTACTACTTTTAGGTTATGAAGGAATTAAGCTAAGGTTTATTACTTAGAAAATGAAATCGAAATGAAAAGATTATTAACAGCATTATTACTTGTATTGGTAGTGACGAACATTTGTTTCGGTACACATCCACCTAAAAAAAATAAGAAAACAAATCTTGTTTTTATTATTACTGACCAACAACAATACAAAGCATTGGGACTAGCAGGAAATACAGTCTTGAAAACCCCTAATCTAGATCGACTAGGAAAAGAGGGTGTTTATTTTGTCAATGCTTATTCTGCCTGTGCAGTTTGTGGCCCTGCTCGTTCGTCTATTCTTACAGGAAGAACGGTTGAAAATACTGGTGTAAACAATAATGATAAGACCTATTATTATACAAAGGAAAAAGTAATGCAACATCCTACTTTTGATGAGATATTGAAAGAGGAAGGATATACGTGTGAGTATTATGGGAAATGGCATGCGATGGCCAATAAAGCTTGTGTATACAGTAATCCAGAACAATATGCTAAAAATGGAAAATATGCTTTTGACCATGGTGGACAAAGCTTCTTCTATCAAGATTGGCTGAATAAAAGTTTAAAGAAAAGAGCTTTAGAAAATGGCGAACATATTGACCGTTTTACAAAAAGACCTTATACACCGGATCCAATTGATACTTTCTTCGGGAAAGAATATAAGGATATAAAAGGCATCAAGAAATCTCAACCCAATTTTCATGGTCGCTTAAATATTCCAAAAGAATACACAATGACGGCTTTTCAGGCACAACAAACTATGAATGCCCTCGAAAGACTCCATAAAAAGCCATTTAGTCTTACTTGCTCTTTCCATTATCCACATGCTCCTATGATTGTCCCTGAACCGTTTTACAGCATGTATAAGCCCGAAGAGATGACTCCTCCGGAAAGTATCGGTGATGACATGAAAAATTCACCTTACGCTAATTCAAACGGCCGTAAAAAACTGACAGAATATTCTGATCCTGAAAAAATCAAATACATGATCTCTAATTATTATGGTTTGATTACTGAGGTGGACTATTGGATAGGTCAGATTATTGACAAAATTGATGAATTGGGATTAACAGAAAATACACTCATTGTCTTTACTAGTGATCACGGAGAAATGTTGGGTGCTCATGGTCTGAGAGAGAAAAACGTTTTTTATGAAGAATCTGCACATATTCCTCTTCTAATGAAACTCCCCAAACAAATCAAACCTAATTCAACTGTTGAGGGTTACGTTTCTCATATTGACATTTTCTCTACCATCTTAGATTATATGGACATAGAGGGTCCTTCTTCTGATGGAAAAAGCTTGAGAGGAATGATCGAAAAAAAGGAAAAAGAATATGGTGAGTATGTAGTGACTGAATGGAATTATCGAGGTGATGTTTCACCAAACTATATGATTGTAAAAGATGGGTGGAAATTAATGGTTCCTTACTCAGTGGAATCAAAAGTGATGAATGTGCTTTACAACTTGAATGAAGATCCACACGAAATGAATAACGTTTTGGGTAAAAACCCGAATCAAGAACAATACACTGAGAAGGCTGAAGAATTAAGGTCTGCTCTACTGGAATGGCTGAAAAAGAATAATTCCAAGTTTTATGATGGTGTAAAAAACCGTGTGTTAGTCAAGAATATTTGATCTGTCGATGATCGTTGAAATATGTGCTAAATGCCTTGTAAACTAATTTATCGTTTACTTTCAATCGGCCTTTCTGCAAGCATTTACAGGATCAACTTTCAAGCTTCTTTCCTCTTACTTTTTGTTTCAAGACAAAAAGAAGCAAAAAATTCAAGGCTTTGAAGTCAAAAGCTAAATTTCATGTATCTCGCCTCAATGATTTTAAACTCGCTAAAGCTCAAACAGCAAAATCATTTTTAACGGCTCAATTTTAGTACATGACAAAAAAAGCTAATCAGAGAAAATGTTTAATTTTAAGTTACCACACAAAAAAGTTAAACTCAGC
>NZ_JACVVP010000077.1 GCF_014534745.1 Flammeovirga sp. EKP202
TGAGAACAACTTAATTTAGCATCTACTTATTAATATTTTAACTATTCGCAAATTTTAAGAGAGCGAAAGATCAGTTACTAGTATTGAACTAGCAATTTATATCGCATATTTTGCATCGAAGTTGGATACAAAAATAGATTTTCTACTTGAAATTTTGATTGCTTCGTACATCGATGAAAGTTTTTGTTCTAATTCCTCAGAACCTTCCACTAATGGTAGTCTAACTCTCTTACCGCAGATTCCAGCGATTTCTAATGCTAACTTGATTCCAACAGGGTTGCCTTCTTCAAATAATGCATCAGTGAAATCTAACATCTCAGACATTTGTTTCGTTGCTAGTTTTACATCACCATTTAATGCATTCTTCACTGTTGAACCAAACTCTTGAGGTAAAACGTTACCTAATACAGTAATAACACCATTACCACCAACACCAAGGATTGGTACTGTTAGAGCATCATCTCCAGAAATATAAAGGAAATCATCAGCAGTATTGCTAATCACACGCATTGCTTGAGCTAAGTCTCCGCCGGCATCTTTCACACCAAAAATGTTTTTGTGTTGTGAAAGTGCTACAATTGTCTCAACACTCATATTCACGCCAGTTCTACCAGGAACGTTGTATAACAATACAGGTAGAGGAGAAGCGTCAGCAATTGCTGTATAATGAGCAATAATACCAGCTTGCGTAGGCTTCACATAGTAAGGGCAAACCGATAAAATAGCATCAACTCCAGATAAATCCCAAGTGGTTAATTGCTCCACTACCTCAGCAGTATTATTACTACCAACACCAAACATGATTGGCTTATCAGTAGGGTTGTTTGACTTTACAAAATTTAAAACAGCACGTTTTTCTGACTTGGATAAATTTGCACTTTCAGCAGTAGTTCCATTGACTACCCAATAGTCCGCATCTTTAGTATGCTCTAAAAGCTTCTTTAAAGCTGGAAAATCTATCGTGTTTTCTGATGTGAATGGTGTCACTAATGCAATACCTTGTCCAATAAACGCTTCCATGTTTTTAAATTTATATGAATTAGATGGTGTTTCTCTTTATATTTTACGAGAACAAAAATAAATAGATCTATTAATTGCTCAAATTTACAATAAAAAGAAAACCTTTTCGTAACAAGTTGTTATATTTATAACTTTAAAGATTTAAATATTAGAAAATGATAACAATTGCAGAGGCTGTAGAAGAGATTGTACGCAAATCTCCGTTCCTAGAAGAGGCTATTGTGGATGGTATTGTCAACTATACAGGATTGGCCAGACAGATTATGCCCGAGGTAGAAGATAAATTGATGAAAGATGTTCAGATTGGTGGAGTAGTAATGGCCATTCAACGTTTGAGACCTAAGCTTTCGAAGTTGGATATTGAACATGAGGTACTCAATTATTTGAAGAAAATGGGAGAGATAATTGTAAGATCTGACTTGGTTGATTATACTTTTAAAAACTCACCTTCTTTAATCGGGAAACAGCAAGAATTATTAAGATCTATACAAGGAGAAAAAGATGTTTTCCAAGCTTCTTCAAAGGGTGTTTACGAAACCAATATTGTGACCAGTAAAAAAATGCTGGATCAATTACTCGTCATCTTTGAAGGGGAAGAAATCATTAGTAAAAAAGAAAATCTCGCTTCCTTGACTATGAGGCTTCCACAAGACAATACATCAGTTCCTGGTATCTATTATTATTTATTGAAAAAAATTGCTTGGGAAGGGATCAATATTGTTGAGGTGATTTCTACAACCAATGAATTTACTCTAATCTTATCGAAGAGAGATGTGAACAGAACATTTAGCCTTCTTCATAACCTTGTCAACGATTAATAGTTATATTATTATTAATAAGTACCTGTTCAAAATTAACTATAGCTTAAATGCATTTGAATTAAACTCAAGTTTCGTTAAAATTTTTCGTCTTAGCTATGGCTAGGACTGTAAATTTTGCCTTACCTGAGATCAATTCATTCTACATTTACAAACTATATTTAATTATGATCAGCTACTTAGACGTTTGATTTTACACCAAAACTAGAGCATCAAGCTATGAGAAAATTAACACCCTTTGAGGAATGGGTTATTGTCAATAAAGGAACGGAAAGACCCAATACTGGCAAATATAATTTACATTCTGAACCGGGAACCTATACTTGCAAAAGATGTGGATCACCTTTATTTAAATCAGAACATAAGTTTGAATCCTCTTGTGGATGGCCAAGTTTTGACGATGAAATAGAAGGAGCGATAAAAAGAGTACCTGATGCAGACGGGCAGAGAGTAGAAATTCTTTGTTCAAATTGTGATGGTCATTTAGGGCATGTTTTCGAAGGAGAATATTTAACGGATAAAAATTTAAGACATTGTGTTAACTCGGTGTCCATGGATTTTGAAGGTGACGAAGTGAAGAATCCTAAAACTGCCATTTTTGCTTCGGGTTGTTTCTGGGGTACACAATTCTATTTTTTAAGATGGAAAGGTGTGATTTCTTGTGATGTTGGATACATTGGTGGAACAGTTGATAATCCAACTTATAAGGAGGTTTGTACAGGTACTACTGGGCATGCTGAGGCTGTAAAAGTAGTATATGATTCAGATCGGGTAAGTTTTGAATCGTTAACTAAACTATTCTTTGAAACACATGATCCTTCTCAAGTGGATCGACAAGGCCCGGATATAGGGACTCAGTACCGAACAGAGATATTTTATATGGATGAAAAGCAAAAAGAAGAGGCAATTCTTCTTATTGCTCAATTAAAAGCAAAGGGTTATGAAGTGGTTACAAAACTAACACCCGCAGAAAATTTAACTTTTTGGAAAGCCGAAGAATATCACCAAGATTATTATGAGAAAACTGCAGGGCTTCCATATTGTCATATTTATAAGAAAAAGTTTTAATGTTTAATTGAAGAATCATTTAATTAAACTGTATTTTTGAACCCTAGTATTCAACAGATACTAGGGTTTTATTATATCCATTAGACAACATGACAAAATCTCCATTATTAATACTACTTTTCATCTTCTCACTTTTTTCTTGTGAATCATCAACGAACGAACAAGATCCAATAGAGGATAAAGATGAATTTATTCGTGGAATAGATATTTCTAGGTTTCCCGAAATCAGAACTTACAATCATCAGTTTTATAATAATGATGGTGAAGTAGTAGAATTCCTTGATCATTTGAAAACGCAAGGTGTAAATACAGTTAGACTTCGGTTGTGGGTTAATCCTGCAAATGATCATTCCGGATTAGATGAGGTTGTTACATTTTCCAATGAATTGAGAAGTAAAGGCTTCAAGATTTGGTTGACAGTGCATTATTCTGATACGTGGGCCGACCCTGGTCAACAGGAAAAACCAAAAGCATGGGCAGACTTAAGTTTTGAGGAATTAAATACTACTGTATATCAATATACAAAAGAAATCGTTCAGAAAATTCAACCTGATTATATACAAATCGGAAATGAAATTAACAATGGATTACTTCACCCAGAAGGTAATTTACATTCGAATGAGACGCAATGTCTCAAATTATTACAATCGGGTATTGAAGCTACTCGTGAGGTGAAAAGTGATGCAAAAATCATGTTGCATTTTGCAGGTCATGAAGGTTCGGATTGGTTTTTTGATAAAATGAAATCATTGAATTACGATTATATTGGTTTGTCTTATTATCCAAAATGGCATGGTAAATCATTAGCTGATTTAGAAAACACGATAAAGGCTCTGTCGGAAAAATATCAAAAAGAGGTATTAGTGGCAGAAACAGCCTATCCTTTTACTTTGGAATGGAATGATTGGACAAACAATATTATAGGTTCTGACGATCAAATTATACCATCAGAATATCCTTCAACTGAAGAGGGACAGAAAAATTTCATCTCTAAAATAAAAACAATAAGTGAGCAAAAAGGAGTTGCCAACGGGTTTTGTTATTGGGGAGGAGAGTTGATTGCTTGGAAAGGTCCTGAAGCTACAGATGCTTCACCTTGGGAGAATCAAGCTGTGTTTGATTTTAAAAACCAAGCATTACCAGTATTAGACGCTTTTAAATAAACCGTAAATACTGTTATAAGCATAAAACAAAAAAAGACAAGTTCTCTTGAGTACTTGCCTTTTTTGTTTCATTTAGTTTATAGAATTATCGAGAGTTTGTACTCTCAATTTTTTGATTAATTTCCTTTTCCTCGAAGATCTTGTTGAGTTCTCCATTTACCCAATATCCAAAAATTACGGAGTCTGAAGTGGTAAGAGTACCTTTTCCATTTTTCAAGTCTTTCTTGAAAGATCCACTAAATACATTACCATTGACGTATTGTATAATACCAAGACCTCTTTTCTTCCCTTTTTTAAACTCTCCGGTATAAATATCACCGTTTTTGTAGGTATAAACACCATTACCGTCGGCTTTTCCATCATAAAAGTTTCCTTGATAATGGTCCCCGTTAGAGTAGTCAAATTGACCTTTACCATGAATAGCGTCTTGATAGAAGTGTCCTTCATAGCGATTTCCATTTTTCCATAACATTACACCTTCGCCATGTAAAGCATTGGACTTAAAATCGCCAAGGTAAACGGTTCCGTTTGCCCAAGTCAACTTCCCTTTTCCTTCAAAGTTGCCGTTTTGGAATTCACCCACGTACACACTTTGACCAAAAGTAAAAGTTCCTTTGCCATTAGGATAGCCATTGATCCAATGACCTTCGTAAGTATCTTGATTTTTGTAAATCATTTTCCCATCTCCGTTTTTACAGTCTCCTGTAATACATTGGGCATTTAGGTTTAACGAGATGGTAAGCAGTGCATTTAAGACAAATGTTGTCTGTAAAAATCTTTTCATAATCTATTTAGAATGCACAATTATACCTAAATTTTACAATATGTCAATATAATAATTGCAATTAATCAATATAATGTAATGATTTTCAAAGAATTACTGAAAAAGGAAGATATATTGAGAAATTCCGGCACATCCACCTAAAATTGCACCAACAACAATAAGGATCCATTCATCTTCTTGAAAAGCGGGCCTCAAAAGACCTTCAAAATCCTCATATGGGAGTTCTTCAATTTTCTTTTGAATATTATTTTTGAGGTCAAAAACACGGTCTGCATAAGGGAAAGCATCTCTAAGGCAGATATGGAATTCTGCCATAAATGTAAAGTGAGCGATATTTTTAATGATGTTGAGGTGCTTCTCAGTAATTTCTTTGTCCGCAAATTTTGATACAAACTCATGTACTTCTTCATACGCTTCATCAACAACTTGCCCGATCCTATTTCGAAAAATATCAGAGAGGATCTTTTTTCCAGTATTTTGTAGGGTATATCTAAAAAGTCTTTCAGTGGTTAAAATCTCTGATGTGATCAATGTGGCGTACTCTTCTGCAACAGTAATTTGTCTTTTCAGGAAAAGTCCTTGAAAACGCATACCTAAAAAGTGAATAGGTTCTTTGGGTTCAAAAATTAATTTTAGAGCAAGCCAGTTGGTTGCATAGCCCACAAGTAAGCCAAAGCAAGGGAGCAGCCACCATGGGTTGTAAAAATAAGCGACTACCATTTGTATTAATCCAAAAAGAAAACCGAAATACAATCCAGACCTTTCGATAAACTTAAATTCATCTTTACCACATTTCATAAATATGGTATTCAGCAAGGATGGGCGAGAGGAAACAGTATCTAAAGTGAGCTTTTTTAAATCAAGCATGTCTCTAATATTGGCCCCAATGTCGATCAATACATTTTCGGTGGCTTTAGGAATTCTTTGTTCTATGCTTTCATAGATCTTTCCTTTGATGACATCAGGTATCTTTTCCCATATATAAGGGATTTCAGATTGCATCACCAAGTCAACTGTTTTTTTTGAAACCGCATTAATAGAATCCTTCATTTCTATATTGACGATATCAGGATCTAGCATTGCAAATTGCTCCTCAATGCGGATAAGTTTAGCAGTTAGTAAGTCTACTGATTTTGAGGCAATTTTAGCTGATTTTGCAGGAATAATACCTTGCCAACCAAATGGTTTTATTCCCATAAATTTAATGGGGTAAAACATCATCTTAATAGCAGCCCAGTTTGTAAACCACCCTACAAAACCACTAATAAAAGGAATTGATATATATAAAAAGAAGTCGTTTAATGTTAGATCCATAACACAAAAATATAAAAATCTTTGAAAGATAGATTTTTATAAAGTCTGATTTCGATAAGTGAACAAAATTAAATATATTCAAATATAGAAATGAAGAATTATTCAGTCATTAATGGTTAAACCACATTTTTGACTTGATAATTGAATAAACAAAGTAGAAAACAAACAGTTTATCAGTTAGTTACCTTGTGTTATTCTAAAAATTACACAACACTCAATACCAATATACAACACAATGGAAAATAAAGTTTATGATTATATCGTAATTGGATCGGGCTTCGGGGGGAGTGTTTCAGCTATGCGTTTGGCTGAAAAAGGATATAATGTATTGGTGATAGAAAAGGGGAAAAGACTCAATGAGAAGAAGCTACCCAAGACAGATTGGAATATTAAAAAGTTCCTATGGGCTCCTATTTTAAAATGCTTTGGTCCTCAAAGTCTCACTTTCTTTAAAGAAGTTTTTATCCTTGGTGGTGTTGGTGTTGGTGGAGGAAGTAATGTTTACGGCAATACGCATATGTATCCCCAAGATCATTTTTTTGAAAATAAGGCATGGAGTCATTTGAATATGGATTGGAAAACGACATTGAAGCCTTTTTATGATAAAGCAAAGTTTATGTTGGGGACGATTCCTTTTAAAGATCTTCATGAGGAAGATTATCTCTTAAAAGAGATTGCAAAAGACATGGGAAAGGAGGATTCTTTTGGAGGTGTCAATGTGGGTGTTTATTATGAAGGGGAAAATGGGGTGGACCCTTATTTTAAAGGATTAGGCCCAAAACGGGATGCTTGTCAGAAATGTGCAGGTTGTATGTTGGGTTGTCAATTTAATTCCAAAAATACATTAGAGAAAAACTACCTTTTCTTCGCAGAAAAATTTGGGGCAAAAATACTTCCTGAAACGAAGGTGACGGCTATTGAAAAAATAGACGGAGAATATAATATTGGAGTCGAAAACAGTACTTCAATTTTTAATAAAAATAGAAAAACACTTAAGGCCAAAGGGGTAGTGGTGAGTGCAGGTGTTATTGGTACTATGAAGTTGCTTTTGAAAGAGAAATTTGAAACAGGTCGTTTGAAAAATTTATCCAAGAAATTGGGCTTTAATATTCGAACCAACTCTGAGATGCTTTGTGGTATTTCCAATGCCGATAGAAAACTGAATAATAGTATAGCTATCAGTTCTTACTTCAACCCTGATGACAATACACACATAGAAGTTGTAAAGTACAACAATGATTCAGGAGCAATGGGACGAATGTCCGCTTTGGCGACAGGACCTGCTAGTACTGGTGTAAGGTTTGCAAAGTTGATCGGAAATATTTTTACTAAACCCGTACAGTTTTTGAAAAGTACTTTCACAATTCGAAATTGGGGTAGAAATTCTTTGATTCTATTAGTGATGCAATCTTTAGAAGAAAGTATGACTCTACAATGGTCCAAAGGATTATTTGGCGGTAAATTAAAGTTTGACCCTAAAAATAGTTTTGCTGTTCCTGCCTATATTGATATCGGGCAACAAGTTTTACATCGTTATGCCAAAAAAGTAAGTGGTATTCCATTGAATGCAGGATCTGAAATTTTGTTGAATACGCCAATGACAGCTCATATTTTAGGAGGGTGTAATATGGGGAAAGATGCCGAAGAGGGAGTAGTAAATGAGAAATTTGAAGTACATAACTATCCTAATCTTTATGTATTAGATGGGTCTATTATCCCTTGCAATTTAGGAGTGAACCCAAGTTTAACGATTACATCATTGAGTGAATATGCAATGTCGCATATTCCAGAAAAAGAAGGGAACAGTAATATTTCGTTGGAAGAACAGATGAAGGCAGTTGTAAACGCTAAAACGCAGGATAGAACACAGATCTTAAAATAAGTACCACTTTTTAGGTTAAATTTTTTATTACCCTTAGCGACTAAATAGCTTATATTTACAGCAATAAGATAGTATGTTTTCATAGTGACATCTATCGTTTGTAAACTATTGTTATTTGTAGACTATTATGCGTAATTTTTTACTGTTTACTATTGTCATTTTTTTAGGCAATATCATTTCATCATTTGCTCAAGTTGAGATTGGTTACGGTGTAGATGATCAGGGTTTTCCTCTTGATGGATACTCTAACCCATTTAAACCTGTCCATTCTAATACATTGAGCTTGCCCAAACCAAAGAAATACCTTAAGGGGATACCAAGTGAATATATAAAAGGAAGTGTTACTTCATTAGATGGAAAACGTCATGACGGCCATTTAGTTCTTAATAAGAAACAAGTTTATTTCAGAGAAAAACCTGGTGTAGATTATTTATTTTTTTCGAATAAAGATATCAAACACCTCAATGTTGCTTTAGATTCATTTATTGTGGTGGATAAAAAGATTGTGAATTATGTAATGAAATACGATTCATTAGAGTTTGCAGAGTATTATGATGTGGCTCAAAATGGGTATGTTATTCAAAAAATATATTTAAAGACACCAACAAAAGATTGGGAACAGATAGACTTGAAAAGTGTAAATGTTCGAGAGAAAATATTAAATACTTCGCATCTGAAAGAGAATGAATTTAATGATTTAATGAAAAGTGACACTTATAAGTACTATAAAACCGGAAAGGTAGTTTACTACGATAATACAACAGAAGATGTCTATTATAAATATGATAAAGTTT
Organism: Flammeovirga sp. EKP202; assembly: GCF_014534745.1. Taxonomy (GTDB): domain Bacteria; phylum Bacteroidota; class Bacteroidia; order Cytophagales; family Flammeovirgaceae; genus Flammeovirga. The sequence goes on from NZ_JACVVP010000077.1 coordinate 8,844, forward strand.
TGATGTGTTCGAAGAATATGAAAGCCTACCCTTCACCTCTTAAGCCGAGTAAGGTAAAGTATTTTGTGAGTGATACAGATTCTGTGATAAGTATTCATGGGTATGTTGAGGATAACAAGAAGCTTTCTAAAAAAGTACTTGCAAAAATAAAATGTACCAATTCTGATGGAACAATAATAGCTGAAATAGTCTCTAAAAAGAGTTCAAATTTGCTTGTTTTAGAGAAAGGTGAAAAAGATTGGATGAAAATATCAGAAAAGACTTTTGAGAGGAAATATCTAAAAAATGATACTAAAAAATATTTCAGAACGGATAATGATAATTTGAATGTATTTAGTGAAGTCTCAACTATTGATGAGTTTTTTAATTATTTGGAATTAAGAAAGATAACAGACACCAAGTTTTCTGGTGAAGAACTGTATTTTAATAAATCATGGTTAAGGGTAGATTATAAAACAGCTTATGTTGGAAAGGTGACTGACCTTACGAGTGCAACGTATTCTATTTCTTATTATGATCATGGAGAAAAAGTAGCAGATGTGACATATGAAAGAAGCGCGACGCTTTTCGGTGTGAAAACGAATCAGTTAAAGTTGTATCAAAAAGGCCATCTCTTTTATGAGGCAACTTTTTCAAAGGCAAATAAACTGATAAATGTGAAGGTTTATTATCCGAATTCTCACCAAGAATTTTATTCATACATCATTGCAAAAGAGAAAGAGAATAAAAAAGTATATTTTCAGACTTTTTATAGAGAGGATGGAACGGAAGAGAAGGTTGTCAATAATTCTATCAGTTTCCAAGACCCTCAGTCAGGTGTGAATTATACTTTTTCGTTTATGGGGAAAACCTTTAAACAGGTAATAAGAAGTACAAATAATGAAGATGTTACCTATCTATTTTCATCCAAATTTGTTGAGTCAGAAAACAATACGACTAAAGAAAAATTAAAGAAAGCTTTAAATAAAAAGTTTTCATTCGAAGGGCTAGATGAATCATTAGGTAAACAAATCTCGGGTTCGCTTTATTTAACCATTTTAGTTTCAAATAAAGGCAAAGTGGAAGATGTTAAATATAAAGGGAATGTCAATGAGGATTTTGATAGGGTATTCGAGAAAAACTTACCATTATTATTGAAAATGAAATTACCACCCATTTCAGAAGATGATATAGTGAAACTGAATACTGAATATCATTTTACATTAAAATTTGATGCTTGTCAATTGAGGAGAAGTAAGACTAATCGACAGGTACATATGGATAGAGGTCATGATAATTACTTATTATTTCATCAACAAATGATGAATACTGAACGGACACGTATGAAGAATCAAAGTATGATAAATCACATGCATATGACGAATCCAACTTTCTAATATTGATAATGTGAGCTATAAAAAAGAGGTAAAAGCCATTCAACTTTTACCTCTTTTTTTGTGCTACAAAATGCGATTCTTATAAACCATCAATTGCAGTTTCCAAAGCAATCTCCATCATATCTGTAAAAGTATTTTGACGATCGTCAGAACTTAACTCTTCACCTGTCACTAAGCTATCACTTACAGTAAGGATCGTTAAAGCGTGAGCGTTGAATTGAGCGGCGATAGTGTAAAGAGCAGTTGTTTCCATTTCAACAGCTAAAACACCATACTTTGCCCATTTTTTCCACTCATCAGCATCGTCACCATAGAAAGTATCTGATGATAATACGTTTCCGTTGAATGGTGTAATACCTTTCTCTTTTGCTACTTGATTGGCTTTTGCAATCATATCAAAATCAGCTGCAGGAGAGTAGTCTTTACCACCAAAACGGTTTTGGTTGAAAGAGGAATCAGTAGAAGCAGACATCGCAAATACTAAATCTCTTGGTTTGATGTGCGGTTGCATTGAACCACAGCTTCCTACACGGATTAATTTTCTTACACCAAATTCAGTCACTAATTCGTGTGCATAGATCCCGATAGAAGGGATACCCATACCTGAACCTTGAACTGAAATTTTATGACCTTTGTAAGTACCTGTGTAACCCAACATTCCACGAACGTTGTTGTATTGTACAGGGTTTTCTAAGTAGTTTTCAGCGATGAATTTTGCACGAAGCGGATCGCCAGGCATTAAAACTACTTCTGCTATATCTCCAGGTTTTGCACCAATATGAATACTCATTTTTTTCTAATTTTTTTGATTATAAAATCATTGAAGCGAAACTACCATTTGCTGTAGTTTCTCCAAGTAAAACATCCTCAATTGTCGTTCCGATATCTGCGAAACTAGAGCGGAAACCAATATTGACAGGTTTTACTTTTTTACCATAAATAAGGATTGGAATATGTTCTCTTGTATGATCAGTTCCCTTGAAAATAGGGTCGTTACCGTGATCGGCAGTGATGATTAATAAATCATCATCATTCATTGCCGCCGTGATTTCAGGTAATCTTTGATCGAAATATTCCAATGCATCTCTGTAACCGATAAGATCTCTTCTATGCCCAAAAAGCATATCAAAATCTACCAGGTTAGTGAAGATCAAACCTTCATTGTCTTGCTTTAAGAATTCGATGGTTTTATCAATTCCTTCCGCATTACTTTTTGTGTAAGTGTGTTCTGTAAATCCTTTCCCAGCATAGATGTCAAAGATTTTACCGACACCGATACTATCTTTTCCAGCCGCTACTATTCTTGTAAGCATGTTATCCGAAGGCTCTAAAGAATAGTCGTGACGGTTTGAAGTACGTTCGTAATTTCCATTACTTCCAACAAAAGGTCTTGCGATCACACGACCAACATTCAGTTGTTCACGAGCGATCTTACAATATTTATATAGATCTTCCAATGGAACAACCTCCTCATGTGCTGCAATTTGGAATACAGAATCTGCAGAAGTATAAATAATCAGTTTTCCAGAAGCTACATGCTCATCACCTAATTCATTGATGATAGCAGTCCCTGAAGCTACTTTATTACCGATAGTTCCTTTTCCTGTAGCTTTCTCAAAAGCTTCCATGATATCGGCAGGGAAACCATTTGGGTAAGTAGGGAAAGGCTCTGCTAGAATTTGTCCAGCAATTTCCCAGTGACCTGTAGTGGTATCTTTTCCTTTAGAAACTTCTTTCGCTTTACCATAAGCAGCAGAAGTAGTTCCCATTGGAGGAAGACCATACAAAGGAGCAATATTTCCTAGGCCCATTTCATGCATATTTGGAATGTCCAAACCGGCACTGTCAGCAATGTGGCCAAGTGTATTTGCACCTCTATCACCGTATTCGTCAGCGTCGGCACTAAAACCGATGCCTACACTATCTAAAACGATTAAGGCAACTCTTTTTACCATAGTAATAGTAGTTATTTATTAGTAGCTACCTTCGTCGGCAGTACCACCTGAAATAATTTTAATTCCGCTAGATGTACCCAAACGAGTAACACCCATGTCAATATATTTTTGAGCCGTTTCATAATCACGAACACCACCTGAAGCTTTTAGTTGAGCATTTCCTGCTACAGCATCTTTCATGATTTGAATATCTTCGTAAGTTGCTCCACCTGTTCCAAAACCAGTAGAAGTTTTCACAAAGTCAGCATTAGCGTTAATAGAAAGTTTAGAAGCTTCAGCAATTTGCTCTTTAGATAAGTAACATGTCTCAATGATTACTTTTAATACTCTATCTCCAACAACTTTCTTTAATTCGCTGATTTCATTTTGTACATATTCGTGGTCACCATCTAACATTTTACCAACGTTAATGACCATATCTATTTCATCAGCACCGTTTTCGATAGCTGTTTTTGTTTCAAAAATTTTGGATGCAGTGTCCATTTGACCCAAAGGGAAACCAACAACAGAACATACAGCCACATCAGAACCTTCAGTTTCTTTTTTGGCTAACGGTACATAACCAGAATTAACACAAACAGAGAAAAAGTGATGTTCCTTTGCTTCTTTACAAAGTTGAACGATTTGGTCTTGTGTAGCATTTGCTGCTAACAATGTGTGGTCAATATATTTTGCAATACTCATAAGAAATTATTTAGTGTTTATATGCAAGCTCAATACTAGGACAGTAGTTAACGGTGAAATATAGATTAATATTTATGTTCTAGTATTCAAACTTTGCAAATTAATAATATGGTTGTATTATTTATGGTCCTTGAACTTATAATTATTCCTGTTTCATACTTATTAAGAATCTTAATCAATATAATACAATAACATGTGTTCAAAAGTCAAAATTTATTGAATATCAAGAATGATATTTGGCTTTTGAATGGATTCAGTTGAAAACTTATAAGCACTTTCTAAAAGAGAAACAGCTTCTGTCAGTTTTTGATTTTCTTCTCTGTAATGAAGCGTAGCAAGTGAATCTCCTTCAAAAACCTGATCACCAATTTTCTTGTTCAATACAATACCGACTGCATGATCTATGGTATCTTCTTTTGTTTCTCTACCCGCACCTAACATCATAGCTGCAATTCCTACTTTTTCAGCCATCAATTCCGAAATGCAACCCGCTTCTTTTGCTTTTAATTCCAATTGATGAGGAGCTGTAAGGAATTTTTCAGGGTTTTCGATATAAGAAGCATCACCTCCGCAATCGGCTACAAAATCTCTTAATACATGGACTGCTTCACCTGTTTTCAATTTCTCTTCAGCAAGTACAATTCCTTCTTCGATGGTTTTAACATCACCTTTTTGAACTAATGCTTGACCAGTGATGGTCGTGATTAATTCTTCAAAATCTTTTGGACCTTCACCTTTCAATGATTGAATTGCTTCATAAACTTCTAAGCCGTTTCCGACAGCATTGCCCAACGGTTGCTCCATACCACTCAATACCACTTTTACAGTTCTACCGAACATTTCGCCAATATTTTTCATAATATTCGCTAATTTTTGAGCATCCTCAAGCGTTTTCATGAAGGCACCATCACCTACTTTTACATCAAGTATAATTCCATCACTTCTTACGGCCAATTTCTTACTCATAATGCTGGATGCAATTAACGGTAAACTACTTACAGTTCCTGTTACATCACGTAGTGCATACAGTTTTTTATCCAAAGGCACAATGTTATCCGTTTGACCCATAATGCCAACACCTGTTCTCTCAATGGTCTTCACCATGGCTTGTTCAGAGTCAGGAAAGGCAAATCCTGGTATAGCTTGGAATTTATCCAACGTACCACCTGTGTGTCCTAAACCTTTACCAGACATTTTAGCGGTTCCAATACCGAAAGTAGCAAGAAGAGGAGCTAATGCGATTGAAGTTTTATCACCTACACCACCCGTACTATGCTTGTCAATTAAAAAGCGTGTAACTCCTTCTAATTCTATGAGTTGACCTGATTCTCTCATGGTCTTTGTGAGGGTTTTTAACTCCCCTTCAGAAAGTCCATTAAGATACACGGCCATCAAAAAAGCGGACATTTGATAGTCGGTTACTTTTCCGTCTAAATAGCTAGATAGAAAATCCTGTAGTTCTTGATCTGATAAGAGAACTCCATCTCTTTTTTTAATAATGATATCTACTGCTCTCATTCAATTCTTATTTTGATATCAAACTTTATTTTGGTTAATTTATTAGTAATAAATTGATTTATGTATATGACAAAGCAAATATTACTTTTTCACTTAATTGTATTTAATCTTACAATTTTAAGTTGTACACAAAATGAGAACCATCAGGAAGAAAAAATAATTCACTTTGATAATAAGTTTGAAGATAAGCAAATTCGTGCAATTTATGATTTAAGAGACCAAAGAAATGCCACAGATCTGATCAAATTGTTACCTCAAGTTTCTAATCAATACAAAATAGAAATACTTACTGCTTTGGGGTCTGTTCAAGATACGATAGCATTAGCCTCTTGTAAAGAAATCATTCTTGGGGAATATCCTTTAGAAGTGAAGTTAGCTGCTGATTTTGCCATTGGTCAAATCGGTGATCCTCGATTAAATGACACACTGATTGAGTTGATCATTAATTATGAGGAAAAAAGCAGAGGTTTAGAGATCCTTTTTGAAACACTTGGAGAATGTGCCAATGACAGGGCGGTATATGTGATGTCCCATTTCAATACAAATGATGAATTGGTGAAAAGAGGTATTGTGAAAGGGTTATACCGAGCTTTGACCAGGAAAGGGATTCAGTCTTTCGATGCGGCCAATCAGGTTATGAGAATTTTTAATACTACAAGTGATACTGAAACCAGAGAATGGTGCAGTGCTTATTTTAGTCGTATGGATTCTAAGCAAATGGTTGAAGCTTTTAATTACACTATTTTTTCTCAAGCAAGAGAAGATTCATCAGCACTGGTGAGAGCGAATTTTACTTACGCTATAGGTGTTTTTTCAAAAGGTAATGGAAGTGTTGCGGCTTTGAAGAAAATATTACACAACGAGAAAGACCCTTCTGTTTTGGTCAATGCCATTAATGCAACAAAAAAGGTGAAGTATAATGGTGTGGTAGAGGAAGTAATTCCGTTTTTAAACCATAAAAACTCCAAAGTTTCTAGCAGTGCTGCTAAAGTTTTGTATGGTAAGTTGGGGTGGAAGACATCAGGAGACTTGTACAAAGTAGCTCAAGGGATTGAGAATAAAAATACAAAAGCATTGACCTTGAAGGCCGTCATGCATGAGAGAAAAAAGCAAAAGAATGTTTTTGAGTACACCAAAGGCCTTTTTGAAAATAGTACTTCCGTGTATGAAAAGTGCTTACTCTTAGAAGCGATGAATGAGTCTAATTTTGGGAAACCTTTTGTTTATAAAGTTTGGAACAGTACCATCGAAAAGCCTTTGAAAACAAAAGCGATTGAATTATTGACACATCATTATGATGGAAAAAAGCATCTAAAGAAATCGGATGCTGAACAGTTAAGTCAAATTTTGACAGGTGCATTGAGAACCAAAGATGTAGGACAGCTCTATACAATAGGTGCTTTTATGCAAAACAATGAATCACTTCAATCCGCTTTTCCTCCTGTAGCATTAATTGATAGTGTAAAAAAAGGTCTACAGTTACCTTTACAAATTGAGGGATACATTGAACTGGAAAAGACAATCGCTAAAATTCAAGGTTATGATTATAAGCTTTCAAGTATTCCTAAGGAGAATAAAGGAGTGAATTGGGAGATGATTCAAAATATTAAACAAAATCAAAATGCTGTTTTATCTACTTCTAAAGGTGATATTACTGTTCAATTAAAGGTGGAAGAAGCTCCTGCTACAGTGGCAATGTTTGTGGAGTTGGTAGATCAGAAGTTTTATGATAGTCTCTATTTCCATCGTGTCATTCCAAATTTTGTCGCTCAAGGTGGAGATCCGGGAGGAGATGGATTTGGAGGATTAGAAAGTACTATTCCATCAGAATTTTCTTATTTGGAATACAAAGTGGGATCATTGGGTATTGCATCCGCTGGAAAAGATACAGAGTCATGCCAATTTTTTATTACTGAAGTGCCCACACATCATTTAGACGGTCGTTACACCATATTTGCTGAAGTAGTGGATGGAATGGAAGTAATGAAAGCTTTAGAGTATGGCGATCAGATTGTTAAGGTCAACTTAATAAAAGATAATCTCGCTGAGGTACAATAATATCAGCTAAAAATGATAAATTTACCAATGTGTATATATTCCACTAGATAATTTACAGACAAATGAAGTATAGGTTTAGCTATTTTTTTATTCTACTAATCAGTTCATTAACTTTTTTCAGCTGTAGCGTAGAGCAATTTGATGAAGAAAAACCTTTCTCTATCAAAATATCCTCTTTTAGAGAATATGATGATGCTGAAAGAGCATTTGATAGAATTAAAGATCTAGGAATAAAACCGTATATGATCACTCAAAATTCCTCTGAAAATGGGAAGTGGTTCCATATTATGGCGGGTACAGAAAAATCACTAGAAGATATTTTATCCTTGAAGATGAATATTGAAGATGATTTCCGTTTAACGGGCCTTGAAATCCAAAATTACAATAAGATTGCAAAAGAGTTATACCCGGTTAAAGATGATGGAGATATAGAAAACTATCCTGTCACTTGGCCAAGTCTTGATCTCATCGCTCAATTACCCTTTTCTTCGAGTCATGTATTGACTGATGTAAAGTCGCTACATTATTATAATGACATCAGCCATAGACATAATAAAATCAGTAAGAATATTGAGTTTGATTTACCTCGTGGTCTTTCAATCAAGATGTTCAATAAAAATGTAGAGGAAATTGCCGAAGCACGTTACCTTGATCCTGTGTATAAAGATGAGGTGGTAGTTCATATCATTAAACTTCATGAGAAACATAAAATGGGAGAAGAGGTTGCTAAAATGATTGCAGAGAAGATTATGACTTCAAGGAAATACAATATCCAGAAAATGGATTTCTATGAAAGTAATAATAATTGGGATATGAAAGGTTATGCAGTCACAATTAACCCTAAAGAATTAAAATCATACCTAGTGCAAGAAAGTGGTTCAGGACTTTTAATTGCATTGTTTCAATCCACCAATAATGATATCAACCTTTTAAAAGGATTGGCTTCTAAGATTGGAGAAGATAAATCGATTGAGAACTATCATTCAATTGGAAGAATATTAGGTGCTTTGCCTGATAATGTAGGTTCTACAGAGCGATTAGTCGCTTTTAAATTCGAAACGAAGAAAAGCTTAAGAGGAAAAACAGCACTTTTGGAAGTGAAAGAGACAAATGCAGATTTCTTATTCAATGATTCTGCCAAAGGAACTATTGTTTATCAGTTTGAAAACTTCAATGATCAATCCGTGACAGACCGTATTTTTAAGAAAAGGTATTCGACTTATATCAATGATAGTAAGGTTGAAAAGTTTTTAGTGGGAAGTCGTGATGCTTTTATCTATAAAATAAGAAGACGTAACCCAGAGACTAGACGTATTGCTTATATGGCAGAGTCCATTATTTTCCAAAATGATAGACTGATCGGTAAAGTATCTAATTACAGAGATGGATTTTATTCTGATGCTGAATTAATCAATAAACTTTCCTCATTACGTTTAGGGGATGATTTCCAATTGAGTGAACCTAATAATGTTCTTTAAGAATGTTGAAATTCGAATATATTAAAAGAGAATTAAGATTTAATTTTCCTGCGAAAACGTCCAGAGGTGCTATTGATGCTAAAGACTGTTTTCTTATAAAAGTATATCATTCGGCACAACCTGATGTAGTGGGGTGGGGTGAATGTAATATTTTAAAAGGTTTGAGTATTGATGCTTTCCCAGATTATGAGGAGCGTTTAAAAGCAGTGCTTCATTTGTGTAACACTTCTTTAGAGACATTAGAATCTTTAGGTGATTTTGTAGATCGAGAAATATATCCTAGTATTTATTTTGGGTTAGAAACCGCCTTATTGGATCTTCAAAATGGAGGAAAAAAAGTCATCTATCAAAATAGTTTTGTAGAAGGTACTCCCATTCCAATTAATGGTTTAGTTTGGATGGGCGACAAATCTTTTATGAAGGAACAGATTGATAAGAAACTTCAAATGGGTTTTGATTGCATCAAAATCAAAGTGGGTGCATTGAATTTCCAAGATGAGCTGGACTTGTTGAAATACATCAGACAAGAGTTTTCATCCGATAAAATTACATTAAGAGTAGATGCTAATGGTGCTTTTAAAGTTGAAGAAGCACTTGAGAAGTTAAACCGATTGTCTGAATTTGACCTGCATTCCATTGAACAACCTATATGGGCAGGGCAAGTAGAAGAAATGGCCAATTTGTGTGAAAAGACACCTATTCCTATTGCCTTGGATGAAGAGCTGATAGGAGTTAAAAAAGACGCTCAATTTGATTTATTAAAAGTAATCCAACCGCAATATATCATTTTAAAGCCTGCTTTGGTTGGAGGTTTGGAGGCATCACAAGAGTGGATTTATTACGCTGAGTCACTCAATATACCATGGTGGATGACTTCTGCATTAGAATCTAACGTTGGATTAAATGCTATTGCACAATTTACAGCGAATTATGTAGTTGATAAACCTCACGGCTTAGGGACTGGACAACTATACCATAACAACTATGAATCGCCTCTTACAGTTAGTGACGGTACACTCTATTATGATAAAAATAAAGGGTGGGAAATAAGTTAAATCTATAACAATAAATACAATTGTTGTAATTATAAATGACATTTTATTACAGTGAACCAAAGGGTTGATACCTCTTTGAATGTTATCCTTTACTTTGCAGTATAAATTAAATTGCTTTCTTACTGCTATTCAAACTTTTCTTTTACTCAAGGTAGCAGGTGACTTAACTATGTATTAAAATGTTTTACTCAAGACTGTTCTTAATAGTTTTATTTCTATTGGGAGCAAAACAACTAGTTGCTCAAGACTTTTCATCAGCAAAAGAATTGAAACAATATCACAAAGAGAATATTAAGGAATTTAAAAATCCAAAGGATGGATGGAATGAAGCATGGGTAATATTACCTAGCGAAAATGAATTTATTACTAACCTCAAAGGAGAAGTTGTCAATGCGAGAATTTTCGTAGAAGATGGAACTATTAAACAGGTGTATTACCATGATGATAGTTACGGGAGGTATGTTTACGCTCTAGGAGCTATGAAAAAAGGTAAAGCTACTTTTCAAAAAGTAATCTTAGATATAAATGATAATCTCACGGAAGTATATACAGCTTATACACATACAGTTATTTTTAAACCGAAGACTTCTGTAGTAGCATCTCCGCTAAAAGAAATTGAAAAAGTAGGTGAAATCACTTTCTTTTCAAAAGAGAACAAAATTGAAAAGCATGGTTTTTATGTTTTTGTCATGAATACAAAAACAAATGATTATGATTTCTTGGGATTCGTCAATAAGAAATGTAAAAATGCAACGAATTGTACTCCAGAAAATAGCTTACAATTACAACTAGATAGTAAGGAGTACGATATTATTTCGGTACAAGATAGAATTTTGTTTAATAGACAAATGCCTACACAAAAATATTCTATAACAGTAGATAGTGAGCATACTGAAACTATTGAGCTCACAACAGCAAAAGAAAATTAGTACTTTTCATTTATTTCAACAACACATCAATGTATTAACACTAAACTATCATAGTGATATGTTTAATGAGCCTATTATTAAATTCTGACTTTCAAGGAGGAAAGGATTGATGAAATAGGCTCTTTTTTTTGATATCTTCATTATACCTTACAAGAGTAATAAAGGACATAAATTCAGTGTTTGTGTTCATCTTAAAATAGTGATATTTGTATAAACCTAATTTTACTATCATGTATCACTCAAGAATTTCACTTTTAATAGCCTTTATCATAGGGGCTGTACAATTATTGAATGCTCAAAATTTCACTACCCAGAAAGAGCTGAAAAAATATTACAAAGAGAACAGTAACAAACTGCCAAGTCCTCAAGAAGGATGGCATAAAGTCTGGATTATTATGCCTTCTGAATCCGGTTTTCTTTCAGATTTTAAAGATGAAGTAGTGAATGCAAAAGTATTCGTGAAAGATGGAGAAGTTCATAAAGTATTTTATGAAGATTACCAATATGCACAAACAGTTTATGCCCATTGTTCAGTTAAAAAAGGTAAGGCCGTATTTAAGAAGGTAATTTTTAATGTCAATAATAATTTGACAGAAGTATTTACGGCATACAATCATACCGTAATTTTTAAAGAAGAAAGCAATGAAAAAAGTGTTCCTCTAGAAGCCGTTGAAAAAGCGGGGAAAATGACCTTTTTTAGTTCAGAAAAGAAAGTTGAAAAACAAGGTTTCTTTGTCTTCGTGAAAAATGAAAAAACGCAAAGGTATGATTTTGTAGGTTACCTCAATAAAAAATGCAGTGAGGTTCAGGAATGTAATGAGGATAATGGATTACATTTCTATATTAAGTCAGGTAATTATGAAATGCTTGCCGTTCAAAATAAGATTCAGTTTAATCGTCATATGCCTATCAATACGTACGATGTATTGATTGAAGATCATGAACAACGAACGCAGGAGATTATTGCGAAAAAATAGTTTGATATAATATAAAAAAGGAGCTATTCTCATCTTAGAAAATAGCTCCTTTTTTATGTGATGGAGTTATTATTTAATACCATGCATCATTTTTTCAATTTGCTTATGTAGTACAAACAACAACACACTTGTTGCACCTGTAATGATTACAAATAGCATAAAGAAAGAATATAATGTGTCGATCTCATAGATACCTAAGAATGTCTTTGTCACACCTGGCTCAGGAATAAATCTAGTAAAGAAACCTGCCGCATAGTTTCCTCCAACTGATGAAAGGAAGAATACCGCCATCATGATAGAAGCAAACTTAGCTGGAGCTAATTTATTCACTACTGATAGACCTACAGGAGATAATGCCAATTCACCACAAGTGTGTAAGAAGTACATGCCGATCAACCAGAACATAGATACTTTTTGATCTGCAGCTACACCGTCAACACCCATAGCGATAACAAAGTAACCAATGGCAACTAAACCAAGACCAAATACCATTTTCAAAGGAGAAGATGGCTCCATATTTTTTCCACTTAAGAATTCCCAGATTTTTGCGAATACTGGTGCAAAAATTACAATAAAAATAGGGTTAACAGATTGGAAATAAGACGCTGGCATTAAGTAACCAAAAATCTCTCTGTTTGTGTTTTTATCTGCAAAGATCGTTAATGAAGCACCTGCTTGTTCAAAAGCAGCCCAGAATGCGATTACGAAAGTTGTAATGATAAAGATAACTGCTATTCTATCTTTTTCCACTTTAGTCAATGGAGCATCTTGTTCGCTTGAAGTACCTGAAGCTGTAGCATCCTTTTTCTTTACAGGCATACCAATAGCATTTCCTTCTGGATCTACGATATACTTGTCTTTAAGAAGATAGAAAATGATTGTACCGATAACCATACCGATACCTGCTGCTAAGAAACCATATTTGAAGTCAGCGGCAATTCCTGTATCACCTAAGTAACCACAAACCAAAGGAGCAATTAAAGCACCAAGGTTAATACCCATGTAGAAAATGGTAAATGCAGAATCAATTCTTTGATCGCCTTTCGGATAAAGCGAACCCACCATTGAAGAAATATTTGGTTTGAAGAAACCATTACCAAAAATTAATAGTGCAAGTGCTGAGTACATGATCGGAATAGCTGTAGCAGTATTTTCATAACTAGCAGCACTGAAGTACATCAAAAACTGAGCGATTGCCATCATAGTACCACCTACAATAATAGATCTTCTATTACCCCAGAATCTATCTGCGATATAGCCACCTAAAAGTGGTGTAGCATAAACCAATGAAGTGTAAATACCGTAAATGTTACCAGCGTTTTCTGCTGATAAAAGTAAAGCTTTCGTCATGTAAAGGACGAAGATGGCTCTCATTCCATAGTAACTGAATCTTTCCCACATTTCAACTGTGAAAAGAAGATAAAGTCCTTTAGGGTGGCCTGTTGAAGTTGCCTTATTCACTATTTTAAATTTTGGTTAGTAATAAATTTATTTTAGACGTAAAAAATCTCCGATGGAAGTCGAAGTTTTAAAAACATATTAATCATTAAGTCTTTTTTTACGTTTAAATGTTTAATCCACAAATATGCAAAATATTCTAGAAAGAAAAAGTTGATATTTAGCATAAAAACACTCATTTTTTTGTATTATCTTTCCAATAAGTATTAATTTTTTCATTTATATAAACATTAAATAATTAATGAACTTAACTATTATCGCAGGATTATTGGTTTTAGGGATAGCAGGTTTCTTTACTTTAATGTATTTTGTACCTGTAAACCTTTGGATTACAGCCATATTCTCAAATGTTAGAATAAGCTTAATAAGTTTAGTCACGATGAGAATTAGAAAAGTGCCACCAAAAGTTATTGTCAACTCATTAATTACTGCAACTAAAGCTGGTTTAGATTTAAATACTTCGGATTTAGAAACACATTATCTAGCAGGTGGGCATGTACCTTCTGTAATCAAAGCATTAATTTCTGCAGACAAAGCCAACATTCCATTATCATTCAAACAAGCTGCTGCTGTTGATTTAGCAGGTAGAGATGTATTTGAAGCGGTTCAAATTTCAGTAAACCCTCAAGTTATCAATACGCCTAACGTGTCTGCTGTAGCTCAAGATGGTATACAATTGGTCGCAAAAGCAAGAGTTACAGTGAGAGCTAATATTGCTCAGTTAGTTGGTGGTGCAGGTGAGGAAACGATCTTAGCCAGAGTAGGAGAAGGTATCGTAACATCAATTGGTTCGTCATTATCTCATAAAGAGGTATTAGAAAATCCAGATAAAATTTCAAGATTAGTATTAGAAAAAGGTTTGGATTCAGGGACAGCCTTCGAAATCTTATCGATTGATATTGCTGACGTTGATGTTGGAGACAACATTGGTGCAAAACTTCAAATCGATCAAGCGGATGCCGACTTAAAGGTGGCTGAAGCAAAAGCAGAGGAAAGAAGAGCAATGGCCGTTGCTGTAGAGCAAGAAATGAAAGCAAAGACGCAACAATCTAGAGCAAAAGTAATTGAAGCAGAAGCAGAGGTACCATTAGCAATTGCTGAGGCATTCAGAAGTGGTAATCTTGGAATTATGGATTATTACAAGTTGAAGAACCTTCAAGCTGATACTACGATGAGAGATTCTATTGCTGAAGCAAGTAAAGATGATCAAGCTCAAGATAGAAGATCAGAGGATGAAGAAGAGGATGAAGATTAATCTTTAGATTCATTTTGATCAAAAGGGATACAAGACATTAAATTGGTTTTGTATCCTTTTTTTGTGATAAGTACTAAGTCAAAAATAAATCATAGTTAATTCTAATTTATTTTTTGTGAGTACACTCTTCGTTTCCTACAGATCATCAGACATCTCCTGATTTCTAAAATCTACAAATGACTACATTCCATTAATCTCAATTTGACTAAATAAAAAAAAAGCCCAAAACAGAAGCTTTGGACTTTCAATGATATATAATTAAGTTTTCAGTTATAACATATAATAAATCTGAGCAACAACAAAACACACTATAAACCCTAAGATCACCGGGCCGATAGAAGCTAGAGTAGTCCATCGAACACTGTTGGTTTCTTTGTAAATAGTATAAATAGTGGTGCTACAAGGATTATGAATAAGAGAGAAGAGCATCACATTGATGGCAGTAAGAAGTGTCCATCCTCCGGCTACTAATACTTCGTGTGTGTTGCCCAGTGAATCTAATTCAAACATTACTCCATCCCCAGAACCATATCCTGTAATTGGGGCGGTCATCACTGTCAGCATTAAAATAGTTGGGATTACAATTTCATTGGCTGGAATGGCTAAGACATAAGCCAAAAGAATAACTCCATTTAAACCTATCAATAACCCAAAATTATCCATCAGATAAATAAGGTGATTGGCAATAGAAGTGTCACCGATTGTGATATTACATACTAACCAAATTACCGCACCTGCAGGAGCTGCAAATACACATGCCCTCCAAAGAACAATTAATGTTCTGTCGATTAATGAAGTGTAGATGGTTTGTAGAATTCTTGGTTTTCTGTAAGGTGGTAATTCCAAAGTAAATGAAGAAACCTCACCTTTTAAAAATGTTTTAGATAGTGCCCATGAAGAAGCAAATGTAAGTCCAATTCCAAGTAGTGCCACTCCAATAACACTGGCAGTAGACACTAAACTCTGATACGAATCAGGAACCATTTGTCCAATAAAGATGGTACCTAAAAGTATTTGTGTAGGCCAACGCCCATTACAAAGGGAGAAGTTGTTGGTGATAATCGCAATTAATCTTTCTCTTGGACTGTCAATGATCCTTGTGGCAATTACACCTGCTGCATTACAACCAAAACCCATACTCATGGTCAAAGCTTGTTTACCGTGTGCTCCTGACTTTCTGAAGAGTGCATCTAAATTAAATGCTATACGAGGCAAATACCCCAAATCCTCTAGAATTGTAAAAAGAGGAAAGAAGATTGCCATAGGAGGGAGCATTACTGAAATCACCCACGCTAATGAAAGAAAAACGCCATCAATTAGAAAACCGCTTAACCACCAAGGGGTACCAAGGTCAATAGCAAATGCTCTTAACCATTCATAAGCATTATCGAGTAGTAAAAAAGCTAAAAATTGAGAGGGGTAGTTAGACCCAATAATTGTAAGCCATAGTACTACTGCCAAAACACAAAACATAATAGGAAAGCCCCAAATAGGACTTGTCACAATACTGTCTATGGTTCTATCTATATTGAAATTCTCTTTCTGCCCTTCTTTAATAACAGTTCTATCAGCAATATGTGCTGCATTTTGATAGATACTTTCAGAAAGCTTATCATGAAACTCTTGCCCAATTTCCCATCTTGTTTCAGCAGCCTCTTCTAAAAGTGATTTAATGGCACTATCCTTATCCATCGTTGCTTTATTTGTCGTTTATAAATTCCCCTTCTTCAATCGCTTTTATAATATCTTCATCACCGTCTAGAAGACGAAATGCAATCCATCTTGCATTCGGTAATCCCGGATAAAGACTTTCAATTGAAGCTTGAATTTTTGATACTTTTTTGTCTATCTCTTTAGGGACATTCTTTATTCTGTGGGGCGTACATTTGATTTTCCCTTTCGCCACATCGTCCACTGTTTTTAGTAACTCTTGAATTCCTACATTTCGAATAGCAGAGGTAGCCACTACAGGTATACCCAAGTCTTTCGATAGCGTACGTTCGTCTACTGAAATATTATGACGCTTTGCCTCATCAATTAAATTAAGACAGAGTACCGCCTTGTCAGTAATCTCTAAGATTTGTAATACAAGGTTCAGGTTTCTTTCTAGACGCCCAGCATCTACTACAATGATGGTAACATCCGGCTTACCAAAGAGAATGAAATTTCTTGCAATTTCTTCATCTTCGGAAGTAGACATCAAGGAATAGGTACCAGGAAGGTCAATGATCTTATAACTGTTGTCATTGAACATAAAACCGCCCTCAGCTCTTCCTACCGTTTTCCCTGGCCAGTTGCCTGTGTGTTGTTTTAAACCTGTTAGACTATTAAAAACAGTACTTTTCCCTGTATTGGGATTTCCTGCGAGTGCGATTACATAATCTGTATTTTCAACCTCAACTCCCAAACGTTTTAAACTCGTGTTAGGATTATGAGCACATGAGTCGCAGGCGCTTGGTGTATTATTCTGCATCGTTATTAATTTTTTTAATTAATATCATGTCTGTTTGTTCTTTTCGAAGTGCAATTAGAGTTTCTCTAATTAAATAAGCTGTAGGATCTGACAGAGGACTTACCATATTGATACTGATCTTTGAGCCTTTTACAAACCCAAGGTCTAATAATCTCCTTCTGTTGATACCTCTACATTCAGAAGAAAGACCAGTAATGACTGCTTTTTCTCCTTTTTTGAGGAGAGATAGTCTTACAATTCCTTTTGGTATTTCTTCTTCTTCTTTCAGCACTTGTACTGTAATGTTTTCAAGGTCTTTTTTATTGAAATTCAATGCATGCCCTTCAGTAGCGTAGACAGAAGATGTAAAATTGATGGTCATGATGGAACCAATATGTAGTCCTTGCTTGATGATAGATTTATAAACTCTTTTGGGTTCATCCTCTATATGTAAAACTTTTACAGTACAATTATGTTCTATTTTTGATAAGCTAATTCCTTTTAATTTAGGTAGTTGACCGTCTTTTGTTGGAATTGGGTCGCCATGTGGGTCAAATTGAGGATTTCCTAATTCCTTAGACATTAAGTTCACTTCTTCATCGGTGAGTGCATGTTCCATTTCCTCTGCTTTATGGTGCCATGAACTTTTTGAAAAACCCGTCTTTTCAGAGAGATATTTTTCATAAATCCTATGTCTACGTATCAGTTTGATGGCAGCAGTTCTTCCTTTCTCTTCTAATAAAAGTGATTGATTTGAATTGACAATAGATTGATTTTTAATTAATTGCTGAATACTCTTGTCAATTTGTTCTTCAGAAAATACAAGCTCATTATTAATGCTTTGGAAGTTAGAGGTTTTATTTTTTTCCTCGTTTTTATACAAGTATTTCAAAACATCTTCTTCTATTATGCTTTGGTCCACTCTTTTAAGTAGGAGTGTGTTCAACCAATTCTTTATACCCATCGCAACCTTAAACCTTTTGATTTTATGTTATTCAGTTGAAGACTCGAATGTCAAGTTTCAACTTCTTGATGTAAATATAACTTTATTTTTAGGCTTGTCTAAAAATATTCACTTTTTATTCATAAAAATATAAATTTCAATGTTTGAAAGTATCTGCTTATAGATTGTATTATTTTATATTATGATAGTACTTACAATTAACCATGTTTTCTGAAAACTTGTTTAGAATTCTCCAGTCAAAGGTTCTATTTGATCTAGGGTATCCAGGTTGGTACTATTATTTGGTAGACAAAGAAAAGCTATATTTTGTTTAGATGATACCGTGGAAGAAAGTGTAGATTATATAAAAGCGGATAACATCACAGAAGTAAATGAGAATTTATTAATAGAGGGAAATTATGATTAAAGGTAGTTTCTTTTTTGGATGAAAGTGACAATGTCAAAGAAATTGAATGTTACTTTTATAGCACCTGAAAATACAGCAAGCATTACAGTAGCCCTTTTCAATGTTTCACCAACGCTTCCTGTTTACTTTGATGATATCACCATCACTTTTGATGACTACATCATCCAAGAAAACCACTACTATCCGTTTGGTATGAATATGGCGGGTATTGAGAAGGAAGGTACACCGGATCATAAGTTTCAATACAATGGGAAAGAGAAACAGGAGGAGATTGGTTTTTATGATTATGGTGCTAGGCACTATGATGCTAGTTTGGGGAGATGGTTTGTGGTGGATCCGTTGTCAGAATTATATTACAACAATTCAACATATAATTATGCTTTAAATACACTATTAAATGCAATTGATCCCGATGGTAGGTTAGTAATATTCATAAATGGTAATCATATAGGAGATGGAGCAAAAGGGTATAAAAAGGCAAGCCTTGAAAAAAAGTAGGAAGAAGATTCTTACAAAAGTATACTAATAATTGGAGGGGTACATCTTCGTATTGGGAGTTTGAAAAGCGTAATTTTAATGATGAAATAATGAGTCATTTGAGGGATAATAATGCTATATATCGAGATGGTTCAAGTGGTGGTTATGGTGGAGAAGTTAATGCTGGTTTAAGAATAAATAATGGCTATAACCAAGGTAAATTAGATGCAGCTCAGATAATAGCAAGTATCTCAGATATTAATGGAAATATTATTGAAACCATTAAAGTTATAACACATAGTATGGGGGGGCTTTTGCAAAAGGGTATATAAAGGCAATATTAGATTATGCAAAAGCGAATAATATTACTGGGTTGATCTTTGAGTTTGAAGCTGATTTTGCTCCATTTCAGCTAGCAGAACAAAAGGCCGTAATTGGAGTACCATTATATCACTTCTCAAATCAATTTGATGGAGTTGCTTCAAATGAACATCTCAATAGCTCTTATAAACCAATTCAGGGTGCATATTATGTGGAAGATGATCCAGATGAGAAAAAAGGACATTCAATATCTGATTTCTTTGATAAAATATCTAAACTGCCAGTTGGTTCTTATAAAATAGTTAATGGGGAAATTATAAGACAATAACATGAATAAAAATCCATTTGTTCTAACAATAATTTCTTTTATTGGTACAAGTATTATTTTAATTTTTATAACATTTTATTTAGGTTTTACTACCTCAGGAGGAGAACAGAAGCCACTGATATTTGTTATTAAGACTACTTTTTTAATCCCACTTTGTAGTCTATTAGTTTTAGTGTCATGTATTTATAGGTATAGTAAATTCTTATTAAAATATTGGTTTATTACTTTTACCATAATTATCATATTAAGTTATTCAACACTGAAGTTAATAAAAATTGCATTTCCTATTCTGTTTTAAGTACCCCCAGCTGTTCCGAGTGTTAAGCGTTAGCGTCACTTAGAACTTGGCTATTGAATAAGTTTCCGAACTTATAACTTCAAACCCAAAAGAAGAATAGTTGATAAGGTCAATTTTTGAAACTCTCACATCAAAAATTGACCTTATATATCGTATATTTACGCCATAAACGAACATCAGTTATGTGCACTTCACGTTATATCAATCCCTTTACGAATTTCGGATTTAAGAAAATATTTGGAGAAGAGGCGAATAACGATATTCTTATTGATTTCTTGAATTCGGTATTACCTGCCGAAGATCAGATCTATGATTTGACGTATAAATCGACGGAACATTTACCCAAAAATGACACCGACCG
>NZ_JACVVP010000078.1 GCF_014534745.1 Flammeovirga sp. EKP202
ATTTTTAAACTGTTTATGTTCATACGATTTAAAAATGAAGAGTATTTGGAATTTTTGATGGTTTTGCGACAGCCCCACGTTCCACCATAAAAAACATTTTTCATATAAAAAAACTTCAAAACACAGTTAATATTCAACAGTAAGTATTCGAGAGGTGATAGGTTTTCTTATCATCTCTTTTTTTCTTATAAAATTGATGGAAAGCTGAAATGTTGTGGAGTATTTTTTCTGAACTTTACATGAGTTATAGCTTTTTTAAACTAAAACCAAAATGGTATTACTCGAACCTTCACAGTAAACACATTACGAACCAATTTCCCTCTTCCCTCACACCTCTTCACTATTCCCTCCTCTAAATCAAAGTGTATCAATCCGTTTTTAAAAATACTAACGAATGGAAAATAATGGGGTGTTAATAGTCACTATTTCAGTGTTTTATCTCTGTAGCTACATATTATAAACACACAGGTTCAAGTTTTCATCAAAAGAAATAGAGTTTTGTATCAGTACTAAAGCAGTAGTAATCATGGGTTTTTAGTATTTCGTGTACTATAGTCTCTTTTTGTAATCAATTGACACTATGGTACACGAACCCAAACTTTTTTACTACTGATCATATAAAATGAAATTCAAATGAAGTATTTACTTATACTAGGGTTACTTTTTTCAGCCCTACAATTATCAGCACAGCAAAGACTTAATTTTAATAAAGACTGGAAATTTAAACTAGATGAGCAAAGAGGGGCAGAGAAATTAAGTTATAAGGACAACGATTGGAGAGTATTAAACCTCCCTCATGATTGGAGTATTGAAGGTGAATACGACAAAGATCACCCCATGGGAGGGCAGTGTGGCTACCTTCCGGCAGGGATTGGTTGGTATAGAAAAACCATCAAAGTACCGCAAGATTGGAAAGGGAAAAAAATCCGAATAGCTTTTGATGGTGTTTTTATGAATAGTACCGTTTGGGCCAATGGACGTAAATTAGGAAATAGACCTTATGGTTGGATTTCTTTTGAATATGATATTACAGAGGAAGTAGAGAAGGAAGAAACCATCACTTTTGCAGTAAGAGTGGACAATGATGCACAGCCTTCTGCAAGGTGGTATACGGGGTCGGGGATTTATGCCAATACATGGATTGATATTAAAGAAAAAGTAAATATTCCAACGGATGGGGTTTTTATTAAGACAAAGGAGAATAGAGTTCAAATTGCCACTGAGGTAAAAAATGAATCTCAAAAGAAAGCGAAAGGTACGCTGATCACTGATATTGTTGATCAGGACGGAAAAGTAGTGGCTACAACAGTGCAAAAGTTTTCGTTATTAAAAGAAGATCAAACAACGGTAGAGCAAGAATTGACTATTGATTCCCCCAAGTTATGGTCAACCACTTCACCTTATTTGTATAAAGCAGTTTCAAGAGTAATCGTAAAGAATATTGAGGAAGTTTATACCACACGATTTGGCGTTAGAGATGTGGAATGGAAACCTGAATCGGGTGTGTGGATCAATGGAGAGAATATAAAACTACAAGGCGTATGTAATCATCAAGACGCTGGAGCATTGGGGGCTGCGGTGCCAGATAAGATATTACGTTTTCGTTTAGAGCAATTGAAAAAGATGGGTGTGAATGCCATCAGAACGGCACACAATCCTCAAACCCCACAGTTTTATGATATGTGTGATGAGATGGGATTGATTGTGATGGATGAAATTTATGATGGTTGGCACAAAAAAGCACTCAACGATTATGGTGCACATTATTTTAAGGAGTGGTGGAACAGAGATTTGACAGATTGGATCAAGAGAGACAGAAATCACCCGTCTATTATTATTTATTCTGTAGGAAATGAAACGCGTGGTGATGAAGCAGCAAAAGCATTAGTGGAAAGGTGTCATGAATTGGATGATACAAGACCTGTTACTTCTGGGCATTCGGGTTCAGATTATATGGATGTATTTGGTGTAAATGGACATAGTGAAAAGAAAGGATTTTTTGATCATTTGAAAACGGATAGAGTTTTTATCGGAACAGAAAATACACACACTTTCCAAGTAAGAGGATTTTATAGAACATTGACTTGGTATAGAGATGGTTATCCTTGTGTTCGTCATCAACCCTATGAATATCCTGATTTAACTGAAGAAGAAGTGTTTACGTATGATTGGACCACTTCTGCGAAGAAAGCCAATTACAAGCAGCTATTCAATTCTAGTTATGACAATGCTATGGTTCGTTTGACTTCAAGACAAAACATTGAGCAGTTGCGTGATATTCCAAACTATGCAGGTTCATTTCGTTGGACAGGTCATGATTATATTGGTGAAGCTACTTTTGTTCATGGGGGATGGCCTTTCAAATCCTTTATGGGTGGTGCTATAGATATGGCAAATTTTGAAAAAGACCTTTATTACCTGTATCAATCTCAATGGACGGAAACTCCAATGGTCCATATTTTACCACATTGGACTCACCCAACGCTAGAAGAAGGTGTAGAAATTCCAGTATGGGTCTATTCTAATTGTGATGAAGTAGAATTGTTCTTCAATGGCAAGTCATTAGGAAAACAAACGCCAGGCCAGTCATGGGATAAAATGCAATACCAATGGATGGTAGGTTATCAAACAGGAACTTTACAAGCTGTCGGGTATAATAATAATAAAGTGGTTACTGAGGAGACAATTGCTACTGCTGATCAACCCTCAAAAATCAAGTTATCTATTGACGGAGAACCATTAACCAATACAAAAGAAGACATTGTACAACTGAGAGTTACATCTACTGACGCAAAAGGTGAGGTCTATCCTTATGGTGAGAATAGAAACTTCTTTAAAGTATTGGGCACTGGATATGTAAAAGCATTAGACAATGGTAGTCCTGTAGATGTTGAAAAGCATTATTTAGCTACGGACAGAATTGGTTTTTATGGATTGACAAGAGGATATATTGAATCTTTGGAGGCTTCAGGAGATATCAATGTGATTGTGGGTTCAATCTTAGGAGACAAGAGGTTGATGACTTCTAAAAAAGTAAGTATTGATGTTCAGAAAATGGCATTAAGAGGTAAAGAAGCAAAGGGTAGTTTCAGTGTTTTTTATACGACTGATGGAAGTGAACCAACAACTGCTTCAACAAAATACAATCAATCTTTTGAGGTGGAATTAGGGACAACGGTGAAGGCCATTGTATTGTTCAACAACAAGGAAGTTCTTCGTATGTATGAACGTTTTGCTGAAGATGAAGGGTTTGAAATGGACCCAGTTGTAACGGCTATCAACCCTGGTGGTGATCAGGCAGAAGATGCAGCTTTTGATCAAGTAACAATCTCTTCACAAGGAGCCAATTTTAATGGAAATGGGTTCATCGATTTTGGTAAAAATCAAGGAGGATATATTGAGTGGTACCAAGAAAATGATGGGAGTGAAGGAGAGTATACATTGAAAATCAGGTATTCTGCTTCCAAAAGAGATATTCAAGAACACAAGGTATTATTGACGATCAATGGTGAAAGTCAGGAACTGATTCTAAAAGCTGTTGATAAATACAGAAACGAATGGAAAGAGTATGAAGTCAATGTGGTATTACAATCTGGAGCCAACACTATCCGCCTGACTTCTATTCAAGCTAATGGTTTGTGTGTGGACGAATTGAAAGCAATTTAATTATAAAATTATAACGATGAATTGAGCGAGTAAACCTTTGCTCAATTCATTGAAATCCAATAAATTTTCGTGAAATGAAAAAATTAATCGTAACACTAGGTGCTTTACTTGTAAGTGCTGGACTTACTTTCGCCCAAAAAGAGGGTAATTTTTACAAAGACAAAATCAATCAGGTCTCTAAAACAGTAGATCTTGTCAAAGACTATAAAGTCAATAATAAAGACAACAAAGACGATAGCGATAAGCTTCAAAAGGCTATTGATGATATGACTGCTTTAAAGAATGGAGGGCGTATCAACATTACGGGAGGTACATATTATTTTGGTAGCATTGAAGTGAAATCAAATGTACATATTGTGATTTCAAAAGACGCTGTTATCTATCCTATTCCTCCGGTAAAAAACAAAAACTATGGTGTTTTTGATTTCGGAACAAAAGGAAATTACGTTGAAAATGTAAGCGTAAGAGGAGATAAGGGACAGTATACAGTAGATATCAGTAAAGTAGCCAATAAAAATGTAAGAGTGTTTAGTATGAGTAATGCTCATAACTTTTTGATTGCCGATATGAATTGTATTGATGATAATACAAAATTCTCTTCCATTACAATGGGTTATGCAAAAATCGATGGGAAATTTGTGATGTCAGACAATGGTGTGGTGAAAAACTGTAGAATTGAGAAAGCACACTATGGATACGGATTGGTACAATCTCAAGCTTTAAAAAATGTATACTTCAAGGACCTTTGGGGTGACGGTGGTGTAACGCTTCGTTTGGAGACTGGATTAAAGAAAATGAACAATGTACAAACGGGTGGTAATCATGATATCTATGCTAAAAATATCTACTGCCAAAATGGTAATGCAGGGGTGATGATTTCTCCGCATGCGATCCGAAACGGTCACGTAGAAGTAGATGGTGTGGAAACAGTAAATACAGGTTTTGCATTAAGAATTGATAAAGGATATACAAGCAAAGACCAAAAGAAACTCAACTTAAAGCCGGGCTATTATGCAAATACATCGATCGTTAAAAATGTAAAAGCAACGTATGGTGAAAACGCTCAAGTGAAGCCGAAGCACTTCAAATACATCACTTGCGATGCCAAATCACTTATTCACTCTAAGGCTCACCCTGATGGTGAAAGCTATCCTGCTCCTGCGGTTGCTGCAATTTTATACAGAGCAGACGGAAATGCCGATAATGCTAATGGGTATTATAATGTGAAAATTTCAAATGTTGAAGCGATCGGATTCCCTCATCAGAAGAAAGCCGTCATCAATGAGAGTGATGAGGTAGCTAACTGCGAACAATAGTTAGCATCTAAATAATAGAGACAGTGTAAGGGTTTTTATTAAAATATCCTCACGAAATATCTCAAAACATATCAATCAGGATAAATCACTGTAAGTTATTGCAGTGATTTATCCTCGTATATCAGCATTTGTTGACAGGTAGTAAAGCATTTAATAATGTGCCAGAATTTACTATCCTTGGGAGCTTAAGTACTAAGCCAAAAATAAATCATAGTTAATTCTAATTTATTTTTTGTGAGTACAACGTTAAAAAACGTATGAATAGTGGTTCTATTGAAAGTTTTTTGAAGGAAGTAATCGCAAAACAATAAATAGAATTAGTATTAAATAATTTTGTCTTGGTACTTATGTTCCATCAACAATATTTTACTGTAAAATAAGATTTCCTCAACTTCTACTAAAAGGCAAATGGTAGTTTCTGATGGTTCGTGATGATGTTGCAATACAACGCCCTACAGAATTGCACTTTGGAAGATTATTGCAAAAATCCTTGTCTTTTGATGTTAATCAGACCATCATTTGGTAGTTATACCTCTCAAGCTTGCTAAAGCCCCTTATTAGTAGTTGTTAGAAATTGAATTTACAGACTATTACTTATCTAAATTTTTAAATGAAATGAAACGAATTTTACTTACAACACTAGCAGCCTTATTCTCATGGGCTACACTTTTTGCACAAAATGAAAATGACTTCTACACCGATAAGATCAGTCTTGTAGATCGAACCGTGGACCTGGTGGCAGATTACAACGTCAACAACACAGATGCAGAAGACGACAGTGAAAAACTTCAACAGGCCATTGATGATTTGACCAAGCTTGAAAATGGTGGTAGGAT
This sequence comes from Flammeovirga sp. EKP202, assembly GCF_014534745.1. Lineage (GTDB taxonomy): Bacteria > Bacteroidota > Bacteroidia > Cytophagales > Flammeovirgaceae > Flammeovirga. The sequence continues at coordinate 5,819 of NZ_JACVVP010000078.1, forward strand.
TAATATTCCTGTCGGAGATTATTTCTTCAAGAACATTCATGTCAAATCCAATATTCATTTGGTCATCCATCGAAATGCGACGATCTACCCTACAGATCCTGGCAATGATAAAAATTTTGGTATTTTCAATATTGGAAAAGATGGAGAATTCACGCAAAACGTTAGTATACGAGCCAAAAGTGAGCAATTTACTGTTGATATTAGTACTTCAAGAAATCCGAATGTACGCGTCATCTCTGTGTACAATACTCGCAATTTCCTAGTGGCAGATGCCAGTGTGATTGATGACAATACAAAGTTTTCGGCCATTACTACAGGCTATACGCAATACAACGGAGAATATGTGATGTCACAAGATGGGGTCATTAGAAATTGTAGAATAGAGAAAGCACATTATGGTTATGGTTTGATCCAGTCACAAGCACTCAGGCATGTGTTCTTTAAAGATATTTGGGGAGATGGAGGAGTAACGCTTCGTTTGGAGACTGGATATAAGAAAATGAATGCATTACAAATAGGTGGTAATCATGATATATACGCTAACAATGTGTACTGCCAAAATGGGAATGCTGCGGTAATGATTTCACCTCATGCTATAAAAAATGGTCATATTGAAATTGATGGAGTGGAAGCGGTCAATACTGGTTTTGCAGCTCGAATAGATAGAGGTTATCTTACAAAAGAACAAGATTCATTGGGTTTGACACCTGGCTACTACGCTAATACAAGTATAGTGAAAAATGTAAAAGGGACTTATGGTACAACTGCACAAGTCAAAGCAAAGCACTTTGGTTATTTACCATGTCAAGAGAGAAGTCTAATTGGTGAGGACTATAATATAGATGGAGAAAGTTTTCCTGCACCCGCAGTGGCAACCGTATTGTACAGGGCAGGAAACAAAAATAATGCAGATGGATATTATAATGTAGCGATTTCAGGTGTTGAGTCTTTTGGTTTCAAATATCAAGAAGCAATTATTGGAGAAGATACCTGGATTGATGATTGCACAAGTGTTCCTGATGAACCAATTGATCCTCCAACTTCTTCAGACCCGACATCAAAATCTGATTTATTGGAGATGGGGTATCAAGTATATCCTAACCCTTCTGATGGTGTTTTTAATGTGAAAAGCACAAAAATTACAAGTTCAACCATTTTAAAAATCTACACTCTTTACGGGCAAGAAATTAATCCAATTCTATTGAAGCGGTCTCAAAGAATTAAAGTTGACATTACTTCTTACCCTCCCGGTACATATGTGGTCAACGTGGATGGAGATAGTTTTAGAATATTGAAACAATAATGTTAAGAAGGAAGGGTGAAAGCTCTTCCTTTTTTTAGTGAGTTTTTGCGTAGAGTAAGTTAAGCTCCTTCAAGGCTGATGAAAACGCTGCCAAATGAATAAGGAAGAAAAACCTCTGACACGAAGGTTAAACTTTAATGCCATTCGTGATCTGCTGATCATCAGAAATTTCCTGATATTTAAATACCATAAGTAATAAGACAAAAATAAATCATAGTTAATTCTAATTTATTTTTTGTGAGTACAACGCTAAAAAACGTATAAATAGTGGTTCTATTTAAAGTTTTTTGAAGGCAGTAATCGCAAAACAATAAATGGAATTAGTGGTATATAATTTTGTCTTAGTACTTAAATATTTGAAAACTTAGTTTAGAGTGTAATCAATAGGGGAGTTATTACTCTAATATAGGTTAGCGTTTCATAATTTTTTCTATAATTCACTACGCTCAATTAATAATTGGTTGCCTGTTTGTATATTCATGCAAAACAAAAATGATAGTGAAATGAACATATTTGATAAAGCTCCTGTAGCACCTTATTTTCCAAAAGAGGAAAGGTATGAAACAATGCAATACCAAAGATGTGGTAGAAGTGGTGTTTTACTCCCCCGAATTTCATTAGGGCTTTGGCATAACTTCGGTTTTAATGATGATTTTGGCAATGCTCGAAATATTCTTCGAAAGGCATTTGATCTTGGAATTACCCATCTTGATTTAGCAAATAATTATGGACCTCCATATGGTTCAGCAGAAGAGAATTTTGGGAGAATTCTTCAAAAAGATTTTCTACCCTACCGAGATGAATTATTTATAGCTTCAAAGGCTGGATATGATATGTGGCCCGGTCCGTATGGAAATTGGGGTTCGAAGAAATACTTGATTGCAAGCCTTGATCAAAGTTTGAAGAGGATGGGGTTGGATTATGTAGATGTTTTCTACCATCATAGACCAGACCCAGAAACACCTTTGGAAGAAACAATGAGTGCTTTGGCACAAGTTGTTAAGCAAGGAAAAGCTTTATATGTAGGACTTTCAAGATATAGTGCCGAGGAGACTCAAAAAGCATCTGAATTATTAAAAGACATGGGAGTTCCATTGCTAATTCATCAGTCTAAATATTCAATGTTTGAAAGAGAAGTAGAAACAGAAGTCTTACCGAAGTTAGAAGATTTGAATGTTGGTTCAATCGTTTTTTCTCCCTTGGCACAAGGCATGTTGACCAATAAATATGTCAATGGTATTCCTGAAAATTCGAGGGCAAAAAAGGACAATACTTATCTGAATTTAGAAGCAGTGGAATCCAAATTGGATCAAATTAAAGCACTACATCAAATAGCAGAACAAAGAGGTCAAAAGTTATCTCAAATGGCGATTGCTTGGTTATTAAATCATCCGGCAGTAACCACTGTATTAGTGGGAGCAAGTTCTCCAGGTCAATTGGAAGAAAATGTAAAGGCTTTGGATCAGTTGGCGTTTTCAGCAGAAGAAAAACAGACCATAGCACAAATATTGAAATAAGCCTCTATTTCTACATCAGAGCGTATTTTAGAGGTGAAAAAATCCCACCAGAACATGGTGGGATTTTATTTTGATGATAATGGATTATTAGGCTAAAGCAAACTATTTTATATAACTAATTACAATTTTTTTAAGCTTAGGTGTAAATTTTTGTAATTCAGTATTTCGATTTATTCCCTGATTACATTACAAACATACACCATGATTGATAAGATGTAAAATTGATTGTTTTTATGCTGATATAGGTTTTTATTATAAGCGTTGTGTACAATGTTTAAATAATGTTATCGGAAATGAAATTTGTCGTTAAAAATATATAATTTCATTCTTTTTTATGTATTTCAATATACTATCCTTTTTGCCCGTTATTGTAAAACCGTTTTGTGCTACTTAGTTTCGTTGATCTACTTATTACAAGTACTAAATCAAAAATAGACATAGTTAGTTCTATCTATTTGTGTGGAAGTACTTACTTTCAATTAAATAATAAATAAAAAATGAGGACATTAGGTCTTAGTGCAATTATTGGTTTATTAACTATTATCTCTTGCACCAACAACAATTCAACTGACGTTCAAAAAAAAGAAGTTAAATCGAATGCAACCTATGAGCTAGTCTTGGCATCGGAAGTGGAATGGACCCATTTAAATCCAAAAAGAGGAGATTTGGCTCCTAAAGCCGGTACACTTTGGGGAGATAGAAACAGTAAAAGTGCCACTGGGTTTTTATTAAAACCATCAGACGGTTTCCAATCTCCACCGCATATTCACAATGTATCTTACAGAGGTGTAGTGATTAGTGGTTTGATCCATAATGATGATCCAAATGCCGAAAACATGTGGATGCCAACAGGATCTTTCTGGACACAACCAAAAGGAGAAGTACATATCACTTCTGCAAAAGGAACAGATACTTTCGCATACATTGAAATTGAAGAAGGCCCATACCTTGTTCACCCCGCTGATGAAGCATTTGAAAGTGGAGAACACCCAGTCAATATCGAAGAATCAAATGTAGTATGGCTTGATGCTACAGATATAACTTGGGTAACTACAGGTCAAAATGTGAAAATGGCTTTTTTATGGGATGAAAAAGACAGCCAATTTAGTGGATCAATGCTCAAGCTCCCTGCTCATTTCAAGGGACAAATTATGAGTAATAATAGCTTTAAGGGAATTGTGATTTCCGGTGATTTACAATACAAAACGTCTAAAGAGACATCAAATAAAACGTTGGAAACGGGTAGTTACTTTGGTTCAGAAGGAGTTGGGGTTCATCAAATTTCAACTGATAAAGAAACATCGATCTATATTCGTACGAATAGTGAATTTGAAATAAATTAACCAAAACATGTTGTCGAGTGAGAGTAATCAAAACTCGGCAACATGTCTATTTTTATTTGATATAAACTTTTTACATTGTAAATTAAATATTATCGTTAACTTTCAACCAACCTTTCTACAAGCATTTATAGGATCTACTTTCAGCCTTCCTTCTTCTTCATTTTTGTCTTAACACAAAAACGAAGCAAAAAAGTCAAGGCTTTGAAGTCAAAAGCTAAATTCCACTCCTCTCGCCTAAATGATTTTAAACTCGCTAAAGCTCAAACAACAAAATCATTTTAACCGGCTCAATTCATGAAATTCTTTACGCTTTTCCCTTCAAGGCCGGGGGAGTAACTACTAAACTAATAGAGAGGTACTTCTACTAGAGCGAATGATAAGCGTTAACGTCATTCGTATCCAAATGATCATCAGAAATCTCCTGATTTCTAAAAATCATAAATAGCCGAAAACTTAGTTTACAATTTTGTTAACCTGTTTTAGAGCTTTACAATAACAAAAAAAACCACCCTTTAAAAAAAGAGTGGGTTTTGATTGATAAGGTTATGTTAATCAAACTATTTTATAATAACTATTACTAATGTCTAAAGTTGGGGATGTAAATTTATAGCTTAGATCAATCCAACAAGATCGATGCTTGGTTTCAATGTATCATTACCTTCTTTCCATTTTGCTGGGCAAACTTCAGAAGGGTTTTCTGCCACAAATTGAAGTGCTTTTAATTTTCTCAATAATTCCTCAGCATTTCTACCCACGTTACCTGCCACTACTTCATAAGAAACGATTTCACCTTCGGGATTCACGATGAAAGTACCTCTTTCTGCCATTCCGTCTTCCTCAATCATTACCTCAAAACCTCTTGAAAGTACACCTGTTGGGTCTGCAAGCATTGGATAATTGATTTTTTTGATTGTTTCAGAAGTATCATGCCATGCTTTGTGTACGAAGTGAGTGTCTGTAGAAACAGAGTAAATTTCAGTACCAGTCACTTTGAAATCTTCATAAAGGTCAGCAAGGTCTTCTAGTTCTGTTGGACACACAAAAGTGAAGTCGGCAGGGTAGAAGAAGAAGATCGACCATTTGCCTAAGATATCTTCTTTAGTAACTGTTTTGAAGTCGTTGTTTTCGAATGCTTCTACTTTAAAATCTACTACTTGTTTTCCGATTTGTGACATAGTTTATCTATTTTTTTTGATTGATGTTTGTTTCAGTTTATTCAACCGCTTTCCGATTGATTACGATACAAACATACGGTGGGAATGGATATTTGTAAAATTGATTGTTTTTATATTGATATAGGTTTTTCTTATACCGGGGTGATGCCAAAAATTTTGTAAACTAATTTTTTGAATATTTATACTATTTAGAAATCGGGAGATTTCTGCTGATCTGTAGTGCATGAATCTCGCTATTACTTAACATTCGCGCTAGTGAGCTTTTCTACCATTTTAGTTTGGTAGTACTCTTCCCTCGGCCTTGAAGGGAAAAGCGTTAAGAATCTCATGTATTGAGCCGTTAAAAATGATTTTTTTGTTTGAGCTTTAGCGAGTTTAAATCATTTAGGCGAGAGGAGTGTAATTTAGCTTTTGACTTCTAAGCTTTGATTTTTTGCTTCGTTTTCATTAATGGAAAAATGAAGAAGAAGGAAGTTTGGAAGTTGAGCCTATAAATGTTGGTATAAAGATCGGTTGAAAGTTGACGATAATTAAATTAAAGTGTAGTACATGTATTTAATGTTGGAAAAATAACGGTGAATTCTTCATAATTATTTTAGATGCTATATATTTACAATTTAAGGTGAACTTCAACAATCAATTTCATGAGCAGACTTTTTATAGGCTTATTTTTTTTACTTAGTTTTTCTCTACAAGCCCAGAATAAATACTTTAAGAAAACACCAATTCCAGAATGGGTAGATCAAATTGAATACAACGATGATGCTTTTAAAGATAAAAAAGGCATTGGTACTCAATATTTATTGATTTCTGATCAGACCAACCGACTGACTCAAGAGGCGTATTATGAGCAGGTCTATAAGGTGATGGATGCAGATGCAGTACAATCATCATCTGATTTTAATATTATTTTTGACCCTTCATTTCAAACCATTCAAATTCACAAATTAGAGATCATAAGGAATGGTAAAAAGATCAATAAACTTGACGTTCAAAAGTTTGAAGTAATTCGTCAAGAAACCAATTTACAAAGCTACCTCTACAGTGGTAATATGTCGGCAATACATCAATTAAAAGATGTAAGAAAGGGTGATATCATCTCTTATGCCTTTACGAGAAAAGGTTTTCATCCTTTTTACAATGATAAATTTGGCTATACTTACTATCAAAATCATTCTACACCTGTAGCTCAAATTTACACAAAGCTTATTCTTCCAAAAAAGGATCAATTGATTGAAAAAACATTTAATGGTGCTCTTCCTTTTCAAAAAGAAATAAAAGGTGACCTGCAAATATTGACGCAGAGTGGTAGTGGTATGGAAGATTATAAATACGAGGAAAATGAAACGGCTTGGTACAATGGTTTTAGAAGGGTGCAAGTTTCTACATACCAAAATTGGGGAGAGGTCGTAGATTGGGCACTGCCTAAGTATACTTATCATCGCAATGAAATAATTAAGATTTGGAAAAAGGAAAAAAAGAAGTTCAAGGGTACTTCTAGACATTCGAAAATTTTGTCATGGATTCACTTTATTCAAGATGAAATCAGATATATGGGTGTAGAAAATGGTATTAATGCTTACCAACCTCATAGCCCAATGCAAGTGTACAACCAACGTTATGGAGATTGTAAAGACAAGTCTCTTTTATTGGTCGCTTTACTTCGTGAAGAAAATGTAGAAGCGTATCCTATGTTGGTTCATACTAGGGGCAAAGAATTAAACCAAGATATTCCGTCTCCTTCTCAATTTAATCATTGTATCGTACAAATTATCTATAAGGGAAAAAAGTATTATATCGATCCAACGATCAGTAATCAAGGGGGAAATTTACAAAACTATGCCACTCCCAATTATTGTTGGGGATTGGTGATAAAGGAAGGGAATAATCTACTTACCAAACTTCCGAAAACAGTTCAAAATAAAGTCAATATCAAAGAATTAGTGGACATCGATTCTATGGGAGGAGGTGCTGACATTCTTGTAAGAACAGAATTTTCGGGTTCAAAAGCGGATAATATACGAGCATTTTTCTCCAATAATGATCATGATTATATTACTGATGAATATGAGGAATTTTATGCCAATCTATATGATGGAGTGATTGCCTCAAAGCCAGTGAAGTTTTTTGATAATGATAAGTATGGATCAGGTAAAGTAACCATAGAGGAGTACTACCATACCGATAACATTTGGGAAGAAACATTGGACAGTATGATCATTCTTTATAGAGTATCCCCATTTGTGTTGTATACTAATATTTCATTTAATAAAGTTCATCAAAGAGAGACACCCTATTACATTGGAGAACCTTTAGATTATCATCAAGAAACAACGGTGACATTACCTGCAGATACCGATTGGGCGTTAGGACCTGAAGAGAAGCATGTAGAAAACGAATTTTTCACTTTTGATTATGCAGTTACAGCAGGCTTAACCTCAAATCAGTATATAGTTAGTTATAATTATAAGCAAGATTCTAATTATGTAAATGCAGCCATTGCAAAGAAAATAGTAAAAGAAGGGGAGAATGTGTGGGATAATGGGGATTATTCAATTACATGGAATTTAAATTTTGATGAAAATGCCATAGGTTCCGGTGTAAATATAAGTTATGCAAGTGTTATTCTTGTTCTTTTTTTATGGATGATATTGGGGTACTTTGCTCGTAAAATCTATTATGGTTTTGATCCACCTTCATTAAATCAAAATGAAAGTCAGCCAATTGGTGGGTGGTTAATTTTATTAGCGATTGGTGCTATAATTTCTCCATTGAAGCTTACTTATGATTTCTTCGTTACAGGTTATTTTGATTCCTATTTCTGGACTGGTCTAGAAGCTTCTGAAAATAGTATTTCTTTATTCTTGATTGTAATTTTCGAGTTTGTTGCGAACTCAATTAGTATTGTTTTATCTGTATTGGCCATAGTACTGTTTTTCCAAAAGAGAACAAGCACAAAATATGTTTACGCTGTATTACTTTTATCAAGATTGATCTTTCAAGTCATTGATAACGTACTTTATGATTCTTTAGTCGAAAAATTAACAGTCAGTGAAGTTCAAGAAGAGGTAAAAGAAATAGGTAAATCGTTTCTGCGATGTATTATATGGATACCTTATATGTTCTATTCTGATAGATCAAAAAATACATTTACAAAAACCTATGCCAAGCAAGAAGATAAAAAAGATTTGGTGGAAGAACTTTAAGAAAAGAAGTATTCAACTCTGAAAAAATATCAGATGCAATGCCTATCGGCTTAATACTACAAACAGTAAAGGGGAATATGCCAAAAGAAGTAGTTTAAAACACCGTGCACCATGACTAGAAGTCATGGGCTTATGGGAAGCTATACTTCTTTTCGACTTTCATTCTAAAATGATTTATTTCAATAAATTACGAGTGTTATCAACCCTTTTTAATACCGATAAGCTAAATGTTATAATTAAAAGTTGATAATTGAGGTGTCCTCACAAAAGCCCATAATTTTAATTATGGGTCTAGTTAATACATTGTAAACTAAATTTTCGTTAACTAATGTAATTACTTTTATAAAGGGTAAATGGTAGTGTATTGTGGTTCGCGAGGACGTTTTACTAAAACGTCCCTACAGTACTACACTATAGAAGAGGATTATAAAACCCTTTTCTTTTGACCTGTAATTAGACAATCATTTCGTAGTATCTCCCTCGGCCTTGAAGGGAAAAGCGTGAAGAATTTCATGAATTGAGCCGTTAAAAATGATTTTCTGTTTGAGCGCAGCGAGTTTTAAATCATTTAGGTGAGAGGAATGGAATTTAGCTTTTGACTTCTAAGCCTTGAATTTTTTGCTTCGTTTTTGTTTCAAGACAAAAATGAAGAAGAAGGAAGCCTGAAAGTAGGCCCTATAAAATCTAGTAGAAATACAGATTGAAAGTTGACGATAATTTAGTTTACAATGTAGTTAATACCTGTTTTTATTCTTATTACTACCATTACTTTAGAAAGATTTAAGAAAAGAGGATATATTTCTATGTTCGACATTTACAAAACGTTAGCTGAATGGTAATCAACCGCCGTATACCTTCATTAGAAGAGATTAGAAATAAGGGAGGGTAGAGCACCGCTAGCCTAATTGTATAGCGGTGCTCTACTTTGTTTACATTATTGTATGTTTTAAGAGCTTAAATAGATTTATTTTAAAAAATTATTTTCTACTTCAGCTGCTTCTAACATTAAATAATGTAGATCTGTATTTTTAATAAAAGGCTTTAACAAATCACTACCCGGACCATACATCGCTATCTCTACATAATCCGAAGAGTGGTGCTGACTAATCCAACTTACTGAGTTACGTTGTTTTTGAATTTCAGCCATCAATTTAAAAGGTAAATTACGAGGATTATACAAACCATCTTCCGTTTTTATAATGGCATAACTTTTTAAAAGAGCTATTGCTTCTTTATCTGTTACCTCAAAATTATTAGCATATTCAATACGTTCTTTAATCTGAGGGATAGTGGATTCTCTGCTAATACCATTTAAGATCCATTCGTTTGAATGTTTGTAGTTTTGAATGGTATCAAAGTTCTCATTAGCTTTACTTCCAGAAATTGTTCCTGGATTAGAGTTTCCATGGTCAGTAGTAATGATCACTAAAGTTTCATCATTGGAATCAGCAAAATCAATCGCCACTTTTACAGCTTCATCATGAGCAGTTTGGTCATAAATTAGACCTGCAATGTCATTTCCATGAGCAGCCCAATCTACTTTTCCAGCTTCTACTTGCAATACAAAGCCTTCAGGATGATTTTTCATTCTATCAATCGCTTTCTGAGTCATTTCAGCAAGTGTAGGAACATTTTTAGCTAACTCTCTGTCGTTATTTCTATCTATAGTGTAAGGCAATCCACTATCAGAAAATACACCTAATATTGGTTTTTTTGTATTTGCTGCTAACATCTGCTCTCTAGTCTTTACAACCTCATAGCCTTTATTAGCAAACTTTTGATACATATCAACCTTATCATCTCGTTTGTCAGGAGAGAAATACTCATTTCCGCCTCCCATCATAATATCAAAGTTCAGTCCTAAATACTTTTCTGCAATGCCTGCTTGGTCTTTACGTGTTTTACTATTTACACAAAATCCCGCAGGAGTTGCATGTGTAATTGGAACAGTAGTAACACAACCAGCCATTTTACCAGCTTTTTTGAACTTTTGCCAAATTGGTAAGTACTTTTCTCCAGTTGGACTAGTGTTAAGCGCTCCATTATTAATCCTAAATCCACCTCCCCAAGAAGAACTTGCAGCAGCAGAATCGGTTACAATAGAGTTTAGAGAAGCCATGTTCATAAGACCTCGTGTAACTTTATTATCTCTATACAATTGCAGCCAATTAGAGCCTGTTCCTGTTTTTCTAGACAAGTATAAGTCTGCCATATTTAGGGTTCCAGTGCTCATTCCATCACTTACAAGTATAATGATATTTTTAGCTTTTTTGTTCTTTTTATTAGTATCAAAATCTTTAGCTGTTGCACCTGCATTTAAAGGATTTAATACTGATGCCCCTAGGGCGAAAAGTGATCCGTTTTTGAAAAAATTTCTTCTATTCATTGTTAGTAGTAATTGTATTATGAAATTAAAGCCAAATATAGGGAATGCTTATATCTGACTTGAAAATACTATTTAAATAAATTGTTAAACATTCTTTCTTAGATTAAAAGAGAAGTTGGTTTGTGTTTTTTTAATATTAGAATAATTACTTGTTATTTTGTATTGCATAAATTATAAATGCATTCTGTTTGTGTTTTTGTTGTAGAAAACATGTGTGTATTTTATAAGGGAGTTCATTCCTATTATAAATTACTGGGACTTTGGAAAAAGGTAGAACACAAACGTAAAACTTGAATCGTTTGTGGATACCTTATGATCAGGCTTATGCATGGAGCAGAACGAGGAAAGGGGGGATGAACTTTGTGAGATTTTAATAAAAAAACAGGTGAGCTAAATATTATTGATTTAGTCCACCTGTTTTAGATGAATTTTTATTGATTTAGTACTTATCCTACTACTTTACAAATACTTGATAACCCCACGCAGGAATTGTTAATGATTCTCCACCTTGGAATGTTACTTTTCTTCCGCTAAAGTATTCTGTATAATTTCCATTTTGGTTGTTCCCACTTAATTTTACGGTTTCTTCTTGATCGGAAAAGTTAAAAACAACAAATACTTTGTCATCCTCTATTTCACGTGTAAAGGCAAGGACAGATTTTGGTTTGTTATGAACCACAGCAATCATTTCGCCTCCATATTTTCCATTCCACAGCGCTTTGTTTTTATGCTTTAATTCAAAAAGTTTTTCGTATAAATCAGTGTATTTACTATGTTTCCAATCTACAATATCCTTTTCGAAAAATTTCAGCTGTTTATTCATTCCCGCCTCTTGTCCTGTATAAACTAGTGGCATACCATCTGCTACACAAGTCAATACAATAGAAGCGTCTAAACCTTTTCCAAATTGCGAAAACATGGTTCCTTCCCAAGAGTTTTTATCATGGTTATCTACGAAGAGCATTCGGTAAGCATTTTTAGGAAATGTATTTTCATGATGTGCAAAATATTCATACAGCCCTTGGTTCACCGTTTTTTTCCCTAATGCAGTTTCATGAAGTTTTTCGTACAAACTCCACGAATAGGTCATATCAAATGCATGTTCGTGTAAATCTCTAGATTCCCATTCTGCCAACATAAATACGGGTTTAATTTCATCAAGTTCTTTTCGTGCTTGATTCCAAAAATTTGTAGGCATAAATCCTGCTACATCACAACGATAGCCATCAATATTTGTTTCTTTTACCCAGTATTTTAATGCATTGGTCATATATTCTCGAATACCCTCATTTTCATAATCAAAATCGATAATATCCTCCCAGTCGTACCAAGGTGTTGGCCTAAAATTACCATTATGATCCTTGGTATACCATTCAGGGTGTTCTTGTGTTAGTTTATTGTCCCAAGCAGAATGATTCGCAACCCAGTCTATGATGACATACATCCCCATGTCATGAATTTTATCCACCAATGATTTGAAATCTTCCATTGTACCAAACTCAGGATTAACCCCATAGTAATCTTTTACTGAATAATAACTTCCTCGTTCTCCTTTTCTGTTTTTCTCTCCAATTGGGTGAATTGGCATTAGCCAAATAATGTCGACACCCATTTTTTTTAATCTAGGAAGGTGTTTCTCAAATGATTTAAAGGTTCCTTCATTGGTATATTGTCGAATATTTGCTTCGTATATAGTTGCATTTTTGGTCCATTCTGGATGTTTAATTTTCACATAAGGTGAGCTTCTGTATGGGTTTTCCTTACCTTGCATACTTTGATTTTTTTGTGTACAACTAATCAAAATGATAAACATTGCTGGTAATAAAAAGAATAATGATTTCATCTCAAATTATTATTATTTAAAAAATTATTTAATACAAAAATGGAGATGATTAGGTAGTGATAGTTAACAATATTTTGGTCAATTGTTATTGAATATTGTCTTTTGTGTGTGATTTTTTATAGTTTTAGCTAAAAATGAAGAATAATGCAGCCTGTTATTGAAAAAATAGAACGAAATACTAATCAATCATTCGCCATTAGAAAATTTACTGATCCATGTCCACAAGGTATTTTTCATTACCACGAAGAGCTTGAAATAGCTTATGTAATTAATGCCAAAGGCAAGCGATTCATTTCAGGAGTATTAGAAGAATTTGATGCTGGAGATTTAGTGTTGATAGGAAAAAATACACCACATTATTATCAGATTGATGAGAATAGTATTAATTACGATATACTAGTTATTCATTTCAAAGAGGATTTTATGGGATTAACCCTAAAGGAGATACCTGAATTAAATCCATTTTACAAGTTATGTAAAAAAGCAACAAGAGGGATACAATTTAAAGGAGCAAGATTAGAAGCATTACAGAATTTAATGCTAAAAATCTATAATTTACCTAGTGAAAAGCGCTTAACTGCTTTAATAGAATTGTTTAATTTATTAGTGGAAACAGAGGAGTATAGGATTATTGGCGTATCCATTAATGAGGAACATTCAGATAGTAATAATTTACTAAGAATTAATTCAGTGTATTCATTTGTATCGAATAATTATTCAAATAAGATAAATCTGAAAGATATTGCTAGAGTAATTAGTATGACCGAATCTGCATTTTGTAGATTTTTTAAAAAAATTACACGAAAAACATTTTTTAATTATTTAAATGAATTTCGCATCAAAAAAGCGAGCAAGGAATTATTAATTTCTGAAAAAAATATTGCTTTAATAGCAGAAGAATGTGGGTATCCTAATATTGCTAATTTCAATTATCAATTTAAAAGAGTAATGAAATGCTCACCTTCAGCTTATAGAAATAAATTCTTTAAGCCATAATGCAGCAACTGAATGTGATAAAAAAATACATGATATTACTTTTTCTTGTTGTATAAATGATTGTTTTTAAGGTGTTTACCATTTCAACTTTTAGGATTTTTCCTTTAACAATTAAATGAGCTTTATTATATCCGTTTTCTACTGAAATGGAGTCACATTTACAACCAAGGGAATTTAAGGGGTTTACTAAGGTCAATAAAAATATAAATAAGGGTGTGTATAATTTCTATTAGCTAAAATATTATTCATTTTATTGAAAGTTTGCTCTGATTATATGTTGCCCAACGTAAATGCTAAACTGCGCTCAGCGGGTGTATCAACCGATGATTGAAGTTTCAGCGATTGTGTATAACCAAAACGGGTGCGATCTATATTATTCTAAATATAGTTTGATCTTTTAGAGGGTAGAAGTCCCTTATACGTGGAGTACAATCCTGAAGCATTAGTATGTAACAAGTTAGTTTCCCTCTCTGTTCTTGGTGTTAAGCCGTAAGGCGTCACTGAGAACTTTCAAATTGTTTAAGTCTTCGACTTATAACTTGAAAGATTATGTTGGTATTTTATTGTTATAAGTTGAAAACTTAAACAATAAAATAGTTCGTAGTAACGCCTATCGGCTTAATACAACTAACAGTAAAGGGGAAATATGCCAAAAGAAGTAGTTTAAAATACCGTGCACCATGGCTAGAAGTCATGGGCTTATGGGATTTTTTATACTTAACCTTTACTCATCGTCAAAATTAAAATTAGAGTGAAGGTATTCTAGTAATTGTTTATCTGATAGTTCAATAATTTTATACACTACATTTTGGTCAAGCATTCTTCTTACAAACTCGAATGAATATTTTTCGACAATTACAATATGCTCTAATTCATCGTGATATGGTTGATTATAATAACCTTCTTTTGTAGCTAAAAAAAAGAAAAAGGTTATTATTCCTTCTTGGTTTCTCTTCTTTAAATCAAATTCAACTGAGATAAAGAATTCATTTTTTGGGCTAAACTCTTCTAGGTTTAAACAATCTGAGCTTCCAAAACTAAATAATTCAAAGCTACTCATTATTTATTTTTTGTATTAAACAGTTTATAATTAATTACTACATAAAGCACGTTAAACTACGAGCGAGGTGGCGTCTGTCGAGGCTTGAAGTTTCAGCGATTATTATCTTCTTTTATACTGTATACTGACTTTAAGTACTTTAGACTTTTTTGCAAATCTTTTTTAAAACTTTTATTTGCATATTGTAAAACTTCAGGTTCTAAATCACGTTTACGCATGGATATTTCTGCCATAGCGTAAGCGATAACTTTTTGAGGTAAATATCCTTGACTTGAGCTTGACCAACCTTGCATTCCACCTGATGACCACTGATTAAAACTAAATTTAGTATTACCTAAAAATAAACCAAAGCCATATGCAATAGCTGTCAAATCAGTTCGAAGTTCATTTTCATATTCTTCAAAGTAATAGCCTTTCTCTTCCATGATAATATAATGACATAATTCATGAGCTATTGTAGCTATTAAAGCTTGTGGATTATTTAATAAGCCTCTTTCGATAAGAATCATATTAGATTCACCATCCATGCTAAATAAACCAACATGTCCATCTTCATCATTTTGTATTGAAACGGAATGATCAAGTACAGTTGTTCTATTATCATAGAACTCAATAGAAATATGGTAAGGATTTACTTGAAAATACATACAGATGTTTTCAAAAAGTTCTTTAGCACATTCTTCAGTTGCTTCAAATTTAATGTTAAAAAATCTGTTTGTTGGTAAAATCATAGGTTGTTCTATAATATCAATAAAGTTGATATTTACCCAATCTAACATTTCTTCTACCCATTTTTTATCCTCAGTAGATATCGGACATTTTGGCTTTCTATTCCAGAACATTTTTTTGTGAAAATTTTTGGTTTAAATTATTGTAGAGAACAGTCCGGTTAAACGTAGTGGTGTTTATGACCACCAACTTTTCAATTTATTCCAGAAACCTGATTCATTATCTGTCTTTGTATTTCCATACTCATCCGCCATTACATTTGAGTCATTGTTATGCCCATTTTCTTCGTCTGTCGTAATAGATTGATATTTCAAATCAACCCATCCCCACGGAATCCTCCTTTTTTCTTTCTTCAGGATTTTTGCTAAGTCAGTTTGTTCAAAATGATTAATCCAATTTGTTTGTAAATCCGTAATAGGCAAAATATCTCCTTGTTCATCTTCATGCTTCTCAATATCTTTTATGAAGGATGTTCTAATGTTATTCGCCTGTTCATCATATGAATCAAGAATCTTCTTCCTTTCCATCCAATCATTTCTATTTTCCGAAATTTCTCTACATACTTCATCATTCCATGGTTTTAATTCAATTGAATTTATTGCTGTTTCCTTTATCCATGACGTGAATTTATTGGAAACCAATGTGGAACTCTTTTCCGTTTCCATATAAAAGTAAACAGGCGGGTTTTCGTGATTCATGGAGATGTAAGTGAAATTATATCCATGGTGTTCTGATAACACTAAATATGGTTTTTCAATTGTAAATTTGTCTTCATTTAATATCTCATCAGCAACTTCTTTTGCATAATCAAGATAGCCAATTGAGTAATTGTCACAATCAAAAAGTCTTGCTAGGTTTTTTCTCCCCATTGCAAGTAAATACTCCTTGTATGCAATAGGTAAGCTGCCAATCTTCATTTCCAGTTCTTCAATTTCTGAGTCAGAGCAGCCAGCAATATTATTTTCCTGTTCAATATTTCTCTCAATTAAGAATGATTTCAGATCGACATAGAAATCTTTATATGCTCTTTCTTTCATTTTTAATTATTGTATACACCTTTTCGTAAAGCGTTATTTCTTTTTCATTGATATTTCATCAGTATCATCGTCAATTAATTCCCAGTTCAATTGATTCGCAATTTTAGTCCCAATTTTTTGGTAATGAGTTAACGATTCTTGATTGTCTGAAAACAGCAATTCTACCAGATTAACCTTTTCAAAGTATTGTCCTTTGTCAATACTAAAGCACCCACGTTGGTCACACTTTATTAAAGAAATGACACCCCAAGGTAAGTTAGTTTTATTCTCAAATTGGACTTTATCTGTCTGCTTTACTTCGGGAATTCTTTTAATGAAATCTAAGAGTTCTTTAGTCTCGGTTTCAATTGAAAATTCAGAGTCAAATCTTATGTTCAAGTATTTATAGCTCATTGATGTTATTTGTTCAACTCATGTAATTCTCCCCAACTTAGGTCTACTACTGAAGAGTTATTTTTAAGAATTAAGAATCCTGGTGCTCCACCAAATGCTAAATTTTCTTCATGATTAATTAGGTCGAATTTATAGTCAAAATAAAACCCCTTTTCATATTCAATGCTCTGGGACAGTACCCAATTCATCTTATCAGAATAAGGGTTGTCTTGATTCATTCGCTCAATATGATTATTGGCAATTTTAATCGCTTCAATCTCCGTCATATTATTCAATGCTTTACAACATAATTGCTAAACTACGACCAGCGGATGTGTCATCCGATGGATGGAAATTAGCTAATGTGTGTGCCCAAAATGCGCACGATCTATATTCATCTAAATATAGTTCAATCTTCTAGAGGGTGCAAGTCCTTTATGCATGGAGTACGATCCCGATGTACTACAAGTGTTGTTCTTCGTAATACACTGAAGTAAGTCAAGCTGTAAAAATTGAAGGCAAGCCTCAAAGAGGTGACCCGAAAAACAACACCCATGAGCTTCGATGAACGCATCAAGAAACTCCTAGAAATACAAAGAGGTTGGGTCAACTATTTTAGTTTAGGAAGCATCCAGCGAAAACTGAAAAAGGTAGATGAATGGGTAAGAAACAGGCTCCGGTACTGTATCTGGCATCACTGGAAAAAGGTAGAACGCAAGCGTAAAAACTTAATGCGTTTAGGAATACCTCATGGTCAGGCGTATGCTTGGAGCAGAACGAGGAAAGGAGGTTGGGCAGTTGCTCAAAGTCCTATTCTTATCACTACCATCACCTTAGAACGACTAGAGAAAAGAGGATATATTTCTATGTCCGAGATCTACAAAAAGTTGACTGAACGGTAATCAACCACAGTATACCTTCATGAGAAGAGATTCGAATTGAGGGAGCGAAGCTCAGAGTACGTACGGTGGTGTGAGAGGGTTTCCCCGTCATTTATTGGTGGGGTAGTTTACTCGATTAGCAACTGTTATTTCAACTTTTTGATAAGCTCTTCTTCATCTGGTAAATATTCTCTTAATGCTTTAGGTAGATCTTTAGTTAATTGATATTCTGATATACCTATTGGTTTATTTACTGTTCTCAAAGCATATTCTACTTCTAAAGTATTTTTTGAAGCACATAAAAGAATACCTATAGAGGGGTTTTCATTTTCTTCTTTTTCAATGTTATCTAAAAGTTCAAGATAAAAATTTAGCTTTCCTGCATATTCAGGTTTAAATTCACCTACTTTTAACTCTACAATAACCAAGCATTGTAATTTTCTATGATAGAATAATAAATCTAGATAATAATCTTTTTCTCCTAAACTCAGTTTATATTGATTACCAATAAATGCAAAACCTTGACCTAATTCTAATAAGACATCTTTTATCTTAGAGATCATTGCTGCTTCTAACTCAGCTTCTTTAATACTTCCTGATAAGCCGAGAAAGTCTAATGAATATGAACTTTTAATAGTCTCATCTGCTTGTTCTGAAAGATGTTCAGGTAATGTTTGATTAAAATTATGTTGCTTATTCTCACTTAATGAACGTACATAAGAATTCGCCTTAATTTGATTTAATAGAACATTTCTACTCCAGCCAAATTCTTTAGAGGACTTTATGTAGAATTCTGCCTCATCATCATCTTTAATCTTCTGCATTATTAATAAATTATGTCCCCAAGGAATTTCTGCGACAAGCTGTCGCAGTTTTTCATTTGCAGAATATCTTGAAAAAAATTTTCTCATATCCCAAAGGTTTCTACTTGAGTAACCTTCTGTATTTGGAAATTTATTTTTAAGATCTTTAGAGAGTTGTTCAACTATTGATTTTCCCCAACCATTTTCATTTTGTTGTCGATGAATTATTGCCCCAATATTCATATAGTGGTTCATTTGTACTTCATTAACTTTGATGACTGCTTTTGTACGAGATACCTCTATTTCATTTTGAATTAATGATAAAGTATCCTGATAAGCTTTAGTTGGTATATTTTTCATAGGATACGAAGATAATTATTTTTTAATTTATTGGAAGTTTAGAGTTGCTAACGATTTGGCTAAACTACGACGAGTGGATGGAGGTTAGCTAATTTGTGTGCCAAAATAGGCACGATCTTTATTTTTCTAAAAAGCCCGAACGGAAACGCAAAAACTTAATGCGTTTAGGAATATCTTATGATCAAGTGTATGCATGGAGTAGAACGAGGAAAGGCGGATGGGCAGTTGCTCAAAGTCCAATTCTTATTACCACCATTACTTTAGAACGTCTTGAGAAGAGAGGATATATTTCTATGTTCGACATCTACAAAAAGTTAACTGAACGGTAATCAACCGCCGTATACCTTCATGAGAAGAGATTCGAAATGAGGGAGCGAAGCTCGGAGTACGTTTTACCCATTTCGAACAGTTTACTTATTTATTCTGTTTTCATTGTATAAAAATTGGCTTAATAGCATAAAATACAGGTTTAAAAACAGGTGTTTATTCTAAAAATGAGTTGTATTTATTGTTGTTTTCACCCTAAAACCATAAGGCATACAATTATTTCCAATTTTTATACAACGTCATTCACTCTGTATCTAGCTAACTT
This sequence comes from Flammeovirga sp. EKP202, assembly GCF_014534745.1. Classification (GTDB taxonomy): domain Bacteria; phylum Bacteroidota; class Bacteroidia; order Cytophagales; family Flammeovirgaceae; genus Flammeovirga. The sequence goes on from NZ_JACVVP010000078.1 coordinate 25,422, forward strand.
TGTATTAAAGATTTTAAAACAATTTAAATCATGAGTAGTCAAAAATTAACAATTGTAGCCAGAATATTGGCAAAACCTGAAGGCAGAGAACTTGTAAAATCAGAGCTATTAAAACTTATTGATATTACCCGAGCAGAGAAAGGGTGTATCAACTACGACCTTCATCAAGATAATGAAAACGAAAATTTATTCCTGTTTTATGAAAATTGGGAAAACAGAGAATTGTGGCAAATCCACATGAATAATCAACACTTAGCTGATTATTTGAAAGCAACTGATGGTGCAGTTGAAGAATTCGTTGTACATGAAATGAATCAAATAGCTTAAATTTTGTTCCATATTTGAAAATATAACGAAAAGAAACGATTATATTTTCATTAATAGTTCTGATGTTGTTAGACCGGGAAACATTGCTGGCTATAACAAAATCAGGAAGAATGTTTGTTACAACGAATCTTTTATTGGACTCTGAAGTAAAGGTATATGTGGTGTTTGCAGAGGTAATGTATATTTAACCAATATTGAGGATGGGAGTAACTAACGTTAAAGGTAAATGAATGAGTAAGAAACAGGCTTCGATACTGTATCTGGCGTCACTGGAAAAAGGTGGAACGTAAGCGTAAAAACTTAATACGTTTAGGAGTACCTCATGGTCAGGCGTATGCTTGGAGCAGAACGAGGAAAGGAGGTTGTGCAATTGCTCAAAGTCCTATTCTTATCACTACCATCACCTTAGAACGACTAGAGAAAAGAGGATATATTTCTATGTCCGAGATCTACAAAAAGTTGACTGAACGGTAATCAATCGCCGTATACCTTCATGAGAAGAGATTCGAAATGAGGGAGCGAAGCTCGGAGTACGTACGGTGGTGTGAGAGGGTCTCCGCTAGACTAATTGCCTAGCGGCGCTCTACTCGATTAGCATTTTTAGTTTATTTGTTTCAATTTATTATTCTCTAGTTCGAGTAGTTCAGTCCAAAGGAAATCAGTATCACATTGACATTCTTCCATGAGGAAAAAAAATCGGCCTTCTATTGAAATAGGATAATATCTAAGAGAACAAATTTCATCATCACTTTTATAAAGAAAATCTAGATTATTTTGTTCCTCATTATATTCAAAAAAATAGTATTTATTCGCTGTATTACCAATTAAATATACTTTATTATCTACTGAAAAAGCATCAATAGAATAATAATTATCTAACAATGAAATATTATTATTATCAACATAACTTTTAAAAACTGACTCGTAAATATCAGGATCTAATGAATTAATGTTCATACTTTTTTTATAATCTTCCAAATTTGATGAAACAAAATAGTAATAATGATTATCAAGACTTGAATCAATTTCATAAACAGCATAAAAGTCTTCAAACCCAGTATCATTGATGAACTCTAATCTTTTAAAAGATCCTTTTGTTTTTAATAACCCACTTTTACTATAAATAGTGATTTCAGGAATTAATTGGAAATATTTTTCTGCTATTGAATCTGTAAATATGTATGTTTTCACTTCATCTATATCCGAAATTAATTCACCATATCGCTTAACAAATGATATAATAAATTCATAATTACTATTATCAAAGCTTTTTGTTGGTTTAGGAATTACAAAAGCTTCATCTCTTAGATGAAAATTTCTAATAATCCCAATGTTGCTAGATTCTACTAATTGGGCATTCGTGTTATTATAAAAGACTAATAACAAAAATATTGATAGAAGTTTATTCATTGCTTTAAGTTATTATTAATGCTAACATAACTGCTAAACTGCGGGGAGCGTGCGTGTCGCACGAGACCTGAAGTTTTAGCTGATGTGTGTGCCCAAAATGGGCACGATCTATATTTGTCTAAATATAGTTCAATCTTCTAGAGGGTGCAAGTCCCTTATG
>NZ_JACVVP010000079.1 GCF_014534745.1 Flammeovirga sp. EKP202
GGTAATTAAATATCTCCTTTCAGACTTTTATTTCTAAATGCAATACGAAATATTAAGATCTATTTTTAAATAGCTTCTATGACTAAATTAAACAGAAATGATTTTCAACTTATTAGTAAATATTCAGACTGGGAGGGAGAGGATTTAGATAAAGCACTTCGAGAAAACGTCTACATTGATCAAAAACAATGGAATACTACATTAAGTACTCTTCTGTTGGTTTTTGGAGTGGGCTTTGTTGCTGTTGGAATCATGTTTTTCTTTGCATACAACTGGGGTGATCTTTCAAAAACATTGAAATTGGCAATTGTTGAAACAGTTGTAGTGTTAGCACTTGGAGCCTTTTTGTTTTTTAGAAATAAAACAGTTTATGCCAATATTTTAGCTACTTGTATTGCATTTTTAATTGGAGTCATGTTCGCTGTTTTCGGCCAAGTCTATCAAACAGGAGCTAATGCTTATGACTTTTTTTTAGGTTGGACAATGGCTATTGCATTAATTGTATTTTTATCAGATTTCGCAGTCTTATGGTTGTTGTATTTATTACTTATTTCTACTACTTGGCATTTCTATTTTACCCAAGTATTGGATAGTTTTCATGACTTATATGAACTATTGTTACTTTTCATTTTGTATACTTTGGCTTTTGTTGTTTCTCATTTCCTTAGTTCACAAAATAAGGTTATTCCAAATTGGTGGAGGTACAGTGTAATATTAATAATCGTAGGTTTAGGAACTCTAATTTCAAGTTATATTATAACTCACTCTAACAGGGATAACTTTATAAGCATAGTGTCTTCTCTATCAGTGATCATCGTTTACGTTGCAGGTCTGATATATGCTTTGAAGCAACGGTATATTGTTTTGTTTGCATCAATATTATTTAGCTGTATTTTACTTTTTACCAATTTACTTATCGTTCAAGTAAACGATTTGATTGGCTCCTTTTTGATAGGGGGAGTATTTATGGTGATCTCAGTGACAGGTTTAGTGAAGCAGGTTGTTAGATTCAATAAAAAATGGGCAAATGAATAGAATAAGCAAAATACAACAGTTTGAAGCTGAATATAGACAAAACAATGGAGGGAACTCAAAGATCAATATGGAAGCTTTGGCAAATGAACTGGAGAAAGAAACGATCTCGTTGAGCATTTTAATGAAAGTATTGATTTATGTTGGAGGTTTCTTTGCATCATCATTATTTTTGATCTTCATTTTTATTCTCTTTTTCATAGCAAAAGCCGATCATATTGTTATAAGTGTTTTGGGTTTTATTTTCTCAGGATTGGGTATATTAATTCATAGGAAGACCAACGAGATTTTTCCTGCTGCTTTCAGTACTTTCGCTTTTATCATCGGACAAGTTACTTTGACTACTGGTCTTGTATTAGCACAAACCTCTGATTATCTCATTATAGGTATTTTGGTTGCATTAAATACAATTACGATTGTACTAGTGAAACGGTATTTATTTGTCTTTATAGCTACTTTGGTCATTGGAGCTTGTTGCTACGCATTGGTTTTCTTACTAGAAGTGCCCATTTTATTTCATGTATTATTACTTTTTTATGGAGCACTAATAACTGTTGTTTTTACAAATGAAGGAAGAATATATCGTCTATTTAGAAATGATGTTCAGTTAATTAATCCTTTAGTAGAAGCTTTACTGTTGGTGTTTTTTATGGGGTTACCTCTGTTTCTAATTCAAGAAGATAGATTTATAATTCCTTACGAATGGGTGTCTACAGTGGGTATTGTGGGTTTAGTCATCTATTTTCTTTTGCACTCAAACAAGAAACAAGGCTTAGGACTTACATCACTGAAAATAATACTTTTTGTATTGATATTTTCAGTGCCGACAATTTTTGCACCTTACATAGTAGGTAGTTTTTATCTATTGATTCTAGGGGTAATCAACAACCATAAATATTTAAGAGGTTTTGGAGTGATTTCTCTAATCTTCAGTATTTCGCGTTATTACTATGATTTAGAACTTACGTTACTTGAAAAATCATTATCATTAATGATCTCAGGTGTTATGATTCTCGTTCTTTATTGGATTTTCTTCTTTAAAAAAAATACAAATGAAAAAATATAAAAGATTAATTATTGCATTCAATTGTCTCATCGTTTTAATGGTATTCAATTATTCCATCTATAAAAATGAACAATTACTTGATGATAGTTCAATTGTATTTTTTGAATTAGCACCAGTAGACCCTAGGTCGTTAATGCAGGGAGATTATATGGTATTAGATTATAAAAATTCTAGAACAAATTCTTCAGATAGTATAGCCTCAAGAGGTTATTTGGTCTTTAATCTAGATGAAAATAATGTATGTACAAAGGTTAGGTTACAAAAAGAAAAAGAGCCTTTAAACGATAACGAATATATTTTGAAATATACCAAGAGAAATAACTGGAGGCTCAACTTTGGTGCAGAGTCCTATTTTTTTGAAGAAGGACAAGCTGATTCTTTTGAAAGGGCTGAATACGGTGCATTAAAAATTGACGAAGAGGGTAATTCACTTTTGGTAGGTTTATATGATAAAGACTTAAAAAAGATAAATCCAAAAGGTAAAAATTAATTTTCGTTGAAGAATAACACACGTTAGTTGATAATTTTTCTTGAATAGGTATTTTTTTGCAACATTTGAACTCGAAAATTAACAAGCAAAAGAAGAATAAGACAATCACTCATCATGAGTATACGTTTTAAAAATCCATTTGCAAAGAGACCTATCATTATCATCTAAAATGAAACTTAATTTACTATTCTGCCTACTTATATTTCCAACGCTTTTAATGGCGCAAAGTCCCGATGAAGGGAATAGACCTGGAGGACAATACAAAAAGGGAAACCGGCCAAAAATAGGGACGGTTTCGGGTAAAATTATAGATGCTGAAACAAATGAAAATCTTGAGTTTGTGACAGTAGCCTTGTATTCCACAAAAGATTCCACATTTCTTACAGGTGCTTCTACTGATGCACAAGGACGATTTAAAATTACTGAAGTAGCAGTAGGTAAAATGTTTGCAAAAATCACATTCATTGGGTACGATGAAATGCAGACTGAATCATTTGTGATAAAACCTGAGCAGAAAGATAAGTTTTTAGGTGCTTTGGCATTAAGTTCCGGGGCTCAAAACCTCGATGAAGTGACGGTAACTGCTGAAAGAGACATTATGGAACTCGGCATTGATCGTAAATCTTTTAATGTGAGCCAAGATCTTACTACAGTGGGAGGTTCAATGACAGATGCTTTGAATAATATTCCATCCATTGATATTGACGCTGAAGGTACATTGAGTTTAAGAGGAAGTAGTAATGTTACAATTTTTATTGATGGTAAACCATCGAACCTAACAAGTTCTTCAGATGCAGATATTTTAGATCAAATTCCTGCTAGCTCAATCGATAGAGTGGAAGTGATCACTAATCCATCGGCAAAATATGATCCTGAAGGAACTAGCGGTATTATCAATATTATTCTTAAGAAAGATCGTAAAGGGGGAATCAATGGTAATATCTCGGCGACAGTAGGAAATAATAATAAATACAATTTATCGGCAGGTGTAAATGCTAGAGTCAATAAATTTAATATATACGCTAATTATTCAGGTAGGTATCAAGAAAGGTATGTCAATAAAGATTTACATCAAAACAATCTGGATGAGGGTGGATTCATGACCGATTATAATAAGCAAACTTCAAGAAGAGATGATGAGCGTTATTCTCATCTTTTTAAAGGGGGAATTGATTATGATATAAATGATTATAATAATGTCTACTTTTCAGCAACCTACAATACTGGTTATCGAAATAAAAATGAAAACCTTGATTTGAATTATTTTGATGCAAATGATAATGCCTTATCTCAAATTAACCGTGTTAATGATTCAAGAAGCACATCAGAAAATAAGGAATTCAATTTCGGTTACCGAAAAACTTTTGTAAACCCAAGTCAGAGTCTAGATATATCGGGACAATATTCTGATGGCATTAGAGATAATCATGGGTACTATCAAGAATATGATAGAGGATTGGGCGATCATTCTGATCCCATTTTTGAACAACAAAATGAAAGTCCTGAAAGAAATAAAATATATTTAGGACAAATTGACTATGTGCAACCAATTGGGGAAAATGGTACTTTAGAGACAGGTTGGAAATCTACAGGTAGAGAAATTCAAACAGATTTTTATTCTGAAAGTATGAATGCAGGGATGTGGATACCCGATGACTCACTAAATAATAATTTTAATTATAATGAATCTGTTCATGCATTGTATGTCATGTATCGTCATCAGTTTGGTAAATGGGGACTTCAAGGAGGTTTAAGAGCGGAACAGGCTTATACTACTTCTCATTTAGAAGAAAACGAAGTCACTGAAGAACAAACTGTCAACAATAATTACTTTGCTTTATACCCTACACTACACGTGGCTTATAAGTTTGCTGATATGCGTGAAGTATCGATTGGTTACAGCCGAAGAGTCAATAGACCAAGAGGAAGAAGTTTAAATCCATTTCCAGATTACGCCAATCCCCAATCATTACGACAAGGTAATCCGTATTTGAAACCTGAATTTATAGATGCCATTGAAGCGACTTATCAGCATGGTTGGGAAAACCTTACTTTAACAGGAAGTTTGTATTATCGTTATACCCATGATGCTATTCAAAGAGTTCAAATGGCACAACCCGATGGTGTTATGGTCATGACTTGGGATAATGTTGATCATTCTCAGAGTTATGGAGCAGAAGCAATTGCTACTTATAACATGACAAAATGGTGGAAATTAACGGGTAGTGCAAATATTTATAATATCTTAATCACAGGCGCTTCAGGAGATTTAGATTTAACGAATCAAGCTTGGGCAATGAATGGTAAATTAATGTCGTCTACCTCTTTAACAAAAACACTCTCATTACAAGTGACTGCGAGATTCAGCTCTCAAAGGGCAACTGCTCAAGGGTATATTGCTCCAATGGGTGGAGTGGATATGGCAGTTTCTCAAAAGCTATTTAAAGGAAAAGGAACATTACAAGCAAGAGTGACTGATGTATTTAATACCTACAAATTTAATGTCTATAGTGAGGGAGTTGGTTTCAACTCTGATATGACTTTTGATTGGGAATCTAGAGTTGGATATTTAACGTTTTCATACCGATTTGGAAATGCATCAAAGAAACCTAAAAAAGGCTCTAAACAAAGAAGTAGTGGGCAGGGCGACTCCATGGATATGATGGATTAAAAAAAAAGATCAAGACGATAAAAGCTACATTTTTGCTTCAATTCAACAGGGTTAAGGCAAAGGTGTAGCTTTTTTTGATGATCATTTTTTTACGAAGTCAATTAATGTCTCACTGTATAAACACATCAAATATTAAGGACTGTATGACTATTATCTATCTCATAACATTATGATGTATCTAAAATTGAAATGTTGATATTTTGATAAAACATACTTATACAGATAGAAATGACTTTTCAATAATTCAGCCTTTGTTTTTAGTATTGACATCAGATATTACTTCAAAGTGAACTTCAAATGTTAATAAATGCAATTAAATATTAACGAAATTAACTAAAATTATAAATTAAGTGTAATTAATAATGAAAATTATATAAATAAGTGAATATATATTTTACATTTGTCTTAGATAATGTGAATTTTTTATTAGCACCTACAACCCAATTATAAATTTTTAATTATTTTGAAAATATTACACTCTAAATGCACTCTTAAACTTCAGTTTATTTTGTTGTTTCTGATCGGTTTAATTGATTACACACATGCTCAAACGATTTATTATTCAAAAGCCAGTGGCAATTTTGATACTTTTTCGACATGGGCATTAAATAGTGACGGTTCTGGAGCTGAGCCAACAGCAATCTCCGGGAATCATTTTGTGATCTTAGCAGGGCACACTGTTACGATTCCTGCTGATGAAACAGAATCCATTCATACGCTAGAAGTAGAAGGTACTCTAACGATGAATGAGAATGCTATTCTTCAAATCTCAAATGACTATTATTATTATCAATCAGGTAGGACTACTTTAGATCCAACCTCATTGATTACTTTTAATAATAGTTCTAATGTGTCTGTTCTTGAAGGTAGAAATACAACAGGAACATCACGGAGATTAGAGTTTAGTAACTTATCCTTTGACAAGGGAGGTAACAAGGTAATTGTTAACAATACTCAGATGGATATCAATGGAGATTTCAGTTTAGCAAACACTGAATTTGAATCCAATGATAATATTCTAGTATCCGGAAATGTTACAATTGACGCTTCAAGTAAATACTCCACAGAAACAGGTACCTATATTTTTATGGATGGATCAGGAGATCAAAGAATCTCGGTTCCTACTGTAGTAAATATGTCTTCATCTGGAAGTACAGTGGCTCAGTTTAGTAATGTACGATTTAGTAATGGTGGAAATAACTCTATCTCGGATGGTTTTTATTCAGATGGAACGGTTGAGGTGTATAAACAGGATGGGGCGACTCTTTCATTTGATAATGGAGATTATAGTTTAAGATCGCTTAGAGTTAGAGATACACAAGCAAATTCAGGAACTGCACTTTATTTCAATGGTGGTAATGTTTATATCAATAACTCCTCAACGATTGATCATTACTTTTCTGGTGATGATGATCAAGTAGGTACTTTAGATATTGGTACTGTCAATTTTATAGCAGAAACAGCTGATTTATATATTGGCGGTTCTCATTCCAACGGTGATAATATCACTTTTACAGGAAATATCACTGTTAATGATAATAGAGCGTTATTACTAAGAGCAAATACAGTTTTAAATTCTAATGGAGGTACATTAGAGGTAACAGGAACATCAAGAGTTTATATTGAAGGTTCTAATACTCCTTCATTTGGTACTTATACAATCTCAGAATTATCGACATTCTATTATAGATCTACTACAGATGTTACATTAATGCCAATTGAATATGGGCATTTAAGGCTTTATTATGCATCAAATAAGACGGTGGATAATGATATGACCATTAAAGGAAACCTTGGGGTGTATTATGAAGCTAATTTTAATGTAAATGCTGGTAATACTGTAGAAATATATGGAAACATTGAAAATATTAGACCTACTGATAATGGTGAGCCAGGGACAATAAATGCAACTGATGCGACTATTACCATGAAGATGGGTGATATTAATAGATACATTAATATTGCAAAAGATCTTTCAGGTGGGGCTGATAATATTTACACAATCACAAATTTCAATATTGAAGTAGCATCGGAACTAACATCAATTAGGACGTTTTCAATTTACAATAAATTAGATATTGATAATCTTACAATCTCAAATGCAACGGGGTCTACAGCCACTCAGTTATTAGTAGATTTAAGAGATGAATCCTTTGATGTACTTGACGTTTCAACGAATATTACTCAGCAAGATTTCACAAAAATAAGAACAAGAAGTACTACTTCTCCATTCTTAACACCTTCAGGAACAGTTGATATTGATCAAACTAGTGCGTTTGTTGAATTTATCGGAAGTAATCAAACTATTCCTGCTATTTCGTATGGAAATGTTCAGTTGAATGGCAGTGGAAATAAAACATTAGCCGGTAATATTACAATCAAAGGTAGAATTGAAAGAACTGGTGGTACTGTATATTTAATCGCAGGTACAAATACAATCAGTATCTCTGGTGATTGGATGTTGAATAATTCAGGTACGGCTTATCATAATGGTATCTCTCAGTCAACAGTTATTTTTGAGGGAACAAATGATCAAGCCATTAATGATGCCACTTTTGGAAACATTACGATCAATACTATTGGAAATGTAACAATAGCAAGACCAATCACAATTTTAGGTGATATAAGTTTAAATGGTGGAGATGATGCCACTTTATTGAATGTGATATCAAATGAAAATATTGATCTTTATGGTGATTGGGCAGAAAACACTACATCAAAGTTTTCACAATCTAATCATGCTAGAGTTAGATTATTGTCCACAACAGATGATCAAACAATTTCTCAAAATCCGTTAAGTGAATTTAATCACTTAACGTTGGAGAAAAAGAACTCAGCTTGTAAGACTGTCTTCAATACAAAAGTAACGATTGCAGGTGATTTGAGATTAGAATCTACAAAAGGGCAGTTGGAAATTAACGATGACCTTACACTAAAAGGACATTATTATAATTTAGGATCAGGCAATAGTTTTACTCAAGCCCCTGATGCACAATTCAACTTAGCAGGTTCTTCAGTACAATACTTTAGAGTTGATGATGCTAATGAATCTACTTTTACAGAATTAGTGACATTCTCTGGAGAGGGTATGAAAAACTTTCACGGAACGTCAATTTATACATTTGAAAAAGGAGTTTCAATTTCAGGTTCAACAGTTGATGCGAGTAATAGAACTTTGAATATTAAAGGTGATTGGTTAAATAACAACGGTCTTTTTGAAAGCTCTGGAACAGTAAATTTTAATGGTGGTAAAGCTCAGGTAGTACAACCGACAACTTTTTATAGATTCTCCATCCAAGAAAACGGGACTATAGTCAATTTAAATGGTAGTATTTCAATCTATCAGTTATTGCAGGATGCTAATACTACATTGAATACAAATGGTAATGCTATTTCTTGTGCAAGTACTTGGACAGGTGATGGTACGTTTGTTCACGGAAATGGTTCTGTTACTTTCAGTGGACAATCTTCATCTATTAATGAATCTGATCCCTTTTATAACTTGTCGAGTACATTAACTGAAGATCAAACTCTATCATTTAGTAATGATCTTGTCGTTTTAAATGACTTAAGTGTGAGTCTAAATTCTAGATTTGACGTCAATGCTCATAATTTAACTATTGGGGGTGATTTATTGTCTGATGGAGACATTTATGACATTACTACTTTGACATTCAATGGTTCCGATGCTGGCAGAACTTATACAATCAAAAATGGATTGAAGAGTGGTTCAGATAATACCCCAGCGGACAATAGTCATATTGATATTATTATTTCCCCTAGTGTAAATGCAACCTACCAATTGATGTCTAACTTTAGAATGACGAATACTAGAGGTGATCTAACAATCAATGCTGGTAAATTTGATTTAAATGGTTATTCATTAGAACAAACTAATAATAATAAGCAAGTCATTGTAAAGGATGGAGCAGAATTAATAGTAAGTGCAGGTTCTGCCTTACAATTAACAGGATCTGATGCTCAACCAACATTACACGGAGAAGCAAACAGTACAATATCTTTAGTTGGTGATGATAATAACTATGCTTTAGTAGAAGGGCATAATAGTACGAACTCTTATCAAATCTTGATTGATGGTACGCTTTCAGCAAGAAATTATAAGATCACTGATTTAAGAGGGTATGGTTTACAATTTGGTGCAAATAGTTCGCTTGCTGCAGCTCCTAACAACTTGACTAATGGTATTTTTGTAAATGGAATTAATAGTTCAGAAGCCTCAATAACTATTGCTTCAGGAGCAACTTTAGGAGCAACTACTATTGAAAATGTAACTTTCGGTTTAGGTCCAGATTATGCGGTGGATAATAATAGCTCTACTATTGGAGATATTACATTTTATAATTCAAAAGGTTCAAATAAGACAATTGAGAATGATACCCCAGATAAGATTGAGTGGACATTTGATTCATTCATTCAATGGAGTGGAGCCTCATCAACAGATTGGCACACTGGATCTAACTGGGTTGGAGGTGTAGTTCCTGTTAAAGCAAATAACATCGTTATTCCAACAGGTCTTACAAATTATCCAGTATTGGATGTTTCAACAGGTGTTGCTAATAGAATCGAAATACAAGATGGAGCGACTTTAACTGTAGAAGAACGTTTGGAAGCCTATGACGGTATTTTTATTAATGATGGAGGAAGTCTTATCGGTTCTGCATCTAATGGTGATTCAATTATTGTATTTGGTGATTGGGTCAATGAAGAAGATTTTACTGCCAATACTTCTCCAATTCGAATTACTCAGGAAGATGGAACAACTGCAAAACTTTTATCATTTATCCCAGGTACAGATACTTACCCAGGGATAGTTATTGATGGAAAAGAGCACACGGTTTTACAATCTGATAATACGCTAAATGTAACTAACCTTACGATTAAATCAGGTATCTATGATGTATCTGATACGGATATTAAAGTTTACGGTGACTGGAAAAAAGAAGGAGGTACTTTTGAGTTTAGAACATCAGATCTAATAAGTGAAGGAGCTACGATTTATGGTGGAGACTTTTATAACTTGTTGATTAATAGTGGAACTAAAACGACTCTTGCAGGAAATATAACCGTTAATAACAGATTAGATTTAGTATCTAGTTCTTCAATTTTTGACGCAAATAAATATTTGATTTATCAAAAAGGTGAATTTGATAATTCTGAGGGTGGTACAATCACTCATTCAGGAACAATTATCTTCAATGGAGCCTATCAAAATATTAGAGGTAATGCAACATTTAGTAATGTGATTTTTCAAGGAAGCAGTTCAAAGAATTTTGTTTCTGGTACTAATATTACGATTACTAATGACTTAACAGTTTTAGATGGAATTGCAGTTATTTTGAATGCAGGAAGTACACTTTCTGGTTCAGGTGTATTTACCATGACTGGCGGTACTGTATATGTAAGAGACGTTTCGAATTACCCAACAGGTTTTGAGCAATATCAAATTACAGGTGGTTCTTTCTTCTATGATGAAGGAACACAAGATATTGGTGATTTTGAATACTATAATTTACTAATTGATGATGGAACAAAAACATTAAGAGGTAATGTTAGAGTTTCAAATCTATTAAGGTTATATGCTGATAATACAGAAGTTGGTGTGTTAGATGTCAATGGCTTTGAATTAGGAATTGGAAATGCTTTTGATGTAGATGAAAGGAGAGCAGAAGCTGATCAAACGGATGTGATTACATGGAATTCTGGTACGTTAAGACATTATGGAGGCTATTGGAGTATGCCAAATGAAATCAAAACGTATCATAACCTCATATTAGATGGAGTTAGTTCAAAGGTATTATTCACAGATATAGATATTAATGGAGATTTCGAAATAAATGATGGTGTTTATTTTTATCAAGGTCGATCTGATCAATATTATACCGTAACTGGTACATCTGGAGGAGAATTAAAAATGGGTGAAAATGCTAGGTGGTATGTATACCCTGATCCCGACGGTGATGCTTTTGCTACCGACTTTGGTTCCTACAACGTTGCTTCAACAAGCCATACTTTCATCTACACACCATTTGAAGAAGAATGTATTGTTAATACTGATGTTTCATATGGCAATCTATATTTGAGAGATGAGGGGTATGTTGATTTAGATGAAAACCTTATTGTTTTAGGAACTCTGGATGAAAGATTGAATGAAGAAGAAGCATTTGATATAAACTCCGAAACCATTTTTGTTGGAGGTAATTTAATTGTAAGTACTATTGACTTCAGAAATGGAGGAGCAATACATTTAAACGGTAATACAGAGGGTAGTACTCAGAGATTAGATTTATTAGTAGAAGGTATGGCTTTACCAAATCTAATTTTATCGGGTGTTACTCAAAAGCAGTTTGTAACAGATGATTATCTTATTGAGCGTAATATTACGATGCAAGATAATGCAGATGTCTATATCTCAAGAGACTTTGAATTCAAAGGAGAAACGTGGACCTCAGATAACACAACTACTTTAGTGTCATATGCAGACTTAACTATTAATAGTGAAGATGATCCACAGACAATTAATTTTGGTAGTAATCATACGATAAGAAGATTATATTTTGTAGAAGATGAACTTACTACAATTAACTGTAGTTTGAATGTTGATAATGAGTTAGTCAATACTGGTGGTCAAGTTGATTTTGGTTCATTTACACATAATATTGCAGCAAGTATTTTTACTTTAGAAAGTACTGACATTACTACAAATGCAAACTTTAATTTAGATGGTGGAACACAATACTTACCATTAGATTTTTCAGTGAATAACCTTACGCTCTCAGTTGGAGGTAGTAAAGTAATCAATGGGGACTTAACAGCATATGATATTACAGCACTTGATAATGCTGCTTTAATACCACAAAATGCTGCCTCAACAATTACTGTAAAAGGAAATTGGGATTTTGAGTTGGGACGCTATAGTACTAAAGAAGCAAAGGTTATTTTTGATGGTGCAATAGCAAACGAAGAATACACCATTTATCAAGATGGTCGAACTAGAATGTTTGAAGTTCAATTCATGGGTACAAATAATAACACCTATAAATTGACAGATGAATTGTATACTTACACTGACGTTAATATTGAATCAGGAGCAACTGTTGATATAAATGGTCATTTGCTATATGTAGGAGCCCGAACTGAAATTGATGATTATCCTTCCTTAACAGGAAATTTAGTAGAAGACCTAAATATCAGAGGAGAATTATTAATCTCAAAAGGTGGTAGTGTTCAATTAAATGCAAGGGATGGAGATGGTACTGAAAATCCTACTGTGACTGTTGAAAATGGCGGTCATTTAAGTATTGTAGGTGAGGAAGGTTTACTATCCAAATTAAGTGCTACTGATAGAGGGTCTGATGACCATCGATTAGTTGTAAAGGTTGAAAGCGGAGCCAAAATTTCGGCTAAATTCTATGAATTTAGAGATTTAGACCATGTTGGCTTATATGTTGATAAGGATGCAACTGTGGATGCTGTCAAGAACTTTTCAGAAGGAGTGTTTGCAGGAATGTCAAGAGATAATAATTTAGGTGAAGATCGTATTTACTTACATCTTGACGCTGAAGTCAGTGCAACAATCAGCAACGTAACATTTGATTATAATGGCAATCCTAATCCTGCATATAATTTATACAATGTAAAACGTTTAGCTTATTCTCCTACTAAAGGTGTTATCAATTTTGAAGAAGGAACCGGAATGAAAGGGGATGCTTTTGAATACGATGAAGACCAAGATAATGGAGGTTCCGGTTTAATTAATTGGCCTGATAATACTGATATTTATTGGGAGGGTAATACAAGTACGGATTGGTTTGACGCATCAAATTGGAATCCAAGTGCAGCTGTTCCTACAGCAAATGATAATGTGATCATCACTTCGAAAGTATCTGCCACAACATTCTACCCTGTAATTTCAGGATCAGTAAAAGCGATCTGTGATGATTTAATTATTCAGGGAGGACGTCTAACTGTTGAGTCATCCGTTACAGATGCATCTGAGCCCGAGTTAGAGGTATCAGGAGACTTACAATTAGAGAGCGGTTTAATCAATATTGATGATGATCAAGTTATCGATGTCGGTGAGAATTACACCGTATCCAATGAAGGCTCTTTTGTTGCAGCAAATGGTATAGTTAAACTAACGAAATCAACAGGTACAATAGTTGTAGATCAGGCAAATTCTAATTTCAATGATCTAGAGATTTCAGAAGGAGGAACAGTAGCGTTACAAACGTATTTAACTGTTGATGGTGCTTTTTCTATTCCTAAAACTGGTGGTATTGTTTTACCAAACAACCATAACGTGGTCTTAAATGGTGATATTCAATTAAGTACTACTGCTTCATTTGATACACAATCTGACGGATGGGTTTATCTAAGAGGAGAGGCTTCTCAGAACCTTAAGAATGCAACTTTTAAAAGAGTTCGCTTCCAAGGTACTGAGTATGTAGTGGAAGATTCATTGATTATAACTTCACGTGCCTACTTGGATAAAGGTACTTTAAAGCAATTAAACGGAAGTAGTTCATATGTTTTCAATAGTTTAGTGTATGTTGAAAATGATGATTTCTTTATAGAATTATCCGATGAGGGTGGTACACACTATTTAAGAAATGCAGATTGGTATGGATATGGAACAACCTCAAACCTTACTAACCCATCAGGAAATGGATACTCAAATTTCGTTTTCCAAGCATTAGATGATAGAATAGATATTAGAGGAGATAAAGCGTTCTTCGATAGCGTTAGTCTAGAAACGGACCTACTTGTGATGTATGCTGATTTAGAACTTACAACGCTAGATGCTTCAAATGCTCACGTTTATGCTTACGAAAAACAACTTACAGGTTCACATAATGGAGAATTTACATTAGGTGCAAGTAAATATTTATACTTAACTGCAGCAGATAACTTCCCTATAGGTTTTGGATCTTATTCTTTTGATACAGAAAGTAGAACTTATTATGCTGGTGGTCTTGATCAGACTATACATACTAAGGAAGAGGTTAGAGATGAATCCAATACTCTACTTTATAAATTACCGATTATTTATGGCGATTTATACTTAGAAAGAGAGGGCTCAGTGAAAACAATCTCTGATGAAGGTGAATTGATTGTAAGACGTAACTTACTTATTAATCAAGCTACATTAAATACTAACGATAAGAATATCAAAATTGGTAAGGATTTATATCATCAGTATTTGAATTCAAATCTTATTTACGGTACTAGTAAGTTTACTTTTGATGGGGATGAAGATCAAAGGTTGTATCTTTCAAATGTAAGAGATAATAATTTCTATGATATTAATGTTAATAAGCCTGATAATACTACATTAAGTGTTAGTGGGTCTGACCTAACAATTGAGGGTGATTTGGTAGTTCAAAATGGTATTTTCTCATTAGGTGGAAGAACAGCTACTTTAAAGAAAAACTTATTAGTTAACAATGGTAGCTTAAATGAGTATGGAACTTATTATATGGATGCTTCCGGAACGGGTGCCATTATCAGAACAAACAATTCTAAATTTAGAGGATTACGTATTAATGGTAAGAAAACAACAGTATATCGTCTTTTAGACGATCTTACGATTTCAGATAATTACGATCTAGAATTAGTCAGCGGTAAATTAAATACGGCCAATGCGACAATTAATATTGGACACAATGGACAATTTAATGTAGGAGCTAATGGTAGTTATATCTTTGGTGAATCAGGTAGATTAATCATGGGGAATAACTCTACTCTAAATGTAGAAGGTAATATTGATGTGGTGGGTACATCTTCTATTCCTGCTATTATTCAAAGTTCTCGAACAGGCTATTACTACAGCTTCAATGTTGAAGGTAACATCAATGCACGTTATTATAATATCAGTGATTTATCAACGAATGGAATTTTTGTTAAAAATACAGCGACCATTGATAATCAAAATTTAGGTAATAACTTTTCTGATGGAACTTTTACAAATTACTTGACAGGTGGTGTTGCACTGAAGATCGAAAATAACCAATCATTCGTGGCTAATTTTGATGGAAGTGATAACTATATCGATGGTGGTATCGCGAACGTAAACTTCATTCAAGACGCATTAAGAGGTACAGCTAACATTTCAAAAGAATCCTCAACTACAGGTAGAATCGATTTTTATAATGCGAATGGTCAATTATCAGGAAGTAATTATGAAAGAGATCCAGAGAATTTAATTAATTGGTATGGACCTAATACCTATGTATGGACAGGTGAAGAGGATGACGATTGGTTTAATGCAAATAACTGGTCATCTTCAAATGGTGGAATACCAACAGCTGGAGGTGATGTAATTATTGGACCAACTACGAACCAACCTATTATTGATGATGGTGGAGTTGCGGTTGCGAATAATTTGACATTAAATACAGCATCATTATTAATTATAAATTCTTCGGATTCTGATGATGATCTTGTAATTAACGGTAATGTTGAATTGAATGGACAAATCAGAATGGAGTCAGAAAATGATGGGATTTCTTTCAAAGCCAATTGGATTATTAACCCAACAGGTTCATTCAAGCACGGTGGAGGACAGTTAACTGCCAATGGTGCAGGTGCTCAACAAATTGATAATGCAGGCTTAGATTTTGGTGTGTTAACGATAGGAGAAACTTCAGTTTCAACACTAAACTTAAATGGTGAAGAAGATATTCAAGGTGATTTTACAGTTACTTCATCAGCATCTTTAGAGTTAAACGCCACGCTTAAGACACTTAGTATTAGTGGTAATGTTTCTGTTTTAGGTTCAATTATTACGAATGGTAATACTTTAAGATTAATAGGTGATGGTGATGCTACTGCTGATGTTTTCACTTTAAATATTCCATTGTCAAGTAATGTTATTGATGTTTTAGATATAGATACAGATGATTCCTCAGATGAGTATCAGTTAAGCTCTAACCTTTATGTTTCTGATAGGTTTGATTTACACTCTGGGACATTTGATTTAAATGGAAATACATTCTATTTCAAAGGAGATGTGACCAATAAGATGGATATTGATGGGGGAACTATAGATTTAACTTCATCAACTTTGGTCATGGATAATGGAACTATCTTCGAGTTGAATGATGGGTCATTAATCATGGGTGAAGGTGCCAGAGTGACGAGTGAAAATACTTCTTCTGATTATTCATTCTCTTTGTTAGGTGGTAATTTTTCTGGTGAGTTATTTACATTTGAGTACATGGATGAAGAAGGTATCGTGTTTAATGGAGTTACTTTAGGATCTAACTCAACACCAATTGATCATGATAACGATCCAGGTACTGCTGATGTGAATTATAACGTACTACTTCCATTTGGTCTTTTCCAAAATGGTCAAGCAAATGGTCGATTAATTGATTTAGCTTCTTATTCTTTTGCATCAGGATCAAATCCTGTTGCAGGTAGTAGTAACCTTGAAAATAAATTTTACAGTTTATTCTTCAATAGACCCTCTACTACTAACGTAAGAAACAGAACAGGAAGTACTGTTTACTTCTCAGATGCCAAAGGCGGTATTTCAGGAGATAATTTTGAAGATGAAACTTCAGGATCAATCGAATGGGAAGCAACAAAAGATGTTTATACTTGGGTAGGTGATGTTGATGACTTATATAAAGGTCATGCTTATTGGACGAATCCTGCCAACTGGGTATTAAATGGAGGTGGTGAACCTACCGTTTATCCAGGAGAAGAGGATGAACACGCGAATAAAGCAGTGGTGATTATTCCTCAACCAGAGGTTGGTAACAACCCGCCTGTTCTTTTAAACACTAAAAAAGTAACAATCTATTCGTTGAGAGTAGAACCTCAGGCAGGTATGATCATTGAAGCAGCAGCTGATCCAAGTGCTCTAGATCGTAGTGATGATAATAATTACGAGATCATCATTAAAGACGAATTCTCTATCTTATCAAATGGCATCCAAAAAGGTTATGTGGACTTTATTCGATCATTAGTAAGAGTAGAAGGACGAATTCAAAATGATGGTATTTTCAAGCCTGAATCATCGATTATGGTATTAAAGCCAGCTTCCGGAGAAGAAATAAATTTAGCTGCGGGTGAAAATTACAATGATTTATACATCGATGGTACAAATGACCCAATCATTAATCTGACTGGAGATGTAAATGTTCAAGGTTTATTTAATATGGATGACGGTACGTTAAATGTTGGAACAAACACTCTGAATGTTAAAGGAGATTTTGTATTAGCAAGTGCTGTAAACCTAAATTATGAAGATGATTTTACACTCGTTTTAGATAGTGCAGATCAAACACTCACAATTAATAACCACAATTTGAGAAACATCAAATTTGGTGGTACCGGTACGAAAACGATATCTAATTCGCTTACCATTGAAGGTGATTTTACCATAGAAGGAAACAGAACAACCGTAGCCTTCGGTACAAATAGCCTTGAATTGAAAGGGAATTGGGTAAATGAATATGGTAATGGTAATTTCACAATGAGTGATCCAGGTACTGTAACATTTAGCGGTACTTCTATTCAGACATTATCTAGTTTCTCAGGAGAAGAAACATTTACAACCATGATTGTCAATAATGCAAGTGGTATTGATTCAGAATTAGATCTTACGATCAGTAATGGATTGACGCTTACAAATGGTATTTTGAAAGCTCCTCATGTGATATTAGAAGCAGGAGTAGGTGGAGATACTGGTATTTCTTCTTCAGAAAGCTCATTTGTTTATGGTAAAGTAACCGCTAAAGATATACCACAAGCAACAATATCGTTTGGAGGAAGTTTAACTTGGTATCAATTCCCAATTGGTTCACAATCGACTTGGGCAAGAGCAGCAATTAACACTGAAAATGTAGGGGGAACGTATGATTATACCGTTGAATATACTACAGAAGATAGAGGGTCGAGTCTATTAATTGCTGACGGTGGAGATGGAGTAAGTATGGAAGTATCTCAGTTTATTTGGAATATTACCAATGGAAGCAGTAATGCTCATGGAATTCATATCCGTTTGTACTTAGAGGATTTATCTCCATTTGACTTAGCGGATGATGTCAATTTGAGAAAATTAATCCACTACTATGATAAGGAAGAAGGTGATGGTATTAATTGGTATGAAGAGGAAACGAGTAATACTTTTGGTACTGATGGAGCAAGTAGTTATGTAGAGGCTAGAAATATTCAAAAGTTTTCTGATTTCGGAGCAACATTAGAATTATCATCTACTGATGACTCAAGTGATTTACCTGTAGAATTGACGTACTTTGATGGTTCAATTGATGAAGAAGGTAATGTTTTACTAGAATGGGAAACAGCTTCTGAAGCGAATGCTTCTCACTTCGATATCGAAAGATCATTTAATGGTCAAGCTTTTGAAAAGATTGGCACAGTGGAAGCTAATGGTAATACGAATGTTGCAATTCAATACTCATTTGAAGATACTATTGATAGTAGAATTGTTTTCTATAGATTAAAACAAGTTGACTTTGATGATCAATTCGCCTACCATGGACCTGTTACCTTAGTGAATGAAAGTGATATTGAAGCTACAGAAAACTTAGAGTTGTTTGCTTATCCAAATCCAATGGAAGGTGATAAAGCATCAGTGACGATCAGAGGTTTATTAATGAATGAATCTTTTGAAGGTCAGATCATGACTTTAACAGGTCAATCTGTTTATACTGTTAGTACTGAAGCTGATGATAATGGAATTAGTAAATTAGACTTAAATATTTCGGATTGGAAAACAGGGGTTTATATCTTAAAAATTAAGACTGGATCCGGAAAAACTGCACATCTAAAATTGATGAAGTAATATAAGTTTAGTTCATTTATCTTTGTGAAAACAAAGATTCCAACACCCACTAAAGTATAGATCTAATCTATCTTAGTGGGTGTTTTTTTGTATTATTCATTTTCATATACAGATTATTTAAATCAATACTTGAAAAGTTTCATTAATACATTTAATTGTACAACCTTTCAAAACCCAAAGCAAAAGATCAGTGATTCTGCTTTGGGTTTATTTTTATATATTTACCAAACCGCTCGAACAAAAACAGATTGTTACTTTCTTATTCTCAATGAATAATTACCATAAAAACGTACTTCGCTCAATTTACTTTTTGCTGTTAATTTCAATTTCTACTGGAAATACAATAGCTCAACAAAATACCTCTTTAGATTTGCAGAAATATGAAGAGCACATTATTCGTGTAAAATTAAAAGAGGATAGGATTAATGCTTTCTTACAGCTCACTACTTCAAAATCTCAAGATGGAATCCTTTTAACAGGGGATGAGCAATTAGATCGATTAAATAATAAGTATGGTATAACGAAATTGAGTAGGGTTTTTCCATATTCACCCAAATATGAGGAGAAGCATCAAAAATATGGTTTACACTTATGGTATGAACTAGTTTTTTCAACGAATGAAGAACCCTCTGAGGTAGCCCAACAATTTTCAATTTTTTCTGATTTTGAAATCTCCAAACCTGTTAATAAGAAAGTATTGTCAGGTGGATCATATTCCGTTATTGAAAATAAAGAAGCTTTGTTTTCGATACAAAATGCTTTCAATGATCCTATGTTTTCTAAACAGTGGCACTATCATAATACTGGGCAAAACAATGGAGATGTTGGAGCCGACATTAGTTTACTAAATGCATGGCAAATTAACGCTGGAGATAATAGTGTTATAGTTGCGGTGACGGATGCTGGAATTGACACTGAGCATATTGATTTATCCGCTAATATTTGGGTAAATGAAAACGAAATTCCCAATAATGGAATAGATGATGATGGAAATGGATATATTGATGATATCCACGGCTATAATTTTGCCTACGATAATGGTGAAATTGAGAAAGGTCAGCACGGTACTCATGTAGGAGGTACTATTGGAGCAGTCAATAATAATACGATTGGAGTTTCGGGTGTTGCAGGGGGAGATGGTTCTGGAAATGGTGTGAAATTAATGTCTTGTATGGCATTTGCAAATAGTGGTTTTAGTGGTGGTATCGCCCAGTCATATGTATACGCAGCAGACAATGGTGCCGTAATATCTCAAAATAGTTGGGGGCATAGTCAACCTACTTATTTTGATCAGGAAATTTTAGATGCCATTGATTATTTTATAGCTGAGGCAGGGAATTATTCCAATAGCCCAATGAAAGGTGGGTTAGTCATTTTTGCTGCTGGAAATGACAACGATGATGATCTGTATTATCCGGGGTATTATGAACCTATATTAACGGTTGGTGCAACAACGAATGAAGATAAAAAAGCTTATTACAGTAATTATGGTGATTGGGTGGATATTGTAGCACCGGGTGGCGAAACTATAGGTTCATCAGAAAAAGGTGTTTTGAGTACATTGCCCAATGATAATTATGGTTATTTTCAAGGGACATCTATGGCTTGTCCTCATGTATCTGGAGTGGCTGCATTAGTAGTTTCAGCTGCTAAAGGAACGATTACAAATTCTGAATTAAGAGAAATTCTTGAACAAGCAACAGATGATATTTCAAGTCAAAATCCTCTTTTTAATGGTAAGCTAGGGTATGGAAGAATTAATGCTGAAAAAGCGTTGAAATCAATTCAAAGAATAGGAGTGAATCCAGAAGAATTAGTCTTTGATTTTACAAATAATGATCCCTTATCAAAAACAGTGACCATTTTTAATATTTCCAATGAGGAAGTGCCTTTCGACCTCTCCAATAATATTTCTCCATTTACATTTGATATTGTGAGTGGTGTACTGGGAATTGGTGAATCGAAGGAAATTACAATCACCCTAGATCCATCTAGTTTTGAGTTTGGAAATTATGAGGAGAATATAAGCTTTGATTCTGAGACCTATTTTAGACTAACAGCTAGAATTAATAAATATGAGTTACCCAAAATCTATATTGATTCTACAACAGTAGATTTCGGTGAAGTTTATGAAGGGTATTCAATATCAAAACAAATAGAAATCTATAATCATGCTTTTGCGGAATTAGTTATAACAGATATCCAAACTAATCAATCTCATTTTGAAGCAGAAGTTCAAAATATTACAATTCCTCCTTATGGAAATGTGTTTTTGCCAATCACTTTTATAGCAACATCATCAGCTATCGATAATGCGACCTTATCTTTTACTACAAATGATAATCTAAGCCCTACCGTCTCTATTCCTTTATCGGTATCTATTATTTCTAACGATCCACCTCAATTGATTAGTCCTGAAGGAATTAAATTGAAACAGGCTGATAAAGGGATATTATCTACAAATTTTCAATTACAAAATAATGGTAATGACGATTTGAATTACTCTTTCCAGGAGCAAAATACAATTAAAGATGATTTAAGTGAACTGACCTTACTGAAAACAAATTACCATAGTCAATTAGAGTTAGAGAAAGGTGAAAACTATTCTATCCGTGGCAGGGAAGTGCTGCATCATTATGGTTCCTCCCCAAAGCAATTTTATCAGTGGATAGATCAAGAAATTTCAGGTGGAATCATTTATGAATGGAATGATATCCAATTCATTGGGAATCACTACAATCTTCATGATGAAGGTAGCCTGTCTTATAATTTGCAACTTTTTCAGTTTCCTTTTTATGGAGTTGATGAAGAAAATATTGTAGTGTCTTCTAATGGCTATTTGCAGTTTGGTACTTCTGTGGAGAATCAATGGAATAACACAATTTTACCTTTCAATGACGAAACGAATGCAATTATTTCGGGATACTGGACTGATCTAGATTCTATTGATATTTATATTTTGGAGGAAGATGATCAATTAACGATTCAATATGAAGGCCAATATTACAACTCTCCCGAAAATGAAGTGAAATTTCAAATAGTTCTTCATAAGAGTGGAAACATCTCCCTTTTTTATCATACTGTTGATATTCCATTTAAAGGGACTGTTGGTCTAGAAAATTATATTGGAGAAGAAGGTTTGAACATTGCTTTTAATAATAATTACTTGAAGAGTGGTACGGCCATTAACATAATCCCAAACTATTTTCAGTTTGAGCCTTCAAATGGAGTCATTAGTGCCAGTGCATCAACTGATATTCAACTCATTTTTGATTCAAATAAACTGTTTGAAGCAGGCTATCAATTAGAACAACCTCTATTAGTGTATTCTAATGACCCTATAAAACCAGCTACTATTATTCCGTTTTCAGTTCAGTTTGGTGATGTAGTTCTGGAACTTTCAGATACTGTTATTGTTGATACATCTTTTATTAATAACTCTTTTCAAAGAGAAATAGTAATTTATAATAAAGGATATGAAAATCTGACGCTTTCAGATCTCTCAACGGATGTCAAAGGGTTAGTTCTCGATCAGAATGAATACACAGTGTTACCCAATGATTCTTTGATCTTAAATATAACATTACTCTCAGAAGTGGAAGAAACAGTAGAAGGCACAATCACCTTCAAGACTAATGATAACAGAAACCAGTCAATTGAAATTCTAGTTTCGATCCATAATAAAGATTATCCTCAATTAGAAATTAGCTTGGACGAGATTCAAATAGAGGGATATTATCAAAGGTCAATAGGATTGAATGAAACATTGGTATTGAAAAACGTAAGAAGCATCCCTTTGGATGTTGCTATTGAAGTGAGGTCTGACCATCAAGATCCATGGCTTTATATTAATGATTCAACATTTTTGGATGATTTTTCATTGGGTGAGAACTTTTCAGAAAGAACACTTTTAATTGAGGTAAAAGAAAATTTACCATCAGGAATTTATACAGGACAGGTACTAATTCACACGAATGATCCTTTCAATCCAGAAAAAATAATTGATGTTGAATTAATAGTTAACCCATCACCTCATTTATCTATTGGAGATTTTGTTCAATTTGATCAAAGATATATTGATAGTACAAATGTATACCTGGCGATTATTGAAAATAAAGGAGATGTGAACTTGGAATTGAATGTTGATCTGACCAATAATCAATTTTTCGATGTAATTAATATAAATCCTATCAATTTGCTACCTAATTCGGTTGATACACTTGAGATTGTGTTCAATCCTCAAAATGAAAATTACATTCAAGAAGATTTAACCTTAGTCACAAATATGCCTGATACAATTCCTTACATTGTGGCTTTATCGGGTAATGGTGCATATGAAAAAAATATTCAAATCATTGAAAGTTATGATGTTTTTGAAATTGACTACAATGAAACATCAAATGGTAGTATTACTCTACGAAATACATCGGAACAATCATTGACATATAAAATTGTAGCAAAGGAAAATAAAAGCAGTACCTCTTTACGAACTAAGAATAAGACCATTTATAATGATGGGTTTAATGTGTTACTATTAGGAAGTGGTAGAACAGAATGGTTGGAAACTTCAATCGATGCACTTTACAAAACGAAAAGGTTTACATCTGTTTCAGGCATTAATGTATCTGAATCTACTCCCACTTTTGAAGAAATTGAGTCTTTTGATGTAATTGTCGTCAATGGTATTTTTGGTTATGATGATCCAGTAGAGTTAGGCAATATTCTAGATGATTATTTACAGAATGGAGGTAGTGTGGTGCTGTCTGCTTTTGTGAATTTAGAAGCGTCAGATCAAATATTAGGAAGATGGAATGAGGTAGGTTACGATCCAATTTTAGTGACAGATGAAACACTGAGTATCAAAGGTAATGGAATCAAAAATAATGGAAGTGCTTTATTAAACGGAGTGGATTTTTTTGATACTTACAATAGAATTGGAATTCCTTCTTCAAAAATAAAATCTAATGTTGAGGTTTTGCTAGAATACAATGATGGTGTTCCGTTTTTATTAAATCATAAGATAAATGGGAAAAATATATTTTATGTCAATTCCTATACGGCTTATTGGATTGATGACTCAGATGGAGGTCAGCTGTTCGCAAACATAATCGAGGAGGCTTATACTGTTAATGCTGGTACTTCGCTTTCATGGTTTACTTCTTCCAATTTATTTGAAGGTAATATTGAAGCATCTCAAACCCTTGATTTTGACTTTTTAATTAATGAGAATTTAGATATTCTAGAAGGTGAACATACGGCTTCTCTTCAGGTTTTTGTACAAGAAGGGAAGTATGACGTATTGAAGTCTACTTCAGAAATTAATGTTAAAGTTCAAGCTCAGTATTTAATATCAATTGATAGTCCGTTTACCTTCCAAGAGGCAAGACAATATGATACAATTACAAAGCGGATTACATTTAAGAATGAAGGAGCAGGCTATTTCATGATTGATCAGATCATTACTTCAACGGATCAAATCGTTATTGATGATACAAACATTTCAGATAATAGAATTAATCCTTATAGTGAAAACTATCTAGATATCACCTATGCAGCATCTCAAATTGGTACAATTGAAGACTCCATAACTATTAAAAATATTGAAGGTGATGAGATAGTTTTTAAAATCAATGGGGAGGTCGTTCCAAATGGGACATTAGAGTTTGTAAGCCCTTTCGAAATCAATATCGAACATGGAGAAATAAAGACTATCACACATACTTTCACTAATCCTGAGAATGGTCCTGTAGATATCCTATTCAGTAGCTACTATGAAGATGCTCTATTGAGTCAAACTATGAATGAAGTTACCATAAACACAGATAAACACTTACCATCATCAATACCTCTTAGTGATGAGATGAATCTTTCTGGAAGTGATGGAAAATATACTTACTTGGATAGTCGTGGAGAAAGTGAAATAAATTTCCAATGGATTGATATCACATCAACAGGTACCATAATAACATTAGAGGATGATGCATTTTTTACATTACATAACTCAAAGTGGGATTTTATTTTGTACGAAAAGCATTATGAAAATATAATAATTTCATCCAATGGTTACTTTACTTTTGATCCCGTGAATGGTAGATCTTGGAAAAACCATGAATTACCTAATACTTCAAAACCCTACAGTATAATTGCTCCCCTTTGGACAGATATAGCTCCTCAAAAAAATGGAACAATTCATTATTTATTAGATGATGAAAAGTTAGTTGTACAGTATTCTCTAATCCCCACTTATAATGATGATAAAGCTGACAATTCGTTTCAGTTGATTTATTGGAAAGATGGTACTTTAGATTTTAATTATAAAAATATTGATACCGAAAACTATTCTGTAGGTATAGAAAATTATGCCGGTGATTCTGGAATTGGAGTAGCCTATAACACATCTTATCTTGATTCAGAAGTGACGATTCATTGGATTCCTCCTAAAAGAAAATTAGAACCTCTTTTGACAAGGTTTTCACTATCGGCAAATGAGAGCAAAGAGATTTCATTTAAAGTCAATGCTGATTCTCTTTTCTATGATGACAGTTTTGAAGAAACAATTTTAATTAAAACCTCGAACCCTAAAGAACCTTATTATGGTTTAGACATTGCTTTTAACGTATTAAGAGGTATACATATTCAAGATAGTATTCCTGTTCAGTCTGTCATATTATATGATACAATACAAATCGATTTAACGGACTATTTTTTCAGTTCACTCGAAAATAATGAACTGGAATTTAGTTTAGATCCTAATCCTTATATAACATCACGTATTGAACAAGGTCAATTATATCTTTCAGTTCAACAATTTTTTAAGACGCCCCAAACCTTAACACTTAATGCCTTTGGTGACGATATTATAAAGCGTCAATCTTTTGAATTGACAACCTCAACAATGAAGCCCTATCCATTGAAGAAATGGGAAACTAAAGAATTATTGGTTGGACAAACCTATGAATTTAATTTGGCTGAATATTTTGGTTTCCCAACAGAAACCCGAAACTTTTCGGTTGAAGGGCAAGATTTAATCAAAGGGCATTATCAGCTTTTAGATTCAATTTTAACGCTATCTCTTGATTCCATTTACAATATAGAGCATCCATTAACTTTGAAAGTAGTTGCTTCAAATAGGGATGGAGCAGCCGAACAGAGTTTTACTTTTAATAGTTATAACAACTTACCAAAAGGAAATCTTGATGATCTACTCATTGATATCACGGAAGTTGATACCATCTATTCAATTGATCCAACAATAATTTATAGCGATCAAGACGGACATCAATTGGAATATCAAATCGCTTCTTATACCAATACCATCATTGATGTTAAAGAAAAAGAAGGTGCAAAATATGAAATTTCACCAATAGCAAAAGGTATTGGTTCATTGATTTTACAGGTTTCAGATAGTTATGAATATATCTACGATACTGTTACAATAACTGTTGGTGGCAATTATCCACCAGAATTAAATTTTGAAATAGAAAACCAGTCTATTGCTTTAGGTCTTGAGAAGGTTATCACAATTAGTGAACTATTTACGGACCCTGAAGGTCAAGAATTATCGTATACGTTACATCTATCCAATGACAATACTCAAGCAACTATTGACGAAAATCTAGACATTCAAATTATAGCCTTAAACGCAGGAGTTTGTAGTATTGAAATTGATGTTACTGATGGAGAAAAGTGGAATTCAACTTCTTTTGATGTAACTACTTTTAATAATGAAGTAAAGGTTGAAAAATTATTGGTAGATAAAAATCTGTATTTAACCGATATTGGTTTTAATATTGATATAGATACGGTCTTTGAAGACATTGACGATCAACCATTGACCTATAGCATAGAAATAGAAAACGAGGAGGTA
>NZ_JACVVP010000007.1 GCF_014534745.1 Flammeovirga sp. EKP202
GAGCATAGTAAATAATCATTATGTTATAAGTTAAACATAATGATTATTTATTCAAATCTTAGTTTTGCGACAGCCCCATACCCCACAAATTAATAGTCAATTTTTACTGGTAAAAGGATTTATGGAATTTGTAATTTTATCGTGAAGATTTTTGTACTGTTAGCTCGGAAGTCGAGAAACTTCACCGATTGTTAGATACAAGTGACGCTTATCGGCTTAACACTTGCACTAGAAAGAAATTATTTCTTTAGATCAGCAATATTTATGTTTTCTAAAGCATTTGTAATTTTATCGAATAAATCAAAGTAATCGAAAGAGTTAGGTTCTCCATCGTTATACATTTCAGTTAAAAATGAATATAAAATTTCTTTTAGCTTTGAATACTTCTCATCATTTATTACTCTGCATATCATCAAATATTCAAATATCCAAGGGCCTCCATAAACTTGATTTATTTCTTCTCCAGATAATATTGGTTCAATTAGATTTTGATATAAAAGTTCTAAACTTCCATAATTATTGATAACCATCTTATAATTATCTAATATTTCAGATATACTTCTCTTGAGGCTTAGGTTGTAAGAGTCTTCATAAAAATGTTCTCCCTCATATCGTCGCCCTGGAAATTGTTTAAAATAAGTTGAAGCATTTAAATAATCTTTACTATTACTCCCTTGGTAAAACTTATTAAACCATTTATGAACTATCTTGAACCTCAAACTTATTGTATAATATAGTTCATGAGCAATAACATCTTCTCGCTCTTCTGAAACAGTTTTCAAAAACCTAAAAGTCATTTCTATTTTTTTCTCTTTATCTTTTAAAGATAGTTTACATTGTGTCTTTGGATGATTAAACTTTTCAAAAGTCTCATCATTTTTCAAACTGCTAATTAATTCACTTTCAAGAATTTTTTTGAATGTCACGCTTTTATTTTTCATCATTGAATTTAATTTCTATTTGCTTTAAATATTGTATTTCCTAATACCCAAAAAACATATACAAATACCACACTAGTTTAAAACTAATGCTCATTGACTATTGGCTTATATCACGTTATGGATTGTTATGAAACGAAATTTAATACATTAATCAGATGTCTTTAATTTAGCGGTTCTTCGATTAAATCATATTTTTCGCGATTGTCAAAAGTAAATTATTATGAAAACCTTATTATTAACCATCATCCTCTTTACTTCCTTCAGTACATTGGCTCAAGAGCCCATGAAAATTTTTGAATCAAAAATACTCCGTGGTGATAAGCTTTACCTTGATCATATTTATTTGTATGAAGAAGAACAAAAATATGAACGCAATGAGCATGGAGGGTATTTTGAAGGTTGTGAAGACTTTTATATTATTACTGAAAAAGGAGCTTATACTTATAACCCTCTTTTGAAAATCTATGAATTTCATTGTGATTATTCGGTGATTACAAAGTGGACTAAGGGAGAGGGAAATGAATATCATGAAGGTGATAGCATGACGTTTGAAAGTAGAAATAAAAAGAAGTATGATTCTGATATGTCTGGGTATGTTGAGGTGGAACATCATACTTTGCATGACATGAAAAAAGAGTTGAGTTTAGACATAAAGGCAAAGGATCATTAGAACAATAGTTTTCACTTTTTAGGATCGAAAACAAAACCCTTACAATTCTCACTTTGAAGAGTTGTAAGGGTTTACTTTTATATTCAAGGTCAATGATTTTTAAAAGTAAATCTAAACAGTCTCATTCCTTAATGACTAAAACAGATAAACAACTACCTGCTTAATCATTCAAAATAAGGAAGTTGTTCGACTAAGTTTTGATTTTCTTATCATTTTTTAATTGCAATGCATAATATATAATTGAAAATGAATACATTTGCAATTACATACAAACACCGTTAATCTTTACTTAAACAAACTCTATGAAAAACTTTGTAAAAGAACTAATTAAACAAGAGCCTGTTGCTATTATTGCTGTTATCATTGCCTTTTGTTCATCAGATTTTTTAATGCAAAAATTCAGTCACCCAAAAAATGAAATGTCAGTTGCAAAAGAGATTAGGATCACAAAACAATTTGATTTTATGACAAAAGAGACTAATTGGGAGATCTTAATCCCAATCACATTTTATAACTTTGACCCTGAAATGTATCGTGTAGATGAAGTACAGCTTATCATTAATAATTTAAATCAAAATAAAGCGGATACTCTGTCGATGTTAGGCTTTTGGAAAATTGTTGATGGCGGTTTTAATGGTAATAAATATGAGAAACCTAATATTGATGACAGTACGAAAACAGATTTTGGAGAAAATATTACGTCTCGATACTCTATTTACCTACCTTGGGAAAGTGCCTCAAAAATCCCTGTAGAAGCTAGTAGCAGTGTATCCAAAAATATTAATTTTAGAACAAAAAAAACGGATATTTTTCATGAAGGAGATGAGCTAGAATTAACAGTCAAAGGAAGTTTTACTTATGCTAAAAATGATATATTAGAATACACTTCAAAGGTCAAAATCGCCAATAAGTTTATCGGGTCACACACACCTTATAAAGTAAATTTTCAGCAACAAGAATAACCGACAACAAGTACTCTGTTAACTAAGTTTTCGACTATGTATGGTATTTAGAAATCAGGAGATTTCTGATGATCTGAAGGACACGAATGATGCTACCGCTTAACATTCGCGCCTGTGAGCTTCCTACCACTTTAGTTTGGTAGTACTCCCTCGGCATTGAAGGGAAAAGCGTGAAGAATTCCATGTATTGAGCCGTTAAAAATGATTTTCTTGTTTGAGCTTTAGCGAGTTTAAAATCATTTAGGCGAGAGAAATGGAATTTAGCTTTTGACTTCTAAGCCTAGATTTTTTGCTTAGTTTTTCATTAATGGAAAAATGAAGAAGGAGGAAGCTTGAAAGTAGATCCTATAAATGCTTACAGAAATGCAGATTGAAAGTTGATGATAATTTAGTTTACAATGTAATAAGCTTTCTCTACATAAACAGGTTCTCTTATAAATTCTTCCTCAACCTAAAAACAATCACTGGAGGGATTTTTGAAAAAATGTCTCCTCTATTGAAAACCGGCTCTTCAATCGCATCGATGGCAAAACCATATTTTGATGCTAATTTTGAGTATTCACTAATGGGCCTATGAAAATAAAACTGTTCTTGAGGTTGTTCCGCTAAAGCAATGCCTTTTGAAGTACTACTTTGAATATAGTTTTTCACCAATACAGCATCTTCTTTAAAGTCAACATATTCTGAATTGAAAGCAGGATGTTGAATTGAAAAGACAAAGGTTCCTTTTTCGGAAAGCGTTTTGGATAAAAACTGAAATAAAGGTGCTAAATCGGGCATATCCATAAATACCATATTAGAGACGGCGGCGTCAAATGAGGAACCTAAGGCATTTAGTTCTTCTTCTATGGTCGCGTCTACGACAGCATATTGAATAGCTCCTCCATACGATTTTGCTCTTTTTATATTTTCTTCGGAAAAATCAAAAGCAGTGACCTTGATTTCCTTGCCTTCCATTCTCCTGGCAAAAATTCCATTTCCACAACCAATATCGAGTAGGTGATCTTGAGGTTTTAGGTTTAGTAATTCTTCGGTAATAGGTGCAATTAAGTTCAAATGCCAATCATTTCCTTTTTCACCCATACTCTCATCCCATACTTTGGCGTTGGCTTCCCAAATTGCTTTATTTTTTTGATTGATTTCTTTCTGGTTCATTCTTTATTCATTGTAATTTACTTTAGGAATTGGCCCACCGAATACTTCTATATTAAAAGGAGGTACCACCTCTAATAGATTAAAAGTGCCTTTCTTTTGTAACAATTCCAAACGGTAAAAATCTCTTAATCTTGATAATAGCTTTCCTCCGATATTCAAACCTCTCATCATGCCGTTACTTTGAATCTTCGTCCCCCAAAATGTAGAAGGACTATTTTGGTCAAGCTCGATCTCCACAATAGGCGATTGTTTTACCGCTCCATTCTTTAACAATACCTTTCCATATTCCTTACGATTGTTGGCCAACTTCATCAATAAAGCATACCACATACCATTAATAATTTCAGTCAATGCCTCCCAATGTTTTTCTTTATATTGATCAAATGGAAGGTCTCTCATTTCCCAATCTTTCATGATCCAGGCCGATCGCCAAAACATTCTCATATCGTCTTTTCGATCTCCCACTTGTTTTGCCCCTAACCCTGAAGTTTGGTCCAAAATCAACAATTGCTTATCCAAAATCTCATCTCCTTTGGTAGGGTCAAATTTGATGCATTGAAAAAGGTGTTCTGCCGTTCTGAAATGTGGAAATTGTGGAACTTTAATTGGAAAACCTTCTGATGTGTTTGAAAGTAAATCAAAGTCTTTACTCACAATATGCAAACGTGTACTATTTTTTCTCACAAAAGCATTAATGCCTTCATGACGTACCTTTCCTGCTTTTACTTGATCAAAAAGCACATGGAGATGGTAAGGAAATACTTCTTTTTGATCTAATAAAAAGTCTTTGATATGATAAGTGCTTTGATAGCACATTTCTTTTACTTCGTTGACGGAAAGGTAATGCATGTTTGGTATTGAGTAAATAAATTAAACTTTCACTTCTAAAAGTGACTGATAAGGGTCTCCTTCTAATCCTAATAGTTTTGCAAAGGCAGGTTCTGTTTTCAATCCTCCTGCTTTTAAAGCAATAATTTTTTGACGAAAATCCTCTCCATATTTTTCAAGAAGCTGATATTCTATCATCATGTGACGAAAAGCGTTTTGCTGCTCAGTGGGCTTATTTTGACCAAAAACTTCAACTTCAAAAGCATCGATCATAAAACTACAAACCACTGCCCCCACGCCTTCTTGGTGTGATACAGAAAGCTGAAACTGTTCTTCCTCCTGAAACGACTCCAATAAAAAAGCCTCAAATGACTCCAAAGATTCACACTGACAAATGACATCCAAATCACTTTCTGGTAAATCAATACGGATAGGTATTGTACCTGTTAAAAGAGGAACATAAGCTGCTAAACGCTCAAAAATTTGATGCTTTTTTAAAGCTTTATAAGCTTCTTCCTGTCTTTTGTTCCCCTCTTTAAGGTATTCAATATTCTTGAAATCGATCATAAATTAATGCTTAAACTAAAACTTCACACGGTTGTTGAACCAAGATAAGATCATTGATCGCATCCCACAATTCTATTCGTTTTTGTAAAGCTTCTTTTGCAGTATTTAAAGTTTCCTCCCACTTCTTCTGATCATCACCGCATAATTCAGAGATCATCTTCAATGACAATGGTCCATGTTCGTCACCATCCAATTCAATATGTCTTTTTAAATAATACACCACTTTATTGTACTGCTCTTGTTCAGCTGCATTATTCAAAATTTCTAAAAACATATCTGGAATCACATCTTCTCTACCGAAAGTAAATGCAGAAGCTACCAAATGTGTCTTGTGTGTATCAATGACCGAAAAAGTATAACGTACAAATGCCGCTACTCTTTTGTCTACGGTAGTTCTTTCCAAAGCCACATCTACAGATTTTCCTTCTTGAAGGTAAGCGATCAATTGATGCATTTTTGTAGCATCAGCACCCACTTGTGCCATTGCATCCAAATACATTTCATAATGGCTCTTTGGTTCGCCCAGTTCATTAATATCACTCTCTTCTCCGCATACAATTTCATTGATAAACCTTGCAATTGTAGGGTCTGCACTTGGCGTCCAAGGAGATTCAACGTTGGTAAGTTGTTGCTGTAAAGTCTTCAATAAAGACATAAAATCCCAAACGGCAAACACATGGTTTTCCATAAAGATTTTGATATCACTTACTTTTCTCAAGTTTTGATATAGAGCGTGGTTAGAAAGCTGATCTCTTAGTGTTTTGATTTCGGCTTCAATGTATTCAATGGTATACATCTTATGTTTGTCTGTTATGATTTATAGATAATAACTCTTTGCTGATTTGACACAAATTTAGTAGATGTACTACTATAAACCACAATGGTCTCTTTAAAAATGTAAAAGACGGAAACAGAATAGCACTACAATAAGTGAACACTGCTACTATTCTGTATCCAAAACTACATTCTCACCAATGAGAATATTGAAACTTTCTTCACTTCAAAAAACACATAAAGCTGGCTCTTTTTGCATCTATTTCTTTATCAATTTGTAAACATTTTTTGTTTTCGTTTCGAGATTGAAAACTGAAATAAAATAAATCCCTGTTTGGTAGGCCGCTGTTTTAATCATCATTTCCTCCGTGCTTCGCTTTGTAATTTCTTCTATTTTTTGACCTGATGAATTATAGACAGTAATAATAGCTTTTGTATCAGTGGCCGTTTGTCCCAAATACAACTGATCTTCAAAAGGATTGGGGAAGAAATTATATTTTTTTGAGGTTAAAAAATCAGGAATAGCGGTTACATTACAGCTTCCACAGTCTCCACCACAATCAATACTTATCTCATCTCCATTTTGAATCCCATCATTACAAGACCACCCCGTTCTAATACGATTACTTTCTTCTTGTAATGCCTCCATGCGCTGCTGTTGTTCCGCAGTTAAGGTTCCATCCAATAGGTTTTTGGTTTCATACGGATCATTGATCAAATCAAAGAGTTCTTTTGTATTGTTATTGTCGAGGTATTGAATCAATTTATATTGCTCATCACGAAGTGTATATGCATCATCTGGAAAACCATCCTTTGCCCCTAGTTCCATATAATTAAACATTCTAGTAGGTCCGTCTTCGCCAGAAAGAAGGTGTTTGAAACTTAAACTGTTGTATAAACCTCCTTTTTCACCAATCGATTCATCAGAGAAATGTGCCATTGTCGCAAATAAATCGCAGACATTAATTTTAGCATCAATTGTTTCATTTTTTAAGGCTACTCCCTTCCCTGAAATAATCATAGGTACATGTACACCTCCTTCATATAAAGTGCCTTTTCCTTGCGAATATCCTTGTACGAAATTAGGAGGTGTTCCATTGTCTCCTACAAAAATGATCAATGTATTTTCCAAAACATTTTCAGGGATATTCTCCAAAAGTCTCCCTATTTCATAATCCAAGTTTTCGATCATGGCCAAATATTTTTTCATTGTGGCCGAACCCGAATGATTATTAGAATAAGTACCTTCTGGTGGATATTGATAAGGAGAATGAGGACTTACGTGTGCCAACCACATCAACCATGGTTTGTCTTGCTTATTGATCCAATTGATCGCATAATTTGTAAAATAAGTCGTAGCATATTCTGTACACGTTTCCTGTTGTTGGTTTTCGACCTTACTCCAACTATAGTAATCTGCAACACCTGACTTCAACACCCCCATATATTCGTCCACGCCATGCTCATTGGGATGGTCATAATCATTGTTTTTCCCTAAGTGCCATTTTCCAACAAGACAAGTCGTATACTCGTTATTCGTTTGTTGTTTTAATTGAGTAAAAATTGTGGTATGATCCGTACTTAATTCTCCCGGTACACTAGGTACACCATTATTGACGCCGTACTTTCCTGTCATAATAGTAGCTCTTGTTGCTGCACAAACAGGAGTAGCCCATACGTTGGAGAAGAGTACGCCTGATTTTCTGAGTGCGTCTAGGTTTGGTGTAGAAGGCAAATTGTTTCCGATCCCATAACCCGGCGTAACATCCGCTCCCATATCATCGGCAATAATCAAGAGTATGTTGGGGTGATCTTGTGCTTGGTTTGTTCCAAAAATTGATAATAAAAGTAGTACAAGCAGTAGTTGTTTCATAGTCATTTCAGTCAAAAAATTAATAAGTAATGAAGATATTGTACACTAAAATATTCATTAAATTCTGAACAGAATTTCTTGGAAAATAAATGCCATTCAATCAAAAAAATAGGATTGATTTTAATAGGATTACCAACAGTTTCCTCTAAATCATCAAAAAATCAATAAGCATCTTTAGTCTACAATACTTTTAGAAATAAAAGATAGTTGTAAATACTGATAAATCAATTAAAAAAATAGTGACAAAATAATAAAGGCTTTCCATTTGGATGAAAAGCCCTCATTTATATACATTATTATAACTCTTAAATGGGTAATTCCTTAAACTCACCAAAGCTCAAACAATAATTCATTCATCTTATGTTTTAAACAAAAAAGGCCACCAACTTTCGTCAGCGACCTTCAAATCGTTAAGGGTAATATTTATTTTTTCTGAAACGTTTGTTTCATTGCTTCATATTCTTTGTCCATAGAAGGTTTACAGAACTGTGTTCCTTCAAAGATTTTGTCAGACTTTTCTTGACGATTTGCTAATTGCTCATCCAAGTGTTCTTTTTTCAATTCTCTTTGCTTTCCGTCAACTCCAAATACGGTCAATGTCAATTCTTTTTGATCCCTTGTTACTTTCACTTTCTCATCTGCTTTCACTTCAATGTTGATAGGCTGAAATAATGAATGTTCAAAACTGAATTTCACATCTTTTCCTTTCATTGTGTAAGTATAAACTTCCACATCATTTTGACGTTCGAATTGTCCAACAAGCGTACCTCCCATTAATTTTTCTTTATAAGAAACATTGTTCAATTTAGAAGGAATTCTTGGTGCTAGTACAATTGTATTTTCAATCGCATTTGGTCTTAAACCTAAGAAGTATTGATACCAAACTCTCAATTGTTCACCGTTTGACCATGCCTGCATGTAAGTACCTGTTAATTTAGGGTAAGTCTCACCTGGATGAGGAAAAGCATCCGCATTTTCATTCATACTACCTACAGCCCCCATATCTAATGATTGCTCATTCATATTTTCAAACAGTTGGAAGGCAATATCAGGCTGACCACTTTCAATCATACGCTGCATAGCATAACCATTGTTCCACTGCCAAATTGTACCATTATGATAAGCGGCATCTTTATGATAATGCTCCCACGCTAGGTGATAAGGGTGGAAATTAGGATCTTCTTGACTTAATGATGCAACACCCCAAGGGTATACTAAATGCTCCCAAATTTCACGAGTCAATTCCATTTTCTTTACATCATCTGTCATGAAATCCATGGCAAATAATTGGTTAGGACGGAATTGGAAGTCTGGCTGATCATCATGATCAATACGGTCTGCCATATAGGCATGTGAATCGTTGAAGAAATCTTTATTGAAGTTAGCCTGAACTTTATCAGCCACCTTCTGCCAGCGTTTCATGTCACTAATGTGATTAGTTTCTTTTGCACAGTAAATGGCCGCATTCAATTGCTTGAACCATAAGGCTTGAATATCATTAGCATAACTACCTCTTGGTGAATAAGGAACATGATCTGGCTCTCTTCTCGCATCCATCCAAGTATCAGCATCCTCATGTGTTAAATAACCTTTCTTGTTCACCCAGTTTTTCAATGCTCCATCCACACTTCTTTTCACTGTAGGGTACATTTTCTTTATCAATGAATTATCACCTGAATATTGAATATAATCAAGTAATTCAAAGATAAAACGAGGTGTTCCATCTGTCGTGTGGTAGTTCAATGATTCCATTTTTACGATGTTTGGAATTCTACCGTAGTACTTTGAAGTCGATTTTTTGTCTTGTACATCTGCAAAAGAAAGAAGGATTTTCTTCGCTACCTCTGTCTCTCCTAAAACTAAAGTACCACCCGGCAATGAGATAAATGTATCTCTACCCCAATACTCATTGAACCAAGGAATACCCGCATAGATACCATATCCTCTTTGGTGAGTTACCATTTCGTCCATCGTTAATGTCAACCACATTAATGCTTTATCGAAATGAGGATCTTCTGTTTTAATTGCAGTATTTTCTGTCACCAATTGCGTCATACGGTCCGTACGTTCTTGGAACCACTGACCATGTTCCGCTCTAGCTTGTTGGATTAAAGCTAAACCTTCTTCTTTTGTTTTCGCATAAGAAATATAAAAACCGCCCTTTCCAGAAGCAGTCACTTTTACATTACCTTCTGCATCAATTTTTTCGTTGTGCGAAGGGGCAACGACTACGAAATGATCTTCTGACTCTGAAGAAACAAAGTAAGATGCATTTTTATCTCTACTCTCTAATTTGATCTGATCGCCTGTTACTGTTAGGTTTGTTTCCTTTCCTTTTACATTATGAAAATCAACATATATTACGTCTTGATCATCAAAAAGGATCAAACGCTCAGTACCTTGGGTTGTCGCTCTTTGAATGTAATGAGGGTAAACTTCAACTGCTGCATTTGCACGATCAAATAGTTTTCCATCAATCGTAAGGTCATAATCCGTCAAAATTCTCTTTTGACCAATATTCCAACCATTAAACCAACTGTACAACTCACTATTTAAAACGTGTGTTTGAGTCTGAAAATAAGCACTTCTTTTATTAGTATACGTCACAACTCTGTTCTCCGCAGCAGCAACATCTACTTTCAATTCCTGTAACACTTCATCTTTCACAGCTTCTTTTGCTGTAAATTTGTGTTCATTATTTTCTTTAGCACACCCATAAAAAAGTGTCAAGGCAAGAAGTATAAATGTACTTTTTAAAATCCTCATTATTATTTAGTTAATCTTGTAAATCTTGTGATAAGAGTTTGACTCATTTTCACGCAATACTATCATTAATGTTTCTCTAAGTTAACAATTGTTCATAGGTCACAAAATGATTTCTATTTTATTAATAATTACTGTTTATGAGGTGTTATTGGAATTATTTCATGAAATCTTAGATAGATGAAATATGTAAAGCACTAATGAACAGCATTTTATAAAGTAATTCAATTAATACTTAAAATAAGTAAATTATAAATTTAAATCGGTTGAGATACTTTTTGTTAATAATTCCTGCTTAACATAAAATAAATGTACTTTCTACACACGATTCACCATCTTTATGTTCATATGTTTAAACTTAATGATTAACTGGAATGAATCAACTTAACTACAAACACTTTTGGGTAATTCTTTTAAGTATTATCACAATACAATTTAGCTATGGACAAGAGAAGATTTTTTTAAAAGGCTACACCGATTATATCAATGGTGACATTATGCCTTATAAATCTCCGCAAGAAGATGCTAATCAGGCCATGTTGGTAAGGTGTACGGAAGGAAAAAATGAAATGGAATGGGAAGCAGAAGCAGTACCTATCTCTTTTAATGGTGAATACGTTGAATATGGAGTCATCATGGGTGTCGATATTGATAGAGCACAGTATGAATTTGACTTTTACATCAACGACAAAAAATACTTTACATTTAAAGCTCCGGAGGAAAGTATTCTTCAAGACGTAAAAGCTGAAGGACCCAATGATTCTCAATTGACTTTTAAAGGCACAATGATCGATGCCTACAGTGATATGTTTGGTTATGGTTTCTTAAAAATTAAAGCAGAAGATTTACCAAAAGGCCGATCTATTAAAATGAAAGTAGTTGCTCCAAGTATTGGTAAATCGAGCTGGTTTATGCTATTCAAATATGGAGTAGACGGAAACGTTAGCTGGAAACAAGAACCTGCAGTGATCAAAACTGCAAAAGGTCCTCAACAACAATTAAGAACGACAATCTTACACTATGGTGAGCCTCAGCAAGCAATCATTACTGCAGGAAAATCGAAAGAAAAAGTAACGCTTAATGTCGGTGCAAATGTATTTAGAATCAATATTCCGAAGGTGGAAGAAACAACTTCTATCCCAGTAAGTGTTACTGTAGGAAAGAAAGTATTGGACGAGAAAACGTTAGAAGTTGAGCCGGTAAAACCCTATACTGTTTATTTATTACACCACTCACACGTTGATATTGGGTATACTCATACGCAAGACGATGTAGAAAAAGTACAATGGGAAAACTTGGATGACGCTGTAATGATGAGTAAAAAGACAGCTGATTTTCCTGAAGGTTCTCAATTCAAATGGAGTGTTGAAGTAATGTGGGCTGTTGAAAGCTACCTTAAAAATGCTTCTCCAGAGAAAAGAAAAGATTTTATGGATGCCGTTAAAAATGGTTCAATTGAATTGAATGGTCTTTATGGTAATATGCTTACAGGTTTATCGAATCCTCAAGAATTGGTTGAATCTACTTTTGATGCATTACAAGTAGCCAATGAAACTGGTGCTCCTTTAGAATCTGCCATGATCACTGACGTTCCTGGTTACACATGGGGCCTTGTTCCTGTATTGGCACATTCTGGCATTAAATATCTTTCAGCAGGTACAAATGTATTCCACAGAATTGGTGGTACAATTTCTACTTGGGGTGATCGTCCATTCTATTGGTCTTCTCCATCAGGTGAAGAGAAAGTAATGGTTTGGGTACATGAAAAAGGATACAGTCATTTCCATACAGGTTTAGGATTTACAGACTTGAAAGTATTATTGACTCCAAAATCCGTTTTTGATTACTTAAATGAGTTAAACGAAAGAACTTACCCTTACGATATTACAACTTTACGTTACACAGTGGGTTCTGACAACGGTCCTGTTGACCAAGGCATTTCTGAAACGGTAAAAGAGTGGAACGAAACGTATGAGACACCAAAAGTAATGTTGTCTACTACTACTGAATCATTCAAAGCATTTGAGGAAAAGTATGGTGATCAACTTCCTGTAGTGAAAGGTGATTTCACTCCATATTGGGAAGATGGCGCAGGATCTACTTCTGCCGAAACTGCTTTAGTAAGAAACGCTTCTGAGAAACTTTCTCAAGCCATGACGATTATGTCATTAAATGGTGCTGATATTCCAAACGAAACTTTCGAACAAGCATGGAGATACGTTTTATTATACAACGAACATACTTGGGGTGCTTACAATTCAATCTCAGAACCTGAAGCAGATTTCGTACACTCTCAATGGGCTGTAAAACAATCTTTCGCTATCAAAGCGGATTCAATTGCTGATGAATTATTAGAAAGAGCATTGGCTATTGGTGAAAAAACAAAAGGTATTTTATTGACCAATACATTGAACTGGGACCGTTCGGAATTAGTAAAATTAAGTGCTGAAAAAACTTCAAATGGTGATTACATCGTAGATCAAGATGGAAAATACTACCCTACTCAGCGTTTGAGTACTGGTGAATTGGCCGTTTATGTAGATCACTTACCAGCTTATGGTCAGTTGGAATTATTCTCAACTGCTGAAATGAAATGCAGTAAAGAATGTAAGAAATGCAAGGACTGCAAAAACTGTAAGAAGTGTAAAGGTCAGAAAGCATTGAAAGTGGCTGATAATACAATTGAGAACGATTTCATCAAATTAGAAATCAATACTGAAAATGGTAGTGTCGCTTCACTTTATGATAAAGTAAGAAAGAAAGAACTTTCTGATAAAACAGACCTTAAAGGTTTGAATGATTACTATTATGTAGCGGGTAGAAATCCAAAAGCACCTTTGACTACAGCTGATGATATTCAGATCAAATGGTTAGAAAAAGGTAATTTGATTAGTGTAATTGAAGTAAGTTCTTCTGCTCCTGGTACTGAAGAGTGGAAGCGTACTTTTGAAGTAAATGCTTACTCTGAAGTGGTTGAGATTGATAACCAAATCAACAAATCGAATGTTTACGATCCGGAAGGTGTTCATATTGCTTTCCCATTCAATGTAAAAAATGGTACAGTAAGAATTGACGCCCCATTTGGTGAGTACATTCCAGAAAAAGAGCAATTGCAAGGTTCGTGTAAAAACTACTTTACAGTTCAACGTTATGCTGATGTTTCTAACCTTGACCATGGTGTAACTTGGGTAACTCCAGATGCTCCTATGATCGAATTAGGTGAAATCACAACAGATGCATTATCGTATGGTTGGGTACAAGAAGTAAAACCTACACAA
The DNA here is from genome assembly GCF_014534745.1 of Flammeovirga sp. EKP202. Taxonomy (GTDB): domain Bacteria; phylum Bacteroidota; class Bacteroidia; order Cytophagales; family Flammeovirgaceae; genus Flammeovirga. The sequence goes on from NZ_JACVVP010000007.1 coordinate 13,812, forward strand.
ACAATTTACGCTTACTTGATGAACAACTATTGGGAAACCAACTATAAAGCTTCTCAAGAAGGATGGCATTCATTCCGTTTTATGTTAAGACCTCACGGTGCTTATGTTTCTACTGATGCTAAAAAATTCAGTATGGCAGTGGCTCAACCGATCTTAATTTCTGAAAACACAAATGAGAATTACACTGCATTTATCCAACCTACAGCTTCTGATTTAATTATCACTGCTTCTAGACCAATGGATAAAGAGCACGTTTTATTGACGGTATTAAATGCTAATGCTGGTGATTCGATTTTAGAGTGGACGTCTTCTGACAAAGTGGAAGAAGTGTATCTTTCAAATATCAATGGAGATAATATGGGTGCTTTCCAACAAGGTGAAAATATTCCTGGCTGGGGTGTTAGATTCTTATTAGTGAAAGTTAACGCTGAAGCAGCTTCTAAGTAATTTAGAAGATTAAATATGAAAATCCTCTCTTATTTCCTTGACATTAAGGAATAAGAGAGGATTTTTTAATATATGGTTTTCTTAGGAGCCTTTGGATTTAAAAAACAAATTTCTAAGCAATTAAAGATTAAATTCACTTAAAAAGACTGCATGATCTGATTCAGGATATTTTGTATCAAATGCAAAAGGTAAGCTTTCATCATGTAATTGTTCATTGAATATTTTTGCATCTTTAAAATGTTGGAATAATGACTTTGAGACCAGCATATGATCCAAGAGATTTCCTTTTCCATGATGCAAATGTGAATATCTGATAGATTCTGCAATTGATCGACTACACGAAATTAGTTCTTTCGAAATCAAGTCTGGATTGTTTGTGTTCTCCATTTTACCTTGAATTGCTTCTACAGGAACTTGTCCAGGTTCAGCATTAAAATCTCCACATACCACAATTTTTGCCTCTGGTTCTTGTTCAAAGATATTATCTATCAAAATTCTTGTTTCTAAAGCCTGTCCCACTCTCTTAATTGAAGAAAGGAAATAACCTTCAGCCCACCCTGCTGCACTTTTCCATTGATAACCTGCAAGCTGACCTTTAATATTAGAAGCTAATCTAGACTTAAAATGAACATTTATAACATGCATTACATCATGATCTGAGATTTTAAGTTTGACATAAAAAATTGGTCTTTCCCAATTTACGTTTAGAATGTCATCAGACTCTGGAACTTGAGTAACTTTTTTGTACTTCAAATTATTTATGAATTCATTATTATACTGAGCAACCTCAAGAATTTCATACTTAGAAAGAATCACAAGATTTCTCTTATCTCTTGGAGTATTATCTTGAGTCATAGTACTTACTTTATGATATTCTTGATATTTTGTACCATCAAGAATAGCATCTAAGGCAGATAGAGTTCTATTTGGATTATCTGAAGAGTGTTCGGGTGTTTCTTGACCATGAACTTCTTGCAAACATACCACATCTGCATTCATTCTTTCGAATTGGTTTCTTAAAGCTGGTTTTCGTAGTTCTAAAGATGGATTTTTGTCATCTCCTGAGAAATCAAGGTTTTCAATGTTAAAAGTGGCAATTCTCATAATTGGAAAAGTTTAGTTAAGACTTTATTTAACTGGTCTAAAAATCAAACAACATTGAAATAAATCAACAGATTTTCTTTATCACATATAAAAATATGATAGGTTTGAAAGAGAAATAATTTCAAACGTACAAATGAAAAATAGTTGGCTTTAAAAAGTGTTGTTTTAATAAATATAGTAATAATTTCATAATGGATTATTAATCAACACAATAAGAAATCATTAACCGTTTGTTAATTACAAAAATGAGAAATACCTATACTCACTAAAACTAAATTTCAGCAAAAATATAAGTGTTAATTCTTCACCTTCAAATCATACCACATCATCATTTCCTTTTTTAGTTCTTCTTCTTTTAAGTTCATTTTCAGTAACTCCAAATAACTCATTTTTTTCACTACCAAAGCATATTGAACCATCAACCAATAATCATAATAAACTCTAGGTGCAACAGTTCCGTCTTCAAAAAATACGCCCCACTCATCGGGATCAACCATTCTGGCACTTTCTATCCTTTCCATATTTTTCAATAAAGAATGCTGTACTTCACCTTGTCTTGCAACATATTCTGCATAACCTTCCCATTTCCATTGAGGGTGTTTAGCCAATGGGTTAGATTCCATAATACCTAGTGCATTGAACTGAAGACAGTGCGTCAATTCATGCAATAAAAGCTGTTCAAAATTCCATTTATATCCATGTAATTCAATGGTATTTTCTTGAAAATTAATATTACCATTTACAGTTGCTATTGTGTTCATCCCCCAACCAAATGCATCGCCCCAAATCATTTTCATTAATGTTGGATAGGCTGTCCCATCACTAAGACATATTTCTAGTTTTAGTTGATCATTGTATAATTCACTTCCTCTAAAAACAGAGTCAACATTATGCAGTCTCTGATAAAAATATTGGTTCAAGTCATTTTCATGATAGATGATATAATTCCCCACTTGAGTTCTCTTCGCATAAAGAATTTGTGGAAATGACATCAAGAATAAGATGGATATAATGCTGACAAAACAGAGTAATAATGCTCTTATGACCCATTTTCTGATTTCAATTTTCATAGATAGTTGTTGTATTGGTTATCATTTAAAATAGTGAAAATGATCTCCTTTTCAAACTCTGAACCTTACATTCTTTTATTCATTTCATTATTCTGAATAAACTGTTTTGTACCAATTCAATATTGAAACATAACAACAAAAAAGGGATAATGCACCTTAATTTTGGTCTATAATAACAAGCAATTAATATGTTTATGAATAAAAGACTAAAAACTGCATTCGGTGTTGCTATGATGGCAACAGCATTGCCTTTGATGACTTCAGCTCAAAACGTGAAAGGGTTGACTGTACATGAATCAGAAGATTCTCCCACAAAAGAATTAAACTTTAGAGCGAATAATTTAACGGAAGCTCCAAACATTGTATTGGTACTTTTAGATGATGTAGGGTATGCGCAGATGGGACATGTAGGTGGACAGATTGAGACTCCTGCTTTTGATGAAATTGCAGATAAAGGTTTGACTTATTCTAGATTTCATACTACGGCATTATGTTCTCCTACAAGAGCGGCATTATTGAGTGGTAGAAATCACCATACTGCAGAGACAGGAGTAATTATGGAATTAGGAACTGGTAACTCAGGTTATACTACTGAAATTCCAAATGAAGTAGGTTCTTTCGCTAAGGTTCTTCAGGAGAAAGGATATTCCACTTCTTGGTATGGAAAAAACCATAATGTTCCCAACTGGGAAGCATCGTTTACAGGACCTTTTGACCGTTGGCCCAATGATTTAGGTTTTGATTATTTCTATGGTTTCTTAGGAGGAGATACTGATCAATTCCACCCTGCTTTAGTAGAAGACAGAAAAAGAGTTACTTCACCTGAAACCAATAAAGATGGATCTCCTTATCACTTGACAACAGATATGGCAGACAAGGCGATCAACTATGTACAATCTGTCAATGCGGTTGCTCCAGACAAGCCTTTCTTTGTTTACTTTGCTCCAGGTGCTGCTCACGCTCCTCACCAAGCTCCTGCTGAATATATTGAAAAATATAAAGGGAAATTTGATGCAGGATGGGATGTCTACAGAGAGGAAGCTTTCAATAATATGAAAGCCAAAGGTTTAATTCCTGCTGAATCTAAACTGACTCCTCGTCCGGAATCATTGCCTGCATGGGAAAGCTTGAATGAAGAGCAAAAAATGGTTTACGCTCGTATGATGGAGGTGTTTGCTGGTTTTACTGAACATACTGACGTACAGATCAAACGCCTATATGATGCCATTGATAAAATGGGCAAGTTAGACAATACTATTTTCATCTACATTGCTGGTGACAATGGTGGTTCTGCTGAAGGTGGTCAAGAAGGTTTATTGAATGAGATGGCTTTCTTTAATGGAATTCCTGAGAAATGGGAAGACAAAGTGGAAGCTGTAAAATCAAATCGATTGGGATCTGAAGATTACTTCAATCATATGCCTGCAGGATGGGCTTGGGCTGTCAACTCTCCTTACCAATGGACAAAACAAATTGCGTCTCACCTTGGTGGTGTAAGAAATGCAATGACGATTTCTTATCCTAACGGAATTAAATCTAAAGGTGAAGTGAGAAAGCAATTTACTCACGTAACAGATATTGCTCCTACTATTCTTGAGGTGGCAGGAATAGAGATGCCAAAAGAAATTGATGGCTATACTCAAAAACCTTTGGAAGGTACATCAATGGTTTACTCGTTTGACAACGCAGAAGCAGAAGAAACGCACACGACTCAGTATTTCGAAATTGCAGGAAATATGGGTATTTACCACGATGGATGGTGGGCAGGTGCCATGAGAAATATCCCTTGGGTATCAGAATCTACTGCACATGTTGAAATCACGGACATGAAATGGGAATTGTATAACCTTAAGGATGACTTCACACAGTCTAAAGACTTGGCGGAAGAAATGCCGGAGAAATTAGAGTACATGAAATATATGTTCTTCGCTGAAGCTTCAAAAGCTAACGCGCTTCCAATTGACGATAGAAGAACGGAGCGTTTTAGAAGTACATTCCGTCCTTCATTGACTGCCGGTCAAACTTTGTTCAACTATCCAAATGGCTTAAGGTTACCTGAAGGAGCTACTCCTTTTACTAAGTTCATTTCTCACACAATGGATGCATCACTTGAAGGTGGATATAAAAAAGGTGATCAAGGGGTGTTGATTACTCAAGGTGGCCGTTTTGGAGGTTTTGTTTTAAGAATTGACAAAGCAGGTTATGTTCATTATGAATACAGTAATACTGCTGATGTGTATAGCATTAAAACAAACTCAAAAATACCTGCAGGTACTAAAAATGTGGTCGCTAAGGTAATTATGGATGAGAAAAAACCCTACACAGCTTCTACCATTTCAATTTATGCTGATGGCAAAAAAATAGGCGAAGGACGTATTGAAAAAACAATACCGAACCTATTCTCACTAGATGAAACATTAGATATTGGGCAAGATACAGGAACGCCTGTTACTAAAAATTATAGTATCAAAAAATCTCATTACACTGGACAACTGAACAGTGTGGCTCTAGAATTAATCAACGAGTACGGTAATACTCAAACTTCTAAATAATCGATTTACAAGTTTGATAATTAAGTTATTAGTTAAAAAGTCAGTGGATTTTCTGCTGACTTTTTCTTGTTACAGAAGGTCTTTCGCCAAACTTGGCATAATACCTTTTACTAAAATGAGTCAGATCTGTATAGCCAAGTTCTACACTAATTTGACTCAAATCTTTATCGGTATGAGTGATCATATGTTTTGCCTCTTCTAACCTATGATGATTGAAAAACTGTAAAATTGGTTTTTTATATACCTTCTTAAATGTTTTTTGAAGTTTGGACTCACTCATCCCATATTTCTTCATCAATTTCTTTAAATCAGGCACTTCTTTAAAGTCTGATAGAATATCATCTTTCAATTGAAACATTAAGTTTAAATCATTTTTATGCACTCCATATACAACATTTTCAAGCCCGTCTTCGAAAGATTTCTTTTGCAAAATGCTTAGCACTTCTATCATTTTAGAAAGCAGCATACCTTTCTTTACCACAGGGTCTTGCATATAGAAATCCAGCTCCGATATAATCTTATCGTATTCAGGAGTAAGAGTATCATAATAAAACCAAGCTTCTTTTTTATGGATTAATTCATTCAGCTTATGATCGGAAGAGTAGATAAACTTATCTATCATTTGAACAGGAATTCTCATATAGTACCACCTGATGGGCTGATTGATAGAATAATCAATGTAAAACTCCTGATTACTATTATAAACATATAAAGAATTGAGTAAAGTAGATTTCTTTTTGGTTTCAGAAGTAAAATCTCCAGATTTCCCTATTCTTATACTTACAAAATGCTCCTTTTTACCAGTTTGATTTAATACTCGAATCGGCACCTTCAAATTAAGATTTGTCACTCCACAAAACATTCTTGGAAAATACTCATAGTAAGTCATATCAATCACTCCAAATTTCTCACTATCCAACATTAGATGGTTTCCATTGACTACCCCTCCAAACTCTTTTTCTATAAGGTCATAAGATGAGTTGGGATTTGTTTCGTCAGTTCTTATCTCAAGTATATTTTCTTCCATAACTATCCTCTTAATTGTATAGACAAGTTAATTAAAAATGACTTTTTAAATGATTTACAGTACTAGCAATAGCATTAATAATTTTGAAAGCACCTTGTGAAATCTCAGTATTTTGCCTCTTTCATACCAACCCTTGATACAAACATACTACTATTTCACTCTCCTTACCCCCTACATTTGTTACATCAACAAATCAAAAAAGTATGTTTACAAGTAGAAAATTACACAAAATACTATCTGCTTTACTAATCATTGCAATATTACCAATTAGTATAAAAGCACAAAACGTAAAAGGCCTAACAGTTCACGAATCAAAAGATTCGGCACCTGCACAGCTTAATTTCAGAGAGAACAATTTACAAGACGCTCCCAACATTGTATTAATTCTATTGGATGATGTAGGATATGCACAAATGGGTCACATGGGTGGTCAGATCGAAACTCCTGCATTTGATGAAATTGCGGATAAAGGATTGACTTATTCAAGATTCCATACTACGGCACTTTGTTCTCCTACAAGAGCTGCTTTATTATCTGGTAGAAATCATCATAAAGCTGAAACAGGAGCTATTATGGAATTGGGTACAGGTAACGATGGTTATACAATGAAGATGCCTAAAGAGACTGGTACTTTTGCAAAAGTGCTTCAACAAAAAGGTTACTCTACTTCATGGTACGGTAAAAACCACAATGTACCGGATTGGGAAGCTTCTTTCACAGGTCCTTTTGACCGTTGGCCAAACGATTTAGGTTTTGATTATTTCTATGGTTTCCTTGGTGGTGACACAGACCAATTCCACCCTGCCTTGGTTGAAGATCGTAAAAGAATCACTGCTCCTGAAACTAACGCTGATGGTTCTGAGTACCACTTAACAACGGACATGGCTGACAAAGCAATCAACTATATTCAATCAGTGAATGCGGTTGCTCCTGACAAACCTTTCTTAGTATACTTCTCTCCAGGTGCTGTTCACGCTCCTCACCAAGCGCCAGCTGAATATATCGAAAAATACAAAGGAAAATTTGATCAAGGATGGGATGTATACCGTGAACAAGCTTTCAATAATATGAAAGATAAAGGTATTATTCCTGCAGATTCAAAATTAACTCCTCGTCCCGAATCATTACCTGCATGGGATTCATTGACTGATGAACAACGCATGGTATATGCTAGAATGATGGAAGTATTTGCTGGATTTACTGAGCACACTGATGTTCAAATCAAACGTCTTTATGATGCAGTAGAAGAAATGGGTAAACTAGACAATACGGTCTTTATCTATATTGCTGGTGATAACGGAGCTTCTGCTGAGGGTGGCCAAGAAGGTTTATTGAATGAGATGGCTTTCTTTAATGGTATTCCTGAAAGATGGGAAGATAAAGTGGAAGCGGTAAAATCAAACCGTTTAGGTACTGAAGATTACTTCAACCACATGCCTGCAGGATGGGCTTGGGCAGTCAACTCTCCATACCAATGGACAAAGCAAGTGGCTTCACACTTAGGTGGTGTTCGTAATGCAATGGCTATCTCTTATCCAAAAGGGATTAACAGTGAAAGTGAAGTAAGAACACAATTTTCACACGTTACTGATATTGCTCCTACAATTTTAGAATTGGCTGGTATTGAAATGCCAAAGGAAATTGATGGGGTAAATCAAGAAGATTTAGATGGTGAATCATTAGTCTATTCTTTTAATGATGAAAAAGCACCAGAAGAACATACCACTCAATATTTCGAGATTTTTGGTAACATGGGTATCTACCACGATGGTTGGTGGGCAGGTGCTTTACGTACTATTCCATGGCATGTTGCAGCTGAAGATAAAGAATTAACGGATTTAAAATGGGAGTTATATAACTTAAAAGACGATTTTTCTCAGTCTAAAAACTTAGCGAATGAAATGCCTGCTAAATTGGAATATATGAAATTTATGTTCTTTGCTGAAGCGGCTAAAGCAAATGCGTTACCTATTGATGACCGTAGAACAGAACGTTTTAGATCTACATTTAGACCTTCACTTACAACAGGTTTGACATCATTTACTTATCCAAATGGATTAAGAATTCCTGAGGGGGCTACACCGTTTACCAAATTCCAATCTCACTCGTTAGAAGCGAATCTAGAAGGATATAAAAAAGGAGATCAAGGTGTATTAATTACTCAAGGAGGACGTTTTGCTGGGTTTGTATTGAGAGTTGACAAAAGCGGCAACGCTTACTATGAATATTGTAACGCTGTTGATAAATATTCAATCAAATCTTCAGCTAAGATTCCTAACGGCACAAAGAGTATCAAAGCAACAGTGATTATGGATGAGAAAAGACCCTACACACCTGCTACAATTACGCTTTATGCTGATGGTAAAAAAATTGGAGAAGGAAGAGTTGAAAAGACTGTTGCTAACCTATATTCATTAGATGAAACATTAGATGTTGGTAAAGATTCAGGAACAGCAGTTACTGACAATTACAAAGTAAAGAACTCAAAATACAGTGGGCTACTTAAGAGTGTGACACTTAATATTATCGAAGAATACAACAACGTATCGAAGTAATTTTTTGAATCGATTGATTGTTAGATAGCTCAAGGCATAATGTCTTGAGCTATTTTTCATGTATTATATTCCAAATCGATATTGCATCCCCATCATCACAAAATCATTACCTGTCCCTTTTCCAAATTCCCCTCTGAGTGTAAAGTTTTCACTCACTTCGTAATTAAAACCAAACTGAACACTCCAATGGTTGATAATATCTTTCTGTATACCATAATTAACATCAGAAGATAATAACCCTTCTACAGCAGTTCCAATTCCAATTAGAATTTCATTCTGTTTTTCCAGTTTTGCAATTTGAAGCCGATCTCCTGGATTGGTGGGATCTAGACTTTCAATTTCTTCATTATTTGCAGCCACACGACGATCAATCTCAGGTAACAGTTCAGCTCCCAAATTGGGCAATGCTTTTTGAATGGCAATATTACCGTTATTTCCTTTTTGATTCACAAAACCCCTATACATTCCTCCTACATACAATGCCAACATACTACCATTCTTAAAACGAATCCTATCACCTACACGAGCAGATATTACTGAAAAAACGGCAGGTTCTTCGAGCAATTCAGAAGAAGACCATGTGATATTACCATCCACTGAAAAGAAATAATCTTTATAGATCTTTCCCACTAAAGTAGTTCCGAACCCATAGGAATTGGCCGAAAAGTCGACAATACTGGTTACTTCAGGCAATGATATCACAAGATTCCCATCTTCGTCAAACCATCTTGGCTGCAATGACACCTCTGTTGTACCCGTACTATTGGTATATATTCCATAAACATTGAGAAAAGGAAATACCCATACATCAGCCCTTAAATTCATACCGTTTGTTCTGGCAATCGTATTATTGAAATTCAAATTCTCTAATGTGACATATTCTGTGATTAATTGGTTCAAGTTGGAATTTGGATCATCTCCAATCGTCATATTAAAAGAACTAATTTCTAAGTCCATTCGGTTGTAAACATAATTGACATTTAGACCATAAGGTAATTGAATTTTATAACCTCTTTCAGCTGCTTTTTTACCCCAAATAGGCATGCTGTAGGGCCATTCGTAAGATTCATTATTATTTTCAGTTTGTCCATAAGAAGATAGAGTAAAGATTGCGAGAAAAACAGTTAATATTTTTTTCATAATTAATGGTTTAGAATTGAAGAATTAGATGCTTTAAAATTCATGAATACGGGTCAGATTATAGTTGGTAAAGTACCTATTTGAGTCTTTAAGTAATTTACCTAACAGTATAATTCAATAGTTAATTTTGGGAATATCAATTTTAGGATATTAGCCCTTACTAAATATATTATTTTACTTTATAATTTCATATGTGATAAGTCGTTGATTTCCATTAAAAATCAATGCTTTTCCAAATTTTCATATGGTGACCTAAATCTATAATCTACTAATAGGATGATTTAATGAATTCCTTTCACTTTCGAATTACTCAACATTACGTATTTCTTCTGAAGGTCTTTTTCCTAAAAACTGTTTGTAAACTCTACTAAAATGGGATAAATCTGTATAGCCTAATTCAATAGCAATTTGGGTAAAATCATGATGGGTTGTTCGTATTCTTCTTTGTCCTTCCAATACTCTTTGATGATTAAAAAAATGTAGAATCGGCATTTTAAATACACTTTTAAATCCTCTTTGCAATTTGGATTTACTCATTCCTTTCTCTGCACTAAGCTGACTCACATTGGGTATTTTAGTGAAATCGGCAATTATTTCATCTTTCAATTGAAGCATTACATCCAAATCATCAGGGTGTATATCATAGGCTATATTACTCAATTTATTTGCGGTGCCATGTTCTCTTAATCTTGTGATGATTTCAATAGCTTTGGATAAAAAAAGTCCCCTTCTCACTACTTTATCATGCAATACATTATACATTTCATTAATCAAAACTTCAATATTTAAAAGCATTGGACTGTAATAAAACCAAGGTTTGGGGTTAGAGATTAATTGATAAAAATCGGAAGATTTATCAGTTCCGAGCAAGTCATAAATATCTTTTGGAAAACGAATAAAAAACCAACTCATTTTAGTCTTAGCAGGATAAACAATCTTAAATTTCTGAAGATTATTATAAATATAAATACTATCTTTTTGTTGTGCTTGAGAGTGTTTTTTATTAAAATCCCCAATTTTTCCAATTCGAATACTTACAAACTGACGATCAGTGATAGGATCATTTTCAAAGATCATTTCTTCACTTAATTCCAACTCTGTAATACCAACATACAAGCTATTCATATAACCAAAAGTCACCGATTGTATTTTTCCAAAATCATTATCGGATGCATATTCTTCTCCATTCCAACTACCATTAAAGCGTTGTGCTAAGTTTTCAAAAAATAGAAATGGATTGGATTCGTCGCCTTTGACTATCATGATGTGTTATAGGTTTTGAAGTTGGTAAATTACATTTACAGTGCAAAAGATATTAAGATCAGCATCTAATCCCTAAATCTTTGATATTATTAGCCATAAAAAAAGCACCAAAATGGATGAACCACCTTGATGCTTTTTAAAAATTTATAACTAAATGCTACTTCGCATATAATTTCTCTCTTAATTCTTTGATTTGCTCAGAGTTGATGTACTCGTCATACGGCATGTGTCTGTCGATGATACCGTTTGGCGTTAATTCAATTACTCTATTACAAACTGTATGGATTACCTCATGGTCATGTGATGACATTAAGATATTTCCAGGGAACTTCATCAATGAGTTGTTCAATGCTTGAATCGATTCCAAGTCCAAGTGGTTGGTTGGTGAATCTAAGATCAAACAGTTGGCATCAGACAACATCATTTTAGACATCATACAACGCATTTTTTCACCACCTGAAAGTACTGAAGACTGCTTGAAGATCTCCTCACCTGAGAATAACATTTTACCTAAGTAACCTCTGATAAATGCCTCTGAAGTATCATGAGAATATTGACCTAACCAATCCACTAAGTTTAAGTCGTTTTCGAAGAACTCTCCGTGTTCCAATGGTAAGTAAGCCGTTGTGATTGTTACACCCCACTTGAATTCACCTTCGAAATCAGTGTCATTTTCATTTAAGATTTCAAATAAAGCCGTCATCGCTCTAGGGTCTCTAGAGATGAAAACGATTTTATCATCTTTCTGCATATTGAATTCAACATTTTTGAAGATCGTTTCACCGTTGATTGATTTCGATAAACCTTCTACTTCTAAAATGTTGTTACCTGCTTGTCTTTCTGGAGTGAAGATAATACCAGGGTATTTTCTTGATGAAGGCTGAATTTCTTCAACGTTCAATTTCTCCAACATCTTCTTACGAGAAGTTGTTTGCTTTGATTTGGCAGCATTGGCAGAGAAACGAGCAATGAATTCTTTCAATTCCTTGATTTTCTCTTCCGCTTTCTTGTTTTGTTGTGCTTGCTGACGCGATGCTAACTGAGATGATTGGTACCAGAAAGAGTAGTTACCCGAGAACAATGAAATCTTTTGGAAGTCAATATCCACAATCTGCGTACAAATCGAATCTAAGAAGTGACGGTCATGGGAAATTACCAATACCGTTCTATCAAAGTTGGCCAAGTAGTCCTCTAACCATGAGATTGTCTCTTGGTCCAAGTCGTTGGTAGGCTCATCAAGTAATAAGTTATCTGGTTTACCAAATAAAGCTTGTGCCAATAGTACACGTACTTTTTGCTTACCACTTAAATCTGACATCATAGAGTAATGCAAGTCCTCAGGAATAAACAAACCACTCAATAAGTTGGCTGCATCCGACTCAGCATTCCATCCATCCAAATCCTCGAAACGCTCAGTCAATTCTGATATACGGATACCATCTTTCTCGTTGAAGTCCTCTTTAGCATAAAGTTCTTCCTGCTCTTTTTTGATCGCCCATAATTCATCATGACCCATCATTACAGTATCAAGAACAGTACACTCATCGAATTCGTGGTGATCCTGCTTTAATACAGAAAGTCTTTCACCTTTACCAATAGATACACTACCTCTTGTAGGATCTTGTGCACCATAAAGTGTTTTCATGAAAGTGGATTTACCTGCACCATTTGCTCCGATGATGCCGTAGCAGTTACCTTCTGTGAATTTAAGATTTACGTCTTGGAAGAGCACACGCTTACCAAATTGTACTCCTAAGTTTGAAACTGTAATCATTATATTGTTATGAGTATTTCTAAATTATGGTGCAAAAGTATAGGAATGTTTTAAGTAGTACAAAGAGATGGTATAAATACTTCTGAATGAGGTGCAAATTGTTGAATAAAAGCGGATATAAACTCAGATATTTTAATTTACGAAGTTAATTTTTAACTATTTTTATTTCATTTTTGGATTTCCTAGATTAAAATATCTTTATTCTGTTGAGGCTTACCTTGAATTCTCTCTCCAATAACTCTACCTTTGCACCATGAATGATCAAATCGCCGTACTTCTGAAAAAGTACAAAGACCTATCAAAGGAATCAGAGCATGAAGCTGCTGCTAAAATTGCTAAAGAATATATCTCAGGAAAATATAGAGAAAGAGTAATTGAGGCTGCTTTTGAAATGCTAAACGAAGCTGATAAATATGATGAGGACCATCCACTTGGAGGGTATTATTATGTGATTTACGAAATGCTGCACGCAGGTGCTTACCTTCTGGCAAAAGAAGACAAGAGCTAAGAACATAAATTTTAGAATAAAAAAATAAGGCTACCTTTATAAAAGTGTAGCCTATTTTTGATTGATAATTAGGTATCTCTTATTTTTCCAATTAATTATTTCCATTTTAAATTTCTATTCATTAGTCGTACAACAAGAAAGAACCTTACAAAAAAAATAATTATTTTTTTAGAGCATCCTTTATTTTTTCTTTTTTCTCTTCCGAAAGCGTCAATTCTTCATCACTTTTGTTCATAAAAAAATGCCTTAAGGTATGGTCCAGTTCTTCTGATAAACGTTGGTACTTTCTACATTTTGCACATAAAAATACGTGAAGGTCAAGCTGAAACTGCTCTTTTTTTGTGAGGCCGAAGATATCTTTCTTTTCAATAAATTCAGTAGCTTTTTTACAAGATATTAACATAATTCTAAAGGGTTAATCTTGGAACCAATTCAGTTCTATACAATTTCTTAAATTTAACTTTGCGCGGTGAACGATCTGCCAATAGTTTGACGTGGTAATCGAAAGTTCCTTACAGATATCATCCGCTTTTTTGTCTGTGAGGTATTTACCTACTACAGCAGTCTTCCATTTTTGAGGTAATTTTTCCAAACATGAAGCAAATGCTTCATTAAAACCAGGGTTATCCAACAATGTTACATCCATTGTAGACCAAAGTGTTGGATTGTTGTGCTTATCCCAAGATTCATTTTTTTGAAAAAAAGCAGACTGATTCTCATATTTCTCTTTTACCTTTTCTTTTCTAAAGTGGTCCATCATTTTATGTTTCAAAATAGAATGAAGCCACGTTTTTGGAGAGCTTTCCCCTTTGTAACGTTCTACAGATTGATAGGCCGCCACAAATGTATCTTGTACTAAATCTTCTGACAGATGCACATTTTGTGTTCTCTTTAGAGCCCAAGCAAACAATTCATCTGAATAGTCATTTACCCATTCAGATACGTTGTCAACAGTATCCATAAAAAAGTGGTTTAAGTTACGAGAGCAGTTCTGAAACAAACATATTAGTGAAATTCAGAAAATACTCTAAATAGTTTCAGTTCTAATATTGCACTTTCTTTTTTTCTTTTAATACAAAATTTCTTTTTAGTTATCATTTTATATATAGCTTTCTATTTTATAAAGTAGTAATGATCAATCGTCCAACTCAAACTCCTTCATTTCTTCGGGTGTCATTTTATGACATGTTGTTAGATGATCGCAAATTTCTTTGATTACAAAATCAGTTTCTTCTTTTGTAAGTTGACCTGCTTTGAAAAACAATACTTCACCAGTTTTATCTACTAACAAAATCGTAATAGCATTATTACAATCTCCAGTATTCCACTCTTTTTGTAAAGTGCCTTTCGGGTCGGTCAACACCAATGCGTTTGCTTCTCTTTTAGATCTTTTACGTAACATCCTCAGCATAAACCGTATAATAGGGTTCGGCAAAGGGGTATCTTTTAAGTTTACAATTCCATAAGCCAAAAATTCATCCAGCGGAAATTTCCATTGTTTACTCTCGGTCACAAACTCATCATTTTGATGAGGATTATCAGGGTCAGGATAAAAGATCAACAAGACCTTCTCTCCAATTCCGGGAGTGATGTAAGGTTTATTTTTTAGGTCCCTTAATTCTATTGGAAAAATAGTATCTCCCCTCTGCAAAAAATGTTGGCTTTCTTTTTCCTGAGCGAGAAGAGTATTTGCCAGTAAAAAAAGGACTATAAATGTAAGTTTTTTCATTTTAAAAAAATAAACCGATGCTAAACAAACAATCAAAATGCAGAATTGTTTTTTATTGTACTTATATGTTTTAACTTATACAAAAGTCAGTACATCCTTAAAACACTCGTTATCTGAGTGTTTAAAGAACACAAATTATTATGAAATTTGACCAACAAACAATTAAAAACACCATTATTCTTCTCAGAATCCCTTTTTCAATTTACTTAATGCCTGTTTACTTTTTTGCACTAAGCCAAACGGAAGAAATTGATTGGGTAAATGCTCTCATCGTTTTTTTAATATTACACCTTTTGGTTTATCCAGCAAGTAACGGTTATAACAGCTATATGGATAGAGATACGGAGAGTATAGGAGGTATTGAGAAACCTCCCCTGCCCAGCAATCTGCTTTTCTGGTGTACTCTAACCATGGATTTTCTTGCAGTCAATATTTCACTTTTCTTCCTGAACTCCGCTTTTACAGTGCTTATGGTCGCCTATATCCTGATGTCTAGAGCTTATAGTTATAAAGGTATTCGACTCAAAAAATATCCTATTCCAGGATTCTTAACAGTGTTCATCTTTCAAGGTTTTGTTACATTTTGGATGGTGAATGAAGGAATTACTACTTCTGAAAGTTCATTTTTCCAATCCGATTTAATTTATGCTGCTTTAGCCACATCCTTTATGATTGGCGGTGCATACCCTATGTCGCAGATCTATCAACATAAACAAGATGCGGAGAGTGGAGATCAAAGTATAAGTATGATGCTTGGTATAAAGGGTACCTTTTATTTTGGGATGGCTCTTTTCGGAATTGCCGGAGGACTGTTATTCTATTATTTTGAAATACTACAACAAGGTTCTTTTATAACTTATATCTTTTTCTTGCTTCCTCTTTTAATTTGGTTTCAAATATGGATGTTTAAAACCTTTAAAAATGAAAAAGAAGCTAGTTTTCATAACTTAATGCGAATGAACAACATATCTGCAATTTGTATGAATTTATGTTATATATTTTTCGCATTTCAAAACCATCTCGATTTTTCTTGGTTTTAACTATAAATGATCAACAGTTATTGATTGAACTCTAACTGAGATCAGCATAAACAAAACATTATTTTTTTCACTCAATAAAAATCACCTTCTCTTAACACTCTTAAAGTATTAAAATGACCTATATCCATCAAATCGCTACTGCAGTACCAGAAAACAAATACGACCAAAAAGACATTTTGGAATTTATGCAATCTACTTTATCTGAAGAGGAACATAGAGAGAAGAAATTAATGGCTTTGGTTTCTAAAAATAGTGGTATTAATACAAGGCATTCCGTTATCAACAACCTTTATGATTATTTTCTAGAAGGAACCGTTCCTGATATTGAAAGTAGAATGTTACTTTTTGATCAGGCTGCATTAAAGCTAGGTGTAGAAGCAGTGAAGAAATGTATTACTGAAAGTCAACTTCAAGAAATTACACATATCGTTACCGTTTCGTGCACTGGGTTATCTGCACCAGGACTTGAAATTGCTTTGATGAAAGAATTAGAGCTACCTTCAAATCTCATCAGAACTACCGTCAACTTTATGGGCTGTTATGCCGCTTTTCATGCTTTAAGAATTGGTGATCAAATCTGTAAAAGTAACCCCAATGCAAAAGTATTGATCGTTGATGTAGAATTATGTTCTATTCATTTTCAAAATGAAAAAGACGATGATAACATTCTCGCCAATACTTTGTTTGCTGATGGGGCTGCTGCTGTATATATGTCAAATGACGATACGATTCCATCTATCTATGAAATCGGCAGCTTTTTCTCTAAACTTCTCCTGAGTGGTGAACAGGATATGGCTTGGAAGTTAAGTAAGACTGGCTTTCAAATGCGGTTGAGTAATTACATCCCAAAGTTGATAGAAAGTGAAATTGCCAATATGCTTTCAGATGTAGTCGCACAAACCGGCTTAGGCTCTCAAGAACTACAATGGGCATTTCATCCCGGAGGTGTTCGAATTTTAAAAGCAATCAGCAACGTGTTGGAGATCCCTAAAGAGGAAGTTCAAGCGTCCTATGATGTATTAGCGAAACATGGTAATATGTCTTCAGTAACGATCCTTTTTGTATTGCTGCTCATGTCAAAAAATGAGTCTAAGGGTCCCGTTTTTTCTGCTGGATTTGGCCCTGGATTAACCATGGAAGCCATGACTTTAAATAAGCTGTAGACATGATTAACTTAGAAACACGTTCCAGAGAATTGGAACTATTAGATCAACCACAAATTCCTACACCTGATTTATATCAAAACCTCAAAGAACTACATTTTATCAATACTTATTTAGGAGGGTATCAAGTTGTATTTGAAGGTATCAAAAAAATCCTTCAAAACACCTCCAAAGGACAAAAAGTAAGAATATTAGATATTGGCAGTGGTGGTGGAGATACTTTAAAAGCCATTTATCAGCATTTCAAATCGGATTATCAACTAGAATTGGTGGGTGTTGATCTAAAAGAAGATTGTATTCAATATGCTTCAGATAACTGTAAAGCACTACCCATTCATTTTGTACAATCTGATTACAGAGAGTATTTGTCTGAGGGAAACTCTTTTGATTTGATCATCTGCAGCCTTTTTTGTCATCATTTACCTTCAGAAGATTTATCAGAATTGTTTTTCAAAATCAAAAAATATGCTACAAAAGGGTGTATAATGAATGATCTACACCGCCACTTTTTAGCTTATTATAGTATAAAATGGCTAACTAAAGCCTTCTCTAAATCTTATTTGGTGAAAAATGATGCTTGCCTTTCTGTCGCTCGAAGTTTCTCCAAAAAAGACATTCAAAATATTATGGATAATGCCCAAATCACAAATTACAAATTGTATTGGAAATGGGCTTTTCGTTGGCTTTTAATTTTTTAAGTGATGTATGATGTATGTATAATTGGAGGTGGTTTAGGAGGTCTTTCACTAAGCATCCAAATGGCTGACCTTGGTTGGAATGTTTTACTTTTAGAAAAGAAAGAATATCCTTTTCATCGGGTTTGTGGAGAATATGTCGCGGCCGAATCATGGGACTTTTTGAGAAGAATTGGCATTGACGACAACGCATTACAGTTGCCTAAAATTACAGACCTTTTAGTCAGTGCTCCCAACGGAGAATATTTAGAAAGTGATTTGACCTCTGGAGGAATTGGTATTAGCCGCCATCTATTAGATGATTCTTTATATAAAATTGCTCTTCAAAAAGGAGTCACCGTTTTAACAAAAACTACAGCTCAGTCTATCCTGGAAATTTATCAATACTGGGAAATCACTACGCAAAAAGAGACTTACATTGCTCGAAGTGTAGTAGGTGCTTTCGGTAAAAGATCAAACCTTGACCATAGACTCAACAGGTCTTATATTGACAATAGCAAATCGAGATTAAATCATTTTGTAGCAGTAAAATACCATCTTAAAGGCGATTTTGATGCCCATAAAATTGAGCTTCATAATTTTGAAGGTGGATATTGTGGTCTCTCAAAAGTAGAAAATGATATTTTATGCATGTGTTACATGGTGAGTGGTAAAGTATTTTATAGAGAAGGAAATATTGAGAACTTAGAGAAAAACGTACTTCAGAAAAACCCTTTTCTCAAGAAATACCTTCAATATACTCGTCTTTGGAAAAAACCTTTAAGTATTGCTCAAATTGATTTTTCAAAAAAAGATATTATAGAAAAAAACATTCCTATGATCGGAGATGCCTCAGGTCTAATCGCCCCTTTATGTGGCAACGGTATGAGTATGTCCATACATGCGAGTGTGATCATCGCTCCACTCCTCCATCAATATTTAAACGATGAATTGATATGGAGTGAAATGAATGATGAGTATGCTAGACAATGGAAGCATCATTTTAAAACGAGACTTAAAGCCGGAAGACTCCTTCAGCAATCGTTTGGTAAAAACTTTATCACCAACATCATTTTACAGCTATTGAAAGGCTCAAACAAAACCACTCAAAAAATAATAGAAGCAACACATGGAGCAACATTCTAATACTTTAACCTCCTATTAAATCTCCTTCAAAGGAACTCCTGTCTCTTGCATTGAAACCTTTTTTACTTCTTCAATGATTTCACCTGTTCTTAAGATATCCTTTTTTAAGAAACCTCCAATCTCTGCTTCTACTAGAGGTCCTTTTGTGATACCTCCTCTTATATTTTGAATCTTAAAGTTATGAGGAAGTTGTAATAATTGACGGAAGAAGGATACTCCTTGATCATAAAAATTATATTCCTTGGTATTTTCCCAAAGACATAACATGCCATCTAAATCATAAGAAGCAATTGTACCTTGGTATTTTGGTAAAATCTGATTGACTTGATGTGTATAATCTTGAAGTGCTTTTAACTGACCATTAATTTCAGATACACCATAATTCCATCTTACATACAAGGCAACATATTCTTTTTGCTTGGGTTTGTAAAACCTTGAAAATACCATATCAAAAAGCTCAGTAGTACCCATAAATTTGTCTACCTCAAATATAAAATGGTATAACCCAAAAAGAACAAACATATAAATCCATCTGGCTAGGAAAAAATTGGAATTAAAAGAAGCAATAAGATGGTGCAGCGCTTCTCTGAAAGTAAGATCATCCGAAACCATTCCTTTGATAATATCTTCAAGCACAATGGCCATAAAAATGACAACAGTGTAAAGTAGTGATTTCATTATGACTACATTCAAAAGTTTTGTCCGACCTAGTTTTAGATCGATTCCAACCGTTTCAAGAATGACTACAATTTTACCGATAAGGGCTGCAGAAAAGGTGGCAGCACCAAAATATCCTACTTTTAACTCTACTTCCTTCACCATCAAGCCTACCAAAAGTACTAACAGATTGAAACCGACAGCAAAGTAAGAAGTTACTAAAAAGGTCTTTTTAACTTCGTGAATAATTTTGTCTTTGAGCTTACTCATTTCTCTTTGGTTCGTGTTTTTGAATATAATTATTTAATCTACTCATTTTATCTTTCATATAATACCCCGAAACTATAATTGAACAGATATCTGACACAAAAAATGAAACCCATGTTCCTTTTAAGCCCCAAAAGTAGGAGAATATTAAAACCATTGGAATTCTGAATAATACTTGTCGATTTAATGTCAGTAGTAATGCATCTTTTGCTCGACCTAAAGCTTGTGCAAACATACTCGAAATCACACCTATGCCTATCAAAGGCAGTGCAAGCATGACTCCATAAATTGCGGGTATACTTTGTTTTATAAGTTCATCATTTTTCGTAAAAAGGGAAGTTAATTCTGTATCAAATAAAAAGATTACAGCAACGATTACAGTATTGATAATGATACCATACTTGATAGACTCATAAATCACTTGCCGTACTCTTTTAAAATCCTTTGAGCCATAATTGTAACTACAAATGGTTAGAAACCCTTGTGCAAGACCTATAATTGGGAACGTTGCTAGCATAAATAATCGACTAATGATGCCATACACTGCCACACTAATTTCTCCACCGTAATCAAACAAAATGTGATTTAAAAGTATTGCAATAATACTAGACGATCCCTGCCTTGCAAATGACGCTGTTCCCAAAGCCAATGTCTCTTTAATTATTTCGGCATCCCACACAAAAGCGGCCGCCGTAAACTTAAGAACGGTGTCTTGAAATAGATAATAATGTGCTATATATATGAAACCAAAAATGTATGAAAACAAGGTAGCTATGGCTGCTCCCTTCATTCCCAAGCCAAGCCCTGCTATAAAAATGGGGTCTAAAATCATATTGGTGACACCCGGCACAATCATGGCCATCATTGCCTTTTTTGCCTTCCCTTCTGAACGGATGCCATTATTACTCATAATCGATAATGTAAGAAAGGGCATTCCCCATATAACAATGGCATAGTACTCTTGAGCATAGGAATAGATCTCTCCGTTGGCACCAAAAAACAGTAAGAGTCGTTCTTCAAATAAAAAGCCAATTACTATAGCGATAAGTGTCAAACCGAGAGTAAGTAAAGTTTGATTTCCAAGAATCTTTACGGCTCGTTTAGGATCATGTCCCCCCAAGGCTCTAGCAATCAAGGACGCTCCACCCATTCCTATAGCCATACCAATACTTTGAATCAACATCACTAAAGGTGCTACTACAGAAATTCCGGCAATACCTAATGCTCCTACCCATCGACCTATAAAAAAGGTGTCGACCATTTGATAAAGCACAATGACCATCATTCCTGTTGCTGCTGGTACCGAAAGTTTGACTAATAGGCTTCTAATATTTTCTTTTCCTAAATCAGGGTTATCATTGCTCATTGTTTGAAATTGTTTAGTTAAATGGAATTGCAATCCTAAAAACTGACCCCTTCCCCTCTTCTGATTCACACACAATCACACCTCCATGCATTTCCACAAATTCTTTGGCAATAACAAGGCCTAATCCTGTCCCTTGCACATGTTCAGTGTTACTTGCTCTAAAAAATGATTCAAATAGGTTTGAAAAGTCAGAAAGAGGGATGCCAATTCCATGATCTTCAACTTCAATTCTCAATGCTTCTTCAGATGAAAATAATCGCAGGTAAACTTCTTTATCAGAATATTTAATGGCATTAGAAACTAAATTATCCAAAATATGTCCCATTAGTGTAGGGTCGATCCACACTTCATTCCTCTTCACTTCTTTATGAAGAATAATGTCCTGTTGCGGATGAGTTCTATTATTAAATTCCGTCAAATACTCATCAATAAATTGGTCAATCGAAATATTTTGAGGGGCAAAAGGAGTTTTCCCTGCTTCAATTTTACCAAGTTGCAATACCTCATCCAAGAGTAAGTTGAGCCTTTTAGATTCCGAACGCATCCTTGTGAAGAATTTTTCTATTTTAAGATCTCCAAGGTTCAATGCTCTCTTTTTAAGTGCCAACTCAATGATATCCATATTGGTCATAATGGTAGCTAGAGGCGTTTTGAATTCATGCGAAGCCATGGAAATGAACTTTGAACGCATCTCATTGAGCTCTTTTTCTCTGTCTAAATTTTTTCTTAGTTCAGTCTCTATTTTCTTCTGATCCATCATATTTCGGATGATCATAAAGTAAACGATCTGTTGAGAAATTGGTAATAAGGTCAAGCTAATTTCAGTGGAAAACTCTTCTCCATTTGATGTAAAGAATTGCCACTCAAAACGTAATTCCCCCTGAGCATCACAACTTTTTTGCATGGACTTAAATAAAGCAATAGATCTACCTCCCTTCATTTGCTCTCTTGGGGCGTGCCTACTCAGCCAGTTGTAAAAAGAAATCTCATTCACCTTACCAAATAAGTTGGTGACTTTTTCATTATAAATAGAAATATTGAATTGGCTATCCAATAAAAAATAAGCATCAGAGGATTTATCAAAAATGGTTTTAAACTTTTCCTTTTTCAACCTTAACTCATCTTTTTTGATATGAAGAAGCTCCTTTAATTCAATGTTCAAGCTTGATAATTTTTGTTCTTTCCGCTTAAGGTCAGTTATATCTTTGATAAGCATCAAGGAAGCGTTTTTATCAACAGGCAGACATTTTAAATCATAAGCCTCATTCCCCAATTGATATTCATAGGAACCATAATGATTAGGAATGTCATTCTTTAAATCATGAATGACCTCATTTGTAATAGGATAAATTGCACTGTTTAAGGTTGACTTCAGTGCCCTATCGTCATTAGTAAATGTCAGTTTCCAGTTTTTATCAAATACAAAAACATGGTCATAAAGCTTCTGTAATAGTAAATAAGAAGAATTTGAGTTTTTAGCATCAAGAATAAATAATAACAAAAAGACGGTTTCCAAACTTAGACCTATTCCACCAATAAGTCTTGTATTAGGAAAAACGAGTAAAATTGTCAATAAAATCAGTGATGCTATAGAGAATATTTTAGTCTTAGTATTCAAGCAATAAAATGATTAAGTAGTATTTTATGTAAGTATATATTGTAATAAATTACATAAAATACTTCAAATCACCTATTTCACTTTAGAAACATGATATTTTTTAAACCTTGAATCCATAAACTTTACAACTTCAGTGAAATTTGTCATTTCTCTATTCGAAATAACGATAGGTTGGCCAATTTTTGTTTGAAGTACCAAAACATCAAATTGCTTCTTTCCTATTGTCTTTTGCTTTACCTCCCAAAAAAGTAAATACTTGGTTAAATCCGTTTCAAAAGAAGAACCAACTCTCAAAGGATATTTCTCAATCACTATGTTTCCTTTAAAAGTGACCGTTTTATAGACAAACATTATCCTCACAAACATGAATAATATGATGAAGGAAGTAGAAAGTAGTAGTAGTAATTTATACCATTCAAAACCTCCGATATTCATCCATCTTACGGTACCAAAAGTGATAGCGATAAGAATAAAGACAAATAACCCAAGAGCAAAAAATGCCGGTGTTTTAGGGTAAGAAACGATGGCTTTATTATTTACTTTATGCTTTTTCATTGTGCTTAATTTACTAAGATGATTAACGCTGAAACAAATGCACCTCCAGAAAGAAATAAGTTCCAATCTCTTTGATGCCACATAGTTAATCTTAGCATCAATGAATTCATCAATAGACAAATTAAAACTATGATAATCTGACCTATTTCAAGTCCTAAGTTAAACGCTAAAAGCGGTTCCCATATTTGTTCTTCATTCCCTAACAATGATTTTAAAAAGTTAGAAAAGCCAAGACCATGAATCAAACCAAATACTGAAGCTTCAACAAAGTATCTTTTAATAGGTCTTTTTTCTTTTAGATAAGAAGGAGATCCTTTTGTTTGTCCAAGATTAAAGAGGTTAGAAATACAGACAATTAAAATCGTTACAGGAATCAAAGTTTCGATTAAATCAGCATCTATTGATACAATCTCCAAAGTAGATAATGCCAATGTTACAGAGTGTCCTAATGTAAATGCTGTCACTAAAATCAGTACCTGTTTCAATGATTTAGCATTAAATGAAGCCATTAAAGCCAAAATGAATAAGATATGATCATATCCATTGACGTCTGTAATGTGTTCTAATCCAAGCTGAAGGTATAATCCAAAAGATTCCATAAAGTTTATTCGTTGTAAGTCATCCAAAAATGCAAATATAAGATAGATTTTAGAGGGAATTAAGTGTATTGATGCAACAAGTTTAAATTAAATTGTTAATTCTAGCCGATTAATTGTTAATGCATTTCCCTCTCATTGTATAGAATTAATCGATGAGTGGCACTTGTAAAGAGTATGTTTTGGATAATTCTATTTGAACTTGGAATTTATTGTGAATAGAATGCTAAAAAAATGTGATAATTTAACTTGAATTGAATAATTTTGATGAATCAATTCATAAGAGCAATGGGCATAGCAAGATATTTTTTAATTCTATTTTTTTTAGGGCTTTCATCATCCATTTTTGGACAGTCATCTTGGGAACAGATCAAAGAAACAAAAAAGGGTGACATCACGGTATATTACATTCAAAACAAACCTTTTGTCTATTCATTACCAACTGGTGGAATGGCGGGTATTGAGTATGAAATGTTCACTAATCTTATTCGTCAACAACGAAAAGAACTACAAGCCGTCATCAACATTAAATGGGTTCCGCTAGATTCATGGGATGAGCTTTATAAAAAAGTAAAAACAAGTTCTGAAGGATGTTTCGGAATGTCGGGTATCACGATTACCTCCGAACGTAAAAGAAATATTTCCTACCTTCCGAGCTATATGCCAGACATTGAAATTATTGTATCTTCTGAGAATGTGCCCTTATTTCAGAAACAAGAAAATTTCAATAATGCTCTACAATCCCTTCCTGCTATCACCATTAAAAACTCAACTTTTGAACGTAACCTCCTAAGATTAAAACAAACTACCTTACCTGCTCTAAACTATTCTTACATCTCTACATCTGAAGATTTGATTGGAAATATTGCTGAAGGTAATGATATATGGGGCTATACTCAATTGTCTAATTATGCCTATGCACTTTCTAAAGGATTGAAGCTTCACCGACAGATTTTTTATCAGGTAGAAAATGAAGGTTTAGCCATTACTTTGCCTCGCAATTCTACATGGCTACAACCACTTACGAAAGCCAATGAGCAACCTCAGTTTAGAGTTGACACAAATAAACTTATTCGAAAATACCTTGGAGACAAAGTCACTGACTTAATTTGGGATTTATCGATCCAAGAAGATGGCTTAATTGATACCTTAAAAAACCAACAAAGAGAAATTGGGCTTCTTACCATAGAATCAGAAATTAGATTACTTCGCCTCACTCAAAAAGAGTTGGAAATCTCTCAGCAAAATACAATCAGAAATATTTTGGTCGTGACACTATCACTGACACTACTCTTGGTGGTGACACTCTTCCATTTTAATAATCTTGTAAAAAGATCTAATCAAAAATTAGAAACACAAAACCAAGAAATCGATGAACAAGCTAAATCACTTCGTAAAGGGTATAAAGATTTAGAACATTTGAGTAGTATTGGTAGAGATATAACATCAAAGCTGGCCTTAGATGAAATTATAGAAACAGCCTATAAAAGTATTAGTGGGCTCATCAAAGCTCCTGTTTTTGGTATTGCTTTGTACAATGAGAAGAAAGACTCTCTAGATTTCCCTTATATCTATGAACACGATGAAGTGATAAAAGATGAGTCTTTTGATTTAAAAGATAAAATGAGATTAGCTGTAATGTGTTTTGATCAGAAAAAGGAATTTTTCATTCAGAAATTCAGTACGGATCACCGCAATTATGTAAAAGAAGTTCTTCAGCCTATTGCAGGTAAAAACACTGAGTCCATCATTTATATTCCTCTGGTTGCCAAACACAAAAAACCAATTGGGGTATTTACAATACAATCTTTTGAAGCCAATGCTTTTGACAGCTATCAGTTGAATCTATTAAGAAACTTAGCCATCTACATTAGAATTGCTCTTCAGAACGAAAAGACATACAGAAACATCAACAACAAAAAACAACAGCTACAGGAAGCTAATAATCATATTATTGAGCAAAAAGAATTGATTGAGGAAAAGAATCATGAACTTGAGGATGCGAATAACGACAAAAACCACTTATTAAGTATTGTGGCTCATGATTTACGAAATCCGCTATCAAGTTCCATTACTTTATTAAGTATACTCAATACCGATGACACTAACTTAGATGAAGATGAGAAACTTTGTGTGTCAGGTTCGTTAAATGCTATGCATCGAATGAATAAAATGATTGAAGATATTTTAGATGCTAGGGTTTCTGAAAACAACGAAAGTAAAGTGAATAAAGAAGCTGAAAAAGATATTTTCTCGGTATCAGAAGTACTAGATCAAGTCATCAATGACTTCACTGGAGTTGCTGAGCGAAAGAATATAGAATTGACTTACAATTTACTTTCTGATGGATTAATTGAAGCAAACAAACAGCATAGTATTCAGATTTATGAGAATTTGATTTCAAATGCCATAAAATTTTCCCCTGCCAATACTGAAATTGCTGTTAGCATTGAAAAAGTAAAAGATTTTGTAGAGGTTAAAATAACGGACCAAGGACCTGGCCTTTCGGAGGAAGATCAGAAAAAACTCTATCAAAAATTTCAAACTTTAGGGCCAAAACCTACCGGAGGTGAAAAATCTACGGGTATTGGGCTCTCAATTGTAAAAAAATATGTAGATAGCATGGAGGGAAAAGTAGAATGTATAAGTAGCCAAAACCAAGGCACTACTTTTATCGTCTCCCTACCCTATTTATAAAAATAAAAAAGTGTACGAACTAAACTACTCTTTACTGTAAACTTGACTTAGACTATGGAACAAACTAAAAATACATTTACCCTAGCTTCTAAAATTGAGCACCTAAGTTTGAAAAAACTTTGGACACTCTATTTTACAGCTATTACAGCCATCATATTATTATTGAGTATTTCTCAAATTGTTTTTCACTCTTTCTCTCAGAAACAAAACGCTGATGCAGATTTGATCAACAAAGCAGGAAAGCAAAGAATGCTTAGCCAAAAAATTACCAAGTGTGTTTTACTCATTGAAAATAATAAAACCACACCTTACCTAGGTGAATTAAAGAATGCAGTAAAAGAGTGGAAAATCTCACATAAAGAATTAGGCGCCTATAATGATCAAATAGACAATTCTATTTCTCTCAAAAAAGCCACCGAACTTTACGAGAAAGTTGATGCTTTTCACTCTAAAATTGTAAGCGATGTTGAAGAAGCCCTAGAAAACAACTTTGAAGACTCAGATATAAGTCAAGATATTCTTTCAAATGAAGCCTTCTACCTGACTAATATGGATTTGCTTGTGGGCGTGTACTCTGACGATGCAAATGGAAAGTTAGACGATATTCAGAATACTTCTCTGATTTTATTTATCATCACACTTATTTTACTCTTCTTCGAATTAGGGTATGTATTCCGTCCAACAGCTAGAAGAATTCGAAAAACATTTGATGAGTTGGAAAAAGCTAAAAGCGAAACACAAGATAAAATTGTTGAAATAGATCAATTGTATAGATCTCTGGGGCAATCCTATCAATTTCTTTCAGAATCAAAAGATAACGAAGAAAAGCTCAATGTTTTATTAGCCAAAACGGATGAAAATGGTGAAATTAATTATGTATCTGATGCTTTGTTGGAAATCTTAAAAGTAGAACATGGTGATCACCCTAAGAATATTTTCCATTGGTTGACATTAGAGGGCTATAAAAAAGAAATGATTCAAGAAGTCCTGGAAACTGCTTTGAGTCAAGAAACATGGGTGGGGACACTTCAAATCACAGATAGTGAAGGTGATTACATCTGGATTGAAACTACGATTACGATGTTACATGGTGAAAAACCTACAATCGTTATCATTGGTAGAGATACTACAGAAGACAAAGAAGCCGAAGAAAGATCAAAAGAAATCAACCAAGAAGAAATTGATAAACATATCGAGACCCAAAAAGAACGTTCGTTATTGATCTTAAAAGGCCAAGAAGAAGAAAGAGGAAGAATATCAAAAGATATACATGATGGTATTGGTCAATTACTAACAGCTTTAAAATTCAGCTTGGAATCATTTGATGGCGGCAATACAAAATCTTCTGCTAATAAAATTAAAGAATCTAGAAATTTACTTAAAAATATCATCCGAGAAGTACGAAGAGTTTCCTTTAATTTATCTCCAAACACTTTGGGTGACTATGGAATTAACGCCGTTCTTACAAGGTTTGCTAATGAAACAAGTAGACTTTCTGATGTCACTGTTTTATTCAACAACAAAACAGATTTCAATATGAGATTTGAAAGACATATTGAAACTAATATTTATAGAATTGTACAAGAAGCCGTCAACAATGCCATTAAATACTCTGAAGCCGAGCAAGTTAAAATTGATTTGGAGCATGATATTGAAGTCCTTTACATCAGTATCGTTGACAACGGCAAAGGGTTCGATATGAAAAACCTTGAGATTCAAGGAGGTGGAAATGGACTTCTAAATATGGAAGAGAGAGCTGGTTTTGTTGGAGGTACTATTCAAGTAAGTTCTAAGCTTGAGGAAGGAACAACAATTTCAGTAGAAGTACCTATAAATAAAGATTAACTAAGTAATTTTTATATATTGCACTAGTATAAACTCACATCAATAAAATATATTATAAATGAGTCAAATTTCAGTAGTACTTACAGATGATCATGTTGTTGTCCGAAATGGTATCAAACTACTGTTGGAAAACAGTCATGAAATAAATGTAATTGGAGAAGGGGCTAATGGACAAGAGGCATTGGAGTTATGTAAAGAACTTAAACCTGATGTGCTTGTAATTGACATAAGAATGCCCGTGATGAATGGAATCATGGCTGCTTCAAAAATTAAAGAATACAGCTCCACGACCAAAGTCTTAATCCTTTCGATGCACGATGATGCTGAATATATATTAGATGCAGCAGAAAAAGGTGCTAGCGGTTATCTATTAAAGGATTCAAGCAGTGATGAGTTCTTAAAAGCAATAAAGACTGTACATGAAGGTAAAAAATACTTCAGTGGTGATATTTCAAAAGTATTGGTAGAAGGATACCTAAATATGAAACATAACACTGAACCTGTTACTGAAACAGTTACTACCGATACTTCTGCGAATATTGATCTTACAAAGAGAGAAAAAGAGATATTGAAATACGTGGTTCACGGAAAGAGTAGTAAAGAAATAGCGGGTATTTTAAATAAAAGTGTGAGAACCGTAGAAACCCATCGTTTTAATATTATGAAAAAGATGGAGGTGAAGAGTGCTGTTGAATTAATTGCAAAGGTGAATGAAATTGCTTCGTTAAAAGCTGAATTATTATAAATAACACTTAGAAATGACTACTTAATTTCAATTTTTAAGTACTCATTAAATAGACAATCCCTACTTAGAATTTAATTTTCTGAGTAGGGATTTTTTTGTATTCATTATAAATTACGTGTTTTTATTAAAAAAATCACATTAAAAGTACGTACAATTACGTATTTTTACTTACTTTTACTTTCGTGTTGTACGTATTACTTCTCAAAATCCTTTGAGGAAGTAGTCGTAAGCAACCACTAAAACAAACACATGCTTAAAATAGGGCAACAATGTTTGTTGCCCTAACTTTTAACTTAGCAAATTAGATTATGAAAAATATCTCAACATACAAATCAACATGTTCCTATTGTGGAGTAGGCTGCGGCATAGATGTTAAAAAGGATGCGAAAGGCAAATTAACAGTTGAAGGAGATATTAATTATCCAGTCAACAAAGGGAAGTTATGTTCAAAAGGCATGAACCTAAACTATGTAGTTCAAGATACTACAGACCGTTTGCTTTATCCGCAAATGCGATGGAGTAAACAACATGACTTACAAAGAGTGGACTGGGATACAGCTTTTACAAGAGCTGCAGCTGTGTTTAAATCAATTATAAAAAAATATGGACCTGACTCAGTGGGTATGTATGTCTCTGGTCAGTGTCTTACTGAAGAATATTATTTAGCCAATAAACTTACAAAAGGTTTTTTCCAAACCAACAACATTGACACGAATTCACGACTTTGTATGAGTAGTGCCGTTGTTGGTTATGTAAAAACTTTAGGTGAAGATACTGTCCCAATTTCTTATGAGGATATAGAACTTGCAGATACTTTTATGATTGCAGGTGCTAACCCCGCTTGGTGTCATCCTATCTTATTCAGAAGAATTGAGGCACATAAGGAAAAAAATCCTGATACCAAACTTATTGTTGTTGATCCTAGAAAGACACAATCATGTGCAATCGCCGATCTACACTTACAATTAAAGCCAGGTACTGACGTAGTACTTTACCAAGCTATTGGTAGAGCAATCATTGAAGAAGGAGACTTAGATTGGGATTTCATCAAAAATCATACAGATGGTTTTGATGAATATAGAAAAGAAGTAATGAGAAGACCTCTGAAAGAAGCTAGTGCTATCACAGGGGTGACAATAGATGCAATAAAATTAGCCGCTCGATATATTGGTAACGCAAAAGGATTTATCAATATGTGGGCAATGGGCTTGAACCAAAGTGCTCAAGGAACAAATAAAAACCTTGCATTATTAAACTTAAACTTAATTACAGGTCAAATTGGTAGACCTGGTGCAGGACCATTTTCACTTACAGGCCAACCTAACGCAATGGGTGGTAGAGAAGTAGGTGGTATGGCTTCTCTCCTAGCGGCTCACCATGATTTAAAAAACCCTGAGCACAGACAAAAAGTTGCCGATTTCTGGGGTGTGGATCATATCCAAGAGAAACCTGGTAAAACTGCAACGGAGATGTTCGAAGCATTGCATTCGGGAGAAATGAAAGCTGTTTGGATTGTATGTACCAACCCAATGGTAAGCTTACCTAATTCAAAGCTAGTTGAAGAAGCATTAAAGAAAGCGAAGTTTGTTATCGTTCAAGATATTTCAAATAAAGCTGATTCCATTGAGCATGCAGATATGATTCTTCCCGCTGCAGGATGGTTAGAAAAAGAAGGAACGATGACCAATTCTGAACGTAGAATAAGTCATTTAGAGCGAGTACTTCCCGCTCCAGGTGAAGCACTTCCTGATACAGAAATCTTCTGCCGTTTCGCTCAAAAAATGGGCTACCATGGATTTGATTATCAATCTACTGAAGATATTTTCAAAGAACATGCATTGCTTACAAAAGGAACAAACATTGACATCGCTGAACTTACTTATGATACTTTAAAGAAAGAAAGATCAGTTCAATGGCCTTATGTAAATGGAAAAAGTACAGATAGATTATTCGAAGACAAACAGTTCTTCACTCCTAATAAAAAAGCTCAAATCTTAACTTCTGGAGTTGAAAATAATTCAGATCTTCTTACACCAGAAATGCCATTAATTCTAACAACAGGTCGTATTAGAGATCAATGGCACACAAGAACAAGAACGGGTAAAGTCAATAAATTAAATCAACATATATCGGATCCTTTCTTAGAAATGCATCCTAAAGATGCTACCGAAAGAGGTCTTAAGGATGGTGATACAGCGGTTATCACAACTAAAAGAGGTGACTGTAGAGTTAATGTTATTGTCACAACCGATATTAAAGAAGGCGTAATCTTTATGCCAATGCACTGGGGTAAAATTAGTAATGGTATTTTTGCTCGAACAAATAACCTTACAGCCAATGCTATTGACCCTATTTCTAAAGAGCCTGACTTTAAATTCTCTTCTGCTCAAGTAGAGAAATATAAAAAGAAGAAAGAAAAAATTCTTATTGTAGGTGCGGGTGCAGCGGCTTACCGTTTTATCCATACTTATAGAGGCATAAATAAAGAGGATGAAATTGAGGTATTCTCAAAAGAAAGTACTCCATTCTACAATCGTGTACTTTTACCTGAGTATGTCAATGAGACTCTTTTATGGAAAGATTTACAGAAATTCGATGAATTGTCTGAATTTGACCGATTAGGTGTTAAAATTCACTTGAATAAGAGTATCCAAAGTGTTGATCGAGACAACAAAGAAATTGTAGATCAATTCGGAGATCGATATAACTATGATAAACTAATAATTGCTACAGGTAGTAGACCTTTTGTTCCTGCTGATGTTCCTATTCATTTCGAAGGTGTTTTCACAATGAGAAATAAAAAGAATGCAGACAATTTAAAGCAATACTTAGACAATAAAGGAGGAAGAGTAATCATTGTAGGCGGAGGTCTTTTAGGCTTAGAACTTGCTGCATCGTTGAGAGAAATTGAAATCGATGTTACAATTATTCAATTAGCCAACAGACTGATGGACCGACAACTGGATCCTACGGCTTCAGAATTACTTCTTCATCATTGCGAGGATAAGGGAATTGAGGTACTACTCAACGACCAAGTTCAAACAATTGAAAAACAAGGAGATAAACTCTACAAGGCAAAGCTAAAAGGTGGTAGAACGATTGAAAGTAATGCTATTGTTTATGCTATCGGTACTCGACCAAACACTGAAATTGGTAAAGAAGCTGGTTTGAAAACATCAAGAGGTATTACTATCAATGAATACCTTCAGACTTCTGACCCTGATATCTTTGCGATGGGTGAGATTGCTGAGTTTGAAGGACAACTAAATGGTACAACTGCTGGAGCAGAAGAACAAGCTGATACTTGTGCTCGCTTCATCTCTGGTGATTTATTGAGCCGTTATAGTGGTACACTTCCTATGAACATCTTAAAATTCTCTGATCTTAGTTTATGCTCATTGGGTGTTATTGATATACCACCAAAAGATAGAAGCTACGAAGAAGTGATCTTATTGGATAAAGCCGAAGCTTTCTATAAGAAATGTATCATTAAAGATGACCGCTTAGTTGGTACTATATTATTAGGTGACAAAGCTGAATTTGCTGATTACAAGAAGCTCATTGAGATGGAGACCGAATTGGGAAGTCGAAGAAGTGAGCTATTGAGAGGTAAAAGTGATGCTGAACCTCTAATTGGTGAAGTTGTTTGTTCTTGTGCAAATGTTGGTAGTGGTAACCTTCAAAATGCTATTGATGGAGGATGTACTACATTAAATACACTTTGTGAGAAGACAGGTGCAGGCTTAGGATGTGGTAGCTGTAAGACCGAACTTCAAGAAATGTTGAAAAACAATGCAGAAAAATTAGTTACTTTATAGGAGTAAACAAACTTTAGCTTACTTCACAAACTCCATATAGTATGATCGAACAATTAGAGAATACACTAGAAAAAGAAGATTTAGTAAGAATTTTCATCAAAGGAGGAATCTCTTCTCCTGGCGATTTTCTTAAAATTATACAAGTTGCTGAAGAATTAGAAGTAGATCATATTCACTTTGGATCTCGACAAGATATTCTTTTTGCTCCACCAAAAATTAGTAGACCAAAACTGAAAGAAACTTTTGAGTCTATCAAAACAACTTTTGATTGTGATGGTGAGCAATTTCAAAATATTGTAACTTCTTACGTAGCTTTGGATGTAATTCCAAGTACACGTTGGTTAGCAGCACACACCTACCATTATATTCTGGATACTTTTGATTTTCAACCAAAATTAAAAGTAAATATCATTGATCCAGCACAAACGATGGTTCCTTTATTCACGGGTCACCTGAACTTTGTTGCTTCAGAAAAAGAAGGATATTGGTACTTATTCATCAGAGAAGAAGAACACGCTGAGGTACTTTGGGAATGCCCTAGTTTAATCTATAACTATGATATTGCTAAAGTTGTAAAGGCTTTTGAAGGTCTTCATGTACCTGGTAAAACCATTAATAGTTCAAAGGTATGGAAAACTGTTGTAAGTACATTAGACATTAACACTATTGCTAAAACAGAACCTCTTGCATTACCAACAGGTCCTTTCCCTTATTATGAAGGAATGCACCGTATGTTAAGTGGTAAGTATTGGCTAGGTCTTTATTGGAGAAACAATAGCTTTGATATTCCTTTCTTAAAAGAACTTTGTGAAGTATGTCTTAAAACGAATATTGGTAAAATTACAATCACTCCTTGGAAGTCATTTATTGTCAAGGGAATTGATAGTAAGCATATCATAATATGGGAAAAGCTGCTTGGTAAGTTTGGTATCAATGTTAGACATTCATCTTTGGAATTAAACTGGCATTTACCCGTACTTGATAACGAAGCACTTGAGCTTAAAAACTATTTAGTAAGAGCTTTAGACAAACAAGATATTAGTACTTATGGTCTTACTTTTACCATAAAGACTAAGCCTGTAATTCTTTTCACATCTGTAGTAATTGAAAGTATTCCTTCTTCTACTAGAGAAAATACTTACAATGTACTCTACGCTAAGGATTTCAATTGCAACGAGCCAAAGTATATTCCTTTCGTAAAAAGAATTCCAAAAGAGGCAATACCTCCTATTCTTATTGAATTAAGTCATCTTTATTACGAAAACTTAGATAATAGTAATTATGACATTGATGAGCCAAAGAAAAAGCTTGCTTCTACAACTGTAAGCGTTTATCAATGTCAGAACTGTCTGAGCATTTATGATGAAAGTATGGGAATGCCTGATGAAGGTATACCTGAAAACACAAAATTCGAATTTCTTCCTAGTTCTTTTTGCTGCCCTACTTGTGAGGGACCTAAAGAAGACTTTATAGAAATAGAAATGCCACAATCATAGGCATTTGCAAATGAACTAAATACGAATGATTATATATGCAACGAAAAGTCTACATTTATTGTAGGCTTTTTTTGTTGCTCATGATTAAGGTAAGCAAGTGAAAAAGTGCATAATTAATTCAACTTGCACTTCAATACATTGTAAACTAAGTTTTCGTTATTTTTAGTATTTAGAAATTAGGAGATTTCTGTTGATCAATAGAACACGAATGTCGATTACGCTAAACATTCGCGCCAATCGAATTCCTACCCTATTCGTTTGGTAGTGCTCTATCGCCCTTGAAGGGAAAAGCGTTAAGAATTTTATGAAATGAGCCGTTAAAAATGACTTTCTTGTTTGAGCAAAGCGAGTTTAAAATCATTTAGGCGAGAGGAATGGAATTTAGCTTTTGACTTCTAAGCCTTGACTTTTTTGCTTCGTTTTTGTGTTAAGACAAAAATGAAGAAGAAGGAAGCATGAAAGTAGATCGTATAAATACTTGTAGAAAGGTCGATTGAAAAATGATGATAATTTAGTTTACAATGTACAAAATATCTTCCCTTGAATTGTAACGAAAAAAGCCTGCATCACTGCAAGCTTTCTTCCTATTTAAAAAATACTATTATTAATTTCCTTCGTATAACGTTGTTTCGGCATACTTATAATCTGAAACATTTTGAGAGTTATCTTTAAACTTAATAAATACCCTCTTAATACCCGCTCCAGGATCTAAATTCCATGAGAACTTCTCTGAATATGGTCTCCAAATACCTCCTTTAAAATCTTGGTTATTTGAAACCATCATATAAACAGCCTCTCTTGCCCTTGTTGTAATATTTACAGTAGGATTATCAACAGCAGTTTTACCATTCTCGATTTTCACATACATTGGAATTGGTGGTGTTGTATCTAAGATAATTTTAGTCTCAGTTACCATTGACTCATTTCCTGCCTCATCTCTAAACTTCACATAGACATACTTTTCACCATCAGTACTATGTCGGATAATCCAATCCTTACTTGTATCATAAGGCTCCCAATCAATACGAGACTTGAAATATCTGTCGTTGGTCACTTTCATCTCTGTAGCTCCTTCTGCAAATATTTCTAACTGTACACTACCTGTTTTATCATTAGTATATTCTTCACCATTATTGATGATTAGCTTCTCGTTCACCGGTTCTTGACGGTCTAACAGTATACTTGCTGATACAGGCGAAGTTACATTTTCAGCATCATCTTTAAACTTAGCAAAAACCGTTTTCTCACCATCTTCAGCAGCTTCTAAATAATGATCATAAATATAATATCTAAATCTCTCCCAAGTTGCCCCGTCGAAATCTTTATTATTTGAAATCATCATTTTAGTAGCCCCTCTTGCATTCAGCTTTAGTCTTACTCTTGCATCATAATCAGTACAATACTTTTCGCCTTGACCAATTAAAATTGAACCTTCACGTGGAGCATCTGTATCAACCCCCACTGACACATATGATGGTTTTGAAATGTTACCTACTGCATCTTTGAAGATCACATAAACAAACTTCAAACCATCACCTGGAGGGAATTTCCACTTCTTAGATGTAGCATAATTTTCCCATTCAGCCCCTTTGAAATCTGATCTTGGCGATAAACGCATTGTCTTAGCACCTTTCGCTGTGATGTTCAATGTTACTTCTTCAAGGTTAATTAACTTATCTTGAGCTTCTACAATCTCAACATTACCTTCTACTGGAGGAGTTCTATCTAATGTTACATTAACGGAATATGTATCAGAAACATTCCCTGCTTCATCCATAAATCTTGTATAAATCTCTTTTACACCATCTTCACCTGGAAGTCTCCAAGGTATATTGTATTCTGAATAACCAATCCATCTAATTTTCTCAAAATTCGGGTGGTTACTAATCTGCATTTTAATAGCATCTTCAGCGTTTACTCTTACCAAAGCAATGGCATCAGGATGATTGACAACTCCTTCTTTGTGATTTTTGACTACAATAGAGCAATTAAATGGAGGTTTTGTATCCAATACAATATTATCAGATACAGGTTCTGATACATTACCCGCTAAATCTTTGTAACGAGCAAATACTGTTTTTACACCATCATCACCATCAAGTTTCCATTTTTTAATCACATTGTAGGCCTCCCATTCAGAGTCCATAAACGTTGGGTCATTACTTATTTGCATGTAATCCGCTTTTCTAGCGAATAACTTTAAGTTGACCATATGTTCTTTATCAATACTATATTCCTTATTGTTATCAATTGCTATTTTACCACCAAGAGGAGGCTCTGTATCTATTAAAATACGGTCAAAAGCAACTTCAGAAACATTTTTCGCTCGGTCCATGAACTTGACATAAACTGTTCTTATACCATCTTCTCCGCTCAATAGTTTCCAATTCTTGTGTTCTTCCTTATAAATCATCCAGCGTGACCCAAAGAAAGTTTGTTGATTTGAAATCATCATAAACTTGGCATCATCAGCCTTAATTCTCAAATCAACAATATGTTTTTCATCCTTTAATAATTTGACATTATTTAGTGTATCCTGAACTATACCTTCAGCATATATATCCAATTTAGGATTCTGGGGAGGAGTAGAATCTAATATCACAGAAGAAGTGTAAACTTCTGATTCATTTTTAGCTCTATCCCTAAATTTCACATATATTGTTTTCTCACCATCACCAATTGGAAAGTTCCACACTGGAACAATTGAAGTATAAGGCATCCATTCTGCATCACTAAAGTCTTCTTTGTTAGAAACCTTCATTTCAGAAGCACCTTGAATTATCAACTGTAATTTATGTCTCGCATGATTATCAATGTACTTTCGACCGTCATCAATAATGACTCTACCAAATCGAGGTGGTACTCTATCAACAATAGCTCTGGCTGAAACAATTTTTGAATAGTTACCTACTTCATCTCTAAAACGAGCATAAACCACCTTTTCTCCATCTCCAGGAGATAATGTCCATTGTACTTCCTCTGCATAATCAATCCATCCATCTCCACCACGAATTTGAATATGCGAAGCTCCCTGAGCGAAGAAATGTAGTGTAATAACAGAGTCTTTCAAAAACTTTTCTCCGTCATTGATTTTCATTTTAGCTTCAGTTGGAGGCGTTGTATCAATCGTTATTTTAGCACTGATAACCTTTGTTTCGTTACCAGCAGCATCTCTATATTGAACAAAAACTTCTTTCTCACCATCAAGGCCAGGAAGTTTATAATTATCAATTCTTTGTGCAAAAGTCACCCACTGCTTACCAATAAAATCAGGTCTATTGGATATTCTCATCTGATAAGCATCTTCTGCTGATAAAAATAATGATACTGTACGCTTCTTACTGTTGGTGAATAATAAACCACCATTAATCATTATTTCTGGATTCTGAGGTGGTGTTCTGTCCAATTCTACAATCAAAGTGGCAACCTCAGATACGTTTCCTGAATCTTCGTCTTTAAAAACGGCATAAATTGTTTTTACTCCATCCTCTTCTCCTCTTCCGATAATAGGAAAATCAGACTTCTCCCAATTGACCCTTTCCCAAACTACTCCTCTAAAACTTTCGTCGCGACTAATTTTCATATGCGTCGCATTTTGTGATTTTATCCTTAAGTGAACTCTTCCTTCGGGATCATTGGTTACATCTCTACCACCGTCAACTGCAATAGACCCAGTGACTGATTGTGACCAACAAAAATGAGTAATCAATAAAAATAAACAACTTAGTAAAAAACTCTTCATAGAAGCTCTATTATGGGGATGAAGTGCTACGACACCTATCAAAAATCTCTCTTTATACCTTATCAACGACTATTATTTTAATATATTTCGTTAATAGGTAATGATTAATCAAAGAACATACCAAGTATGATAATCAGCTTTAGCACAAACTGTTTTTAAAAGTGATAAAACCTAACATATATTTTATGTGTTATAAAAAAAAGAATATAACAAAAAAAACGTATTTTTACTTTTAGAAGTGAAATAAAAAAAATAAATATCAAAGTATGGCGAAACAGCGTTTTGATGCTTTAAAAGTGGTTGAACTAAGACAACCTATAAATGTTACCCCTCCAAGTGAAAAAGTTTCAGACTATTTCGGTAAAAATACGTTTGGTCTTCTTGTCATGAAAGAACAACTTTCAACTGACATTTATACCAGATTACAGAATGCGATCCATAAAGGAGAACAAATTGATGAAAACGTTGCTGACGCTGTAGCGACTTCTTTAAAAGCTTGGGCAATTTCCAAAGGTGTAACACACTATACACACTGGTTCCAACCTCTTACTGGATCTACAGCTGAAAAACATGATGCATTTTTTGAAATGACAAATGATGGAAATGCGATTGAACGTTTCAAAGGTAGTGCTCTTGTTAGACAAGAACCTGATGCATCCTCTTTTCCAAGTGGCGGTTTGAGACAGACTTTTGAGGCTAGAGGTTATACTGCTTGGGATCCTACTTCACCTGCTTTTATTATTGAGAGTGGAAAAGGAAAAACACTTTGCATACCTACAGTTTTTGTTTCTTATACTGGAGAATCTTTGGATAACAAAGCACCTCTTTTAAAGGCACTAGAGCAAATTGATAAAACAGCTACGGCAGTTTGTCAAATTTTTGATAGAAGCATAGAAAAAGTACAAGCCACTTTAGGTACAGAACAAGAATTCTTTTTGATCGATAAGGCTCTCGCAGATGCAAGGCCTGATATATTATTGACAGGAAAAACGTTATTTGGAAGAACTCCCCCAAAAGGTCAACAGTTAGATGATCATTATTTCGGTGCAATTCCTTCCAGAGTATCACGATTCCTTCAAGGTCTTGAAATCGAAGCCTATAAATTGGGTATCCCTATTAAGACTCGTCACAATGAGGTTGCTCCAAGTCAATTTGAAGTTGCCCCAATTTTTGAAGAAGTAAATGTAGCGAACGACCACAACCAATTGTTGATGGATTTGATGAGAAAAGTAGCCTCTCGTCATAACTTCAGAGTTTTATTCCATGAAAAACCTTTCGAGGGATTAAATGGTAGTGGTAAACACAATAACTGGTCGTTACTTACTGATAAGGGTAAAAATCTTCTACAACCTAGTACAAAGGCTAAGGAAAACCTTATTTTTATCACCTTCTTTATCAATATTTTAAAGGCCGTTTATGACAACGCAGACCTTTTAAGAGCTTCTATTGCTTCGGCGAGTAATGATTACCGATTAGGTGCGAATGAAGCTCCTCCTCCAATCATTTCAGCTTTTATTGGAACTCAGCTTTTTAATGTTCTTACAGAGCTAGAAAACAATGGCGATATAAAAGTGAAAAAGGGAGATAATATCTACATGAAATTGGGCATCAATAAGATCCCTCCTATTTTATTAGATAACACGGATAGAAACAGAACATCCCCTTTCGCATTTACGGGTAACAAATTTGAATTCAGAGCAGTTGGTTCTAATGCAAATAACGCTAGAGCGATGACTGTATTGAATGTTGCCGTTGCAAATCAACTAGAACTTTTCAAAAGAGAAGTGGATAAATTGATTGAACAGGATGAGAAAAAAGAGGTCGCTATTATTGACATTTTACGTTCTTACATCCCTTCAGTAAAAAAAGTTGTTTTTGAAGGTAATGGATATGGTGAAGAATGGGTTCAAGAAGCGAAAAGAAGAGGACTTTCTAACTTTAGAGATACACCAAGAGCTTTACAAGTTTTAAAGAAAGCGGCAACTTCCCGTCTTTTCAAGCGAATGAGAATTATGACACAAGCAGAGCTTATTGCCCGTCATGAAATTCGCCTCGAAAATTACACTAGAAAAATGCAAATTGAATCTAGAGTAATGGCAGACCTTGCTTTGAACCATATTTGTCCAACAGCTATTCGATATCAAAACATGCTGATTGAGAACGTCAAGGGCATGAAAGACATAGGGCTTGAAGAGGAAACGGAGGAAGTAATGAATCTTATCAAAAAAGTTTCAAAACACCTTAATCAAGTAAAGAAACTAAGCAATGAAATGACTCAGGAACGAAAACGTATCAACGCGATTGAAAGTACTGAAGAAAAAGCGATTGCTTACTGTGATGAAATCAAAGAAAAATATTTTGAAGAATTAAGATGGCACGTTGATAAATTGGAAACAATGATTGACGATGAAATGTGGCCTCTTCCAAAATATAGAGAATTGTTATTCTTGAGATAACCATATTGATTGAAAACAAAAAAGCGGAACATTGTAATAATGTTCCGCTTTTTATATTTAATAAGCTTATTTGCTTAGATCAAATCATAACCCATTTCAGCAGCTACGATTTTCTCTACTAAAGCTCTCACATTCTCATTAGAGATTTTTTCGATGACGTCCCCAGCAAAAGCATAGATTAATAAACCTCTTGCTTTGTCTTCAGGAATACCTCTTGCTCTTAAGTAGAACATTGGTTCTTCATCAAGGGCTCCAACAGTACAACCATGTGAACAAGATACATCATCTGCCCAGATTTCTAATTGTGGCTTAGTATCCACAACAGCATCTTGCGACAATAAAATGTTTTTATTCGACTGGAATGCATTGGTCTTCTGAGCATCTTCTCTTACGAAGATTTTACCATTGAAAACACCTTTAGATTTTTCTGATAAAATACCTTTGTATAATTCATTACTGTATGAATTAGGCATTTTATGATCCACCATTGTGTGATTATCCACTAAAGTCTTTCCTTTTACAAGATAAAGACCTGTCATCAAACCTTCACAATGCTCACCTAAAGCGATATTTAAGTTGTTTCTCACAATGTGACCACCTGTAGTGATTGTGATATTGTGATAAACACTATTATCAGCTTGTTGAGCTTCTGAAAGTGTCACTAAAGAAGTATTTTCGGATTCATCTTGAAGCTTCAAATGACTCAAGTTTGCTCTTTCGGCAACATTAACCTCAGCTACACTGTTAACCAATACAGCTTCACCTTTAATTACTGCATTTCTTTCAATAATACTAGCTTGAGCGCCTTCTTCAAGTACCGCTAATATTCTTGGTTGAACTACAATATTGTCACCAGAAATAACATTTAGGAACATCAAAGGAGTTTCAGACAATGCATTTCTTTTCGCATATACAAAACCACCTTCTACAACTGATGCCGTATTCACACCTACAAACGGTAATGAGTTATCAGCGTATTTTCCTAGATGTGCTAAAACTAAATCTTGATGCTTCTCAATTGCTTCGCTCAAAGGCGCCACAATTACTTTGTCAGTTGACGTAAATGAAGATAATGATGCATTATATACACCATTCACAAAAACCATTACATCTGTACCCTCAATTAAATAATCTTGGATGTCAGCTGCGGTTACATTTACATCATTTGAGAAAGAATAAGTATTGCTCACTAACTTTTTGATGTTAGTGTATTTCCATTCCTCGTGTTGAATAGAAGGAAAATCTGAAGATGCGAAAGTCTCAGCAGCTTCTGTTCTAAGTTGAACTAAAGCAGGTACTTTTTCAATCGTATCCTCAATGTATGACAGTGCATTGTTTTTTAATGCAGCATTTTCAATTACTATACTCATCGTTATAAAGGGAATTAGTTTTGACCTTCCACTTCTTGGATGATCCAATCGTAACCTTTTTCTTCTAGTTCAAGTGCTAATTCTTTAGTACCTGACTTAACGATTTTACCTTTGTATAATACGTGAACAAAATCAGGAACAATATAATCTAGTAATCTTTGGTAGTGAGTTACTACTACAAACGAACGGTTACCGTCACGTAATGTATTCACACCATTAGCCACAATTCTTAATGCGTCGATATCCAAACCAGAATCCGTTTCGTCAAGGATCGCTAATTTAGGATCAAGCATTGCCATATGGAAAATCTCATTTCTTTTCTTTTCACCACCTGAGAAACCTTCGTTTAAAGATCTACCCATTAATGATTTATCGATAGAAACGATTTGCATCTTCTCTTTCATCTCTTTCATGAAGTTGGCAGCATTATAAGGCTCCTCACCTCTTGCTTTTCTTACTTCATTCACGGCTGTTCTCAAGAAGTTAGTATTACTAACACCAGGGATTTCCACTGGGTATTGAAATGCTAAGAAAAGTCCCTTCTGAGCTCTTACTTCAGGTGCCATTTCTAACAAATCCTCACCATCAAAATCAACATCACCACCGTCTACTTCGTAATCTTCTCTACCGGCTAAAACAGAAGCTAAAGTACTTTTTCCAGAACCATTTGGTCCCATGATCGCATGCACTTCTCCTGGTTTAATCTCTAAATTAATCCCTTTAAGAATCTCTTTGTCTTCAATCGAAGCTTTCAGATCATTGATCTTCAACATATTTCTATATGATTTTATTAATCGAAAATTTGTTTACTATAACTACCGATAGTGTACTATTGTTTTTACTTATAAAAGTAGTAGCTTAATTCGGCTTGCAAATTTATTTAGATTTTTTTTAAATAGGAACATATTTACGAATTATCATGCTACTTTTGCATAAAATTTTTCATGAAAAAAGGTAACGCCACAGACATTACCTTTAGTCCTGTAAATATGAAAATGAAAAAAATTTAAATCAAATCAAATGTGGTGCGGTATTTTGCAATGATTACTATCATAAAATTCACACCATCGACACAAAGTTAATATTTTTCGTCGAATTTGAAGATTTTTATCATCATTTTAAGTTTATTTACAAATATATTTAGACATTTAATCAAAAAATTATGCTTTCAATTGGAGATAACTACGCAACGAACTTCAGTTTTACTCAAAACCAAGTAAATGCATTTGCTGAATTGACGGGCGACACTAATCCTATCCATATTGATGATGAGTTTGCTTCTAAAACTCCTTTCAAAAAACCAATTATGCACGGATTTCTTTCTGCGAGTATCTTTTCAAGAGTTTTAGGTACTGAATTCCCAGGTAATGGATCAGTATATCTTTCACAACAAATGGATTTTTTAAGACCAATGTTTGTCAACGAAGAGTATGTAGCAAACTTTGAAATCACAGAAATAGATTCTAGAAGAAAAACAGCTATCATTAAAACCACCATCACTTCAGTAGCAAATAAAAAAGTAATGGTAAAAGGCGAAGCGAAAATTATGCATCAAGAACTTATCGCTTAACCTCAATTAATATTCTTGTTGTCTTCCTCTGACTATACTTTTTGAATCAAAATTACTCATCAAATAAAATATCATTATAATCTTTTCAAACTATGCCTAAAATTAACAAGTTCAGAAATACTACCTTTTATGGGATGTTCAATTACAAAAGTTATCTCATAAAAAAACTAGCATTTGATTTGGTATGGATTACGATCCCTACTACAATATTATGTGCTGTCCATGAATTCAAACATTTTGATATCGGAATGAATTTTTCACTTCCAGGTTTGATGGGGGCTATATTAGGTATTTTGTTAGTTTTTAGAAATAACACGGCATATGACCGTTGGTGGGAAGCTCGAAAAGTACTTGGAGGACTTGTAAACACTTCCAGAAATTATGCTTTACAAGTTCATTCGATGCTAAGTGACAGTGATGAAAAAAAAGATTTAATGAAACTGATTGCATCTTTCCCTTTTGTATTAAAGGAACACCTTAGAGATGGAGTCGTTTTTAGTGAGATTGAGTTTATTGGTGATAAATTATTAGTTGAAGTAAAAAAATGGGATCATATTCCTAATGCTATCAATTCATACA
The DNA here is from genome assembly GCF_014534745.1 of Flammeovirga sp. EKP202. Classification (GTDB taxonomy): domain Bacteria; phylum Bacteroidota; class Bacteroidia; order Cytophagales; family Flammeovirgaceae; genus Flammeovirga. The sequence goes on from NZ_JACVVP010000007.1 coordinate 58,381, forward strand.
TTCAGGAGAAATTAAAGATAGCACTTAATAGAGGTGACATTACTGATTTTCAATTTTTAAAATTAATTGAAAATAGCGATGAACTGATTGACATTATGGGTAAATGCGAAAGAATTAAAAATACTCCAATGCCTGAATCTCATACATTTCTATTAAGACTCTATATTTGGGTTTATGCTATTATCATTCCATTTGGTCTAATCAATACATTAGGATGGTGGACAATTCTTGCGGTGGTAATGGTTTATTACGTAGCGATGAGTATTGTGACCATTTCAGAGGAGATCGAAGAACCGTTCGGGACAGATCCTAACGATTTACCAACTGACAAGATTGCTCAAAATATTTATAATAACATTCAAGAGATTCAATTTAAATCAACTGAATATTCAACATACAATCCATAATGGTAAAAATATATCACTTATCTACTTGCTCTACCTGCAAGAGAATTATTGAAGAAATTGGAAAAGATAAGTTTGATCTTTTTCAGGATATTAAAACCGAAAAGATCACTGAAGAACAAATTGATGAAATGCAATCACTAGTTGGATCTTATGAAGCGCTTTTTAGCAGAAGGTCAAGACAATTTAGACCTATGGGACTTCATGAAAAGGATTTATCTGAGAATGATTATAAATCGTTAATACTTCAAGAGTATTCTTTTTTAAAAAGACCTGTTATTATTGCAAATAATAAGATCTTTGTAGGTAATAGTAAAAAAGAAGTAGAAAAAGCAAAAGAAGCTTTAGGATAATGGGAAGAATTTTGGCAATTGATTACGGTACAAAAAGAACTGGTTTTGCAGTGACCGATCCTCTTAAGATCATCGCATCTTCATTGGAGACTGTTCAAACCAATGTTGCAATGCAGTACATCAAAGAATATTTAGAAAAGGAAGATGTTGAGTGTTTTGTAATGGGGCTACCTGTTGGCCTAGACGGCAAAGAAACCGACAATACAAAACCGGCACAATCATTTGCCAACAAATTGAAAAAAAACTTTCCTGATAAAATAGTACATTTTGTCGACGAAAGGTTCACTTCTAAAATGGCAGAGGCATCTATGATTGCTGGTGGCATGAAAAAGAAGGACCGAAGAGTAAAAGGAAATGTGGACAAAATAAGTGCAGCTATTATTTTACAATCTTATTTGGAACAAAATAGCATTTAGAAAATTTAGATAAGTATATGATTTATCCTGTTGTCGCTTTTGGCGACCCTGTATTAAGAAAAGTTGCAAAAGACTTTAGTGAAGAAGAATTAAAAGAAGTTGGTACGTTAGCTTCTGATATGTTTGACACAATGGAAGGTGCTCATGGTGTTGGGCTTGCTGGTCCACAAATTGGCAAAGCAAAAAGAATTTTTGTAATCGACTCTAACTTAATGATTGACGAAGAGTCAGAAGAAAAAGGTTACAGAGGAGCTTTTATCAATGCTGAGATCATTGAGGAATGGGGAGATGAATTCACTATGGAAGAAGGTTGTTTAAGTATTCCTGGTATCAATGGAGATGTTACTAGACCTTCTAACCTAAAAATCAAATACCTTGATGAAGAACTTAATGAAAGAGAAGAGGAATTCTCAGGTATGACAGCAAGAGTCATCCAACATGAGTATGATCATATTGAAGGTGTTCTATTCACTGATTACCTTACTCCAATCAAAAAGAGGTTAATCAAAAACAAACTGAATAACATCTCAAAAGGAAAAGCTCAGCATAGCTATAGAATGAGATTTCCGAAAAAATAACTAACTTTCAGCCACTCTTCGTTGAGTGGCTTTTTTATTGAATTATTTTTTGTCATGAAACTTCTAATAAATATACTCCTAATTTTAACCCTTCTCGGCTGTACTTCTAATGAAATCAATTGGTCTACACCAAACAGTCTAGATGATGATTTTATGAATCAAATCAACAAACATCGACAAGAGGTTGATTTACCTGAATTAACGTTCAACCCTATCTTTTTTGAACAAGCTAAACGCTTTGCTGCTCGCATTGCTGACAATCCACATATGAGAGAGCAATTAACCCAAGAAGAAGAAGGGTATTACAAAAACGCGATCATTGCACAAACAAAAGCCACAAACTTGCGTGGTTGCACGGGTTTCAGTTCAGGTATGAATATAGACCCTACATCAGGAGTTGTCGAATATATGTTGAGAACTTCGTGTAGAAATACAATCGAAAGTAGGAATGCAAACACAATTGGTGCTGCTGTATTTCAAAATTCCAATACTGGTGATTATTTTTACGTAACTTTTATTGGTAGATTATAAAAAATGAAACATCAAGAGAACTTTAAAATTGCCATGGTTCAACATTCTATAGACTGGATGAACCCTACTTCTAACTTTGCTACTTTAGAAGAAAAATTATGGCAAATTGATGAAAAAGATATCGACCTAGTTATTTTTCCAGAATTATTCACAACTGGATTCCATCAATCAGCAGCAGACCTTGCAGAACCTATTGGCTTAACTACTACAAAATGGCTCCTACAACAATCAAAAAGAATGAACGCTGCCATGATTGGAAGTTACCCTGTTCGACAAGACCGTAAAGTATTCAACAGGCTCCTTTTTGTAAAACCTGATGACACTTTTTCACATTACGATAAAAGGCATTTATTCAGAATGGCCTCTGAGCACATGACTTTTTCCCCTGGCGACTTTCAAGTAGTAGAAGAATGGAAAGGCTGGAGAATAAACCCTATTATTTGTTATGATTTAAGATTTCCTCTATGGTGCAGGAATACAAATAATGACTACGATATTTTATTATGTATTGCCAATTGGCCTAAACCTAGAATTGCAGCATGGCATACATTATTAGCGGCTAGAGCTATCGAAAATCTAAGCTATACAGTGGGTGTCAATAGAACAGGAGTTGATCCAAATGAGGTAGTCTACAATGGCAATTCAGCTGTTTATAATCCAAAAGGTGAAATTACAAATGAGATAAGCGAAGAAGATGACATACAAATTGTCACATTAAATTACCATCATGTTCAATCTTTAAGAGAGAAGTTCCCAACTCATCTCGACGCAGACCATTTTAATTTACATTTATAGACTTTCTGAATGGAATATATTCTTCTTCATTTAATTATTAGTTCCGTTGGTGTTATTCTGATGAGAAATGGTGCTTTGATGCTTTCAAAAGGTGCCACTGCTTTATCTACAAAATCACACTTTTCGGGACTAAGGGTTGGGCTTACAATCGTTGCATTGGGAACCTCTATACCTGAGGTTGCTGTATCATTGATTTCAACCTTTAAGAATGAAGAAACACTTGCTTTCGGTACCTTGATAGGAAGTAATACTTTTAATATTGTTTTTGGGCTAGGCCTGACTACTTTTTTTACCAGTATTAGGGTGTTTGCAAAGAGTATTTGGAGAGATTTACTTGTTGCAATATTGGGAGGTGTTTTGTTATTCGTTTTATTAAATAAACAACTCATCTTTAATATTGGAGCCAACTATCTTACTAGAACGGATGCTTTAATACTATTTAGCACCTTCGTTTTCTATTATATTATAATTTTCACCAACAAGAAGTCTAGAAGAGAAATTTCTCTTCTTAATGCACAAAAGCATTCTTCTTTTCATCAATTCAACAAACAGACAATTGTAAGAAATATTATTGTTGGTATACTAATTATTTGTGTAGGTGCATATATTGTGGTTATTGAGGCATTATTACTAAACTCTACAACACCACTAAGCTCAAGATTTATTGGTGTAAGTATAATGTCTATTTGTACCTCATTACCGGAAATCACAACTACTTTAGCAGCAATTAAAAGAAAGCGTCAAGATATTGCACTTGGTAATATCATGGGATCTTATATTATCAACTTTTTACTGACCCCTTGTCTATTAACAATCAAGGGTGAAGCCTTTTATGACTACACCCTTAATTATGATTTAATATTTTCGATATTAATCTGTACCCTTTGTATTACACTAGCATTATCAAGTAAAAATTACGTTTTGAATAAATTCACTTCGATAATTCTACTATTACTTGGGATACTATTTTATGTGACCACTTACCTAAGAGGATAGCATTCACTATTTTCTTCTTTTCTTACGACGCTTTTTACTTTTTGAAGAAGAGTTATTACTAGAAGAAGTCGTTACAGCCGTATTCGAAGGAAGTTTCACATTTTTAAAAGCATCAGGATATTTGGCCTTTACTTCTTTCATGTTTACTTTTCCCTTAGATAAAATACTCAATGTATTCATGATTACATCATCTTCTATCTGATTATTTACTTGAGCAGAATAGAAGGATTTCATCAATTTTACAATCTTAGAAAAAGCTAACTCTACATCTTCTTTTGTCTCTAATTCCAAAGCATTTTGAACCATAGCCTCCAGATTTTTACCAAAGTGTCTGAATCGGATATTACTTTGTGTATATTCAACTCTCCTTGGTTTACTGAACATCATATTTTCCTTTGGAGCAGGGTATGGAGAGTCTATATCCAATTTAAAATCAGACATCACTTGTAAGTGATCCCAGATTCTTTGTTGGCTATCATTTAATTGCTTTTGTATTGGATGAAGCTGCTTCATCAAAGCAATCAAAGTATATGCATATTGCGTCCTTAAAGACTTATCTTCCAACGAAGAAATAAATTGAACTAAACCTTCAATATTTCTCCCATACTCTTTCAGAATAATATCTGATCTACTGGTGTTATAACTATGTTCGTCGCGCATATTCTTAATTAAACTGAGTGATTTATTAATAATCACTCAGCATATTATAATTTATTCTACTGTTACTGACTTTGCCAAGTTTCTTGGTTGATCCACATTACACCCTCTCATAACAGCGATATGATAAGAAAGCAACTGTAAAGGAATACAAGAAATCATCGGCATTAATACTTCATGCGTATCAGGCACCTCAATCACGTGATCTACCATACTTGGAATTAATGCATCACCTTCAGTTACAACAGCAATTACACGCCCACTTCTAGCCTTAACTTCTTGTAAGTTAGACACTACTTTATCATAAGAGCTATCTCTAGTAGCAATAACTACTACAGGCATCTCTTCATCAATCAAAGCAATTGGACCGTGTTTCATTTCTGCCGCAGGGTAACCTTCAGCATGAATATATGAAATCTCTTTTAGCTTAAGAGCTCCTTCTAAAGCTACAGGGAAATTAAACCCTCTACCTAAATATAAGAAGTTTCTAGCATCTTTATACAATGCAGACATCTCTTTAACAGCAGCATCAACTTGTAAGACTTTCTCAATCTTAGATGGAATGCTTTCAAACTCCACTAACAAATCATGTAATTGTGCTTCTGTTAAAGATCCTTTTTCTTTTGCCAACATCAATGCCATTGTAGTAAGCACTGTTAATTGAGCAGTGAATGCTTTTGTACTGGCTACACCAATTTCTGGCCCTGCATGAGTATAAGCTCCTTCGTGAGAGTTTCTAGCAATAGATGACCCTACTACATTACAAACTCCAATTACAGTAGCTCCTTTAGACTCTGCTAAAGACATAGCTGCTAATGTGTCCGCAGTTTCCCCTGATTGAGAAATTGCAATCATCACGTCACCTTTACCGATAATTGGGTTTCTATATCTAAATTCAGATGCATATTCCACTTCAACCGGAATACGCACTAATTCTTCAATAATATATTCTGCTACCAAACCTGCGTGCCATGATGTACCACATGCAACAATTACAATACGGTTAGCATTAAGAAGGTCGTCAAAGTGATTTAAAATACCACCTAGCTTTACATGGTTTTTACGTGCAATTACACGTCCTCTTAAACAATCGGCTACAGATTTAGGCTGTTCCATGATTTCCTTCATCATGAAGTGATCATATCCACCTTTTTCTATAGCTTCTAGTTCTAATTCTAACGTTTGTAGATAAGGAGTTTGAACTACATTCTTAATGTCGGTAATTGTCATTTCACCGTCTTTAAGAAGTACTACTTCCTCATCCTTAATATAAACAACCTCTTTTGTATATTCTACAATTGGAGTAGCATCAGAAGCTAGGAAGAACTCATTCTCCCCTACACCAATTACCAATGGACTACCCTTACGAGCTGCCACTAACTGCCCTGGATTATCTTTACTTGTGATTACAATAGCGTAAGCCCCCACTACTTCATTCAAGGCAATACGAACAGCTTGATCTAAATCACAATTATTATCTTTTTGGACTTGCTCGATAAAGTGAATAAATACTTCAGTATCAGTTTCTGATTGAAATACATGTCCTTTTTCTATTAATTGAGCTTTTAGTACTTCATAGTTTTCGATGATGCCATTATGCACCATTGCTAGTTTTGAATCAGATGAATAATGAGGGTGAGCATTTACATCATTCGGAGCACCATGTGTAGCCCAACGTGTATGACCTATACCTGTTGAACCTTTAGTGTCTTGTCCTTTTAATTCGTTTTTTAAGTCTGCAACTTTCCCTTTACATTTAAAAACTTTTACATCAGAGTTTTCAACAAGGGACACACCAGCGCTATCATATCCACGATACTCAAGTCGCTCTAAGCCTTTAATAAGAATGTCTAGTGCATTTCTATGTCCTACATAACCGACAATTCCGCACATGATGTTTATAAATTTAGTGAATAATTATCAACTCCCTATTTACAGTTATAGTTAGGGTCATTGAATACAGCATAGTATACAACTAATCTCATCTTCATAGGCTGTCCATTTAATGGATGCATAAGATCATTTTCGTCTCCTGCAAAAACTAGCTTTTGAATAGAAGAAGATTGTTGACTTGGTAATATAACGAGACCATCATCATCAAGAGGTAAACCTTCGACCTCTCTAAATGTTCTTTCTTGTAAGTATTGAGCTAATTTAGCCCAAGTATATGTTTGTGTATTAGAATTATAACCAATTTGATGATTACCAGAAGATGGGAATTGAGCTTGTAATAATCTATATTGTCTAGATTCACTATCTACAGTTTGTATTGTACCATCTTCATCCATAAAACCAAAATACAATCCTGATGGTGGTGGGAGGTTTGATGCAGGGTAAACTTTATATCCATCATCTTCTGGACCAACCGCAGTAATTGCTAAATCTGCTTGGTTAATGTGCACTTCTCTTAAAGTTCCATCCTCCTTCTTCATTAAATTAGCTAAAGAAGGGAACTTAATACGAGCTACCATTCCAGTACCTTCAAAAACGAAGCCTAAATTATTAGAATCTTCAGACTTAACCACATCTCCAATATTGATGTTTTGAGTTAAAGTACCTGGTGTATATTCTATATTATTAAATCTTTGATTAAAGCCAAAATAGTATATATCTCTAAGAGTATCTTCTTCAGAATCTCCAAAATAATGCATATCCATCGTCACAACGGTCCCAAAGTTCTCTAAACTGTATTTCCCTGACCAAGCTGGAGTCTGAGTGTCTTTTACTTTAATTGCTAAACCTTTAATAGTCTCTGCGAACTCATCTTGATCAGCATATCCACCATTAGATATAATCTTGGCTCCAAATAGACTGTCTAATTGAATTTTCACTGTATCAGTTGTGATATCTGAAACTTTGAAAGTTCTTGTTCCAATTGGTGTTGCCGCATATTCAACCTCATCATTAGAGTAATATCCAATTGAATCACCTTGAATATCGTCTAATAATTCATATACTTCAAGCGTCAATTCTTGTGTAGTATCTCCGTAAAGAGTTGTTTTTTCTAATGCTAATGATAAAGAAATAGAATCTAATGTTCTATCATCAAAACTCACTGCTTCTTCAGAACCTATACTTAATTGGGTAAAAGCCATAGTCTTAGTATTACCAATTTCGGTCCCCTCATCCACATAACCTACTAAGAAATACGCTCCATTTTTAGTATAAAGCGAATCTTTATAATGTGTTTCTATTTCAATTTCGAATGTATCGGCATAACACATTACTGTTGCATCATCAATTAGGTCTCCTCCAATTATAATTGTTTGTAGATCCGTACGCTCACAAGCAATGGAAAAAATAACTACTAAAAATGAAATTGCTCTAATGTATAAGTTTCTTATATTCATCTGGAAAATTATCAGTTAAAAAGTGGGAATCTAAAACCCCTCTTTTTCCATGACAATGGATTGTTTAAAATGGTTGAAAACCTAATAAAAAATACGTGAGGACAAAAATTGCAAATATTCTTATAGCACACAAACAAAAAAGGTAGTCGATGTAAAAACGACTACCTTTTTTATATAAAAATACTTAAAAAGCTTACATTATTCAGCTAATCCAGTATAAATATCATAATAAGACTCTGCATACTCGTCACCTTCTGGTTCAGTCTCGGTTAATTTTTCTCCATATGAAGAAAGTACCTCTACTACTGAATCATCGATAGCTGGACTACCTTTGGTTACTTTATCTGCATATTCAGAACCAATTTTAATAAAGCTATTGTAATCTGCCGATGACAAATCAGATAACATTGAATCATCGATATCTAACATTTTCACTTTATTTGCCAATTGCTCATGATCAAATTTATGATCAAACTGCGTATTATAAACCGTAAATACAGTTTTCGCATTTTTGAACATTGGATCGTTCTTGTATGAAGTTTTCAAGTACAAAGGAATAAAGCTTGTAAACCAATCATTACAGTGCACTACATCTGGTGCCCATCCTAATTTCTTTACAGTTTCAATTACTCCTTTACAGAAGAATACAGCTCTATCATCATTATCAGAGAAGAATTCATCACTCTTTTTGTCTCTGAATACTGATTTTCTATGGAAATAATCTTCGTTATCTATGAAGTATACTTGTAATTTCGCACTTTGTATAGAAGCAACTTTAATTGTAAGTGGCTTTTCGTCCTCACCTACGGCAATGTTCATTCCCGAAAGTCTCACTACCTCATGCAATCTGTTCTTACGCTCATTGATCAATCCAAATCTTGGAACCATAATTCTGATTTCCATTCCTCTTTCTTGCATCGATTGAGGAAGCTTTCTCACGTAATCTGCTACCTCTGATGTTTTCAAAAATGGATTTATCTCACTTGAGACATAAAGAATTTTTAATTTCGACATATTCTACCGTATTTACACCTTTTCTACGCAAAAGTACGGAAGAACTTACTTAAATTCAACTTAAATATACTAAACTAAGGTAAATAGTTACAGTTACTTAGTAATTTATTTTCAAAAAATCAACCCCTAAAATGAACGTTTTTAACAAAGTTAGTACCTTAAAAGAATTTGTCAATAATTGCAAATTTTCAAAAAAAACGATCGGTTTTGTACCAACAATGGGTGCATTACATGAAGGGCATCTAACATTAATTCGTCAATCAAAGAAAGAAAATGACATTACAATTTGTAGTATTTTCGTCAATCCTACACAATTTAACAATGCCATTGATCTTAAACATTACCCTATCAAACACACTGAAGATAAGGCACTTCTAGAAGACGCTGAGTGCGATATTTTGTTTTTACCTTCAGTAGAAGAAATGTATCCGTCAGGAATTGAGAACAAAAATCTTGTTGGTTTTTTATTTGGAGACATCGAAAAACAATTAGAAGGAGCCTTTAGACCAGGCCACTTTAACGGTGTAGGAATTGTTGTAAGCAAGCTTTTTCATATGGTTAATCCTGATAAAGCTTACTTTGGGCTAAAAGACTTACAACAGTTTTTAATTATTAGAAAAATGACAAAAGAACTTTCTTTTGGCATAGAGGTTATTGGCGTTCCAACGGTAAGAGAAGAGGATGGGCTCGCAATGTCTTCTAGAAACTTAAGGTTGACTTCCGATGAACGAGCTAAAGCTCCTTTTATTTATGAAGTCATTAGTGAGATGAAGAATAAAATCAACCATTCACAAGCACCAAAAGAAGTTCTTGATTGGGGAATACAGAAATTCCAGAAAAACACTTCTTTCCATTTGGAATACCTCGAAATTGTCAACACTTCAGACCTAAAACCTGTAGAACCTTATCAAACACCTAATGCTTATGCAATCGTAATCGCAGCTCATTTAGGGAAAGTCAGATTAATTGATAATTTATTGATTGAATAATCGGATTAAGAATCATAAAAAAAGGGTTAGAATTTACATTCCAACCCTTTTTTTGCATTCTGAAAAATCTATTTTGAGATTTTCTCGGCATATTTTACAGCTTCATAAAGGTTTACAACCCCTCCTGTTACTGAAAGTGTTCCAAACTTCACTTTTTCAGGCTCTTGACCTTCTTCTAAGTCTCCATAACCTGGCTTGTAAACTTCTTTATCTTTTAAAGGAGTAACCGTTTTCATCAAGATTTTCTTTACTTGAGAAGCAGACAGATTTGGATAGTATGACATTAAAACTGCAGCACAACCCGCTACAACAGGACAAGCCATACTTGTACCGTTTAATGCTTCATACTCTGATCCTGGCACAGTAGAATAAATGTTATACCCTGGAGCAAATAAGTCTACATTCTTCTTCGCATAATTTGAGAAAGTGGCAGGCAACTCCTCATCAATATGCCATGTAGATGCACCTACTTCAATCCAGTTACGAGCAGTACCTCTTCTGTTATATCTATCAGTTGGGAAATTACTTTCAACGTCAGTATTCTTGTTGTCGTTACCAGCAGCATGCACCAATAAAACACCCTTAGAATCTGCATATTTAATAGCAGCGTCTACTTCAGCTTTATATGGTGAAAATGCTTTACCAAAACTCATATTAATAATTTGAGCACCGTTATCGACTGCGTAACGAATCGAGTTAGCTACATCTTTATCTCTTTCATCGCCATTAGGTACAGTTCTAACAACCATAATCTCAACGTTGTCAGCAACACCCTCTATTCCTAAGTCATTTCCTCTTACAGCACCAATAATACCAGCAACGTGAGTACCATGTAAAGCATCAGGACCTACAACTTTATTATTTCCATAATATCTTTCTTTTTTATCATCGATATTATCTCCTACGATTTCTCTAGAATTGAAATCAGGATTATAGTTATAGTCTACTTGACCTTTGAAATAATCAATACCATCTTGAATTCGAGCTTCAGTCACCCCTCTACTCATCATCTTCACTACTACTTCTTTCATACCAAGAAGTACTTGATCTTCTGTTTCCAAAGTCTCTAAAGCACCCAATAATTCTTCTTCAGAATCAAGGTCGAAATAAGCAACAAATAAAGCTTTTCCTCTTTTGTATTGATGCAGTAACATCTCATAATACTCAAGGTTTTCATTTGCCTTAGCGGATCCACTTTCGAAAGACTCTTTAACTTCTAACCAAAGTTTGAACTCTTTTTTGTCAGCTTTTGAAATTTCGTCTTCAGCTTTGCCATCAAACTTTTTGCTTAATGAACCGTACAAACGAGCTACTTCAAGGTTTTCTTCATTTACAAATGAACCGTCTTTACCACCAATGAAATTCCATCCATTAATATCATCAACATATCCATTTTTATCGTCATCCTGACCATTACCTGCTACTTCTTTTGGATTTACCCAAATTACTGATTTAAGATCTTCATGGTCAATATCAATACCACTATCAATCACTGCAACAACGACCTTCTTACTTTTCTTTCCTTTTAGAACTTCTTGGTAAGCTCTTTCTGTTCCAACACCGTAAACACTGTCAGTAGAATAATCTAAATTGAACCAATTTTCTGGTGCTCCTCTTAATGGGTCTTGAGCTGAAGCAACATTTGCTACTCCTAACTGTGCTGTAAACGCACCTGCAACTAGGATTGCTTTTAAAGTATTTCTCATTTAATTAATACTATAGAATATATAATGAAAGTTTAATGATTCTTCTTAGGCCATTGAGCGGCAAAGACTTCACGAAGAAGTAATACCAAACCAATAACCATCAAAGCGGAGAGTAATTGTCCAATTTGAATTCCTATGAAATCAAAAAGACTTGGCAATGTAACAAAAAGTGTTGCGAAAATGAAACCAAATCCCAAATCAATAAACATCTTTTCTTTATCAGAATACTCAGGAAGGTCCTTTTTCTTACAAATTGGACATTTTGATTTATCTAATCGAAGTCCATATAAAAAAATGTGTTGCCACTTGTATCTAGGACAGGTGACAACATTTTTTGTTTTATGAAATCCTTTTCGCTTTTGGCTCATAAATTACTGAATTGCGATATCTAATGATTTATCAATAGCATCTAGAATTGAAGCTAAATTCTCATCTGTTAATGCAGCAGACATAAACCAGCTTTCATATTGTGATGGTGGTAAGTAAACACCATTATCTAACATCGCATGGAAGAATTTACCAAACTTTTCAGTATCTGTAGTTTGAGCATCTGCAAAATTTTCTACTTTCTTATCAGTGAAGAAAATACAAACCATTGAACCTAACAATGTCACTTGATAAGGCAACTTCTTGGCATCTAAGATCTTTTGGATACCAGTGGCTAATTTTTCTCCGTTTTTCGCTAAATCTGTATATACCTCAGGATGTGTATTCAAGTAGTTTAACATTGTAAGACCTGCTGCCATTGCTACAGGGTTACCTGATAATGTACCAGCTTGGTAAACTGGTCCTGCAGGAGCGACATACTCCATAATCTCTTTTTTACCTCCGTAAGCCCCTACTGGCATACCTCCTCCAATAATTTTACCTAGAGTAGTCATATCAGGAGTTACACCAAACACTTCTTGAGCTCCACCTTTAGCCAATCTAAAACCAGTCATAACCTCATCAAAAATAAGGACTATGCCTTCACGATCACAAATATCTCTTAAAGCTTGTAAGTAACCATCGTTAGGAATCACCAACCCCATATTACCTGGCACTGGCTCTATAATTAAAGCTGCAATTTCTCCTTTATTTTCAGCTACTAATTTTTCAATAGCTTCCACATTATTATAAGGAGCTAACAAAGTATCTTTTGCGGTTCCGTCGGTAACACCTGGACTGTTAGGCACTCCCATTGTTACTGCACCACTTCCGGCAGCAATAAGGAATGAATCTCCATGCCCATGATAACAACCTTCAATCTTTATAAATTTATCTCTACCTGTATAACCTCTTGCAACTCTAATCGCAGACATTGTTGCTTCAGTACCTGAATTCACCATTCTCACCTTCTCAATTGAAGGCACCATCTCACAAATTAATTCTGCAATATCAATTTCCTTTGCAGTCGGTGCTCCAAAAGAAAGAGAATTATTTACGGCTTTTTGTACTGCTGCCGTGATATCAGGATGGGCATGTCCTAAAATCATTGGCCCCCATGAGTTGATCAATTCGATATATTTATTATCATTTTCGTCAATCATGTATGCTCCTTCAGCCCCTTTGATAAATAATGGAGTTCCTCCAACTGATTTAAATGCTCTAACAGGTGAATTTACGCCACCTGGAATACTATGCTGTGCTTTAGAGAATAAAGCTACACTTTTATTGTTGTCCACGATAAAAAGGTTTGATTGTTTTTCTTGTATTTATACAAAGTTAATTAAACCTTTGACAATACTAAACAATACCTTAATTAGTATGTTTACGTTGAGTTTTATTCATTAATCAGAATGTAAAATCATGCTCAATTTTAATGACTTCACTTCTGAAAACTTTGGAAAGAACAACTATTACTTCGTTTTTAGCGTTGTACTCAAAAAAAATAATTCAAGAAGTATACTTCGTTATTTTAGTTTTTGCAGTAAAATAAAAAAGAAACCCCCGAAAATCAGAGGTTCCTTCCACTTTAATAAACTAAACTAACAAACAAACTTCGATTATGAAATTAACATACATTTATTAAAATACCTAAACAATATGAGTGAAATTTCAAAAAAAATAGAATTATCTTATATCAACTTTATTTTGTTACATAACAAACGCCCAAATTCTGTTAACGATCTAATTTCAAATGAGTTAGAAGAAAATAAAACAGAGATTTTGGAGGAGTATAAAGAAATAAATAAGATAGAAACACAAATATGGGAAAGTGGAATTATGACAGCTTTCCAACATTCGGAAAATGACCCTAATTATGCTGAATATACTGTTAGAGAAAAACTACTTTCCTTCTTTTACAATTATGCTGAGGTACTAAAAAAAGAGGAGAAGTTTTATGAATATTCAGCAAACATTCATTCAATTTTTGAGTTAAGTATATTAAACGAAAGATCATCTGTATTAAAAAATGTATTTTTAAATAATGTCAATGGTATCATAAAAAGTGGCATAGAAACCGGAGAAGTTGCTGATCGTTTCTTCATCTCAGATTACTATGGCGACATCATATGGTATCAAGCTTTATTGATTATTAGATACTGTATATCTGACGAGTCTAATGAGAAAGAAAATACAGATGAAATTATTGAAAAAAGTGTAAACCTCATTATGGATTTGTTTGAACCTAATTTTACAGATTCTGCATTTCTTCTTGCTAAATTCCTATTTCAGAAATAAATATGAGTGATATAAAAAATAAAGTACAAAAAAGCATCCCTTCTACTAAAACACAACGTGTAAGTAAATTTGTAAAAGTAGGAGCAAAAGTAAGTTCAAACTATCTTAAGCACTACGCTAAAAGTGTTATCGATTCTTCTTACGATAGAAAGAAGGCATTGGATGAAGAAAATGCAAATGATGTGTACGAAGCATTGAGTGAACTAAAAGGAAGTGCCCTAAAAGTTGCTCAAATGATGAGTATGGATAAAAATATGCTTCCTCAAGCGTATACTGATCAGTTTCAGATGTCACAATACTCTGCACCACCATTATCGCTACCACTCGTTAATAAAACATTTCAAAAAGCATTTGGGAAGGCTCCGCTAGAAATTTTCGACACCTTTTCTAAAGAGGCTGTTAATGCTGCATCTATCGGTCAGGTACATCAAGCTACTTTAGGGGATAAAACTTTTGCGGTGAAGGTTCAATATCCTGGTGTAGCCGAAAGTGTTTCTTCGGATCTAAAAATGGTAAAACCTATTGCAGTAAGAATGGTTGGTCTGAATGAAAGAGATGTAGATCATTACATGGAAGAGGTTGAAAACATGTTACTTTCTGAAACAGATTACGACCTTGAACTCAAAAGATCTATTTCGATTTCTGAAGCTTGTAAAGACATTTCAAATATTCATTTTCCTTCTTATTATCCGGAATATTCTTCTAAGAAAATTTTAACGATGGATTGGTTGGAAGGAGAGCATTTGAACGAATTTATTGCAACCAACCCTTCTCAAGAGATTAGAAATCAAATAGGACAAGCGTTATGGGATTTTTATGATTTCCAAATTCATAAAATGAAAGAAGTACATGCAGATCCACACCCAGGCAACTTCTTATTCAAAGAAAATGGCACAATGGGTATCATAGATTTTGGATGTGTGAAAGTAATCCCTGATTTATTCTATGATAATTACTTTGATCTGATGAAGATTGAAAATTTAGAGAATAAAGAAAAAAGAACTCAAGTTTTCAGTAACATGAACTTCATTTATGAAAATGATAGTCTTGAAGACAGGGAGAAACTTGATAGTCTTTTCACATCAATGATTACTATCTTATCTCGCCCATTCCAACACTCTACTTTTAATTTTAGCGATGATAATTATTTCAATGAAATAGCTGCACTTGCTGATAATAAAGAAAACCAGAAATTATTAAGGAATTCAAAAAAACCTAGGGGATTAAGAGACGGACTTTATGTCAATAGAACCTATTTTGGTTTATATTCAATATTACATGATTTGAAAGCGGAAATTTCGACAAAATCGTATTTTTTCGATTAGAAAACATCCACTCGTGAATCACTGGCAATGGCTTCAGATAGGTAATCTATATACTTGCTGAAGCCAGTGTCATACTCCTGCAACAATATATATATTGACTTCAAACGAGATAGTTTATGTTCTACACTCAAACTTGTAGCTGTAGTCAATTCTTTTAGTTCTTCAATTAACTCCTTATGTTCTTTTGGATCAAAATACTTTTTAGTCACTTGATCCTTGATAAGATATTTCTTTAATGTATTAATGAGGTCGTTTCTATCCAATGGCTTTGTCAAGTAATCGTTGATACCAACAGCGAAAGCATGGAACCTTCTATCCCAATAAGCATCAGCACTTAATGCTACAATTGGAGTTGTCACATTTAATTCTTGACGCAATTTTTCAGCTGTTTCAATCCCACCTAAAATAGGCATATGTAAATCCATTAGAATTAAATCACATTCAGATTCTTTAATATACTTAATGGCTTCTTCCCCATTCTCCGCAATATCACAATTCAATGAAAGCTGTTTAAAAAGTGCCTTCATCATAAACTGATTCATTTTATTGTCCTCCACAATCAGAACTTTCGAATCTGCATCAAATGCTACTTCTGCTTCTCTCCCATTTTCCTCTAAAATCTCGTTTCTATCCCCCTCAATAATTGGTAATTGTACAATGAACGTCGCCCCTTCTCCCTCAATACTGTAAACTCTTATCTGCCCTTTAAGCATCTCGACAAGCTTTTTAGAGATCGCTAATCCTAAACCTGTACCACCATACTCTCTAGTTACAGAATTATCAGCTTGTTCAAAAGAATCAAAGATGACATCAATTCTATCTTCTGATATACCTATACCTTGATCATGAACAGATAATTGAAGGCATTCTGAGTTTGCTGAAACAATTATTTTTATCTCTGTTTTCTCTTTCGTAAACTTGATTGCATTGGTCAATAAGTTTGTCAAAACCTGTCTGAATTTTGTAGAATCTGTCACAAAATGTGTCGGTACATTATCACTAACCTCAGTATGAATCACAACTTCTTTTTCATGTGCCGAAGGAGTATGTATTTTGACCACTAAATTGATAAAACTTCTTATATCAATTCTTTCATGGAAAATTTGCATTTTACCAGCATCAATTCTGGAGTAATCAAGAATATTATTGATTAATTCTGAAAGGTATTCCCCGTTAAAATATATATATCGAAGTTGTTCAATAAATTCTTCAGAAAGGTTTTCAGAAAACGATTTACGATAGAGTACGTTACTTAATCCTATTATTGCATTAAGAGGTGATCTAATCTCGTGTGAGATATTGGCCAAGAACATACTTTTTGCTTTATTTGATTTTTCAGCAGCATTTCTAGCCTCCTTTAATTCAAATTCTACTTTTTTCTGTTGAGTTAAATTCCAGCACACCCCATGCATCTCATAGTTTCCATTCTGCATTCTAGATTTACCATAGATTTGTATGTATTGCACACCTCTTACACTATGATTGATTTTTGCAGAAATGTTAACATTATGAAGCTGTCCTAAAAAAATCTTATGGAATAATGAGATTATTTTCAGTCGTTCTTCCCTTACAACTGTGGCTAAAAATGTTTTCAATGGAGTTGGAGTGGGTGCGTCACTTATCCCTAATATTCTACTTATTTTCTTATCCCAAGTAAAACCCTCTTCCGGGGTAAAAGACCAAGCACCAATTTTGGCTGCATTTAATGCTAGATCTAATTTCAGCTTCTGTTGATTGAGCTCAAATGTTCTTTCTTTTACCTTTTGCTCTAGTGAACTATTAAGCTGCTTGATTTGAAGTTCATGCTTCCACTTTTCAGTAATATCTAAATTATATACAGCAATAGCGTAGATTTCATCATTGACATTTACAAGTGGTGAAAAAACAGACTGTATAAAAATATTATTATCGAACTGAAATTCTGTTTCAAAGATTTCTTTTTGATGAAAAGCTCTTTTAAAATGAGGGCTATAATATTCGAAAAGCTTTGAATAGGGCTCACTATTTAAATAGTCATCTTCCTTTATGTCAATATGTAATAGGTTTTTTATGAGGTCACCAAACTTAGTATTGTAGGAGGTGATCTTAAAATCAGTATCGATTGAAAATATATAACTTTTCGCACTTTCAATCAGAACTTTTGTTTGTTGATGGGCTTCAATTAATGCCTGTTCAGCGGCATACTTTTCAGTAATATTATCAATAAATACGATATCTTGAAGGTTTTTTTCGTCCCCGATTGTCTCCTTCCTTAGGTTAAACACTCTTTCTAGCTTAGGGAATTTTACAATCTGTTCTCTTTCTGTAATATCAAGTTCACCAATACCAAAAAGCTCTTCAAAAGACATCCCCAGTAAATCATGTGTCTCAAGCCCCAATTGATGAGTAGCAGTATCATTGGCATCAATGATGGTATTGTCTTTAATAATTAATGCCCCTAAGTAATTATAATGAAATAGTTGTTTGTACTTCCTCTCACTTCTTTTAAGGTTTTCTTGAGAAAGTATATATTCGGTTACATTTCTCACCACCACTGAAACTCCTACAACATCATCTCTACTAAAAATTGGGCTGTAAGTCGCTTCAAAATGGGCTCTGGTAAAGTTTTGTTCATCTCCGTAGGAACGAATTACAGAATATTTCTCACCTTCCAACGCTCTCTTTATGTCGTTTTCTGCCACATCAGCATCATTCTTGACTCTCATATAATCAAGAATATTTTTCCCGATTTCTATCCGTTTCCCATAAACAGAATACATCGTTTCCATATGGGCATTATTAAAAGCAAGATAGTTATAGGATTTATCAACCGAAAAGACAACATCTGAAGAATGCTCCATCAAGAGATTAAGCATTCTAAAGTTTCGTATACCATTGGCAATAGTTTTCTTTTGCCTAGCCACCAAACGAACATACATTGATATTAATATGGTTACTAAGCCAGTAAAGAAGGTAATAAGAATCGCAAAAAGGAAAGAGTTGATAAACATAAAAGGGCTTTATCTGCTAGTCATTAAATGATTAGTGATGGTATCAAGAAGGTCAATACCAAAAACACTCCCAAAATAACAATAAATCTAGATAAAGCAATATTTAAATGTATGTGTCCTTTTACATTTCGTCTGTAAAGGAAAAATGGAATCTTTAAATAATACACCAACGATATCGCAGTGTTCAACAAACCTAGGAACAAAACAATAATATATATAAGATTGGAATTTGCATTATACAACTCCCATAGTGATGTAAAAATGAGAAGCTTTGCAGTAAAGCCTGCTAAAGGCGGTAAACCTATTAATGAAACGACAGCAAGAATTACAGCAGGCCCCCATAATGCAGCACTATTAGACCAACCTAACCCTTCTATCTGCTTTAAATCATCTGTTCCTTTCTCTTTTTCAATTTCCCCGATGAAATAGAACATAGCATAATTGGCTATTACATATACCCAAAGGAAATAAAATAGAGCATTCGCTGCAATTTCATCTTTATTCAATAAAGCAATTACGATTAAGCCTGCATTAGCGATGGTACTATACCCCATCAATCTTCTCATGCCATTTTGGAAAATTGCAGCCAAATTACCAATAAACATAGAGATCACGCCTGTTGATAATAAGAAGTAATTGACGTAAGTATTCTCTATTAAAGTAGTTTCTACCAAGAATCTATATAAAAATACAGTTGCACCTATTTTGGGTAAAGTAGAGAAAAAAGCTACAGATTCAATTGGAGCAGCTTGATAAACATCTGGCACCCAAATATGCATCGGAAATCCACCTAATTTGAATACGAAGCCCATCATTACCAATATTGCTCCTGTAATAAAAAGAGGTGAAAATGGTTGATTATATGAAGCAATACCCTGAAGGTCAATCGTAGAAGTTAGACCATACATGATAGACATTCCATAGATTGTAATAGCGGTAGCTACAGCACCAAAAAGGAAATATTTGATAGATGCTTCAACTCCTTTCTTATCTCCTTTATAAGCAGTTAGTAAATAAGAGGGTAAAGACATTAATTCTAATGCTAAAATGGCAACAATAAAATCATTAGCCATTGTAAGAACGTGTGCACCAATCAATAACCCAAGGGCCATCGTCATCCATTCTCCCTCACCAGAAAGCTTTGTTTTAGAGCTCTCATTTGTAGAATTAAAGTAAAGGTGAATCGATAAAAGAATTACACAAACATCTGATAAAATTCTAAGCTTAATACTCCAATTATCTTGAACCAGAGTAAACAACATTAGTTTATTTACACTCTCTTCTGCCAACAACGAAAGATAGGTCACATCACCTATAAGACCTATACCAACGATAGCATACAGATATTTTTTATTTCTCTTTGCAAAGATTAAATCAATGAGAATAACTCCAATTAATAGAGCAGCAATGCCTACTTCTGAAGCTAAAAACGGTAAGCTCTCAACGATATTTGATAATTTTGACGATAAGTCTTGTCCCATAATTTATCTTTTAAGCACCAATGATCGCTTTGATATAATCTAATCCAACATAGTTGGCAAACTCTACGAAAACAGTAACACTACCTTCAATCAAGTTAATTAACAACTTAGGATAAATACCTAATACCAAGGTGATGACTGCCAATGGAGAAAGCATTAATAACTCTCTTTTAGTAAGATCTTTTAATTTCTCATCCATTGATTCATCTTTTAGGTGATATTTCCCCAAGAAAATTCTTTGCATTGCCCATAAATAATAAGCTGCACTTAATACCAAACCTAATGTTGCAACAATAGTCATCCATCTCGGCACCAAATTGTTTACTGCAGATGAGTTAAATGCTCCTAAGAAGACAAATAATTCTGCCATAAAACCTGAGAAACCAGGTAAACCTAAAGAGGCAAAGAAGGCAATTGTAGCCAACATTGTGTAGCGAGGCATTTTAGAAGATAAACCACTATAGTTTTCGATTTCTAAATTACCTGTTCTATAGTAAAGCACCCCTGCAATCAAGAATAAGGCTGCTGAAATAATACCATGTGAAAACATTTGGAAAATGGCTCCAGAGATACCTTCTGCTGTTAAGGAAGCAATACCAAGCATTACAAATCCCATGTGCGATACTGAAGAGTAAGCAATCATTCTCTTCAAATTATGTGTACCTAAGGCTACAAATGCACCATAAAGAATGGAGATAACTCCACCCAATGCAATGTACCATGCAAAATGATGTGCACCATCAGGGAAGATAGAATAAGCAATTCTCAACATCCCGTAACCACCAATTTTTAAAAGAATACCAGCTAAAACAACAGAAATTGATGTTGGAGCTTCAACGTGAGCATCAGGTAACCATGTATGAAGAGGCACAACCGGCAACTTGATTGCAAAACCAATAAATACCATCAAGAATGCGACAAATCGCACATGCGTACCAAATAACATCGCTCCAGAATCTAAAGAAAGAATGGCATTTGGAATATAATTCGATGCATCCATCATATGTACCAATGAGAAAGTTCTCACTAGGTTAGATTGCTCGATTTCACCTGACACTAGCATCACATGCACCTTTTCAATAATATCTGGCGTCACTTGTTGAATTGACTCTGCCAAACCTAATTGAACAGCAGTAGCAATAGGATCAATCACTGATGCAGCCAATGCAATCATAATCACCAAAATGAAGATTGAACCTACTAAAGTATATATAAAGAATTTGATAGAAGCATATTCGCTATTCTTACCACCCCAAATACCAATTAAGAAGTACATAGGGAGTAACATAAATTCAAAGAATAAATAGAATAAGAAGAAATCCAATGCAAGGAAACACCCCATAATTGTACCACTCAACAGTAAATACAAAGCATAAAAACCTCTGCGCTTAGTCTTGATTTCTAATGATGATATTGCTCCAATCACCATCACTATGGCCGTTAGTAAAATCATGGAATTACTCAGACCGTCTACCCCTAATGTATAATCGGCCGAAAGTCGACCAAATGTACCTAAGTTTAATACAATCCATTCCGATTTTTCTAAATACTGAAAAGTATCCAAAGATAAGATTCCATTCATCTTCTCCGATAGTCCCTCATACCCCATCATCAAATAGGAAGCGATAATCAGTTGAAATGAATTAATACCAATAGTGATTTTACCAAATAAGTCTTTAAAACTGTTCGGTAAAAGAAGAATTACAAGTGTTCCAAAAATTGGAGTAAAAACTAATAATGTGAGCAATAACTGCGACATAATCTATATATATACTTTTGTTAGTTTAAACGACTAAATAAACCAGAGTACTAATACCATAATAAGGAGTAGGAAGATTGACCATGCAATCATACTCTGCGTTCTTTCTCCTTGAGGTTTTCTAAAGACATCACCGAAGATGGCTAATACTTTAGTGAACAATGTCACGATTCCATCTACGATCACTTTATCAAACCATGCCAACATATGTCCAAAAACCACATTGACTACAGCGAATAGCTTCACAAAGAAGTCTACTACTTTATCATCAAAACCTCTTACAAATTCTGAAGTATGAATTGTAACTCCCACAAAATACTCATCTGCGTGAGGAATATTTTCTAACTTATTTGCTGTAAACAAAGTCGTTTTCACACCTAACTTATATCCTTTATCTAAGTAGGCAAAATTGTACGACAATTTATGTAATGAAGATGATTTCAATTGTTTTTTGAGAGAAGCAAAAGCATCTTTAAAATAAATAAGATAAGCTCCTCCAGCACCTAATACTACAACTCCAATGGATAAGAATAGACCTAACGTATGAACACTTTCCGTGTCAACAGTAGCCAGACTGAGACCATTTTGAAGCCAAGTATGTGATGTTTCAAAAGGTGATAATGCATAGAAAAACCACAATGTAAAAGCACCCAATAAAATTACAGGCATTGTCATTCTCACATTAACCTCTTTCGGTAAGACCAAACAGTCTTTGCATACCTTATGATTAGCGATTCCTAATTTCCCAAAGAATACTTGATAAAGTAATCGGATAGAATAAAACGCTGTAAAAGCAGCAGCAGTAAACCCTAACAGAGCTAAGAATATCCATTCCCAACTTCCTGTAGATGCCTTCACCAACAGTGATGAAAGTATAGCATCCTTTGAGAGGAATCCAGATGTAAACGGCAATCCCATTAAACCTGCAAGACAAATACTGAAACCGATGAAGGTCTTAGGCATATATTGCTTTAAATTACCCATCCAACGAATATCTTGAGGATCAAATCCCTTACAGATATCACATGAAACTTGATGCATACTATGGATGATAGAACCCGCTCCAAGGAATAAACCTGCTTTAAAGAAAGCGTGGGTAGTAAGATGGAATACAGATGCCTCTGGGTCACCTACACCTATTCCAATCATCATATAACCTAACTGCGAAATTGTAGAGTAGGCTAAGATTCGTTTAATATCATTTTGTGATAGAGCAGAAAATGCTCCTAAGAAGGCTGTTAATCCTCCAATAATCCCAATCAAAAGTTGTATTTCTGCTGGCAATACAAAGAAGCATCTTGCCAATAAATAGATGCCAGCAGCCACCATTGTTGCAGCATGGATTAATGCAGAAACCGGTGTTGGTCCTTGCATGGCATCTGGAAGCCATACTGATAACGGCAACTGAGCAGATTTACCCATAGCCGCCATTGTTACACCTATACCAACTATATACAATGGAAGAATTTGCAATTGATCAACTTCAGTGGACAAAGCTTCAATACTGACTGTACCAAATGTAGAATACAATGTAATAATGGCTACCATAAAGCCTGCATCACCGATTCTATTCAGTACAAATGCTTTTTTAGCGGCTTTAACTGCTTCATTCTTTTCTCTCCAAAAGCCGATAAGCATATAAGAACAAAAGCCTACTAATTCCCAGAAAAGGTAAAGCATAATAAGATTATCACTTACTAATACCCCAAACATGGAAAAAGTAAAAAGACCAAGAAGTGTAAAATATTTTTTATACTTAGGATCACCCTGCATGTAAGCAGATGAAAAAATGTGCACAAATAAGGATACGATTGAAACCATTGTCAGGAGCATGCTACTCAACTGATCAATTTTCAAGGTCGCTTTAAAAGAATGCTGACCTAACAAGAACCATTCGTCTTGAAGTACAATAGGGCTATAATTCCAAGTGTAGTAGAACACACACAAATTCCCTACGACACTTAACCCAATTAAAGTTGTTGCAATCTTGTCTGAATATAAATTCTCCTTTCTAAAAAATAGGATTAAGGCACCTATCAATGGAGAAAGTAATGTAATCGAAGTTATGGTTTCTAGAAAGTTCAAAAAGCGTGTTTAATTTATTAACTTCTTATTCTTCTTTTAATGTATTGACTTTATGTAAATCAACAGATCTAAAGTGTTGAAAAAGTCGGATAATCAATGCAAGGGCAACACATACTTCAGCTGCTGCTATTACAATGACAAAAATAGAAAAGGCTGTACCTTCTCCAAAGCTTGGATCTCTATGTGAAAAAGCCACTAAGTTAATATTAGCCGCATTCAACATCAATTCTACCCCCATTAAGGCTACAATTGCACTTCGTTTTGTTAAGGCTATTGCTAACCCTATACAAAAGAGAAATGCAGAACCTAACATATAATATGAAAACGGTATCATACCTATTTGTTTGTTTCAGAAAGCAAATATGCTCTTATTATTATCAGAATTCAAATAAAAGCGGGTTTTCGTGCTAATATTTCTTCTTCAGGGTAGTCATTAATTGTTATTTTTTCAATTATCTGCCCTTTTTCTATTGAATTAATTTTAACATGATGCGTTGTGGACACCATTCCTATGGGTGAACATACACCATCATAATGTGATGCTTCATCACTATCCAGCATAATGACTAATCGATCTGACACATGATAAGGATCTGCACCTACAAAAGATAGAAAACCGTACTTATGAGGTTTTGTATTAAAGTCTACACGAGTAAGTGGTCTCTCAGCAAAAGCTACAAACTCTTTTTGCGGTCCTATTTTGGTCACACCATCCTCTACTTTAAATTCTACTACCCATTGATCATAAACATTTGCATTTACTAAATCAACAAATCGTTTTGTGGCTATGGGTGCATCTTCTTCTTTAAAAAGAAAAAAATCATATTGCTCTCCATCGATTAGAAACTCCGCAATCAGCATTCAAATATTGTATTAATCAGTACTGTTTTTTGGCAAATATACTGAATAGGAATTATGAAAAAAATAAAAGCCTAACTGCATTAAGCAATTAGGCTTTTTAGTAGAATGACTTAAATAAAATTAGTCTTGCACTAAGAATTTAAATCCGATACCATGAACGTTTAATATCTCGATAGTTGGATCATCTTTTAAGTATTTTCTCAAACGAGACATAAATACATCCAAACTACGACCTTTGTAATAATCATCATCACCCCAAACTTCTTGTAAGATATACTCACGTTTGATCAATGTATTACGGTGACGGTGTAAGAATCTCAACAATTCAGCTTCACGAGTTGTTAATTTTCTTGTGTCTTCACCAATACTTAATTTTTGGTAAGGGAAATCTAAGATATAGTTACCAATATTGATTTGATGAGGATCGTCTTCGTTACCTACTTCAACTTTAGGCTCAGATTTTTGACGCTTCAAGATCACCTCAATACGAAGTAATAATTCTTCTACGTTTACTGGTTTAGTAACATAGTCATCAGCACCAATTCTGAACGCTTTTATTTTGTCTTTTGGTAAATTGTTAGAAGACATAAATAAGATCGGAATATATGGATCTTTAGCTCTTATTTCTTCAGCCAAAGTGTATCCATCTTTGTGGGGCATCATCACATCCATGATAATTAAATCATAGTCTGCTTTGTCGTATTCTTTCATGCCTTCCACTCCGTCCTCGGCATGGTTTACAGCATAACCTCTGATGTCTAAATATTTTTTCACAAGAGAGGCTATAATTCTATCATCCTCTACTAGAAGAATCTTCACTGCATCCATAGTATTATAATAAGTTTTATGTAATAATGATGTATATATATATTGTTTTACTTTGTACAAAACAGATATACGCAATAACTACTGAGAAGTTTTAAATAACAAGTTTAAACAAATGTTAATTGCGTAAAAAATGTTATAATACAATTTATTCTTGGTGATATTCATCACTCTTCTTCATTGAAGAAGATCATGTAATAATTCATATTTCTCTCAGAATCATACCCTTTCTCCACATTTTGCTCATTTCCGCTAATGGTGATATTTATCTTCTTATCTAATTTGATAATACTTTTAAATTCTTTCTTAGACTTACGAACTGCTTCCTTAGAAACTTTGAATTCATCGAAAACTGGGATCTCTTTTTTCTCTTGAAAATCGACTTTATATTCCTGAAATGCTTCGATAGCTTCAGGTTCCTCAATCACGTTATTTTCAAAATCAACTACATTAAAATCCTCTTTTTCGTTGAAATACTTTAAAGATCGATTTAATAAATCAATTTGTGCAGGTTTTTCTACGGCATGGTCTTCATTGAAAACCTCTTCCACAAAACCGACACACATATCTAAATAATTTTTTGTATGAAAGAAATTATCTTCCCTAGGCTTCAGTTGTAGGTAAGACTCTTTCCAATACAGTGCCTCCACGGATCTAGTAGGACTGTCTTTCAACATGACCTTATACCCTTTCTCCTCTTCGCACTTAAAAATCAGACAACCTTTATCCAATTTTTTCACGCTGACACCTTCGCTCTGCTCTAATTCAAAATTACCTACATCTGTTTTATCTCCAACAGTTAAAAACATTTCTTTATGTTCTGCCTTAAACAAACCAATTGCATCAACTACATCACCGTCAACAACACAATCTCTCAGTACAGCAACAAACAGTTCTCCTCCTTTTATTCTTGGGTGAGTAGAAGCTTCAAAAAGAAGTTCTGCCATTTCTCTTGATCGCGTCATGAATTGTTCATAAGGATTAGAGAAAATAGCTTCAGTAGCTGTAAATACTTCGTTGTCGGTAAAAGACTCTTGACCTTCTGGGGCTGCAAAATGGTACATTGGACCCGGCTTAAACGACTTCAAGAAATAATCCATTACTGATTTGTACAATGGACTATAGTTTTCAATTTCAATTTCAAACTCTGCTAATTCTATCGGTTCCTCCTGTGTCTTATTACCCACTTTATGTATTACTAACTGGGATAATTTTACATTGGATAAATCAAATGATTTTATCTTGCTCATTTATAAATATTAAAGGGTATTGTTGGAGAATCCTTCTCCGCACTGAAATTCCAAAAAACTTTCAATATTAACAAATTGAACTTACAATCTTTCAAGTCTAAATCATCAAAAGTGTTTAAACACTCTGTATCATAGACTTATAAATATATTAAATTTTACAAAAAAGACACACATATCCTTTTCATATTTATCCCTCATTTTTGAAAAGTATTCAATAAAATGGTGATTTATTGTAAATCTCTTATTCGTTACTCTTCTGTTTTTCTGAAGAGTAGAAAGTTTTAATATTTACTAACAAACTCAATCCAACGTATTTTCTTTGTTTTATATCTCATTTTTTTGAAATTTGGAGCTCAACTTTGAGTATTATTAATTCAATATAAAATGGATCAAGAAAAAAAACCTGAAAATCAAATCAACATCGAGTTGACAGACGATGTTGCTGAAGGAGTTTATGCCAATTTAGCCATGATTGCTCACTCTAATAGTGAATTTGTAGTAGACTTCATCAGAATGATGCCAGGTGTACCTAAAGCAAAAGTAAAATCTAGAATTATCCTTACTCCAGAGCATGCCAAACGTTTATATATGGCACTTCAAGATAATTTAAAGAAATATGAGGCTCAATTTGGTCCTATCGGAAAAACGGAGGAAGCGCCTAAGTTTCCAATGAATTTCGGAATGACAAATACTGACCCTCAATAAGTTCTACAAAGCAATAAAAAAGGGATGCTCTTCAAAGTCATCCCTTTTTTGTTACCCGATTTTTAGTCCATTTAGAATTTTCTCGTCAGTGGTGAGCAATGTCACACCCTCCTTCCATATTGCTCCTAGAACAAGGCATTCGGACATAAAATTAGCAATCTGCTTTGGAGGAAAATTTACAACGGCTATTACCTGTTTTCCTATTAGATTTTCGGGTGAATATCTATCTGTAATTTGAGCAGAAGTCTTTTTCACACCCAAATCTCCAAAATCAATAAATAATTTATAGGCCGGCTTTTTAGCTTCTTTAAAAATTTCCGCATTAATCACAGTACCTACTCTTAAATCTATTTTCGCAAAGTCATCCCAATTGATCGTCATTACTTCACCTTATTGGCTGATTATTTTTTTCACTGACCCATCTCTATTTAATTTAGCTTCAACTGTAGTCAAAACTTTTGCACCATAAGAATTTACCTCACGGTACTTCATCATCACATTTAGATATTTCCCTTTTTCAGTGATTAAGGTTCTTACGTGTTCAAAACTTTTAGGGTCATTCATGTCTTTTTTCACATGATCAACAAATACAATTATTGCTCCCTCATCATCTAGTAAATCTTCTAGGTCCTCTTTTAACTTGATCTCTTCATAAAGACCCTCTACTCCTTTTGGATTAAAATCTTCATCTACTTCAGCTAGTTCATCTCTCGCGTCATCAAATTCTTTATCATTCATCAAGGCAATTGCCTTTTCTACCTTTAGTTCGTTATCAAGCTGAATGACTTTCTTTTCTAATGCTGCTACTTTTCTTTTGCTGTAAGAAGTATCAATTTTTGCGAAATACACTTTCGTTTTCTTGATATTCCTCTCTTTGAGATAGTTCTTTGTCTTTGTGATGTTTTCTTCATTAACGACCACAAACAACTTATCCTTAACAACTTTTACCTGATCTGTTTTAAAATCTTCATCGATCAAATCAATGTATTTCTGACAAGATCCTAACCACTTCTTCTGAAGGCAAACCTTTGCATTAGTCAATGCAACTTCATTCAACTCTGTCCTTAATAGCTCAACACTGTCCGGCTTATAACTACTTCCAATTACGTTTAATTGTATTTTAGCTTGAGTTAAACTCTCTACTTTGCCTTGTTTGATAAATTTCTGAATGCTAACAAATCGATTTTCATCAAATTGTAGTGTATTCTTTATTTCACCCGCAAAGAAGAAATAAGACACCGTGCCGATAAATAAAATAATGATGACACCTAAAAAATATAAGATAGCCTTTTTCATGACAAGTTCTGTTAGTTTAATTATTAAGTCATTATACAAGCTCAAATGCTTACAACTTGAAAATTAATAAAAACATATTCAATAAAAAAAAACAATAGAAGGTGAAAATATTAAGAAAAGAAAAACAATCATTGAATCATATAATTGACTTCTACTAAGATTTAGAAATAGTTTCATTTTTCATCATGAAAGATGAAATAGGTCTATCAAAAAAATATTTTTTTATTATTGTTCTAAAGCAAAAAAGAACATCAAATTAAATTTCGCGAAATTTAATATTTACAAAATATAAGCAAACGATTAGTTATTATAACATTATTTTTAACATATATACACAACCAATCATAATTCACTGAAAATATCAAAAAAGAAAAGAAACATCAGTCAACATTATGCATAAGCTTCTTTATTTGATAGAAAAACTCAAAGTCCTTGGATATTTATAAAAAAACTTGCTATATTTATATTATAAAACAGCAATAAGAAATAGTTTTTGGGTTATTAAAGGAATTAAAAAGTCAATGGTGATGCCGTTGACTTTTTTTATTTTAACTCATCTTCGTAACTAATTGCATTAAGATTTAAACCGGATGCAGGAGCTACATACCCTAGCTGTGTTTTATCTTCACTTATCTGTAATGCATTTTTAATATCTTCCATACTCAATTCTCCCTTACCTAACATAAATAGAGTTCCTATCATAAGACGTACCTGATTTCGCATAAATCCTTTGCCATGAACATGAAAAATATAACTTTTCTCAGGAAAAAAAGAGGCTGACATCCTATCATTTTCTTTGATCTCACAATAGTCTATTGTTCTAACCAAAGATGTGCCCTCTTTAGGTTGTTTACAAAAACGACCAAAATAATGCTCACCTTCATACAATTTCGCTCCTTCTTTCATCAATTCTAAGTCCAAGTCGTGCGTTATATTTGTCATAAAAGGTGCGCAAAAAGGATGGTTTTTCTCTCCAAAAGAAAATAGATATTGATACTCTTTCCTTTTTGAACTTTGGATAATATTGAACTCATCTCCTACTTTTTGAATAGACAAAGCTCTAATATCATTGGGTAAGTTTTTGTTAAACAACTCGAAAAATTCCTCTTCGTTCAATTCCTCCCACACAAATAATTCAAAGGCTGAGTGATTAGCAGACACGTAAGTATCAGTTCGTGAAGTTCCTAATGTCTTAAATTTCACTTCACCTCCCAACACAAAGTTGATCGTCTTATTGATCATCCCTTGCACTGTTTTTAATCCTGGCTGTACCATCCAACCGTGAAATCTATACCCTATATACTGTACCTCAATTAAATAATTATATCTTTGTTTTTTCATGAGTTTAATTAATTCACAATAGTTAGGAACTATCTGCTGTCAGTCCACTAACCTCAACTGTTTTCTTACGTCTTTATAGATAAAATAAATTATTTCAGTATGGTAAAATTAATAGATGGCAGCCAAATCTTTGGTACTTTGTGGGAAATATATTTAGAAGCTTTTTCTCCTGCTGAAAGACGTTCCAGAAAAGACCTTATTGATACAATGGAGCTGAAGAATTATTTCTTCAATGGCATAAAATTCAAAGGTAATAACTGTGGATTGGTAGGTTTTTGGGTGTTTGATGAATTCATTTATATAGAATACCTTGCTATGAAATCTTCAACGAGAGGTTCCGGTGCTGGAAGTAAATTTTTGGAACACTTTAAAAATATATTTGGCAAAAGGAAGATTATACTGGAAGTTGAACATCCTGTCACTAACATGCAGATAAGAAGGGTCAACTTTTATAAGAGAAATGGCTTCTTCTACAATAAAGGTTCATTTATACAACCAAAGTACAATGAAGAAATTAAGGAAGACGTTGAATTAAACATCATGTCCTATCCAAAAAAATTAGAGAAAGAAGAATTAGCGAAAGTAAAAGAGATTCTTTTTGAAAGAGTATATTAAAAAAGGTCGTCTTTAATTGACTAAAGACGACCTTTTAATTTATAATTTCACGAGAACTCTACCGCTTACTTGACCTTTAAAAATTGCATTAATTTTATCATCAAGCCCCTCTAAAGTAACCTCCTCAGAGATTTCTTCTAAATTATTAGGCAACCATTCTTTTCCAATATTTTCCCAAACTATAATTCTTTCCTCTCTAGGGAAGTTTTGAGAATCAATACCAATTAGGCTTACCCCTCTTAAAATAAATGGAAATACATTTAATGGTAAATCAAATGAAGCCGCATTACCACAACAAGTCACAACACCTAGTGGGGTGGTAGCTTTAATGGCTGTTGCAAGATAGTTTCCACCCACAGTATCGATAACCCCTGCAAATTGTGGTTTTAACAACGGTCTTTCACTTCCTTCTAAAAAGGATTCTCTAGACATCACCTCAGCAGCACCAATTCCTTTTAAATAGTCTACTTTGTCAGCCTTTCCTGTAACGGTAACAACAGAATATCCTAACTTATTTAAGATGCTCACTGCGATACTACCTACACCGCCAGTCGCACCTGTAACAAGCACGTTACCATCATTAGGAGCTACTTTATCAATTAGCTTATAGACAGACATTGCAGCTGTAAGACCTGCTGTACCCATCATCATACTTGACTTAACATCTAACCCTTTTGGCATTGGAATGACCCATGAAGCAGGAACTTGAATATATTCAGAAAAACCTCCCCAAGTATTCATTCCCAAATCATAACTTGTTACAATTACCTCATCACCTTCTTTAAAATCAGATGATTTACTAGACACTACAGTTCCTGAAGCATCGATTCCTGGAGTATGAGGATAATTTTTTGTTACACCTGGCTTACCTAATGCCGAAAGTGCGTCTTTATAATTCAGAGACGAATAAGCAACTTTTACTAATACTTCACCTTCTGGAAGGTCACTTATTTGTTTGGTTTGAATGGAAGTTGAAAATTCTTTTTCACCAACTTTTTCGGATACAAAAGCTCTAAATGATGTCATAAACTAATTCGATAAATAATTATGGTTAATATTTATCGCAATGTAGCTGAGTCAACCTAATAATTAGGTGACAAAAGTAGGTGTTTGCTTTACTTCTTACATATATTATATTAATAATATTTATTATGCTATAAAAAAATATACAATTGATGTATCTCAAAAAGTATTAATTCTCTTCAATATCTTTTTTAGGGTATTCGTAAAATAACTCTTTCCCTTTCCCCAGACTTCTCCAAGAATTGGCATTTTCAAATTCAATAGCAACAACACCAGATGTTGGAATATTTTCGAGATAATCATCGGGTAAAAAATGATTCCTCAAATCTGTAATAGCCGGGTTGTGAATGACCAACATAATATCTTGAATGTGATCATCAAAGTCCTTGATAATTTCTAGAATCTCATCATAAAATGCTTCATAAAAATCTTTCTCAAAATGCAACTTTTTACTCAGTGTTTCAGCAACTTTCTCAGCTGTCACTTTCGTTCTTTTGGCAGGAGAACTAATTATAAGCTCTGGTTTTATCGACTTTTCGAATAAAATCTCTGAGATTTTTACAATATCATTCTTCCCTCTGCTGTTTAAAGGACGGTCAAAATCAGAAATGATTGGATTTTTCCAACTTGACTTTCCATGACGCATTAATATTAACCTCTTCAATTTCCCTTAATCTTTATTTTATACTAAATTACTTCTGATTTTTTTATAAAAAAACCCGATAGGCGTTATATTTGATATTGTTAAATAAGTTTAAGGACTTAAGTAAGTAATTATACTACAAAATCAATATTAGCAATAAGGTTTGGTCTACAATTGAGTTGATATCATCTGATCACTTCATAAAGGCCATCAAGCAAATATTAATTTCTCAATTTTATTAAAACTTTATCTATTCAATTGGTTCAAATTCTTAAATACCTACTAGGTTCAATCCTCCTATTCACTTGTTGTATTACGGATCTACTTGCACAAGTAGAGACTCCTAAATATGTCAATGAATACCTAGCCATTGGCGTTGGTGCAAAAGCCTTAGCTATGGGAAATTCTCAAACTGAATTGGTCGATGATGCAACATCAGGGTATTGGAACCCTGCCGGGTTATTGAATATTGAAGACAAATATACCATCTCATTAATGCACGCTCAGTATTTTGCGGGTATTGCCAACTATGATTTTGTAGGATTTGCCACAAAAATTGACGACCGTTCTGCTTTAGGTATTTCTGCGATTCGTTTTGGTGTTGATGATATACCTGACACCCGCTATTTATTTGATCAAGACGGCAGACTTAATTGGGATAACGTTCAAAGTTTTTCGGCTTCTGATTATGCCTTCCTCTTTTCTTATGCTAGAAAATTCCCTCAACTACCTAATGTCAGATTTGGAGCAAATGCCAAAATCATTTATCGAAATGCGGGACAGTTTGCTAATGCGTGGGGGTTTGGTTTAGACTTTGGATTTCAATGGTCTAAAGATAATTGGAAAGTTGGGGTGACTGCGAAAGATATTACAGGTACCTATAATATTTGGACTTACAACCCTGCCACCTATTATGATGTATTTGCTTCAACTGGGAATACAATTCCTGACAATTCAATTGAAGCTGCTACTCCACGGTTAATTATTGGATTAGCAAAACATTTTCCTTTGTGGAAACGAAGTCAGTTGGAAGATGCTGAAGAACTAATGGGATTACTAGTTTCCATTGGTGCTGATCTTACTTTTGATGGACAAAGAAATACGGTCATCAGAAGTGAATTAATGAGTTTAGATCCACATGCAGGACTTGAACTTCATTATCAAAAAATGATCTTTCTTAGAGGTGGTATATCTCAATTTCAATATATCAAAGAGTTTGATGGCTCCGAAACGCTTGAGTACCTTCCTAGTTTTGGAGCAGGTTTAGCCTTCAAAGGTTTTACCGTTGACTATGCTCTTACGAATATTGGAGACATCTCAACAGCCTCTCTTTATTCTCATATTTTCAGTTTAAAAGTAAATTTCGGGCATTCTATTAAGCGTACAGTAAATACCCCAAAAAGCGACAAATACTACTAAATCGTTAATATTCAGTCACATTAATTATTAAAATTTGGTAAATCTTGTGTTTATTTAGTAAAATTGCATTAGTGATGTTATTACTGCATTTTTTTTATTACTGATGAAATCTACTTACTTACTTATACTAATTACTATCAAATTTACTGTACTACATATTGGACTGAGTATAACAAACTGCATAGCTCAAGAATTTGACGCACCTAAAATTGAAATCTCTCAGGATAATAATTCCAACAGTAACAAATGTAAATCTCTTTTTGAGGTCAATAATACCTTACAAAAAGATCCACTGAATTCTAATGCCTTATTTTTAAGGGGTAAGATAAAAATTGAGATGGGTGCTTTTAAAGGTGCTCAAACAGACTTGACTCTTGCTTTAAGAGATTACAGGTCCAAAAATCGCATAGAAATATATTACCTTAGAGGGCTCTCCTACTACATGGAAAATGACTTTCTAAATGCTATTGCTGATTTTGACAGTGTAATTTTTATTCAACCTCATCATATAGACGCACTCTGGAAAAAGGCACAATCCTATTATTTTTTAGGAGCTAATGGAGAAGCTATCTCGCTATTAGATAACATCACCAGAATCAACCCTGACAATCCAATTACATGGCATGATTTGGGAGCCTTATATTATAAAAACAAAATGCTTGACAAAGCGAAAGATTGCTTCACTAAATCATTAATTCTTAATCCTCAATTATCCATTTCGTATAATCATAGAGGTATTATTTATGAAAATCAAAAGCAATATTCATTAGCTTTTGACGATTTCACTAGAGCAATTCAGTATGACACTACATATGTGGATGCATACAACAACAGAGGTTTGATTTATATGCATTTTGAAGATTACAGCCAAGCTGAAGGTGATTTTTCAGATGCTATATTACATAGTAAAGATACAGCCAAAGAAGCACTTAATAATAGAGCATTAGCAAGATGCATTCTTGGAAATTATGAAGAAAGCCTTGACGATATTAACGACCTTATCGATAACTTCCCTTTTTATTCGCAAGCCTATATCACAAGAGGCGACATCAAGGAGTATATGCATGATGACAGTGGAGCTTGCTCTGATTGGCAAAAGGCTGCGGAACTCGGCAATTTGATTGGGATTCAATACACCCAATCTGCATGCCATTAAAAAACTAGACAATGAAGCATTTTTTTTTATCCATCTATTTTTTATTTCTAGTAAACTTTACTTGGTCTCAAGAAGTAACAAAAGATAGCGTAACCTATACTGAAAATTTAGTATCTCTTAATGATAATGATATGACCTTTGTGAAAAGGCTTATAGAATTAGGAGATAGCCTTTTCTTTGAACTAAAACAACCTGATGAAGCGTTCAAATACTACCTCGGTGGATATGATTATTTGGTCAATGACGCTGAACTCAACTTAAAAATCGGTCAATGCTATTTAGCATCTGTCACTGAAGAAAAATCGCTTGCCATACCCTACTTTTTAAAAGCCTTAGCACTTAATCATGGGCAAAAAGATCCTGAATTATATTATAATTTAGGGCAAGCCTACCATTATGATGAGCAATGGGATAAAGCTTTAACCTACTATAAGAAGGCAAAGCTGAATATGAAAAATAGCGAAATGCGTAAAGTCAATAAAAGAATTGAAGAGGTCATTTATGGAAAGAAGGCTTATGCTAATCCACAAAAAAATATAATTGTAAGGAATTTAGGCCCACAAGTAAACTCTAAATATTCAGATTTTTGCCCACTCATTGACGCAGCAGAAAGGGACCTTTATTTTACAAGTAGAAGACATGAATTCAGGTCCGACAATCCTGATATAAGAACGCACTTATATGAAAGTATCTATTTTAGTCAAAGAAAAGATTTTAAAAATTGGACTACGCCCTACCCTTCAGGGCACCCATTGAATGATGATGGGCATACTGCTACAGTCTCTATTTCAATGGATGGAAGTGAAATGATTCTTTACAGAGAAGGCCACCTATGGATTTCTTATAAAGAAAATACCTCTTGGTCAAAACCAAAAAAACTCCCCAACACTATTAACAGCGTATACGTAGAAACTTCGGCCTGTTTAAATTATAGTATGGACACGCTCTACTATGTCAGCAGTAACGAAGACCTCTCAATGGGTGGTTTAGATATTTTCATGTCTGTAAAAGGGCAAGATGGAAGATGGAAAAGAGGCAAAACACTAGGTCATGTGATTAATACAGAATATGATGAAGAAGGTGTGGCTTTATCGAGAGACGGAAATACACTTTATTTTAGCTCTAGAGGACATGATTCCATGGGAGGGTATGATGTTTTTAAATCTACAAAAGACTTTCAAGGAAACTGGAGTACACCTGTTAATTTGGGGGCTCCAATAAACTCTCCGCATGATGATGTTTACTTTATGATGCGTGCCAATGGAAGACATGCCTATTATTCTTCCTCAAGAAAAGGAGGATATGGTGAGAAAGATATCTACAGAATCACAATTATAGACCATCAAAAAGAATTTTCTCTAGCAAAAAAAGATATTGACTTTTTACTTTTAAACAAAGATTCAATTAATACCAAACATACACCAAGCGATATTGATCATCTGAAAGAAGTTAGAGAAACAGCGTTAAATGCAACAGTAGATATGCTGAAAACTTTATTTCAAGTTTCAACTTCTCAAATAGAATAAATTAAAGTTTTGGGTTATCTGTAATAAGTAAAATATGGTCGTGTTTAAATTTCACACCGTTCGATTATTACATATTCAACCCCTCTGTTCATTCAATAATTAGTTAAACAAAAAATTTTAGCTCCACAATTACCATTATAGTAGCACTTAATAAAGAATTATTTTGAAGTAAAAAGTGGTGTGTAAACATGAAGTTGTTATTTTTGCACTTCAAATTGAAACATTATGATTTACATCAATAGAAGAGAGTTCTTTAATGCAGCTCACAAGTTGTACAATCCCAAGTGGACAAAAGAACAAAATGAGGCGTTTTTTGGACCTTGTGCTAATGAAAATTGGCATGGTCACAACTTCGAGATGCTTGTTACCGTAAAAGGTGAGCCTGATCCAGATACAGGATATGTAATGAACATGAAGGATTTAGGCAAGATCATGAAAGAAGAAATCATCGATAAAGTAGATCACAAAAACTTGAATATGGATGTAGACTTCTTGAAAGACAAAATGACAAGCTGCGAGACTTTAGCAATGGAATTTTGGAAGATCTTAGCTCCAAAAGTAAAAGATTTTGCTCCTAATGCTGAACTTCATTGTATTGAATTACATGAAACAAGAAAGAACTTTGTTCAGTATTATGGCGGATAATACCAATTGCTACAATGATATTTATGAAAGGATGCTTTAAATAAGCATCCTTTTTTTATTTTTGTTTAATCATTGGTATCAAGGAAAAGAGAATTATTCGTTAATTTCATCTTAGAACCAACATTTTTTTACCATACTTCTTAACAATGAA
Source organism: Flammeovirga sp. EKP202 (assembly GCF_014534745.1). GTDB lineage: Bacteria > Bacteroidota > Bacteroidia > Cytophagales > Flammeovirgaceae > Flammeovirga. Next base: position 95,930 of record NZ_JACVVP010000007.1, read on the forward strand.
ATACTATTTGATAGCAGGAGAGAAATCAGGAGATTTACATGCTTCCAACTTAATGAAAGAGATACTTCAAAATGATCCGGAAGCTGAATTCCGTTTTTGGGGTGGTGAAGAGATGCAAAAAGTTGGAGGTGAACTAATTCATCATTATTCTGAAATCTCGTTTATGGGATTTTTAGAGGTTGCCAAGAATTTGATGACCATCAGAAGGTTTATGAATTATTGTAAGAAGGATATCTTATGCTGGAAGCCTGATGTTGTAATCTTAGTGGATTTCTCTGGCTTTAATTTAAAAATAGCGAAATACGTTAAGCCAAGAGGTACTAAAGTCTTCTATTATATTTCTCCTAAAGTATGGGCTTGGAATCAAAGTAGAGCAAAAAGAATCCGTAATGTGGTAGATAGAATGTTTGTGATCATGCATTTTGAAAAAGCATTCTACAAAAAATATGATTATGATGTAGATTATGTAGGCAATCCACTTTTTGATGCCATAAATCAGTTTGAGCCATCTCCAACCTTCCTGCAAGACAATCAATTAGATCCTGACAAAAAGATCATTACCATTCTACCTGGGAGTAGATATCAAGAAGTTAGCTCTATTATGAATACTATGCTGACTATCATCCCTAAATATGATAGCAATGAATTCCAGTTTGTGGTAGCTGGTGTTGAACATCTACCTTCTGAACTTTATGATGAAGCAAAGAAACTTGGAGTTAAAGTGATCTTCAATCAAACTTATGATTTGCTAACAAAAGCTACTTCTGCAGTAGTCACTTCAGGAACAGCAACACTTGAAACGGCTTTATTTGAAGTCCCTCAAGTAGTATGCTATAGAACTAGTCCTGTAACTTACAGTATTATTAAAGCTTTAATCAAAGTTCGTTTTATCTCTTTAGTAAACTTAATTGCTGACAAAGAAGTAGTGAAAGAACTAATTCAAGGTGAGTTTACAACAGAAAACCTTGAAAAAGAATTGGGTTATACTTTGGATGAAAAGCGAGAGAAAATCATTCAAGATTATAAAGAAATGAAAGCGATGATTAAAACAGAAGGTACTTCTAAAAAGGCTGCATCATTGATGTACAAGTACTTGACCGAAGGAATTCCGGAGCAGAAGTTTTAATTTCAACTCTGAATATACTGAAATAAAAAACTCATACTTCCCGATCAAGAAAGTATGAGTTTTTTTATTGACCTTTAAACTGGTTCAAGTCTTAAGCTGAAAGCGTGACTTGGACCTATATATGAAAAAAGTCTGTAGACTTTTAGGTCTGTTTGGTATTGCTATAAGTCTTCAGACTTATAGCAATTATGAGCACAAGTGACGCTCCGCTGAACACTTGCGCAAGTATAGATTATTACTTTATCTTAAAAGCCTCTTTCCCTCTCAATTTATATTTAGAAGGAATTTTAAAAGGCATCTTCTGAGCTTCAGGTTCGACTTCTATTTTTGAAAAATTCAATTCTACAGTTGTTTCAGGCATTACTTTATCTTGATTTCCTACTCCAACCTTTACTAGAGAGTGAAAAGGTGCTGATTGATCAGCTCCATTTACTACAGGTTGGAAGGTATCATAATCAATCGTTGCTACTTTCTTCTCCTTTTTCAATAACACCGCAACTTTCTCTAGCTTTTGAGAGGTTCTATTTACTGAAGCAATAGATTCAAGGCCTTTGTCTTTTCTAGTTAAAATAAAGTCTTCCTCTCCCATCTTTACTCTTGACTCCTCAAATGTAGATGGCAGATCACCGGTAAAAATTGATTGAAGCAAGTCATAATCAATACGAGTACCTAACAATAACTCAACATCATCATAGCTTAGTGCATAGGCTTCTTTCTCCATTTTCAACAGAGCAAAAACACTATCTTTTGTAGCAAGTACTCTCAACCCCTCAATCTTCGCTACACGCATTGACATCCACATCTGCTTGTCCTTTTCAATGCGAGTATCAACAGCCAACTTGGTTTCTTTTCCTTTACTATTGAAAATGAGTTTTCCTTTTGTTGAAAGGTATTGATATTCTAGATTTCGAACATCTAATTCAGAGTTCTTATCTCCTGTTGTTGTTGAAGTATATTTTGGTTGACAACCCAACATTCCCACCATTAGGGACAAGAGTAAATATTTTTTCATTATTGATTAATCAGTTTTGAACTTGATCAAAGTGACACAATTATTAATATAACAACAAATAAAATCCACGCTTGGACATTTATTGTAATCTTTTCTATTCAAAAAAAGGCAACCGTACATGTACGATTGCCTTCTAATATAAGCATTATCTTCTTAGAGTTTTGCTAAAGCTTCTTCTAATGCTTTGATTTTACTCTCTGCATCTTCTTGCTTCTTCTTCTCAGTTGCAACAACTGCCTCAGGAGCGTTAGAAACAAAGCGTTCGTTCGACAATTTCTTTTGAACTGACGCTAAGAATCCTTTAGTGTATTCTAACTCTTTTGCTAACTTTTCTTTTTCAGCTTCTACATCAATTTGATCTGCCACGTCAATGAAACATTTGTCTGACTTGTATAAAAATTGAGTAGCACCTTCTACCTCTGCATCAACCATTGTCAATGACTCAAGGTTAGCCAACTTGCTGATGATACCACCGAAGCGATCATAAACCGTCGTATCTTTTGCTAAAATAGACATTGGTAATGCCACTTTAGGTCCAATCTGCTTTTGGTTACGTACATTTCTCACTTGAGAAATCACTTCAAATGCATCAGAAGCTTGAGCTAATAATTCTGCATCGAAAGATTGTACTGTTGGGTACTCTGCTACTACACAAGCTTCACCTTCTTGTCTATCCTTGATTGCATGCCAGATTTCTTCAGTTAAGAATGGCATGAATGGATGTAACAATCTTACGATTTTCTCGAAGAAGTTGATTGTTGCTTCTAAAGTAGCCTTGTCGATTGGAGAACCGTAAGCAGGCTTCACCATCTCTAAGTACCAAGAACAGAAGTCATCCCATACCAATTTGTAAATTGACATCAATGAATCTGACAATCTATATTTCTCATAGTTTGCTTCTACGTCTTCCAATACTTGATTGAAACGAGATTCAAACCAGTCGATAGCGATTTTATTTGCCTCAGGTTGTGCTTCTTCACTTACCTCTAAACCTTTTACTAAACGTAAAGCGTTCCAGATTTTATTCGCGAAGTTACGACCTTGCTCACATAATTTCTCATCAAACAATAAGTCGTTACCTGCAGCTGCTGATAATAATAAACCAACACGTACACCATCCGCACCGTACACTTTCATCAAGTCGATTGGATCTGGAGAGTTACCTAATGACTTCGACATTTTACGTCCTTGGTTGTCACGTACAAGACCTGTTAAATAAACGTTCTTGAACGGTAATTCACCTTTCCACTCATAACCTGCGATGATCATACGAGCTACCCAGAAGAATAAGATATCTGGACCAGTTACCAAATCATCTGTTGGATAGTAGTAGTTGATTTCCTCATTTTCAGGTTGAGTAATACCATCAAATACTGAGATTGGCCATAACCAAGAAGAGAACCAAGTATCCAATACATCTTCATCTTGAGTCAATTGCTCTAAAGTGATTGAAGGATCTTTTTCTTGTGCTAAAGCTAAAGCTTCTTCAGTAGTTTCTGCTACTACATATTCACCATTTGGAAGATAGAAAGCTGGAATTTGTTGTCCCCACCATAACTGACGAGAGATACACCAATCTTTCACATTTTCCATCCAGTGACGGTAAGTGTTTTTGAACTTCGCAGGATGTAATTGAATGTTGTCATTCATTACATTTTCTAATGCAGGCTTTGCAATTTCTTTCATTGAGACGAACCATTGCGTAGAAATACGAGGCTCGATTACCGCACCTGTTCTTTCAGAAGTACCTACTTTGTTTTGAAGTTCTTCTACCTTCACCAAGTTCCCTAGTTCTTCAAGGTCTTTAACGATCTCTTTACGAACTACGAAACGGTCTTTACCGTCATATTTGGCACCTGCTTTTGCATTTAAAGTACCATCCTCTTCGATAATATCAATCACCTCTAAGTTATGCTTTAAGCCTAACTCGTAGTCATTGATATCGTGAGCAGGAGTTACTTTTAAACAACCTGTACCAAATTCAATATCTACATAGTCATCACCAAATACAGGAACTTCTCTTTCCGTAGTAGGGATGATTACTTTTTGACCAATTAAATGTTTGAAACGCTCATCGTTAGGGTTTACACAAACTCCAGCATCGGCAGGAATTGTTTCAGGACGAGTCGTAGCAATTGTTACAAACTCTCCTTCTTTACCAACGATAGGGTATTTCACATAATAAAGCTTCGAGTTTACCTCTTTGTGGATTACTTCCTCATCTGATAAAGCTGTTTTTCCTTGCGGATCCCAGTTTACCATACGAGCACCTCTGTATACCCACCCTTTTTTGTAAAGGTCTACGAAAACTTTGATTACGGCTTTAGAAAGCTCGTCTTCCATTGTAAAACGAGTACGGTCCCAGTCACATGAAGCACCTAACTTCTGTAATTGATTTAAGATAATTCCACCGTATTTTTCTTTCCATTCGAAAGCATATTTCATGAACTCGTCACGAGAGATATCAGACTTGTTGATACCATGCTCTTCTTTCAGCATCTTTACAACTTTAGCTTCTGTTGCAATAGATGCGTGATCCGTACCCGGTACCCAACATGCTTCATAACCTCTCATACGAGCACGTCTTACTAATACATCTTGAATAGTATTATTCAACATGTGGCCCATATGCAACACACCAGTGACGTTTGGTGGTGGTATGACGACAGTAAACGGCTTCTTTTCAGGATTTGGCTCCGAATGGAAGTATTTATTATCTAACCAGAATTGGTACCACTTGTCCTCTATGTTTTGAGGATTGTACTTTGACGCTAGCTCCATAGCTATGATTTAATAATTACAAAAACTAAAATTATAAAGTAAACTCATGGGAACACCCATGAATTCAGATCTGCAAAGTTAATCAAAAAAGCAGATTGGTATTAAGATTTGGGTATTAATAATTTAGAAATTAATCAGCAGTCAGAGCCTTAGCTATTAATAGACTAGTTTTCAATATTTTATAATTATCAAATAAAAGTTTATTACCTCTCAACATTAAAATTTTCTATCTATTTTAAATAGAAAAAGACCTTTCAAGTCATTGAAAAGTCTTCAATAATATATTTGTCTAGATTTAATCACAAGAAACACACCTCCCTGCCTCATCATAGAAATCAGCAGATTGATCACTATCACTGCTACTATATCTACAACATGCAGTCGGACGACCTGACCATCTTCCATTTGTAATTTTATCATATTTCAGTGGCACGACTAATTTTCCTGATTTTGCATCTATACAACCCATTTTACCATTCAACTGCACTTTGATCAAACCACACTCTAGTCGCTCCATTAAGTCATACCTCTGCCCTCCTAATAACTGCCCACTTGGTGAGGTAAATTGTTTTTTTCCTTCTTTGGTTGTACCAATTGTATATCCATCTTTCAAGACTTCTACACTTACAAATTCCAAAGGAATCACCGCACGTCCTGCATAATCTATTAAACCTTGTGCTGTATTATTCGACACCAAATAAAATGCACCTTTCTTTTTTACAGAGTTGTAATCATATAACTTCTTGATGCCTACTGTTGGGTTTTTCATTACATAAGCATAATTATAATCGGGTGAAATACTTAATGCGGTTTCGATATAGGAAGCTGATTTTCTGTAATCTTTACGACCAGTAAAATACAATCCATATTTATAGTCAAACCAAGGGGTATCGGGCAACATATCTTTACCCATCAAGTATAATTCTTTCAACTCTTCTTCTTTATTCAACTCCACATAAGTATTCCATAAGAGTTTGTAGTTTTCTAGTTTGTATGGGTTTTTCAATAAAGCCGTCTTTGCACTACTTGCCAATGCCTCCAAGTCTTTTTGTGCATAAGCAACATAACCTAAGAAAATATCTAGATCCGAGAATCTCCCTCTTTTTTGAGTGTACTTTACGGTATAGTTTTTAGCAGATGAAACATTGTTTTCAATTTGGATCGCGTACTGAGCTTTATACCTTAAAGCAGTAGCATTAAAAGGATCTAGAATCAAAGCTTTGTCTAGAAATGCATTGACGTCTTTACTCGATTTCTTGAAAACAAAATCATATTCAGTATACAATTTACCAAGCTGAGCCATCAATTCCGGTGATGTAGGATAAACATTTATTCCATCTAACAAAGTCTTTTCTGCTAAAATCAACTTGTCTACGGTTTGTGTTTGTCGATCATAAATCTTTGTCCAAAAACTAGATTGAACAGCATATCCTTTTTCTGATATTTTATTAAGACTATTATTTTGATTGACTAAAGCAAGGGCGTATTTCAATTGTCCCAAAGCCAACAGTACCTCTAATTTTGTTTCCCAAACACTAGGGTCATTCGTATTAATTTCTTCCATCTTCTTCACCAATTCCCAAGCCTTCTGATAATAGCCCATCTTAATGTAGATATTTGCTTTACCATAATACCCTTTTAATCCATTTGGAGTGATCTTTATAATCTCTTCATTTTTTCTTAAAGCCTCATGGTAATTTTCTTCAGTAAGGTAGGTATTGACCATCGTCTTTTTAGGTTCAGTCCAAGTAGGCTTCATTTTCTCAGCAATGGCCACAGTTTCTTTGGTTTTCTCCAGCTTCATTAATTTCTGATTGATCAATGCAATACCGTTATATGGATAGGCTGCCTCAGGCGTTATTTTCAGAATTTTCTCTAAGTAAGAAATAGCTAGAGGAAAGTCTTTTACATTATTCTCAACGATGATCAGATAGGCTTGTAAAAACCACCTTCTTAAATTGACCATTTCTACTAATTCCGTATCACCTCTATATAACTTGTTCGCATAATTCAATTCATAAATGGCTTCTTTTATTTCAATGGCAGAAGGCGTAATACTTTTACCCAAAACAAAAGGTGTCATGATCTTTTGGGCTTTGTATTGTAAGGCTACTGCCAAAGTATTTTTAGCATCGTTTCTCTCTCTGCTACTAATAGAATTATCTTTTTGAATTTTATCATACCATTCACTTGCAAATGGTATTGGTACTTTTACATTGGCATTTACTACGGAAGATGTGCTAACAGAGGCAAGTACTTTTGAATTACTGCTCCATTTAAAATTCTTACCCATTGGGTGTTTGATAGCTGGTGTGACCGTATTTTCAACTACATTTATAAAAAATAAACTAGAGTTTTCTCCTAGAACCAATAAGTAATTATCATTGAGCTTGGTGATTTTATGAGGCTTTTCATTTTTAGGAAGACGGTAATCTTTGATCGTTTTTCCATTGGATGTATGAATAGAACGAACGGTGGCATAATTTAATCCCAATAATAGATTTCCATTGTTCATGAAAAACATCTTTTGACTGTTAGAAGGGGATAATTTGGAAGATGAAATCAATGAGAAATCAGCATCCAAAATTGAAACCTCACCTTTTTCATTTCTGAGAGCTATTCGATCACTTGGGTCTGTGATTGCGATACCTGTTACACTTCCTTTTATTCTAAACTCTTTTTTGGGATTTTGAGATAAGGAATATGAATAAATATTACCTTTAGCATCACCTGTAAATACTTTTCCATTGGATGAAAGTTTTAAAGATGTAATCTCTGATTTATGATAAGTTTCTGATTTTATCTTTTCTTTTCCTTTATAAAAATGAACTGAATTGTTTTTATCAGAAAACACAAAAATATTACCTTCGTAACCTATCATTTTAGGATAATTGGGTAATGGAAATGAGTTTTTAATTTTCTTTTCATTATCAAAAACCTCGACCGTTTTTCCATTTCTTACCACAAGAACCTTTTCATTAGTAACAGCAACATGAGAAACTTTTCCCAATTGAACTCCTTTTAAAAATTTCAGATCTACTTGTTCAGTATAGGGCAGATATTTTGGGTGAAGAATTCTATCGGCTTCAATAGCTTCATAAAAAGATTTCATTAGTGAGGATGCTGTGCTTTCAAGCTTATTTTCATTTCCCCTTGAAGCTACTGTTCCTGACAACAGATTGTAGTTATCTTGTTTGACTAAATCTAATAGATTCTCATCCACTTCCATCAAGATATCAGAAGCATTCCCTTTGTATTGAGGAACTTGCTTAAACTCAGTATCCATGCTTACCTTACTATTGATATAAATCCCTAATTCAGCATGTAATATCTTTTTATCACCACTTTGGTCTGCCTCTCCCATCAAACCTCTTAAAAAATAATAGGTAAATGCACCATGACCTCCACCCCATTGTGAACCTTCTTGCGACAACTGATTTGGTCCACATGAGACGTATTTGTAGGTGTTGTTCCAATCTTGCATTAATGCATTGATGGTTGCGTTTGTATTGTCTGTTTTTGTAATATGTCCCGACCTACATGCATCAGTAATCAGTAAAACTTTAAACCCTTTATTGGATGTATTGGAACTGATTTTTTTCTGAAGTCTATCAATTTCTATTGCTCCTTCTATTCCCCAGTCATGCCCTCCTTCCTCTGGAGCTACAGCATCATTTGTAATTAAATAGGCTTCTCCATCATTATCTACATCACCATGACCTGCAAAGTAGATAATCACCAAATCATCTTTTTCTGCTGTGCTAAAAATCTGTCTTAGCTTATTTTTTACATTAAGAGAAAATGCTTGATCATTCGTTAAGAGGTGGATATTTTCTTCTTCAATAGAGGTATGTTGCTTTAAAAACTCCGCAAAAGCCATTGCATCATTATCAGCATATCTTAATTGAGATTGTTTGGGGTAATTGGCGTATTCTGAGACACCAACAATTAATGCCTTAATGGAATTATGTGCATTCTTTCCATCCTGAAGTACTAAACCTCTAGTATTTGTTTCTTGACAGAAAGCTGTAATTGAGAATATAAATAAGAGTAAGTTAAAGAAATAAGTTTTCACTGTATGGCAGTTTGATATGAAGCAAAAATGTCTTTTACTAATATGGAGAATTATCAGTAGCAGGGCAAAATAAAACGAATAATTCTGAAATTGAGCTTAATCTACAAAATGAAACGCGAACAAATTGATAGAACAAAAAAAGTCATCTCCATTTATTCAATCAGATAAATAGAGATGACTTCGACTTTTCATAACAGACAAGTTTACATCGATTTTGCCTGATTATATTCTACGATTAAAGGAAAAACCGACTCTAGCTTAATTTCCTTTAAGTTGTTTAGCTTTTCAATAATTTCAGGATTTCCAGTTAAATACTTTGCCACTTGAGCTTTTAGTTTCGATCCGCTTCGTTTAAGCTTTTCCCCTTTTGCATCACCTGTTGAAATATAATAGGTATTGGAAGAGATAAACCCATCAATAGAGAAACCTCCTACTCCTACGGGTGTACTTGCAGTCATGCCATATTCGTACACCTCAACTGAACCTGTGATGTAAGACGGGATCAATGCATTAAACTTGTTTACCGCTGCAGGGTGTTGCACCCTATGTTGTTTCCATTTCTGACCATCTTCTCCTACAATCTTCTTCACATAATTAGAAGATAACTTTTCAGGTTTGTCTTGAGACAAGTCACTCTTGAAATAAATCCTATGGCTATTGCCTCTCACATTATTGGATACATCAAAATACCCTTTTTTGACGCCTGTTGTAGTATAGACTTCGCCTGGTTTGTAGTTTCTTTTACTTTGAGCAAACGTTGTAGTCACTACACCTAATAATAAGGTGATTAAAAAAAATACGTTTTTCATAAAAATTAAAAAATTAGTTATTAACTATATTAACACCATTTCAGACCAACATGCCGTCAGTCTTATAGTTTGCAATTTTAAATTTAGGTTTAACAGATAAAAAATCATCATCTAAACCTAAAAAATTATTTCAGTTAAAAAAATGAACGATTGAAGGTTGTGTAAAAACATTATTTACACATTGCCCCCTCTACATTATTAAAAGTAATATCCAAAAGTGTTGCTCTTGCTTCTTTACTCGCCCAAGCGATATGAGGTGAAAGCATTAACTTCTCTTTTTTCTTCACATTCATTAATGGGCTATCTGAAGGTGTAGGTTCTGAAACAAATACATCTACCGCTGCTCCGGCAATTTTATCTTGATCAATGGCCTCTGCCAATGCTTTTTCATCTACAATTCCACCTCGACCAACATTTATTAGAATTGCATTTTCTTTCATCATTTCTAATTCATTCGTTGAGATCGCATTCGCCGTTTTCTCATTAAGAGGTGCATGAATTGAAACGACGTCAGCTCTTTTATAAAAGTCATCATGATTTACTAATTCAAAACGCTCGTCTCTTACTTCTCCTGAAGTGGAATAATAAATTACTTTTGCTCCAAATGCAGTTGCAATTTCAGCCACTCTTCTACCGATATTCCCCATGCCGAAAACACCATACGTTTTATCTTTTAGTTCGAAAAAGCTTTGTCCGATCCAAGTAAAAGAACTTGATGCTGAATAATTACCGTTTTTCACAAACTCATCATACTCTTGAATATGATTCAAAAGTGATAATAACATCGCGAATGTCTGTTGAGCCACACTTTCTGAAGAGTAGTTGACAGCATTCTTTACAATTACGCCTAACTCCTTCGCGGCTTCCAAATCCACATTGTTTGTTCCAGTCGCAGTTATGGCGATAAGTTTCAGCTGAGGATTGGCTTTCATCATTTCTTTGTCAATGACTACTTTATTCGTAACAATCACTTCAACCCCTTGAATTCGTTCAGCAGTTTCAGATGGAGTAGTTGCATCATAATATTTTACTTCACCAAGCGATTGAAATCTATCTAGTTGATATTGCATATCATCCCCTAATGATGCTTTATCTAAAAAAACTATTTTTGCCATTTTATCTATATGTTTTCTACCTTGCGAAAAAAGACAAGGATCATTAAAAATCACCTAAAAATAATAAAATGAAAGTAACTACTTGGAGAAAAATCCCACAAATTTGGAAGAATATAATTGTACTTAGTGTTAAAGTTCAAGAAGAAAATATTGATTCTGATAAAGTTATAGATTTACTAAAAGAGCATAAAGACCCTTCAGTAGTTTATGAATCTATTTTTAACGAAAAAATGTTTATGGAAGACTGGCCTAATTTCACCTTTTTCCATCGATTATCTCCTTTAGAAAATATTTTTTGTGCCTATTTACCGATTGATGATATTGATCCATTGATGTATTTCCCACTGACCAAAAAGCTACATGCTGAAGGAACAGGAATTATGGCATTGGACGCACTAATCCTCACTTCAAGTTTAGAAGAATTATACCTTAATGACACTTTTGTCGATGATATTACAGAGATAATGGACTTGCCTCTAAAAATATTAAGTATTAAAGGCTGTATGATAGAACAAACTCAACTGCAAACCGTTTTATTAAGAAACCCATCTTGTACAATTATCAATTAATATAAATGGATAAATCACCTAAAATAGTATTATTTGACGGCGTCTGTAATTTATGTGACAAGAGTGTTCAATTCATCATCAAAAGGGATAAAAAAGAAGTTTTTAGTTTCGCCTCATTACAATCTCCAGAAGGTGTTGCATTACTCAATAAACACCACTTACCTCAAGACTACACTGACAGCATAGTGTTGATTGATGGTGAGCGTGCTTACAAAAAAGCAGAAGCAGCATTAATTATTGCATCACATTTAAGCTTTCCTTGGTATTTATTTAAGATTGGAAAGCATTTACCTCACTGGTTTACGAACTTTTGGTACGATCTTATAGCAAAGTATAGGTACTCTTTTTTTGGAAAGAAAGAGGATCAGTGTGACCTTATTCATCAAAAAAGAAGATATACCACAACAGAATTGTAAGAGAAGCACAATATGAATACAATATGAACGTATTAAAATTGAAGGCTTAATAGTTTTATGCTTCCTTAAATAACGAAATTGAACATTTTTCAATAATGAAAATAATGACTTTAAAAAAGAACCTTCTCTTTTTACTTATATTTTTTACATCCTCTACTTTCTCATTTGCTCAAGAAGAGTTAACTATGGAATGGTGGAATGGATTAGATAAATATTGGAAAGGAATTTTCATGTCGCAAATCATGTGGCAGGAAGATGAAATGAATAAAGAGGGACTTCTTAGGATTCAGAACTTGACAGCAATTAATGCATCTGGTTATGATGACTATGGTGACGAGAGAATTGTCACAAAACTAGATCCTATTGCTTCGTTGACACTCCTTGAAGACGTTGATATTTCCTATACAAGAGTGAAAGATCTTACTCCTCTGATGAACATGCATCATTTGAAAAGGTTGAATTTGGCTTACACTAGAGTCAATGACCTCACTCCTTTAGATCATTCTACTACGATTCATGAAATTTTCTTATCAGGAACAAGAGTCAAAACTTTAGCACCTTTAGCAAATATTCCACTTGTCACACTTGATCTATTCCAGAATAAATCATTTGATGATTGGGCTTCTTTATCTGTTTTTAAGGAATTGACGTCACTGTCTTTAGACGAAACAAGCGTCTCCGATTTAACCTTTATCAGTACACTAAAAAATTTAAAAGAGCTTAAGCTGTCTTACACCGCAGTAGAAGACCTGACACCCATCAAAAAAATAAAAGGCCTTACGTTACTTCAGATACAAAAAACTAAAGTAACAACCCTTGACCCCATCAAGAACCTTAAAAAGCTTGAGCACTTAAACATCAGCAATTCTGAAATTGAAGATATTTATGCATTGAAAAAAATGAAACAATTGCATACGTTTTACTTTTCAGACAGTAAAGTCAACGACATTACAGTGCTGTCAAGAACAGTGGGGTTAAACGAACTGACATTTTCTAATACCCCTGTAACCGATTTGAGTCCATTGATTGAATTACCTGAATTAAGTATTTTGATCATCACGGGTTCACAAGTAAATGATGTGAAACCTATGGAAAAAGTAAAACCGCTTACAATAATGTACTTTAGAGACTCCCAAGTGAGTCCTGAAAATGTGGAAGCCTTTAAACAGGCACGACCAGAAGTAGAAACTGATTTCTTTTAAAATAAATCAAACACTTGTAAAAGAATTGAAATTAAAAGTCTTATTTCATCTTTATATCACATATCCTTAATATTTTATTGATGGTAATTTGGTAATAGATAGAAATAAGACTTTTTTTGCAGTGGATTTAATTTAACCTCTATACTCCAGTGAGTGAAGTCATAAAACACGAGTGTGGCATTGCAATGCTACGACTTAGGAAGCCGCTGTCTTATTTCATAGAGAAATATGGCACTCCTACATATGCGATCAGTAAGATGTACCTATTAATGGAAAAGCAGCGCAACCGTGGTCAAGATGGTGCCGGTATTGCGAGTATCAAACTCAATATGAAGCCAGGCAATCCATTTATTGACAGAGCTCGGTCGATTGAAGCTGATCCTATCAATGACATCTTTAAGAAGGTAGGAAAAAAACTGAACAAGATAAGCAAAGACACTTCTAAATATCTTGATGCAGATTATTTAAGAGAAAACATTCCTTACATGGGCGATGTTTACATGGGCCACCTTCGTTATGGTACTCATGGTAAAAACACTATTGGACATTGCCACCCTTTCATGCGTAACAACAACTGGAGAAGCAGACAGTTAATCATGGCTGGAAACTTCAACATGACCAATGTAGACGAGTTATTCGACAAATTGGTGACTTTGGGGCAACACCCTAAGGAAAATGTTGATACGGTAACTGTAATGGAAAAAATTGGTCATTTCCTTGACCTTGAAGTTCAAGACTTATTTCAACAATACAAAGAACAAGGCTTAGATAATATTGCCATTTCTGAACGTATTGAAAAAGAACTTGATCTTTCAAAAGTGCTTTCTCGTTCATGTAAAGATTTTGATGGTGGTTACGCTATCATGGGTCTTACAGGTCATGGTGCTGGTTTTGTAGCAAGAGATGTAAACGGTATTCGTCCGGCATATTACTATGCTGATGATGAGATCGTAGTTGTTGCTTCAGAAAAAACAGCAATCAAGACAGCATTTAATGCTGAATACGATAAAATCAAAGAGATCGGTCCTGGTAATGCTTTGATCATTGACAAGGATGCCAACTACAAAGAAGTAGAGTACTTAACTCCAAAAGAAAAGCTTTCTTGTAGTTTCGAGAGAATCTACTTCTCAAGAGGTACTGATCCTGCAATCTACAGCGAAAGAAAGAAACTTGGTGAGCTATTAGTTCCAAAAGTACTTGAAACGTTGAACTACGATCTTGCTAATACAGTGTTCTCATACATTCCAAATACTGCAGAAACTGCTTTCCTTGGAATGATGGCGGGTATTGACAAATACTTAGTCAAAAAACGTTTGGAAGCTGTTGAACAAGGAGTATCTGGAGAAGAACTTGAACAACTGATGACTTTCAGACCTCGTCAAGAAAAATTAGTAATCAAAGACGTGAAGGCACGTACTTTTATTGCTGATGATACGATGAGAGATGATATGGTTGCTCACGTATACGATACTACGTACGAAGTAATCAAAAAGAAAGTTGATACGCTTGTGGTATTGGATGACTCGATTGTTCGTGGTACTACACTTGAAAAGTCTATCATCAATATGTTAGACCGTTTGGAGCCAAAACGTATCATCGTTGTTTCTTCTGCACCTCAAATTAGATACCCTGACTGTTATGGTATCAACATGTCTAAAATGAAGGAATTCGTTGCTTTCAGAGCAATGGTGAACTTGATGAAAAAGACAGGCAAAGAAGATTTATTAGACGAGATTTACTACCGTTCTAAATCAATCTTACGTGCTGAGGATTTTGAAACCAACCATGTTCAGTCGCTTTATAATAACTTTACAGATGATGAAATCAGCGAGGAAATTGCAAACATTATCAAGTTAGGTCATATTAAGGCGGACGTAGAGGTAATCTACCAATCTGTAGAAAACTTAAACATAGCTTGTCCAAATCACTTAGGTGATTGGTACTTCACTGGTAACTTCCCTACTAAAGGAGGCATGAGAGTAGTACACAAAGCTTTTGTAAATTATATGGAAGGAAAAGAAGTTAGAGCTTACTAAGCAAAACTTTTCTTCTCAACAAAAGGCTAGGATTTAAAAGATCTTAGCCTTTTTGTTTTTAAATTTAAATCATGAAAGAAAGAATACTCCTACCCTCATCAAGATATATTTTAGGGTTTCAAAATAAAGAAGAACGCATCATTCAGAGAGCTTACAATGATTTCTTTTATCCTCTATTGGATGAAAAGGACATTGAAGACAAATACTTGTTTCAAAGAGGCTTCTGTAAGGCCTTGACTCATACGCTTTACTCAGGAACATCTAGTGAAGAGGAGTTTATCGATATCATCAAGAAACATTTCCCAGGTAATCAAGAGGAGTTTGATATTGAAGAAGTGGAAATTAAATTCCGAGATGAGGACTTACTTTTACTTCAACTTCATTTTAATCAAAAACTCTCTGATGAATCTATCGCCGCTCGTACTGAGATGAGTATTGAGGACGCCAAAGGGAGAATCGATAAACTTCAGAGAATGTGGGGGCAAGATATGCCTTTGGAAGAGTATTTATTGCAGATTGAGCAAAGACAGTGGTTCAAAAGATTGACCAACAATCCTATTCCTTTTCAGCCTAAAGGAAAGAAAAAAAGTAGCTCTTCTGTAAAAGTGGGGAAAATCAATAAAGTAGAAGAAACGATTTGGGATAAGATAAAAGGGATTTTTTCTTGAGTCAAGTTTTTCTTTCATACTATTTGAATGAAAAGTTATAAGTTTTCGGAGATTCTGAAAATTTCACTTTTTTGTTGTTTGAGATAAATTTTATTACAATTTAGTCAACTTGTTTTAGGACGTTATAACCAATAAAAAAGCCCATCAAAACTAAATTTGATGAGCTTTTCTTATCGCTAAAAGAGAATTATTTATTCTTCTTTTTATTTTCTTGTTGTGCCTTTTGTTGTTCTTTCATCGCTTTGTCTAAACGAGCTGTTAATCCGCCAGCTTTCTTATTGGCATTTTTCTTTTTATTCTCTTCCATGACGGCACGGATCTTATCTTCGTTTACAAATTTCTTAGAAGCAATTTGCTGAACGATAGTGATACAGTTCGATACGAAGTAGTAGTACGTTAAACCAGCTGCGAAGCTGTTGAAGAAAAATAAGAAGAATACAGGTGAGATATAAGATACCATCTGCATCTGAGGGTTTGACTGTACTTGTGACTGGTTTTGGAAGTAAGTATATCCTAACATTGAAACCGCCCAAAGTAAAGTAAATAATGACACGTGATCACCATATGCAGGAATACTGAATGGTAAGTCTAAGATCGAGTCATATGTTGATAAATCATCTGCCCATAAGAACGATTGCCCTCTTAACTGCAATGCATTAGGGAAGAAGTTATAAAGTGCCACGAAGAAAGGCATCTGAGCCAACATAGGAATACAACCTGACAATGGGTTCGCTCCTACTTTTCTGTAAAGGCTCATTGTCTCTTGCTGAATCTTCATTTGGTCATCACCATACTTTTCTTTTAACTCGTCCATCTCTGGCTTCAACAAACGCATCTTCGCCATTGACTTGTAAGAGTTGAAAGTAAGTGGGTAAAGTACAGACTTCACCAATACCACCATAATAAAGATGATTAACCCGTAACCCAACTCAAATCCTTCTAAGAATTCGAAGATTGGAATAAAGATGTATTTTGACAATGGAGTTGTCCAAGCCCAACCTAAGTATACGTTATCTTCAAAACCTGTTGTTACAGCTTCACAAACACGGTAATCGTTTGGACCGAAGTAATATCTAAGGTTTGCAGATTGAAGTGAACTCAAAGGAATTTGGAAAGCAATATCAAAAGTCTTTACAATTTCAGTATTGTCTTCGTTGTAATCAGAGATAAGGTTTGCTCTGTTAAACTGTTTATCTGTAATCAAAGCAACGTTAAAGAACTTTTGTTTTGCAGATACCCACGCTAATGGTTCTTGAATTGCCTCTTCTTCTTTTGAAGTAGAAGTCATTGACAAGTAATCAAAGTCGTCTTTCTTTGTAAAGTAGTTGACAGTAGTTTTCTGACGTGATGTTTTCATGTCTTTCTCTACTGATTTCATATCTTGGTGCCACACATAAGAGATATCTTGGCCTTGGATAAATGGTTGAGCACCTGAAAGGTCCAAATCATAATCCACCACATAAGTATCTTCATCTGCTAAAGAATACGTTCTCTTAATCAAAACATTTCCTTCGGCGGTTTTTGCAATCATTTCTACTTTATCACCAGCAATAGAAACATTTGCAGTATAGTTTAATGTATTAATATCAATTACCCCATATTGTGTAGGTAATTTCTCTTCTACTTTGTAATGTGCAGGATCAACTAAGTGTAAAGGTTTTTTGTCGTACGTTTGGTAAGTTTTTAACAATACATCTGTAACATTACCGCCCTTTGTATCAAAAGTGATTTTTACATTTTCATTTTCTATCGCTACTTCTTTGGATGTACCGTTCATTACGCTACCGAACACACCAAATTTTTGCATTAATACTGAATCACTTTCAACGTTAGTTGTTTGAAAAGTTTGATTTTCTGTTTGTCCTTCCACTACATTGGTAGCAGTCTCTTGCGTTTGAATAGGATCTTCCAAAGGCGTTTCCGGCTGGAAGAAAAACATATATCCTACTAATAGTGCGGATAACAACAGAAAACCTGTCGTTTGATTCTTATCCATTTTACTCTTATTAATTTACGATATCAATAAATATTATTGATTTTCTCGTGCTTTTTGTACTTAAAATGCGTGCAAAGTTACGAATTTTATTGTCTTAATCTTGAAAAAAGACAATAAAGAATTTAAAAAACGAAAGCCCATAGATAAAATTACCTATGGGCTATCTCATAAATTGATTGTAATTAAGCACTTACAATCTCTTCTTTGCTATCTTTCAAATCCTTCACTGCTTTCACGAATGAAACAAATAAAGGATGAGGGTTTTCTACAGTAGACTTATATTCTGGGTGGAATTGTGCACCCACATAATAAGGATGATCTGGAATCTCAACAATTTCTACCAAACCTGATTTAGGGTTGATACCCGTAGCCACCATACCTGCTGCTTCATATTGTTCCAAATACTTGTTGTTAAACTCATATCTGTGTCTATGACGCTCAGAAATTTTAGAAGTTTTATACGCTTTTTGTGCTCTAGAACCTTCTTTTAATTCACAAGGGTAAGCACCTAAACGCATCGTTCCTCCCATTTGAGAAAGATTTTTCTGGTCTTCCATCAAGTCGATAACAGGTTCAGTAGTTGTTTCATCCATTTCAGATGAATTTGCACTCGATAAACCAACTTTATCTCTACCGAAAGCAATTACTGCTGACTGCATACCAAGACAGATGCCGAAGAAAGGAATTTTCTCTTCTCTTGCAATACTACAAGCGTTGATTTTTCCTTCCATACCTCTTTCTCCAAAACCTGGAGCAACAAGAACGCCATCTAAACTTGTTAAAATCCTCACAGCTTCTTCTCTATCTAGTAGCTCTTCCGCTTTGATGTATTCCAGCTTCACTTTTACTTCGTTCACAGCACCTGCATGAACAAAACCTTCAACAATTGACTTGTAAGCATCTGGTAATTCAACATACTTACCGACCAAACCAACACGTAAAGTATCTTTTGGATTTTTTAATTTTTGAAGGAAACTTAACCAATTATCAATATTTGGATCTTGGAAAGCCGGCAAACTTAATTTCATCAATACGATTTCATCAAGTTTTTCTTTTTGCATCAATAATGGCACATCATAGATTGTAGATGCATCACATGATTCAATTACTGCATTAAGGTCCACATTACAGAACGATGCGATCTTACGACGCATGTCCATTGGAATATGGTGCTCAGTACGACAAACCAAAATATTGGGTTGTACACCTGCTTCCAATAATTGTTTTACGGAGTGCTGTGTAGGCTTTGTTTTTAATTCACCCGCTGCTCTTAAGTAAGGAACTAACGTAAGGTGAATTACCATAGATCTTGAAGCACCAAGCTCTAATCTTGCTTGACGAACGGCTTCAATAAATGGCAAGGCCTCAATATCACCAACACAACCACCAATCTCTGTAATAACGATATCATACTCGCCATTTTCAGCTACTTTGTAGAAATTATTTTTAATTTCATCAGTGATGTGTGGAATTACTTGTACTGTTTTTCCTAAATATGCCCCTTCACGCTCTTTTGAGATAACATTGTGATAGATTCTACCCGTTGTTACATTATTCGCCTGAGAAGTAGGAACATTTAAGAAACGCTCATAGTGACCTAAATCTAAGTCTGTCTCAGCACCGTCATCCGTTACATAACACTCACCGTGCTCATAAGGATTCATAGTACCTGGATCGACATTTAGATATGGATCAAATTTCTGAATGGTTACGGAATAGCCCCTTGCCTGTAATAGTTTGCCAAGAGACGCAGAAATGATTCCTTTTCCAAGGGATGATGTCACACCACCTGTGACAAAAATAAATTTTGTTTGTGTACGAGAAGACATACTTCGAAGATTTCACATTTTGTTTGTGCAAAGCTAAAGGAGTTCTTCTCAATTAGCAAATAAACTATGTCAATGCTTGTAACTAGATCAAAAAAGTGATCGTTGTTCTGTCTTTTCTCTCAAAATTGGGTAAATAATATTCGGATCTAACGACTTTTTGACTTGACTTCCGATATAATGCCCTAACTCTGGACACAAAATATCTTCGGGTTGATGAGTAAAAAAATAGACTTCTTGTAAACCTTGTCGCTTGAAAGATTGAATTCTCTCCATCCAATCGTCTACCCTTGAAAAGTCAGTATTGTGCATTTCGTTACCCACAAACCTCACCATAATTGTTGGTGTTGTCACTCTCATGTGTAGTACATCTCTCCTACCTGCAACATCAGTAATAATCATTGCATATCCTTTTGCTGTCATGAGCGCTGAGAGTTCATCTAACTTCTGCTGATCATTAAACCATGAAGGGTGGCGGAGCTCTAAAGCTAACTTCATATCTTCAGGAAAAGCTTCAATAAATCGGAAAAGCGGAAGTGCTTCTTCTACTGTGAAATCAGGAGGCATTTGTAACCACGTATAACCAAGTTTATTCTCAAAGAGTCTCATCTGATCTGTAAACTCATAAATATCATTTTTACAGTTCATCAATCTCTTTTTGTGACTTACGGATTGTAGGAATTTTGGGTTGAACTTGAAGGAATCATGTACAGTAGACTTCCACTTCACTAGCGTTTCTGATTTTGGAATACCATAATGCGTTGAATTCAACTCAATGGTATCAAAATGCTGACTGTAATAATGTAAAAAAGTATTAGGTTGTGCTTTATCAGGATAGATTTTCCCTTTCCACTCAGCACAAGACCAAGCAGGAGCACCTATTCTAAATTGAAATGCATTGATAAAATTTGGATGATTTCTCAACATCATTTTAGAATAATGATCTTGTGCTGGAAGTTGAAAATTAACTCCCGAAATATCTTTTAATCGTCCAAAATCCATACACATATTCTTGTTTTTTAATTCGACTGTCCTTCTCTGAAAGCCTCCATTGATTTATAATGACACTTGCCTATTAAAGCATCAATTTGTGCTTGAAGTTTCACATCCTCTTCTTCGTTTTTTGAACGAAGAGCCAATAAAACCAATTTATGAATATCCGTTTTATACTTTGAGGCCAGATCTAAAAATGGCAATTCGATAAGACTTTTGTAAATCGCTGACTCTCTCCTTGAAAAAGAAATCTGACGTGCCGTCTCCAGAAGAGTTACAGTATAAACAGGATATTCCTGTAAAAGTTGAGCAATGTAGAGGTAATCATCAAAATTTACATTTCCTGTCTCAATATAATACCTTAACTCCGAAAGCCCTCCAACATTTACATCACTACTCATCATTATCTGCCTAAACTTCTCTTCGGCTTCCTCTTTTGAAATAGGCTTGTCTTGCGAAAATAGAGGTGTATTCAATAGTAAAGCGATAAATAATAAAAAGAGGTTTTTCATTCTATATTTTTTGTTGTTTGTCCATTACAATACAAAATAATAATTTGTAAAAATGAATGAGAAATTTTTCAAGGTAGTTTAACATAAGTTAGAATTAGAGCGTAAAATAGTCTA
This sequence comes from Flammeovirga sp. EKP202, assembly GCF_014534745.1. Lineage (GTDB taxonomy): Bacteria > Bacteroidota > Bacteroidia > Cytophagales > Flammeovirgaceae > Flammeovirga. The sequence goes on from NZ_JACVVP010000007.1 coordinate 117,180, forward strand.
TAGTGCTGTCAAATACTTTTCAATATCTAGATAAGAGGAAAAGTCCCAGACCTCCATCAGGAAATAACAGATCGTCAACCAAATTGCGGATGAAATTAACGCAGAAATCAAAAGTGAGTATTTTGATTCCTTCAACCTTAAACCGATCAGAATATAGGTTGGAATACCAAAAAGAACTGGTGCTAGTGTCACTGCACTCCAGAAACCATACCTCCTCCACAATACCAATACCTTCTTCAGATTTTTATTGTAACCACTTTTCCTTTTCGTTACTATTAGGCTACTGACCTTCTGCCCAATAAAAATAGTGATCAGAGAAGAGGTTAACACGGAAGAAAGATTCAAAAAAATCATTTGAAAGTAATTGAGACCAATAATATTAGAAATCACTGCTCCTAAGTACACTTTCCAAAGACTTAATCCAAAAATTGTAAGACAAACGAGTAAGATTCCAGTATTCATATTAAAGATTCAATCGGTGACTTTTCAATCAAAAACTAAAATTATTATTCACGCATTACATGTAGACCACTTACTCCTCAAATTCATCACAATCAATCTGTATTTCTTTACCACTGAGTTTACTTTTCAATAAATTACAATAATGGTCCTCTTTTTTATCTCCACTATAGTATTTACAGTTGTAGCAAGTTCTTTGTACCTGGATAACACCTTTTTGGTTCAACTGAAAAATCAGTTTTGATAAAGTATCAAATATATTGGCAAGTTCCTGGTCGGTAAAAGAGGATAATTCTTTATTAAAAACATCAGCATACCCCTCCAATTGACCAACAAGTTCTTTGCCCGATGAGGTGATGAATAAATTATATCTACGGTTATCTGTTGGGGAATGATCCTTTTCTAAATACTCCTTTTTTAATAGTATTCTGACAGCATCACTAATCGTTGCTTTTGTAACGTTAAACTCTTTCGCAAGATAGCTTACATTACATATTTCTCTTTTATGATTTGAGACAAACAAAAGAATTTGGATCTGTATAGGACTAATTCCAAACGTTTTGGCTTTTTCCCAAAGCAACGCTTTTAAGGCTTCTGAGAGCCTTTCTAATCCACCGAGTATTTTTGATTCTATATTCAAAACTGATAGTAATTAAAAAATTAGGACCACCATAAAGTTAGCAATCCTAATTTTAATTTACTAATTACATCCTTCCATCTCAATGATGAAATACCCTTTTTGAACAATTTCTTCCAACCATTCCGGTTTTAATGTTTCGATATGGCAAAGTTTGCATTGTTTAGCAGAAAGCGGCAACCCTTCTTGGCCTTTCATTTTCAAGTAGGCTTTACCATAATTATAAATGGTTTCGGTATTGCTGACTTCTACTGGAGCAATGATATCAAAATGCATGGTAGTACCGTCTTTTTTTGTAACATAAGTATCCCAAACATTGACATCTCTTTGTATTATTTCTTTCATTTATTAAGCTGTTTTTAGATTAGTACTTATTGTACTTGAAGAGGAAGTTGCTAATTTTCGATTACTGAATAAGGCAAAGACAAATCACCCGACGCAATTGAATATACATTGTAAACTCCCAACATAGGATACTGAGCATTGGAAGCATTCACTTGCATATAAACCGTTACAGCATCAAAATTAAATTGTGTTTTATTACTCATACGGTATGCTGGAACAACCACTTTTATAGCCTTCTCTTTATTAATTACGGGGTACCCTGGAGAGTCCATATACATTGGCATACCTGGATTGGTTGGAGGTAGAGTAACATTTTGATCATTTGGATTAAATTGTTTGACGGCCAAACCACCAAACACCCTAGTGTCTTTGGTTAACACCACCCAGTGTGGATGCCAAACAACACCATCATTCACATAATTCCTATCGTTATTTTCATCCCACAATGGAGTATCATCAAAATCAGGGTGCGAGGTCAGCGCCAATGCCACTATACCTTCTGTATGACTAAAACCGACATCTTCAGGTGCTAATGTAGTAGGAAAAACATAACCCAATACTGGAGCACCATCCATCTGTCCATAAGGTTTTGGGGTAATATTTCCTGCCAAACCTTCAGTCTCAATTGTGAAAATGAGCTGATTTAATCGACTATCGAAAACCACACTTGTATTGGTGATTTTAAAATTTGAAATATTCTTAAATGTTGGATCTTCATTTTTGCCCTGAGAAAATGCTGGTATGGTAAGAATGAAGATCAAGGATAAACTCAATAATTGTTTCATGATGTTTAAATTAATATTAGGAATCCTAACTTATTGCATTAAAAAATAAATCATAAGATTTATCTGTGTTTTTAAATTAGGATTCCTAACTTTTTAAGTGAAATAAATTAAAATTTCAAATCAGCTAAAGATGCCCCAAAATTGATATGCAGTGCATTACCATTAGGTGTTACTAAAGCAGGAACTGATTTCACACCGGCTTTTTCAGCTTCTTCAATTCTACTACTTTTTTCACCTAGATGAACTACTTCTACCTTTTCTGTTCCAATCAGATGGATAAGGTCTTGTTCTGCACTTACACAAACTGGACAGCCTGCATGATAAAAAATTGATTTACTCATTTTAATAAAAGTTTAGAGTGTTGAGCAATAGTGCTGACACAAATATAATAAGGATTCCTAACTATAAAAATAATTTACACAAAAATTATTTTTTTATTATACTCACTTCGAAAGAAATGCTTTATTCTTTCTTAGTCTCAAGAAGAAAATGTTGAATTTAATAGCAAATGACGAGAAATCATTTTTGATGCATTTTGAATGAAATTCTGAAATGAAGGTAAGTTTAATATAAAAAGTATTTCTATTTCGAAATTTGATTCTAGTTTTTAAATTAAAAAGAAATTAGAGCAGGTACGCTGTAAACTAAGTTTCCTTTATTTACAATATTTAGAAATCAGGAGATTTCTGATGATCTGAAGGACACAAATGACGCTAACACTTAACATTCGCACCATTAAGCTTTTTACCTTTTTAGTTTGGTAGTACTCCCCCGGCATTGAAGGGAAAAGCGTTAAGAATTTCATGAATTGAGCCGTTAAAAATGATTTTCTTGTTTGAGCAAAGCGAGTTTAAAATCATTTAGGCGAGAGGAATGAAATTTAGCTTTTGACTTCTAAGCCTAGATTTTTTGCTTCGTTTTTCATCAATGGAAAAATGAAGAAGAAAGAAGTTTGAAAGTAGGATTTAAAAGCCTGCAGAAGAATTGATTAGAAGTATGTGGTAATTTAGTTTACAATGCCGTTAGTTTTGATTCATCATTAGTCCACATTTGAAGGGTGGACTAATGATTAGGTATAAATTCATAGTAAAGCCCATTAAAAAACAGAGGCTTTGCGATTTCAGAATTTACTCTCCTTTATTTTTTGTTTCATGTACATGATCAGACAAACGCTTACACATTGCATGAATCTCTTGTGCCATTTTCTCATCTCCAGTAGCATTGAAGATGTTTTGAGCAATACCTCCCATGGTGTCAATGTAGAAAAACTTCATCTCATCCACAGTCATTTCTTTACCCCACAAACCAATACGTAGTGTTTCTTTACGTTCGTGATCCCATATATTTAAATCAAAAGCACGCGTTTCTTGAAGACCCGCTTGATCAGAATCGTCTGCTTTCCAGAAAATTTTCTCTGGAACATTGTTTTCATCCAATTCTACCTTTACTCTGATGTTAGACTCTTTCATTATTAAAAAATATAACTTGAAGTGATTTTTATTATCCTACAAAGTTGCATATTTTAAAGGAGAATTTGTAATGTTTTCCATGAATTAAGCCTAATTATGTTACATCGATTTGTAAGATTGTCGTTTAAACAAGAATGTATAGAGGAATTTCAAAATTTGTTCCATGATGTTAAAGAAAAAATTGAAAATTTTGACGGTTGTCAATCCGTAGAACTTCTACAAGATGCGGAGGCAAAAAATCAATTTATGACATTTAGTATTTGGGAAAATGAAAAAGCCTTAGAAGCATATCGTCAATCTGAGTTTTTCCAAAGTACATGGAAGAAAACTAAATTAATGTTCAACGATAAACCTAAGGCTTTTTCTATGTATAAGGCAGGAATAAAAGAGTAATTCTTCTATTCTCCTAAATATTCTGTACCAGCATCTGGAGTTTCGAAAATCACAACTTTATACAAAGCAGGAAGTTCTTTTTTGATTTTGTTCCAAACCCACATTGAAATCACTTCTGAAGTTGGGTTTTCTAAACCTTCCACTTCATTTAAAAAGTTATGATCTAACACTTTGTAAATAGGATTTACAACAGTATCGATTTCATGAAAATCAATCACCCACTCATACGGGTAAACTAATTCTCCATCAAAATGAAGTTCCATTTTCCATGAGTGGCCATGAATTCTTCTACACGGGTGTCCCTCAGGCATTTGAGGTAAGAAATGTGCAGCTTCGAATGTATATGATTTGAATATTTTCATCCTTACGTATTAATTCTAATAAAAATCACGCAAAGATAAATGATATGTAATTACCTAATGGAGGATTTTAAACACCAATTCTTTAAGATTTTCGTCATCAGAAAGTGACGCTCTTATTCCTTTGGCCTTTAAATCGGCTTCTTGGAGATGTTCTATAATTTGTAAAACTTTATTGTAAGAGAAATTACTAACAGCTAATCGGTAATCTTTAATAAAATAAGGGTTAACGCTTAATATTTTAGCTAATTCTTGATCGCCCTTGCTGAAGTTCTCATGAAGCATTAATAGTTTTGAAAAATAAGCATATAAAGTACCCACAACTACCACAAAAGGATTACTCTTAGGATTGTCATTGAAATACATTACAATTCTATTTGCTTTCAAGATATCTTTAGTCCCTAAAGCATTTTGTAATTCAAAAACATTATACTCTCTACTAATACCAATATGCTTTGCAATTAACGCTTCTGTAATTTCAGTAGCTTCTTTATTATAATTGAGCATGAGTTTTTCCAGTTCATTTGTAATACGAACTAGATCATTACCAATATATTCAGTGATTAGGTTTACAGCACGATCTTTAATTTTGTACCCTTCAGATCTACAGTATTGTTTTACCCAAGAAGGAACCTTATTGTCATACATTTTTTTCGCATCCAGAAAAACAGCGTTTTTCTCAATGGTTTTCTTTACTGGTGTACGACCATCTAATTTTTTATTCTTTAACGCAATGACCAATACTGTTGAAGGCACTGGATTTTCAGCATATTTATTTAGAATTTCTAAACTTGCTTTTCTTGCTAAATCCGGCAGGTCTTGTCCTTCTTTTACAATAATCACCTGACGCATGGCCATCATAGGAAACCTTCTCGCACTCTCTAAAACTTGTGTTAGAGTAGTATCCTTACCATACAATACAGTTTGATTAAAACTTTTCTCCGCATCTGTTAGTGCATTTTTTTCTATATAAGCAGTAATTTGATCAATAAAAAAAGGCTCATCCCCCTGTAAAAAATACAAAGGTGAAAACTTGCCAGCTTTCATTTCTGTCATTATAGAATCTGCCGAAAATGCCATAAATTTTGAATGGTACGTGTTTTAGAAAAAATTGGACTGCAATTTAGAGTTTGTAATCCAAAAAGAAAAAAGTATTAAGGGGTATTCATAAAAGAATATTAGTCAACGGTCTTATCTATGCCATATCCTATTATTTTTTGCCTCACCGCAGTACCAATCTCTCTGTATCCATCAAACTCACTTGGGTTAATCATTCTCACTGTGATGACTTCTCCTTCTTCCCAATCTACAATTGGAGGATTAGCTGAATTCTCCCATCTTAATATCCACTGGGAAACACCAGCAGAATCCAATCCAAATAAGGGGTTACTTTCACAATCATCTTGCTCAAAGAAAGGATTATCTACTCTTTCTCCATTGCCTAAAGTGATAATTTGCTTATTTCGATTATCGCCACAATAAGGATTACCTGCAAGTGATGGTTGAGAAGTAGTAAACTCGTAATACCTCTTCGAAATATTGCTATAATCAATACCAATCAAACCTATATCTCTTTGATAAATTGCTCTCCTTGTTTCTTCTGAATTAGTAAGTGCATTAGTATTATTGACTTCAAGAATAACTGCTGTGTTTTCAAAAGTTTGCCCATCAAAAGTATAATTTCTTCCTACCGTTTCGATTTCATATCTAATATCAACCCCTCCTGGCGTAATTGCACCTAAACCATTATAGGTATTTTGATTGAACCTTTGTCCCTCTACAAGTGGGTTGGTTAATTTTAAAAAAGGAATTGCGTTTTCATATCGTATGATATGGTTGTCTCTGTAAACCACAGCCCAAACAGAATCCAAAACCCAATCCATTTCTTCACTATCTCTTACATAGCGGTGTAATGGGTAATTTTGCCCACCAAAACCATCATCATATGGCTTACCCATTATTTCTCTCAATTGAAAGGATGTTGTACTATTCTCATCACTGGTTAAATCAATACTATCTACTTGATAGTGAATATACCAACCTTCTTCAATTGGGTAATACACTGTTCCAGACTGATAATTTGGATCTGTAATTGTCTCATTACAGGCTTGAATAAAAAATGTGATTAGAAAAAAATAAAGGGTCTCTTTTAATTTCATAATGATTCTGCTGTTCTACTATGCAAGATATAAAATTCAGCTATTTCTTAATCACTTCAAGTATAAAAAAAGGGTATAGACTTAAAGTCTATACCCCGGATACTTTCTGATAAAAGTATATCTATAAATAGATTTCGTTGCTTAGATGAAAGGATTCTTTTCTCTCTCCTCACCTAATTGTTCGAATTTCTCGTCTAATTCAACCAAGATCTTCTCCTCTGGTGTGTTAGAATGCTCTGTTTTAGCAAGTGGCACGTTTTGAGGAATAAAGTCTGTAAATCCATCTTTTTCAGCATCTGGCTTAGAGTAATCATAAGGCCAACGATAAACGATTGGTAAAGCACCTGGCCAGTTACCGTGACCTGGTTTTCTTGGAGTTGTCCACTCTAATGTAGTTGAATTCCAAGGGTTCAATGGTGCTAATCTACCTCTGAACATACTCCAGAAGAAGTTGAATACAAAGATAAACTGTGCTGTCACTGTTAAGATCGCAGCAATAGAGATGAATGTATTCAAGTCTGTAAAAGTAGAGAATGCATCAAAGTTTGTGAATGAGTAGTATCTTCTTGGGAAACCAGCAATACCGATGTAGTGCATTGGGAAGAATACCATGTAAGCACCGATGAAAGTTAACCAGAAGTGAACGTAACCCATCGCACTGTTCATCATTCTACCAAACATTTTTGGATACCAGTGATATACACCTGCCATCATACCGAAGAATGCAGCAGAACCCATTACTAAGTGGAAGTGAGCTACTACGAAGTAAGTATCGTGTAATTGAATATCCAATGCCGAGTTACCAAGGATAATACCTGTAACACCACCGGAGATAAACAATGAAACTAGACCAATTGAGAACAACATTGCAGGTGTAAAGATGATATTACCTCTGAATAATGTTGTAATGTAGTTAAATGCTTTTACTGCTGAAGGTACCGCAATGATCAATGTCAAGAACATGAAAATTGTTCCTAAGAACGGGTTCATACCTGAAACGAACATGTGGTGAGCCCATACGATAAATGAAAGGAATGCAATACCTAACATTGAACCGATCATCGCTCTGTAACCGAAGATAGGCTTTCTTGAGTTTGTAGAAATTACCTCTGAAGTTAAACCTAAAGCTGGTAATAATACGATATATACCTCTGGGTGACCTAAGAACCAGAATAAGTGCTGGAATAAGATAGGGCTACCACCTGAGTGCTCTAATAATTCACCTTGAATATAGATATCTGACAAGTAGAATGAAGTGCCAAAGCTACGGTCAAATACTAATAATAATGCTGCTGCAAATAATACAGGGAATGATAATGTACCAATAATCGCTGTAATGAAGAATGACCAAATAGTAAGTGGCATCTTAGCGAATGACATACCTGCAGTTCTTAAGTTGATCACTGTTGAGATGTAGTTGATCGAACCTAAAAGTGAAGATGCAATAAAGAATACCATTGATACTAACCATAAAGTCATACCAATACCAGACCCTGAAACTGCTTGTGGCAATGCTGATAATGGAGGATAAATTACCCAACCACCTGAAGCAGGACCAGTAGAAGCAAATAATGAGATAAACATGATTACTGAAGCTACAAAGAACAACCAGTAAGAAAGCATGTTCATAAAACCTGATGCCATATCTCTTGCTCCAATCTGTAAAGGAATCAAGAAATTGGAGAAAGTACCACTCAAACCTGCTGTCAATACAAAGAATACCATAATGGTACCGTGCATTGTTACTGCTGCAAGGTAGAATGTTGTATCCATTTTACCACTTTCAGTAATCCAGTCACCTAAGATTGGTCTTAACCACTCTAAGTTAGCTTCTGGAAAACCTAATTGAATACGGAATAAAAGTGATAAACCACCACCGATGATTGCCCAGAAAATACCAGAAATCAAATATTGCTTTGCAATAACCTTGTGATCAAATGAAAACACATAGTTGGTAATAAAGTTACCATGGTGCTCATGATCATCGTGCGAGTGAACGTCTTTATTTTCTACGTCTAATGCTACACTTGACATGTTATCTATCTTTTTTGAGTTTGAATCTAAATTGAAAAGGATTAATGAGACTTAGCTACTGAAGCTGTTTTCGCTTTCTTTGCTTCCCATTGTGATAAGTAGTCTGGATTTTTCTCCAACCATGGCTTCTGCTTCATTAACCACTCATCATACTCTTCTTGAGTAACAACTTTCACTAATTTTCTCATACCAAAGTGTCCGTAACCACAAACCTCCGTACAAGCTAATTCATAATTAAACTTAGGGTTGTTTGTCTTTTGTCTCATTTCAGCCGTCGTAATTGTTGGCGTAAATTTGAAACGAGTTGGCATACCTGGTACAGCATCCATTTTTACACGGAAGTGAGGAAGGAATACTGAGTGGATTACGTCAATGGCTCTAATCTTTAACTCGACTTCTCTACCTACTGGAAGATAAATTTCTCTAGCAGTAAAGTCATCCTGAGCATTTACATCATCATAATCTACACCCATTGAGTTAGTATTATCGATGTTGGCAACATCGTAACGACCTAATTTCAAATCTTTACCTGGGTAACGAATCTCCCAAGCAAATTGCTTACCCATTAATTCAACTTGGATGGCATCTTCTGTTGCAGGTGCAGTGATATCTGCCCATGCTCTCCAACCAAAAATTACAAGAACTGCCATTACAATTGCAGGTACAGCTGTCCAAGCAATCTCTAATGTGTCATTGTGAGGGTTAAAATCTGCCTTTCTTTTTTCTGAGAATTGGAATAAGAATGGGAATGTAAATAATAACAAGTGTGTTAAAGCAAAAGCTGTAAACACAATACCCATTGTTATCCAGAATAAATGATCCGTTTCTTTACCGTGAATCGATGCAGCTTCCGGTAAGAAGAATTGTTTAGCATCGTTAAAAGACCACATTATTAAACCTGATCCAACAACTAATACAATTGGAAATAATGCTGCATTAATTTTGTTACTTGTCGTAACCTTCTTCTTCTGGTCGCCCTTCGCGATTCCTACAAGAGTAATAATACGATAGACCAAAGCAAGAACTGCTAAGATCAATATCGCTCCCGTGGCAAAAAGTAAAGCCGTTGTCATACCTTTCTGATAGTGTGTAAGTTCGTGATATACTTTATTGTGACAATTTATCGTCTTAATTCTCTACTGAGAAAAATAAGTTCGCATAAAATTCCATCAAATATATTAAAGTATTTTTACATTGATGATATATATCATACTTTTTTGATGATATTATTCGATATTTTATATGAATAGATTGATTTACAGCAAGATATAATTACACTTTAATAGGTGACTTGCGTAACCTTTATACCCGCTTTTCGTAACAAATCAAGCCCAGATTGATCTCTATAGGCCCTCTTATAGAAGAACTGAGAGATACCTGCCTGAACGATTAATTTCGCACATCCAAAGCAACAACTATCGGTACAGTATAACGATGCTCCATCTGTTGAATAAGTTGATTTAGCTGCTTTTGTAATAGCATTGGCCTCAGCATGCAATACTTCTTCTTTGGTTGCTAAAGCTGTTTCTTCTTGTTGCAGCTCTTCATTCCACTTACTCACCTCAATCTCACAACAATTGTCAAAACCTTTTGGTGTACCGTTGTACCCCATTGAGATAATATTTCCATCTTTCACAATAATTGCCCCTACCTTAAGACGTACACATCTGCTTAATTCAGCAATTGATTCTGCACATCTCATAAAAGCTAAGTCAAATTCTTGTGTTCTTTCCATACTGCTCATAATATTATTGTATTGTTATAATTAATTGTTTCAAAAAAATAAAAAAAAAGCCCTGTACCGTAATACAGGGCTTCAATATAGTTACGGAGTTTTCCGAATTATCTACTTAAGTATTGATTTCTTCTTGAGTAAATATCTAAGAAGTAATCATCCTTCAATGTATCAATGAAGTAGATTGCTTCACCTGTAGATTTCATTTCAGGTCCTAACTGCTTATCTACATTAGGGAACTTGTTGAATGAGAATACAGGAATCTTGATTGCATAACCTTTCTTCACTGGTTTGAAATCGAAGTCTTTCACCTTCTTATCTCCTAGCATTACCTTAGTCGCATAGTTTACGTATGGCTCTTGGTAAGCTTTACAGATAAATGGCACTGTACGAGATGCACGAGGGTTAGCTTCAATGATGTAAACCTTATCATCTTTAATTGCAAACTGAATATTCAATAAACCTTTTGTTTTCAAGGCTACCGCAATCTTCTTCGTGTATTCTTCGATTTGCTCGATCACCATATCACCTAAGTTGTATGGAGGTAATACCGCATATGAGTCACCTGAGTGAATACCTGCTGGTTCGATATGCTGCATGATACCTACGATATGTACATCTTCACCATCACAGATTGCATCTGCTTCTGCTTCGATTGCACCATCTAAGTAGTGATCTAAAAGAACTTTGTTACCAGGAATATCACGTAATGTTTCAACAACATGTTGCTCTAACTCTTCCTCGTTGATTACGATCTTCATTTTCTGACCACCTAATACATAAGAAGGTCTAACTAGAAGAGGGAATCCTAAATCTTCTGATTTCTCTAATGCCTCATCAGCAGTTTCGATCACATCGAATTTAGGGTAAGGAATGTTGTTATCTTTCAACAATGTTGAGAAGCTACCTCTATCCTCTGCTAAGTCAAGTGCTTCATAACTTGTACCTAAGATCTTAACGCCATATTTCGTTAATTTCTCAGCAATCTTAAGAGCAGTTTGACCACCTAACTGTACGATTACACCTACTGGATTCTCATGTAAGATAATCTCGTAAATATGCTCCCAGAATACAGGCTCAAAGTATAACTTATCTGCAATATCAGGGTCAGTAGAAACCGTCTCAGGGTTACAGTTGATCATGATTGTCTCATATCCAGCTTCTTTTGCAGCTAAGACACCGTGAACACAGCAGTAATCAAACTCGATACCTTGACCGATACGGTTAGGACCAGCACCTAATACAACAACTTTCTTCTTCTTCGAAGGCTTAGACTCGTTTTGGCTATCAAAAGTAGAGTAGAAATAAGGTGTCTTCGCTTCAAACTCAGCAGCACAAGTATCTACTAATTTCCACTGACGCTTGATGTCCATCTCTTTGTAACGCTTGTCGAAAACTTCCGACTCCAAACATCCTAAGATGTGCGCGATTTGACGGTCACCAAATCCTTTCTCTTTTGCCTCACGCATTAATTCAAAAGAAATAGTATCGATAGTTTGTTCACCGATTTTCTTCTCAACTAATACTAAGTCTAAGATTTGACGTAGGAACCACTTATCAATTTTAGTGATCTTACGAACAGTCTTCATGGCGATACCCAATTTCATGGCATCCCAAATTCTAAACAATCTATCCCATGAAGGATTTTCTAATTTGTCAAGAATTTCATCCTGTTTCGTAATCTCTTTACCATCAGCACCAATACCGTTACGTTTGATTTCTAATGATTGACAAGCTTTTTGTATTGCCTCTTGGAATGTACGACCAATACCCATTACCTCACCTACAGCTTTCATCTGTAAACCAAGTTTAGTATCAGCACCTTTGAATTTATCAAAGTTCCAACGAGGGATTTTTACAATTACATAGTCTAATGCAGGCTCAAAGAACGCTGAAGTAGTACCAGTAATTGGGTTTTTCAATTCATCTAAGTTATAACCAATAGCTAATTTGGCAGCAATCTTAGCGATTGGGTAACCAGTAGCTTTAGAGGCTAACGCTGATGATCTTGATACACGAGGGTTGATCTCGATACCAATAATTTCATCATCATCAGGAGATACAGAGAACTGAACGTTACATCCACCAGCGAACATACCAATACCATTCATCATCTTGATCGCAAGATCTCTCATTCTTTGGTATACAGTATCTGGTAATGTTTGTGCAGGAGCCACTGTGATAGAGTCACCAGTGTGAACACCCATAGGGTCAAAGTTCTCAATTGAACAGATGATAATTACGTTTCCTAAATCATCTCTCAATAACTCCAATTCGTATTCTTTCCATCCTAAGATAGATTGTTCGATCAATACCTCATGAACTGGAGACATTTCCAATCCTCTTGATAATGCTTTTTCGAACTCGTCTGGCGTGTTTACAAAACCACCTCCAGTACCACCCAAAGTAAATGATGGTCTAATTACTAATGGGAATCCAATTTCTTGAGCAATCTCTTTACCTTCAAGGAAAGATTTAGCTGTACGTCCTTTACATACACCTACGCCTAGCTCAAGCATTTTTTGTCTAAACAGCTCTCTATCTTCTGTCGTATTGATTGCATCAATATCAACACCGATAATCTCTACACCGTAATCCTCCCAGATCCCTGCTTCTTGAGCATCAATCGCTAAGTTCAATGCAGTCTGACCACCCATTGTAGGTAGTACCGCATCAATATCATGCTTTTCAAGAATTGTGATAAGAGATTTTTTCTCTAAAGGAAGGAGATAGACGTTATCCGCTGTTACCGGATCCGTCATAATAGTTGCAGGATTAGAGTTGATCAGAGTTACTTCGATACCTTCTTCTCTAAGTGAACGTGCTGCTTGCGTTCCTGAATAATCAAACTCACAAGCTTGTCCAATAATGATTGGACCACTTCCGATGATAAGTACCGACTTAATGTGCTTCTTTCTAGGCATTTTGCTATCTCGTTTAAAACATGACTTAACACTCGGGATGCAAAACTAATATAGAAAACTTTAAAATCCCTACTAAAATAGCAATATTATTAGATTATAAAATTAAAGTTGTTTTTACTCAGATATAACAAATTCTTAATCTATCTTTGTACTTTTTCTAAAAATCGCCTATATGCTAACAAAACGAATAATTCCTTGCTTAGATATCAAAGATGGCAAGACTGTAAAAGGTGTCAACTTTGTAGAATTAAGAGATGCCGGAGATCCTGTTGAACTTGCAAAAATATACAGCAATGAGGGAGCAGATGAATTAGTATTTCTTGATATTACAGCTACTGTAGAAAAAAGAAAAACATTGATTGATCTTGTACAAAGAGTTTCTTCTCAGATCAATATTCCTTTCACTGTTGGAGGGGGAATCTCATCCATTGAAGACGTATCTGCCTTATTAAACGCTGGTGCAGATAAAGTTTCTATCAATTCATCCGCTGTAAAAAGACCTGAATTAATCAACGAATTATCGGATGAATTTGGTAGTCAATGTGTGGTTGTTGCAGTAGACACGAGGTTTGTTGATGGAGAACACATTGTTCACGTGAGAGGTGGCCGTACTCCAACTGAATTGAGAACTATTCCTTGGGTACACGAATGCCAAGAAAGAGGTGCAGGTGAAATTCTTTTGACATCAATGGATCATGATGGCACTAAAAATGGGTTTGCTATTGAGCTTACAAAAGAAATCTCACAATCGTTGAATATTCCGGTTATTGCTTCTGGAGGAGCGGGTGCTGAACCACACTTTATTGACCTGTTTCAACAAGATGCAGCTGATGCGGCTTTGGCTGCAAGTATTTTCCACTTCAAGGAAATTGGAATACCTCACTTAAAATCACATTTAAGAGAAGAAGGAGTAGAAATAAGATTGTAATTGATAGTCAGTTCTAGGATGCATATTATTATTAGGCTTTACCCTAAAAGATTCTACGAATTTTATGAAGTGAACTTTATCCTATAATAATAAATACAAGAACATTCTAAAACCAGAGTGTCTATGCAATAGCACTTTACGATTTTCAAAGTATAAATTAATGAATGAACAATCATCAAATCTTTTGTAAGGATACTTAATATTATTGTTCGTTCTATAAAATAATCTTATTTTTGCAGGCATATTTTACAAAAGCATAATAGATAATATTTTAATAAACTGAATATCAAGCTTCTAATAATTTGTATATTCTTCTATTCTTAAAGATATTTGTAAAAGCTTTTAGTATGTCATTTGCATAAAGAAAAAGATTTAAAATACAGCTATGTATATAGAAGTTTTAAAGTCAAAAATACACAGAGTTAAGGTTACACAAGCGGAATTAAACTACGTGGGTAGTATTACTGTGGACCAAGATCTTATGGACGCTGCAAATATTATTGAAGGCGAAAAAGTACAAATCGTTAACAATAATAATGGCGAAAGATTTGAGACTTATGTTATCACTGGAGAAAGAGGAAGTGGTACAATTTGCCTAAACGGCGCAGCAGCTAGAAAAGTACAAGTAGGTGATATCCTTATTATCATCTCTTATGCTTACATGAAACAGAAAAAAGCAAAAGAATATCGTCCAAAACTTGTCTTCCCTAATGATGACAACAAATTGGAAGATTAATTTTTAAGATATTAAATAACTATGCCAACTCAATTGAATAAAAACCTTTTGAGTTGGCTCGTTTTTTTTGGATACCCCGGTAAACGGAGGATTATATGAAATTACAAGAAATTCTTAAGTATATTTTCTCATTTGTACTAGCAGGACTATTACTCTGGTACGTATTAAAAGAGCAAAATATTCAAGAAGTTGCCTCTTCATTCGAAGACCTAAATTGGGGAATAGTATTTTCTTCCATATTAATTTCTTTAACTAGCCACTACATAAGAGGTCTCCGTTGGGGGTTAATGCTAAAACCACTTAATTATAAAGCATCAGGGCCTAACCTATTTATGGCCACAATGACTGGATATGCTGGCAATGTGATCATCCCAAGGTTTGGCGAATTTTTCAGATGCGGAATACTTCAAAAGCTCACAAAAATTCCAGCAAAAACATCTTTTGGAGCTGTAGTAGCTGAAAGAGCAATCGATCTTGTCATTTTTATTATTTTATTCTCAATCGCTTTTTTTAGTCAGTTTGAGAAATTAGAAAGCATGATACTCCCTCATGTTACTCAAAACGAAGCTGAGCTCAAAGATAAAATCTATATACTTATTATTATTGGTATAGTTGGGAGTGCTATTTTAGGTGTTTTATTCAAAATACGAAAAAGACTTTTCAAGACCCCGTTATTCAGAAAATTCTATAGTTTCATTCATGGGATTTTGGAAGGAATGGCAGGTGTTTTCAAGCTTCGCAGCAAAGACTTAGCAACTTACCTCCTCTATACCGTACTCATTTGGATTACTTATTTTTATATGTGTTATGTTCTGTTCTTTGCTATAGAAGGAACATCTCATTTATCCACCATGGTAGGTTTTGTAATGATGATGATGGGTGGGCTTGGAATGGTTTTACCTACACCTGGAGGCACTGGTTCTTACCACTTTTTTGCAACTCAAACGCTCTTAATATATGGCGTAACAGAAACCAACGCTATTGCTTTTGCGTTACTAATGCATACTTCACAAACAGTCTCAGTACTTACCATAGGAGGAATAAGCACATTAATAGCCAACTTGAAGAAAACACCAGAGAACATCGAACAAACTGAGAAAAATGGAATCAAAACATAAAATTGTTGACCTTAATAAAGGTCTTGAAATAAGAGCTGAATGGAAAAGAAACAATGAAACCGTAGTATTCACAAACGGTTGTTTTGATATAGTTCATTTAGGCCATGTTGATTATTTAGAACAAGCTAGAGCTCAAGGATCGAAAATGATTTTAGGGTTAAATACGGATAGTTCTGTCAAAAAATTAAAAGGAGAAGAAAGACCTATTAATAACGAATACGCAAGAGCACGCCTATTAGCTGCTTTTGAATTTATCGACATGGTGATCCTATTTGGAGACGACACTCCCATCAACCTTATTAGTGAATTAATGCCGGATGTATTGGTGAAAGGAGCCGATTATACGGTTGAAAACATTGTTGGAGCCAAAGAAGTTATGGCCAATGGTGGTGAAGTGAAGACCATTACTTTAGTAGAAGGTTTCTCTACTACATCCATTATCAATAAAATCAGAAAAGTTGGATTATAAAGCTATATTAATACCAATGAAAAATTGGATTATTTAGCATACCCCGTAAATCAAACACCCCTAACGAAAAGACATTTTCTTTAAAATCTTCATTTATTTCAATACAACAATGAATAGTTGTGTGCATTCAAGATTTTAAGAGATTTCAAGAATATTCCATAGAATTTGATGTCTTTTACCTTGCATTTCATCTCACAAGTCCATAAATTATTAATAGAAGTATGATTATTGAAAATCCGATCACAATTACCGATCGTGCAGCAGAAGAGATAAAAAATATATTAACCCAGAAAAAAGTTCCTGAGGGCTACTTTCTTAGAATTGGAGTAAAAGGCGGAGGAGGATGCGGCGGTGCTGCCTTTACTTTAGGATTTGACAAAGAAAAAGAAACTGATATGTCTTACACTACAAAAGGAATTTCAGTGGTCATTGAAAAGCGTCAGATGATGTTTTTGATTGATCTGGAAGTAGATTTTGAAGACCGTAGAGACGAAAGAGGTTTTGTTTTCAATAAGAAAAACGCTCAGTAGCTTTTTTTACAGATGTTTAAACCAGGATGACAGAAGAAAAATCAACAAAAGAATACGGCGTTAAAGCGTGGATACCTCTTATTGTAGGATTATCCATTGGACTTGGTGTGATTATAGGAACACATCTCAGGGCCCCCAGCCCAGACAGTCAACGTATGGCAGTTGATTCTAATGCTTCCAAGTTTGAACGTCTTCTTAATTACGTTGACAAGTACTACGTTGACAGTGTTGATGTTGATCAGCTCACACAAAAAGCAATTGACCATATATTAGACGATCTCGATCCACATACAGTTTATGTACCTCCAACCGAAGCTGATATTATGGCTTCTCGACTGGATGATGGATTTGATGGTGTAGGTATTGAATTTAGAGTGATTGATGACACTTTAAAGGTAATATCTTTGATGCCCGGAGGTCCTTCTATAAAAACAGGCATCCGTGCTGGCGATAAGATCATTACGGTAAATGGTGATACTATTGCAGGGCTTAACCTGACCAATTCTCAGATTGTCAAAAAATTAAGAGGTAAAAAAGGAACCACTGTAAAAGTAGATATTAAAAGAAGAAGAGAACCTGGTTTGTTGTCTTTTTCAATTACAAGAGATAAAGTTCCTACACCTTCTGTTGAATCAAGCTATATGATTGATGAAGCAACAGGATACATCAAAATTTCTCGATTTGCCACAAAAACATATGATGAGTTTCATAATGCATTATTAAATCTAAAATCAGATGGTATGGAGAACCTCGTACTTGATTTAAGAGATAATGGTGGCGGATTTTTAGGTCAGGCTGTAAAAATTGCTGATGACCTCCTTCCAAAAGATGACTTGATCGTTTATACAGAAGGGAAAGGAAATGAATTCAGCGAAAAAGAATACAGTATTAGACCTGCTGATTTTACCGGGCCTATCGTTGTTTTGGTCAATGAAAGAAGTGCTTCAGCTTCAGAAATTGTAACTGGGGCTTTACAAGATCATGATAGAGCAGTTGTGGTTGGAAGAAGAACTTATGGAAAGGGATTAGTCCAAAGACAGATTCGTTTAAAAGACAATTCACTTCTTAGACTTACCATCTCAAGGTATTTTACGCCTAGTGGTAGAAGTATTCAAAAACCTTATGGCGACGGTATTTCTTATGATAACGATATCAATGAAAGATACGAAAGTGGAGAACTTTTCTTCAAAGACAGCATAAAATTAGATGAAATGCCCCAATTCAAAACCGATAATAACAGAATTGTTTATGGTGGTGGTGGCATTATTCCCGACAACTTTGTACCTTTAGATACGACATCTTTAGGCATCTATTATTATACCTTAGAGCATACTGATTTGCTAAGAGATTTTGCGTTGAACTATGCCAATGATCATTATATCAATCTTCAAGAACATGGTTTAACACATTTCATCAATAATTTTGAAAGTGACACATCAATCATCACTCAACTTGAAAAATTCTCAGAGATGAATGGTGTGTTAAGGAAATTTGAGCACCGTAATTCAGATCAAATTGATGAGGAATTAGTGCATAGAATCAAAGTTACAATAGCAAGAGCACTCTGGGGGGATGAAGGATACTATCAGGTTCTTAATATGAAAGATCCTATGGTAAAAGAGGCAAAAAAGATCATACAGCAAGGAGTGGCTACGGAAGCCAAAGACCCAAAAGTCAAAGGCTGAAAGTAATCAGTTCAATACCCCAAATTTACTACTCTAGTTATACTTATGAAGCTAAAACAAATCAAATTACTCTCCAATCAAGACGCTCAAACTAGTGTATTTCTCTCCTCTAAAATTGGAGAAGGGCAAAACTTCAAGGAAAGTCTTGATCTGTTTTTTGATGCGTATTCAACAATTCTAAACCCTTTTAACGTTTCTATTTTCTTTAAAAAAGAGGAACATCATGTTGAATTAAATCCTCCATTTATCAGAAACCTTGGATTAGCTTATATCTATACTAATCACACTTACTACCCTCCTCATGTTTACCTGATCGAAAATTTCTTGAAGCTAGATCAGGTATATCATATTTTCGAAAAAGGGGATAAATCATTTTACATCTCTAAACTTGAGGAACAAGGTATTTTGGTGATTCAGTCTGAAAAGACCAATTTTGGTTTTGATAACATCAATGGATTTAATACGATTATCAATCTACTTTCTAAATGCGTTATCAATTCTTTGAAATTAGAGAGGTTAAAAACTTTTTCTACATCAAAGCACAATACACAAAGCCCCTACCCTACATTTAGGTTTGACAAAGAAGCAAACATTCTATTTTTAAATCATTCTGCAAAAAAGATCACAACACATTTTGAAGAGCTAAAATGGGTCTATGCTGATATGTTCAAAGAATGTTTATCAGCTTATCAAACCAAAGAATATGAACAAATTATATTAGGAACTCCTTATTCTATAACGATTAAACCAATACCTGATCAGGACGTTGTGTATGTTTATGCTATAGACATTTCAACCAGAAAAAATATTGAAAATAAACTAAAGGAAGAGAAAGAAAAAGCAGAAAAATCAGCTCAGCAAAAAATGGAGTTTTTATCCACTATGAGCCATGAGATTAGAACACCAATGAATTCAATTATTGGTTCTATCAACTTATTGATTGATACACAACTCAATCCTTATCAATCGAAGAAGCTGGAAATGATGCGATTTGCTGCTGATAACTTACTTCGTTTAATCAATGAAATATTAGACTTCAATAAATTGGAGGCGAACAAGGTAAGTTTAGAAAAAATTCGTTTTTCGATACCTGATACAATGGAGCATTTGTTTATGATGTATGCTCTTCAAGCAGAAAATAAAAATATTGGCTATCAGCTCAAAGCTGCTACACTTCCCGTTAATTTTGTAATGGGTGATCCTACTCGCCTTTCTCAAATCCTATTAAATTTAATTTCCAATGCCATTAAGTTTACTGAGGAAGGAGCTGTTTCTTTTGATGTTGAGTGCACTTATCAAGACGAAAAGTCGATTGTGTACCAATTTATCATCAAAGACTCGGGTATAGGTATTTCACAAGATCGAATTGATTCCATATTTGAAGCTTTTACTCAGGCGGATACCAGTACAACTCGAAAGTTTGGTGGTACTGGACTTGGTTTAAATATTACTAAAAAAATAGTAGACCTTTTGGATGGACAATTAATTCTAGAAAGTAAAGAAGGCGAAGGCTCAACGTTTAAAGTAAGTCTTCCTTTTACAATTGCTGAAAACCAGAAGGAAGATAAGAAGAAGGATAACTTCCAAATTATAGAAGGTAATCTCAAAGGAAAGAAAGTGTTGCTTGTTGATGATAATGAATTCAACATTCTTATTGCTTCGGAATTTCTAAACCGATGGGAAGCAGAGTACATTACCGCAAAAAATGGTGAGGATGCAATCATTAAATTATACGAAGAAGATAAGACTGTTGATATCATTTTAATGGACCTTCAAATGCCTGTGATGAACGGTTACGAAGCAACAAAAATTATTCGTGAAAAACGAGATGATTACTACCAAAACTTACCTATCGTTGCATTGAGTGCTGATGTTGCCAGTGAAAATATTTCTGAAATTGAAAGAAAAGGCTTTAACGGTTTCGCTTCTAAGCCCTTCGACCCTGAAACACTTCTAACAAAATTGCTCTCCCTAATTGAAAAAAAATCTTATTAAAAGATTAAAAAAAGGTTACATCATAAGTGATTCTCAGATTAAAAAGTATTTTTGTGTGTTGACTTCGTCAAATTTATGTGTGTATTCGATTCAAGTCATCAAAACTTCGATTTTTTAAAATAAAAGGAGAACAAACACTATGGATACCCAGCAGCAAAAAATGCTTAAAAATCTTAGTCCAACTAGGATGGTATTGCCTATTTTGGTAGGTCTAGGGGTTTTATTTTACATGATATTTACGGATGACAATATTAACGGAGAAGTCATCAAAAATAGTCTATCACAAATGGACCTTTGGTGGGTCATTGCCTCCTTTGTCGTATTATTTGCTAGAGACTTTGGTTATATGTCTAGAATCAGGGCTTTAACAGATAATAAATTAAATTGGAATTCCAGCTTTTTTGTCATTATGCTATGGGAGTTTGCTTCTGCGGTTACCCCTTCAGTAGTTGGAGGTACTACTGTTGCAGTTTTTATCATGAACAAAGAGAGGATTCCATTTGGGAAAGCCTTAAGTTTTGTAATGCTTACTGCGATATTAGATAACTTATTTTTTGTGTTTGCCTCCCTTTTAGTCATCGCATTATTTCCTGGAAGTATATTCCCTACAAATAATTATACCACTGAGATTTTAGGTTTCACATTAGGATTAAAACAAATATTTGTTGTCAGTGTATCACTGATTGCTTTATACACAATATTCATGGCTTGGGGCCTTTTTATTGGCCCTAAATCTTTTAAAAGGTTTCTATGGAAATTAACTTCTACAAGATTCACGAAAAGATGGAGACGTGATGCTGTAAGAAGTGGAAACGAGATGATTGTGGCTTCAAGAGAACTAAGAGGTCATCCTTTCAGCTATTGGGTAAAAGTTATCTCCTCAACAATATTTATTTGGTCTGCAAGATATGCAATGCTAAACTGTTTAATCAATGCCTTTCTGCACGTTGATTTAATGGGAATGACACATCAAAGCTTCTTAGATCAGTGCCTCATTTTTGGCAGACAGGTGATCATGTGGATTGTAATGCTCATATCTCCTACTCCTGGTAGTGCAGGAACTGCAGAATTTTTCTTTGGGGAGTTTTTTAAAGAATTTTTCAAAGACGGTGGAATCGTACTGATTGTAGCTCTTTTTTGGAGATTATTCACCTATTATGCTTATTTGGCCATTGGTTCAATTGTGTTACCAAGATGGATTACTAAAAGGTTTTAGATTTGATTTAACCTTATCTATATAAATAGACTTCTAGAGAACGAAAAAGTGGAACTGAAAACGGTTCCACTTTTTTTGATTAATGATAATGATAAAAAAATTAGGTCTAACGGGAAATAGTCTCTGCTAAGTGTTTATCAAAATTATTTCTTTTATCACAGAAGAACAACTCTCTTTTATGGGGATACTACTCAAGTAACTTTTGAATCAAAAAAGAACAAAACCATTAGAAATCAGTTTATAAACAAAAAATTCACTTTCATTTCAGAAATACTTTATCGTAAAATTTACTTTCTAGTAACATTCTTACGAAATTTGTACCCCGAACTTGAGATAGAATGATAAGAAGAGAGAATAAATTATCTGATTGGTTACCAATCACTAAGAAAGAAATGGCATTAAGAGGTTGGGATAGCCTAGATGTCATTATCATATCAGGAGATGCCTATGTGGATCATCCTTCATTTGGTGCTGCTGTAATTGCAAGACTTGTAGAGTCTGAAGGATTAAAAGTAGGAATTATCCCTCAACCCAATTGGAAAGGTGACTTAAGCGACTTCAAACAGTTAGGTAAACCTAATTTGTTTTTTGGAGTAACTGGTGGATGTATGGACTCAATGGTCAATCATTACACTGCTGCCAAAAGAAGACGCTCTAATGATGCATATACGGCTGGTGGTGAGTCAGGACAAAGACCTGATTATGCTACCATAGTTTATTCTAAAATCCTAAAAGAGTTATATCCTGACGTTCCCGTACTAATTGGTGGAATTGAGGCCTCTTTACGTAGGGTAACACATTATGACTATTGGTCTGACCAATTGAAACCTTCTATTCTAGAAGAATCCGAGGCTGATATATTGGTTTACGGGATGGGAGAACAACCTTTAAGACAAATTATCAAACTTGTCAAAAAAGGAG
This sequence comes from Flammeovirga sp. EKP202, assembly GCF_014534745.1. Lineage (GTDB taxonomy): Bacteria > Bacteroidota > Bacteroidia > Cytophagales > Flammeovirgaceae > Flammeovirga. Next base: position 140,077 of record NZ_JACVVP010000007.1, read on the forward strand.
TCCCAATGCGTTCATTAAAAACTATTCAACAGACTGCCATTTTGCAGCCTGTGGAAGAAGAATTACCTAAAGGGGTGCATTGGAATACAATTGACCTTCACTCCCATGAAGAATGTTTGGAAGACAAAATAAAGTTCGCTTCCAATTTCAAGCATATAGAAAGAGAATCTAACAAGCAGTATGCTGATCGCTTAACGCAGGTAATAGGTAAGTACAGATTAGTCATTAATCCTCCATATAAAACAATGAAGGAGAAAGAAATCGATGCTTCCTTTGATTTACCTTACACAAGATTACCACATCCAAAGTACAACAACCAAGGTGCAATCCCTGCTTTTGATATGATCAAATTCTCTATCAATATGCATAGAGGGTGTTTTGGAGGATGTTCTTTCTGTACAATTTCAGCTCACCAAGGAAAAATGATTGCGAGTCGTTCTGAATCTTCAATTTTAAAAGAAATTGATAAGGTAACGACTATGCCTGACTTCAAAGGATACTTAAGTGATCTTGGTGGCCCTAGTGCCAACATGTACAAGATGAAAGGTAAAATACAATCCATTTGTGATAAATGTGTAAGTCCATCTTGTATTCATCCAGTGGTTTGTGACAACTTAGATTCATCGCATAAGGCAATGACGCAACTTTACAGAAAAGTTGACAAGCATCCTGAAATCAAAAAAGCCTTTGTGAGTAGTGGTATTCGATATGACCTTTTGGTAAGCGATTACAACAAATCAGATGAAACGAAAAGTTTACATGAATATATGGAACAGGTAGTCACAAGACATATACCTGGCCGATTGAAAGTAGCTCCTGAACATACTTCAGATCCTGTTTTAAGGATCATGAGAAAACCTTCTTTCAAACACTTCCATACATTCAAGAAAAAATTCGATCAAATCAATAAAAAGCATGGATTAAAACAGCCTTTGATTCCTTATTTTATCTCAAGTCACCCTGGTTGTGAAATGAAGGATATGGCAAACCTTGCTTTAGAAACAAAGGAAATGGGTTTCCAATTGGAGCAAGTACAAGATTTTACCCCTACTCCAATGACTGTTGCTACTGTAATTTATTATACGGGTGTACACCCTTATACTTTAAAGCCAGTGGATACGGTAAAAGATCCTAGAAAGAAAAAAGATCAGAACAAATTCTTCTTCTGGTATAAAAAAGAAAATCAAGCTTGGATTAGAGAAACACTTCGCAAAAGTGGCAACTCTAAAATGGCGGAAGATTTATTAAAATATCACGCCAAAGCGAAAAGAGATGAGCGTGATGCTAAAGCGAACAGTTCATCTGCTTCAAAAAATAAGCGTGGAACAAAAAGTCATCCGCCTCGTGGTAAAGAGATGAAAATGGGCCAGTCAAAAGCCTCAAACAGAAGAAAGAAGAGAAGATAAATTGAACTTTTCCTTGAAAGTGTTTTTTAACCACAAGGATAACAACATTTTATCTACAACTCCATTCATATAAAACAAAACACCTCATCAGATTTGAACCTGATGAGGTGTTTGTCATTTTAAGCTATATTTTATCTCTACAATTAGTAGTTTAATGAGAAGTTAAAAGGAACAATTACCCAAGATGGAACTGCTTGTACTTCACCTGTAATTGTATTAGTAACTACAGTAGGCTCAAACTCTAATTTCATAATTGCCTCTTCTACAGAAGATGCTAGCATTTCGCTACCTTTAATTACTGTATATTTTGTAACCTCCCCTTCAGCATTAACATAAGCTTTAATCTTCACTTGTCCTTCGATTCCTAAATCTTTACCAACTTTTGGGTAATCAATTTGAGAAGTTATCTCTTCATAATTTACAACTTTTGCTTGTTGATATGTAAATAATGGTTTGTCGTCATCGAAGTTGTCTGCTGCTACATTAATAACTAATCCGAAAATAAATGCTACTGATAATAATATATTTTTTATGTTCATGACTTTACTTTTTTAGTTTTGAAAATTATTAATGTTACTTATCCTTAACATTAACGTAACATAAAGATGGCTGTTTAAATTCTATATTGTACTAAGTACACTTAAGTTTTTTTGATGATTATGATCATTTTTAGCATTATAACGATCCTTTAAGCCCTTTAGTTTCACTCTTAAATAATAAAAAGAGTAAATATTTCTCAAAAAAGAACAATAACTAAAAAATACACCAATATTAATTTAATGTTACATACTATATAATAATAATTAAGGAATCAATTGAACTAAATGTTTAGTTTTAAAACTAATTTTTTAGTTGTAAAAGTTGTAAACTAAATCTTTAGTTCATACATTGCATTCATAATCAAATACTAAATATATATTCAATGAAAAAATTAACTACTGCCGAGGAACAAGTGATGCAGGTATTATGGGACCTAAAAAAGGCATTTGTAAAAGAAATCATTACTGAATTGCCTGAACCAAAACCTGCTTACAATACGGTTTCTACTATTATCAGAATCTTACAGCAAAAAGAGTTTGTGGGTCATAATACTTTTGGGAAAAGCCATCAGTACTTTCCTTTAGTCACAAAAGAACAATACTCCCATCAATACTTAAAAAGTTTTGTAGGACGCTTCTTTAGTGGCTCCTTTGAAAACATGGTTTCATTCTTTGCAAAAAAGGAAGATGTGAACTTAAATGAGTTAGAAGACCTTCTAAAAGATATTGATCCGGATAAAAAAGAAGAAAACGATGATTAGTTATTTATTAATATCTTCTATAGGACTTGTTGTTTTGGTACTATTCTATTTTGTATTTCATAAGAATGAAACTTTCTTCCAACAAAATAGACTGACTTTACTGATAGGAATTTTGGTTAGTATCACCTTCCCTATGTTTGATAGTATCCTTTCAAACTACCAACAGACTATAATTACAGAGGTAGTACCTACATTATATCTACCAGAGTTAGTGATTGGAGGTGGAACTATTGAAGAACGTAGTTTTTCTGAAATAAGTACGAGCAACCTTGTATTAATGATCTACTCTTTGGTCTTTTTTATCTTACTGACTCGTTTTATCATATCCAATTTCAAACTATTGAAATTTATCAGGTTCCATCAGAGAGTAAACTTCAAAGGAAGCACACTGATCTATACTGATGGGAAATACCCTACTTTTGCCTACTTGAAATACATTTTTTGGGATAATACCACAAAGTTGACGACCAAAGAACAAGATATGATATTTCAACATGAACGAACTCACATCAAAGAGCTCCACTCTCTCGATATATTTCTGATGGAAATCCTCAAAATCACCTTTTGGTTCCATCCAGCTATATACCTTATTGATGCTGCCCTACGTACGCAGCATGAATACCTCGCCGATCAAAAGGCGAATCAAATGACTAACGATGCATCATACAGTCAATTAATGATCCAGTCTCTTTTTGAAGATATCTCTTTAAACATGGGGCATGGTTTTCAATTTTCAACTGTAAAATCAAGAATTAAAATGCTAAAAAAAGAACGTACCAATCAATGGAAAAGAGTTTCTAGTCTATTTACCTTTTCAATCTTAGTTTCGAGTATCATATTTCTTCAAGCTTGTGTAAAGGATGAAATCAATGCAGTAGATCCTAGATTAGCAGAAGTTACTTCTGAAACACTCTATGGGTATGAGTTAGAGGACAAGATTTATTGGGATACAAACTCAAACTCATCCTTAAAAGATCTCGTTTTACCTTATGAAATTTCTCAAGTAAGAGTAATTACAGGTAACCAACTTCCTCAAATCTTTAGTGATAACGTAACGGGGGTGATCATTGTTGAAGTTAAAAATGAAGTAGATTTAGGTAAAAGATTTAATATCAATGATATGCCTTCCACTTCTGCTTCATTATTCAAAATGGATCAAAAAGCAGAAACCATCGCTGACAAAACAAAAATGGACTTAAAAGGGGTCAAAATTGGTGATGATAATGAAATATATGAAGTAGTTCAAAACCCGGCTGGATATCCTGGAGGAATGGAAGCGTTTTATAAGGTTGTTGGTAATAATATGAAATATCCAAAAGAAGCTATTGAAAAACGCATTGAGGGAAAAGTATTCTTACAGTTTGTAATTAATAAGGAGGGAAATGGAGAAGATTTCAAAATTGTTAGAGGTGTTGATCCACTCTTAGATCAAGAAGCCTTGAGGGTTGCACAATTGCTAACTAAAGAATGGACCCCTGCTAATAACAAAGGAGAAATAGTAAAACAACGTCTAGTACTACCTATCAACTTTAAATTATAAAATAAATGTCTTCATTCTTTGCAAAAAAGGAAGATGTGTATCTAAATGAGTTAGAAGGTTTATTAAAGGGTATTAATTTAAATAAAAAAGAAGAAAGCGATGATTAGTTATTTATTAATGTCTTCTACAGGACTTGTCGTTTTGGCACTATTCTATTTTGTATTTCACAAAGGAGAAACATTTTTTCAACAAAATAGAATAACATTATTAATAGGAATTGCTGTTAGCTTGATTTTCCCTTTGTTTGATAATATTCTTTCCAATCAACAACAAGTGATTGTGGCAGATGCTCTACCTGTTTTGAATCTCCCTGAATTGGTAATTGGAAATCAAAAGGTTAATGAAAGTATTTTATCAGAATGGACATTAGAAAGTGCTATTCTTCTAACCTATTTACTTGTCATATTTGTTCTTTTTACCCGTTTCATTTTTTCTAATTATAAGCTGATCCGGTTTATTAAACGTCACAAAAAAGTAAATTTCAAAGACAGTACTCTTATTTACACTGAAGGTAAATATCCCACTTTTGCCTATCTGAGATATATTTTTTGGGATAATACCACACAATTAAATCAAAAAGAACAAGAACTCATCTTTCAACATGAAAGAACACATATTAAAGAATTTCACTCTTTCGATATTTTTCTGATGGAAATCCTTAAGATCATCTTTTGGTTCCATCCAGCTATATACCTCATTGATGCTGCACTGCGCACGCAGCATGAATACCTTGCCGACAAAAAGGCAAATCAAATGACTAACGATGCATCATACAGTCAATTAATGATCCGGTCTCTTTTTGAAGATATCTCTTTAAATGTAGGACATGGTTTTCAATTTTCAACTGTAAAATCAAGAATTAAAATGCTAAAAAAAGAACGTACAAATCAATGGAAAAGAGTTTCTAGTCTCTTTACTTTTTCAATCTTAGTTACAAGTATTGTTTTCTTACAAGCTTGCGTCAAAGACGAATTTGAAATTATCGATACAGATTCCTTATTGTCAGAGGTTTCAACCGAACAAGTTTACGGGTATCAAATTGATGGTAGAACTTATTGGGATGTCAAACAAAGTTATGTTAATACTTTAAACCCTGATGAAATAGAAGCCATCAACGTTATGAAAGGAGACAAAATACCTTCTTTTTTTAACGAACATGTTAAGGGAACAATCATTATATCTTTCAAAAATGATTTAAACAGCCAATTGATTAGTAATCTTAAGGTACTTCCCTCATCTAGTTTAGTTTTTGATGTAACTGAAAACGCCAAATGGCAACAACAAAAATTGAAATCAGAGGAAATTTTTGACGAAGTTCAAAACCCTGCCAACTATCCAGGCGGTATGAATGTCTTATATGAAGAAATAGGGCAAACAATGAAATATCCTGAAGAAGCTCAAGAAAAAGGTATTGAGGGTAAAGTTTATCTTCAATTTGTAATTAATGAAGAAGGCAATGGAGAAAGCTTTAAAATTGTAAGAGGTATTGATCCTCTTCTAGACCAAGAAGTACTAAGGGTTGCTGATATAGTGATGAAAGGTTGGGTACCTGCAAATCACGAAGGAAAAATTGTTAAGCAAAGACTTGTTTTACCTATTACATTCAAATTATAAGTACTAAGTACAAATTCAATAACTCATAAACTAACAGTACAATTAGTTTATGTGATTTATAAACATAAAGCAGAACACTTACCCAAAGTATTCTGCTTTTTTAAATAACTAAGCCATTATGAATAAACTATTTTTTTTCATTCTATTCCTTCCTTTATTTACAAATGCTCAAAGTAGAAAAGAAGTTAAGTTAATCCATCAAAAACAATTGGACTTTCAAGCTGAAAAAGATGCCCGATATAACAATAGTATAACAAGATTCCATAACTTTTTAAAAGAAAAAAATCCTGAGAATTATCATCGAATCATAGAGGAGGCTAAGGCTGATTCATTAGCGGATATCAAAAATAGAAAAGAAAAAGAACTGCTTTACACACAGCTTCTTGATACTCTTGATCGGAATACTTCAAAAATCCGTTTAGATTATTCAAGTTGTTCAGAGTTGCCTGAATCGTTGACTTATTTCGAAAATTTAGATACTCTAGTTTTTACAGATCATCAACTTAACTCCAGCAACAAAGTATTAAAAGGCTTAAAGAATCTAAAATATTTAGACCTTTCAAAAAACAATTTCTCTGGTAAACGTCTGAAGCTTTATAAACTGAAACACTTAGAATACCTTGACCTAAGTGATTGTAATTTGGAAAGACTTCCTAAAAATCTTAGGCGACTAAAAAATCTAAAAACCCTCATTTTATCCAATAATCCACTACAAAGCACTAAGGGGATTCAAAAGTTGAAAAAACTAGAATCTTTAAACCTCAATAAAACTGTGTTACCTCTTGATCCTTACAGTATATGTAAACTGAAGAATCTGAAAAAATTAAATATGAACGAATGCGAGTTGCTAGAGATCCCTACAAAGATAGAGTCATTAAAAAATATAGAAAGCCTCGTGTTAGCGAAGAATAGAATAAGTAGTATTCCTGATGAATTAGGGAGTTTAAAAAGGATTAACCACATCATATTATATCAAAATGAGATTGAGCAAATTCCTGATTCATTTTATCAATTGACCCAACTTAAAGAGTTTGATATTTATCATAATAACATTCAAACTATATCAAATAAAATAGGACAGTTGCATAACCTGCATACACTTTATCTCTCTTTTAATAAGATAAAAGACTTGCCCATAGAACTACAGCAGCTTACGGAATTGGAAAAACTCTATCTTCACCATAATCAAATAGAATTCATTTTTGACTTAAGCTCACTGGAAAATCTAAAAGTATTGCATCTCCAAAATAATCAATTAGACACTTTTCCTAATTCAATATTAAAATTAGAGCAACTTGTAGATTTAGATTTATCAAATAATAAGATTACTTTTTTCCCGGAAAAATTAAATGATTTATCCAATCTTGAAATGGTCAATTTGTCTGAGAATATGGTGGAGTTTGAAGAAGATTATAGAGAAAAGTTCAAGTCATTAAAACAGCAGGGTGTAAACGTCAATTTATAAGAAAAAAGGGTACTCATTCTCAAATGGGTACCCTTTCTTTTTTTACTTAAGAACTTTCATACTTTGCGATATCACGGGTATTTTTCTGAACTGTGATAGCTCCAAATATGGATAAAACGAATCCAAAAGCATAAAAGCCTTTTTCACTGAGTAATAAATCAGCGTTAAATAACCCGATACCCAATAGTAATATTGATGCAATTAAGGAAAACCAACTAAATCCAAAGTAAACATTGGTCATTGGTATAAACTCTTGTTTATCTCTAACACACTTTTGAACTGATATTGCTGCATATAATGCAAAAAGTAAAACTACTAAGTAATACCCCTTTTCATTTAACATCATCTCTGCTCTCAAAAGTCCAATCGAGTAGCCTAATACACCTATTCCAGTGGCTACCCACGAAGAAATTACATACGCATTTGACGGTTTTGTATTCATAGTTAATCTTTTTAGAGTTAAGTAATAATTACCCTCTCCTTTTCGAAAGAGGCCTTTAAAACGTAGTTGGGAGTTATTAACGAGCATTATTTAATAAATGTTCATTCATTCACTAATAAAAATTGTTAAATGAATCTTTATGAATAATAGTTCATGATAATTAATCCTGCGAAAAAACAGTTTGTAACCCTGTATAAAACTCAATGGCTGATGAAATATTACATAGTAAAGGAGATTACAGACATCTACCTTTGTAATGTATTAAAAGTTATACAATGCTATTAAGCACTTTCTGATACCACACTTCTCACACTAAACTTGTATTACAATGACAGCCGATTTAAAACTCTTTTCTATTTCGCACACGAAAGCAAACGTTGAAATTCGTGAAAAATTTGCTCTTAACAATCAAGAAATTAGACAGTTACTTCATCAGTTCAAAGAAATCCTTTCTATTAACGAAGCGATGATTTATAGTTCTTGTAACCGTACTGAAATCTATTATAGTGCTGATTCACTTAAAACGAACGATATTTTACAAGTACTTTGTGCTCATAAATGTCTAATTCCTTCGGAGAAGTATAAAGAGTATGTGGAAGAAAAAGAAAGTAAGGCTTCAGTAAAACATTTATTGTGTACCGGAATCGGTTTAAATTCTACCCTTTTAGGGGATCATCAGGTTTTTGGTCAACTCAAAAAGTCATTTGAGATTTCAAAAGAGGAAGGTATGAGTAAAAATGTATTGAATAGTCTGATGGAAAGATTTATTCAATTCTATCAAAGAATATCTTCGGAGACAGAGTACAATTATGGTATTACATCCAACTCTTATGCTGCGGCAAATATCATTCAGAAAGAATACAATAAAGATTCAAACAAGAAAGTATTAATTATTGGTGTGGGAGAAATGGGAAGTGATGTTTGTTACTTTCTAAGTAAGTTTAATACAAAGAATGTTTGGGTGACAAATCGAACAATGAAGAAAGCAAAAGAAATGAGTAGAACGTATGGCTTCAATAGCATTGACTACGGTTTACATGCTAAAAAACTTCATATGTTTGATATCATTTTGACTACGGCTCGTCAACAGGCTCACTCTTATAAAAGTATACACTTCAACAACAAACCTCCTCAACTTGTCATTGATCTTTGCTCTCCAAGAACAGTATCTACAGAGGTCTGTAATTTGGGAACAAAGCTATTGAATGTGGATGATTTGGGACAACAAACAGATCATACAATATTGAGAAGAAAAAGAACGATTCCTCAAGTGGAAAGTATTATTGAAGAAGAGACAAATTTCTTTACAGAAAACTTTAATCAGACTGTATATATTCCTTCAGTGAGTCAAGCCACTGCATAATTTAAGTTTTCTCATAATACTTTATATAATAAACTAATACTATGGGTTTTATAAGCTCACTATTAGGTAAAAAGAAAAACAGTCCAAAAGATTTGATTTCTACTAAGCAAATTGAACTTGTTCAGCATTCTTTTACTTTAATAACGTCACACCGAGGACAAGTTTCTGAATTATTCTTTTCAAAATTATTTCAAGTAGAAACGTCTTTAGAAACTTCCTTACCATTAGATCCTAAGGATCAAGAAAGGAAGCTTATTCCAATGTTGTCAGCCGTTGTAAATGGCTTGCAAGATATAGAATTAATTATTCCAATTCTTCAAGATTTTGGAAGAACACATGTTGAATATAACATTGAAGAAAAACATTATGAAGCCGTTCGCCAAGCTTTATTTTACGCTTTAGAAACTGTACTCCAAGAACAATGGACCACACAAGTATATGACGCTTGGAGTACTATTTTTACGGTTTTAACAGATATAATGAAAGAGGCTGCTAACGAAATACAAAACGCAAGTTAGTATATCTCTTCTACCTTTTAATAATCTAATAACTACACACTAAAAAAGGAACGTTGGCCAACTTTTCACTGCTAGAATAATTACAACCCGGCCGACTTCCTTTTTTTATAAAACTATTTTAAAGCTGCTCTATTAATATCGTGATTCTCTAAATAGGTTTCGCTATAACCATTTTTCACCACTGATATCATTGCTTTTCCTAGCCTTGATGTAGTGGTGATACTTTTAGGGAATAACTTATCCAGTATTGGGAAAAGAGGCGATACAAAAATGTAAATCGCTTTGTATAATGGTACTTTAGAAGTCACCCCTTTTTCAGGCTGAATAAATCCTGGTCTAAACATATACGATTGGTTAAAGGGCATTTCTAAAATCGCATTTTCTGTCTTTCCTTTTACGTTGGCCCAATTCATTGATGAATCTTCACCTGTAGAAGTTCCCGCTCCAGAAACATAACAGAATGTCATCTCAGGATTAAGAGGTAAAACTATTTCGGCAATATGCATCGTCAAATCGAAAGTAATCTCATGGTATTTTTCATTAGAAATACCTGCTGAAGATATCCCTAAACAAAAATAACAAGCATTATAACCCGACATTTGTGGTATTACATCTGAAAAATCTGAAAAATCCTTGTGGATTATTTCATTTAACTTTGGGTGATTAATACCTGTAGTTTCTCTGACAATAATCAAAACTTTCTCTACATCATTACTTTCAAGGCATTCTAATAGAACACCTCTACCAACCATTCCGGTTGCTCCTGTAATAATGGCCTTAATTTTCTCCATGCTAGTAGTTTATTCAATTAGTATTTGATATTCAAGATCATTTCTTGAAAAGTAGTAATAGATTGATTCTACCTCTCTTAACGTAGAAGTTAATAATAAATTATTAGTAATTATATAAAAGTAATTATTATTCGTGTTTTCAGTATTACATTTCTAGCATCTATCTGATTTTCATAGATCAACACTTTAATTTATGATGTAAATTGTCAAGGTGTTGTGATTTTATGTTAATAAAAACAAGAAAGAAAGATAATATGTAAAGATATAGTAACATTGTTTCTTATTTTTACATTCATAACATATTTAGGTTAAATTTATAATAAATACATGGAGAAAATATTCGTCATTTTTATCGCCTTGACTTTACTCAGTGTTGGTACTGTAAAGTTTACTTCTCTGTTTAAATATTTTGGTTTAGAAGCCATCGAAGCAATTGCTCTTTCTTTCCTAACTTCAACATTCTTATTAGCGAGTATTGCTAAAATTATGGTTTCCTATATGGGTTTTCAACTTTTATTTTAATGGCTTTTTAAAACAGATAGCAACTACCAGCTCATTGCCTATCGTTTTTAAATCAAACTGCCAATTGTTCTCACCAGCTATTTGCAATACCCAATTACCGTCGATATACCAAAAAGTAAAAGTATCTAGTAAAAAAGATTTATCCGTAGCTTTTATAAAAGCTTCTTTCATCGTAAATAATTGAAACAAAGCTAATTTCCTTTGTGCATCATCTTGAATTGATTTTACCTCTTTCAGTTCTTGAGTAGACAAAAACCATTTTAATTTTTCTTCGTCTAGTGCTGAAATAGGTTCCAAATCAACACCAACTTCATTGGGGGAAGTGACTAAAACAATATAGCCATTGCTATGTGATAGGTTGAAATGGAAATCACCATATATTTTTGAAAGAAATGGTTTGCCATTATCAGAATAAGACAATGAAATCTGTTTTGGTTCAACATTCAATTCTTTCGCAAGAGCGTACTTTAAAAAAGTTCTAGCCGTTAAAAACTCTTCTTTTTTAACTTCTGAAATAAATCGTTTATACCTTTTTAATTCTTCACCATCTAGTAGTGAAATGTCACCTTTTACAGCATCAACAGTAGTGGTAATTATTTTGTAAGGTTTACTCATCAATTAAGCTTTTTCAATTTTCGAAAGACTAATATAGGAAGAAGATTTTTATAATACATGAAGGGTTACTACTCATCAGTAATAACCCTTCATATACAATACGTAGTGATTAATTATTCAATTATGCCATAACCGATGTATTCGTAATCTCCTCCTTCTACCCTTCTCTTCACTCTGTAGTGATTTTGTCCTCCTACCATATCAACGTAATCAATTGCATTACTGTTTGCATCTGAATGTACATCTCGGTAAAATACAGGTCCACCTGTACTGTCATAAGTTGAGAAGTTAACTAAGACTGTTGGATTTTCTGCATTGAAATCAGTTCCTTTATAAATCGTAATTTCATATGTTTCATTAGACCCAATATAAGTATCAAATTCAATTACACCTTCAGTTTGATCATTGACTCTTTGTTTTAAATTAATCTTTAATGGTTCCGCTATAACCCCATCAAAATATGTAATTGATGTTTCTGTATTAGTACCTGTATAGGCTGCGGTACCTAGATTTGATACAACATAATAATCACCTGCTTTTTCGTCTGTTCCCTGGAACATTCTAATGTGATTGTCTGAAGCTAATAAAGCATCATATTTTATGGCTCTCACATCAGAATAAAATACAGATCCACTACCGGCTTGGTAATCCGTTAACATTTCGACCATTCCTTCATTATACTGAATGTGATTGGAAACATACATACCTACTGATGAAGTATTTCCTGGATTCTGATCACCAGAATGCATCTGATAAGCAACTAGCACATTACCATTATACCTTTCTTGTAATCTTACAGTACCATCATACGTTTTGTTCTTTTCATTATCGAAAACGTAATCATTATAGTTCCCCGTTAATTCATTTCCTCCAACATCTCCTCTTCCTACTTCTGTACCCGAACTAGTTTCTTCAGTAATGCTTAAAAAACCATCAACAATTGAAAGTGGCGTGGTATAATCTGTTAGATTCATAAAACTAACTGCGGCACTGTTATCATTCGTAAACTTCAGAATTGTCGGTAAACTCACTATAATATCATTCGTTGATGTACCTGTTGCTGCTGTTCCTGTTCTGATCACTGGATAATAATCTTTACTTTCATCCCTGTCCATCATCTTTACAGCTACTAACATTGGTGTATCTTCATTCTCTCTAGGCAACATCACAGCTTCAGCAACTGTTGCAGAATCAGCATCTATTACAGCATATTTCTTTTCACCTGATTGGACAAAAGCATTTTCCCCTAAATCTGTAAAAACATGGATTGAAAGTGGGTCTTCACCCTCTTTTAAAACTCTCAGGTTTCTATCTTCACTAACAAGTTGTTCGAAAATAATATTATCTCCATTATCACTTTGTACAACTTCAGTAATACTAGTTGTTTCTCCACTTGTAATTGGATTAAGAGTCAGGTAAACTTCATGATTCACTCCATCAAATAATCCATTATAAATCTTTACAGTTTGTTCTTCAGTGACTGGCTGGGGCAATTCAACTCTGACAACTATTTTATCGTTTTCATCTAACTCAATACTTACTGCGCCACTAGTCGCGAACTCATCTACTGAGTAAGTCGCAAATGTATTGACTTGAACTGGTAAAGTTGAAGGTATATCGTCCAAGTCATCATTGGAACAAGAAAATACACTGATTAATAAAACGTTTAGGGCGATAAATCTAATTAGGTTTAGAACTTTCATGATTAATGTAGTATAAAATAATAGTAGTATAAAATTTAAAGGTGTTCTTTCCATCAGGTAACACCATAATCATATCGTATATTATGTTATACCGTATTTTTTATGTTTAAGTTCTAACTTTAACGATAATTTACAATATATTCTTTCTTTAGGCCATTTCTAAACTGTCATGCCCTAGTTAAAAATCGTATCTGTACCATTTCCTGATACATTAGATGGCTTTTTCTTACTTGAAGCAGAGTTTCCTATTCTATATCTAAAAGTCAGTCGGATCACTTTTGATTCCCAATCATACGTTTTGTATTCCGAAAAAGTTGGTTGATCTCTACTCATTATATACTCTTGCGTATCTAACATGTCATCCCAAACTAATACCAAACTACCTTGACCTTTTAAAACAGATTGAGAAAGCGATGCATTGATAAAATACCTACTGTAGACATCTCCTTGTGGATTTTTCTGAGGAGATAAATAGGTACCGGAAATCATTAATTGAGAACCTTTCCAAAGTCGCATATTTGATGTAACAGTAGTTCTCCAATTAAAGCTTGTTTGATAAACATTCGGATCAATACTTCGTCCGTCAATCATATTATAAAACATGTTTATATTGGCATTAAGATTCCACCATTTCTTCACCTCTGTATCTACAATAAATTCCACTCCAGCATCTGAAGCTTTATCCATATTTTCTACGGAATTGACCATTGTTCCACTTTCACCTTCTGTGGTATACCACCTTGCTGGATCTTGATACAATTTATAATACAAAGACCCTTTGAAGTTGATCTTTTCCTTGTTCAAATTATACCCTAACTCAAATGAATCAATAAATGAAGCATCTAATTCTGGATTACCTTTATTGATATAGCTTGGATTAGAATAATCTTCAAAAGGATTAATCATTCGCATGCTAGGACGTTCTACTTTCTTTGTGTAAGTAAAGAATAAATTATCATACTCAGACAACACTTGTTTTAAATTTAAACTGGGATAAAGTTTAAAATAATCGTTCTCAAAAATATCTAAAGGATTCGATTCTAAGTTGGTTCTAATAAATGTTTGCTCAGCTCTAGCACCTACTTGATAAGTAAACTTATTATGAGTACCCGAAAGCATCACGTATGCCGCTGTTACGTACTCATTATAATTAAAGATATTGTTTCTTGTTTCGTCAGGAATAAAGTCATCTGAGTTTTCATCGTAATTCATGACGTTAAATCCTTCTGTCTTTGTTCTGATCGTTTGTTTTACCCCTGTTTCTAAATTCAAATTACCAATTGGTCTTGTGTAATCTGTTTGAAATGAAAAATTAGAGAAAGTTGCATCTTTATAATTCTGCTCCATAGTTCCTAATTCTTTAAAAATACCCACGTCACCTGCTGCATAAGCGGTACTAAATGCTAACTCCTCTCCTTCTCTATCAGTAGTATGTAAATAATCTAACCTCACCTCTCCCTTTACCTTGTTGCCTTCATTCACATTGTTTTGTTCGGAGCGATTGGGCATACTTCCTTCTTCTGTTACTTCAGTCCAAAGATCTCCATCTCTAAACCAATCTATTTTCACAATATTGGTAGAAATACTCAGATTATTGTGTTCATTGAAGTCATACTGAGCTCCGAGCTGTATGTTATGCTTCTTAAAGTTGTTGTCACCGTAATATCCTTGATCTGTATTTTTAAAGGGTTCATCTTCTCCAAAATTTTGAAGATTAGCATCCATAGAAGTATACCTGTTCTCTTCCTTAAAAGTATAAGAAGTATTTAATGATAGTTTACCCTCTTGTTTTTGTAATCCAATTCCAGCGTCATATTTTTCTCTGCTTCCATAACCCAACATGACGTTGGCTGAAGTATTTTTTAGATTATTAGAATTTGTTGCAATATTAATAATACCAGAAGTTCCATCTGCATCATATCGAGCAGAAGGATTAGAAATGATATCTATATATTTAATATCTTGAATTAGAATTTGCTCTAAGATAGGACCATATTCACCTGATTGACTAGCGGGTCTGTTATTGATAAAAATTTGAACCCCTTCATTTCCTCTATAGCTTACTATTCCATCAGCGTTTACATCGACTGCGGGGATAAGTTTTAGAGCATCTAATGCATTACCATCTACAATCTTAATATTAACTCCAATCTCATATCGATCATTGGAGTTATGGCTCTTAGTGGTCACATCATTTTCTTGTGCATGGGAATTGGTCGATAAACCAACTATTATTAATAAAACAAAAAGGTAGTCTTTCACGGATTAATTCATTTAAATAGTTTAATATAAAACTACGATGAATTCAATTCCCAAATTGAGCTTATTAAATCACATTATCAATAACAATGTTTATTTTAATATTTAGAAGAATAATTTAAGAGAATTTATTTAATTAGATATCTAACATAAATATAATAAAAAAGCATCACCGCATTATCAAGTGCGGTGATGCTTTTAATATAATTTTAAAATCTAAGTACTAAGACAAAAATAAATAATAGTGAATTCTAATTTATTTTTGGCTTAGTACTTATAGATTAGAAAAGAAAAAATACGAGTAAAGAGACCATTAGATTTACACAAAAATCAAGGACTCCTACTCCAATATTTTTATCTTCTACTAATTCATAATCTAAATCAGATTTTGGGATGATTAATTTATCAAAGAAATAACTTACGATTAGTAAAATGAAAATCATGATTGTACCATCCATACAAATCATAATGAAAGTTTTACTCCAACCCAAGAAATCATGGCCTATTGCTATCATTACAATAATTCCTATTGAGATCATTTTCCCTGCTACACTAAATGCTACTGCAATATTCCCTTCATGAATCTGATGTTGGATATCATAAGACCTAAATTTGATATATCCTTTTGTAAAAAGAACCAAAAATACCTGACCAATACAATAAAAGACTAAAGCTTGTAGAGGTCCTCCGCCTTCACCTTTTATAGCTCCAGCAATCATTAAACCTGATGCTAAAAGAGATGCCAACTGAACAATTGCAGCCGCAATATTATGCTTTTCTTTAATCTCTTTACGGATCGCTACTCTTCTAAAGATTCCGTGGTCATTCACCCAAGACGAAAGGAACATAATAGCAATACCACCCAATGCATATGCCGTGACGTTAACTATATCTTGTAAAAAACTTACAGAAGGACCGATTAAAGCTCCAATATAAATAGCAAAAACACCGACAAAATATCCTCCTATTGAAATACCATAAGCCACATTATCTTTTTCAGTCAGCTGTACATCAACATCATCTTTATAAATGATTCTTTTGAGAAATTTGGCGATTAATAGAATCACTGCAAAAATGAGAATATAGATTAAACTCCATCCCCATTCGGTAAGAATTTCTAATAGTAGTTCTTTCATAATTGTCTAGTCTTTTGAGTTTAAAAAGATTATTTATGTCCTAAAAGCTCCACGGCTTTTATCCCGGAGTCAATTGCTTCAGTTAAAAAGGGTAGCCTACCATTGTCAACGCCTGCATATACTAACTTTTCGTGTTGTCTATTGTCATTCAAGTCATTAAAAAGGTAGTGAGGTACAGGAATTGGCATTGCATGTCCCATTAAATTTATATATACTTTTTCAATTTGAGAAATAAATTCTTCTTCCTTTAGCTCAAAAAACGAAGAAATATTACGGCAAGTCTGCACTGCAATTTTATTTCGGTATTCTGGCACTTTAGCCAATTGATGTTTGTCAGAAGACGAAAAACAATAATAGGCTGTCAAAACTCTGTCTTCTTTTAAGGTTTGAGTTGTGGAATCTACAAAACCCATAAATTCTGTCTCATTTGACAAATCTTCATTTTGCCATGCACCAAAAGGGATTGAATTTTCTTTTTTCAAAATAAGATTCACAACCATCCAAGGGGCTTGCTCCAGGTGTTGTAATGACGGTTGATGATCTTTTAAGATATATTTTAACGAATGCTTCTGTCCTGCATAAATAATTTCATCAGCATAATATACTTTATTTTTCTTATTATTTACATCAATAACATTTACTTCAAATTGATCCTCTTTTTTTTGAATTGAAGTGACTAAATGCCCTTTTTGTAATTTAGTAGAGGGGATTTGTTCAATCAATTTATTTACAAAATAATAATTTCCTTCTGGAGGCGAAAAAGTATTACAACACTCTCCAAACTCAGGTCGAACAGCATAATAAGCGATTCCTGCAAAGGCGGAAACTTGCTCAATCCCTGCCCCGAAGTCGTCAATTAAATGATAATTTAACCCTCTAACCAACTGTTCTGTTAATTGTATGTCCTGATTCAATAACCATGTTTTAAAATTGACCTCATTTAACGACTTGGTCTCTTCTGAAGATAAACGGGAGGGTAAAGTAATCTTGGAATAATAAGGTTGAATTAATTCATAAAATTTTGAAGTTTCTTCTGAAGGTAAAAGGACGTCGTTATAATATTCTCCTTTGTATTTTGTTGTATTCAAAAAGGACTCTGAGATGACAAACTCCTTGTCTTTAAACTCATAAAAGGCTCCTTTCTTCTCAATGATATTTAACTCTTCTAAAAGATGAAGCACCTCAGTTCCAAACTTCTCGGGGTAAGTCATATCATAATGGGCACCTTGAGCAAAAATTGTCGCTCCATGTACTTCCGATGATGAACTTCCGCCAAAACGATCGGATAACTCAAATAACAAAAAATCTTCCTCTTTCAATAAATAGGCTGATGTTAGACCAGCCACTCCACCTCCTATTATAATTGTCTTCGTTTTCCCTGTTACTTCTGTAGGAAATGATTTACTTTGATAAACCAGGTGGCCTACCTTATCGTCTGACCTTACCTGTACTTCAAAATGATAATCTTCGGATTGAGTATCACAACCTGTTAGCACCCCCAGCAAAGCAGTGGAGGATAACTGAAGAAAATGTCTTCTATTCATTTATCTCGTAAAAATATTTTTGATGTATGGGTTATCTTTCCCTTTCCATATAAAACCATCCAATATATAATGGGTAATTTGAGGAAGGGATAACAGAGCAATAATTAAAGCTCTGTAAAAATGATGATCGACATAGAACTCTTGCCAGTCTCCAAATAAATCTACTCTTTCGTTATTGATAAAGACATCCCAGAATAATTCTTCGGAAGACCCCAGAAAGAGACAAATCAGTAACATCCATAATACACTAATAGTTATCTTTTTAAAAGACTGATTATCATTTTTTTGTATTACTTTTTTCTCTTCTACATAGTAAAATACTAAAAACATGTAAGGAATACCATGTGCGACAACATTTGTGATTGTAAATGAAAAATCTGAATTGAAATACACTATACCTAACCACCAAGTACCAAAGGTAAAAGTGACCCAAAGTACTTTACCAATTGGGAAAAGTGTCTTTTTTCTTCGTGATGAAAAGAATAGTTCTAATATCCATGCGATTAATATTCCGAAGTAGAGGAAATTGAATACAGTCACATACTCTTCCGAAAGAATAGGAAAAGTGATAAAATCACCTGTATTGAACCAATTAAACTTTCTATCCCCTAAAAAATGCCATACAAAAACGGGATAAAGTGTACCTATATAGATCATGGCTTCATCTTTTAATCGAACACCTCTTACTGAAGACTTTAATTGATATAACTTTAGAAAGCCGTATTGCTGTTTAATAAAATGATAAAGGGCAAAGTAGGCTAAAACTCTCCAAAACAAATCTTCAGAATACCATGAAAAGATAAAAGTGAAAAAGAAAGCCATCAGAGGGGCCCATTTAATGATGCTACTATATTGATTTCTTTCATCCTTAGAAAGGTATGTTCTGAAAATAGTGCTCCATACATGCGATACATCTACTCCTAACACAAAAAACACCCAAACCAACAAGGGAATTTGCATATCTGCAAATGTGCTATCAAACGCAAAACATAAACCCCAAGTCAAAAAAATGGGTAGATATAAAAAAAGTAGATCTAGTTTCTTAGAAAATAACCATTGCTTATTCATTAGTTTAAATATAAGCAGAAAAGCCACCTTAGAGTAATCTAAAATGGCTTTTTAAAGTAAATAACATTTGTCTATCCTCTTGTAAAAACAAGTTCATTTCCTTTGCTCAATGAAGCGTTAAAAGTATAACCTTCATAATCAAAACCTTTCAATCCTTCAATGGAGTCAATTTTATGGTCAACAATATATCTTACCATTAAACCTCTTGCTTTTTTTGCAAAGAAACTAATCACTTTGTAGGCTCCATTTTTATGATCCTTAAAGACTGGCGTAACAATTTCGGCCTTCAATTTTTTCTTGTCTACTGCTTTGAAATATTCATTTGAAGCTAAATTAACAAGCATTTCACCATCACCCAATTCATCATTTAATGATGCCGTTACCGTTTCTTTCCAAAAAGAATAAAGGTTTTTATGCTCATCAACTCCCCACTTGGTACCCATTTCTAATCGATAAGGCTGCATTAAATCCATTGGCTTTAAAATTCCATAAAGGCCCGATAAAATTCTCAAGTGATCTTGAAGGTAAGATTGCTGTTCGTTACTTAATGAATAAGCATCTAAACCCACATAAACATCTCCTTTAAATGCAAAAACTGCCTGGCGAGCATTATTTGGATCAAACTCCTTTTTCCATTCCATAAACCTTTCCTTATTCAGGTCCGATAATTTAGGACTGATACTCATCAGTTTTCCAATGTCTTCAGAAGATAGTTGGGCTAATGACTTAACAAGTTGTTCAGATTGATCCATAAATCTCGGATTTGTAACAATCTCGGTGGAGAATGCTGTTTCATAATCTAAACTCTTTGCCGGGGAAACCACTAACTTCATAATTATATCTTTTTTATATTTTTTTCTATTCAACTTCATGCAAGTTACGATGGAAACTAGATTTTGTCCAATCAAAAAACTTGATGCTACAATAGAGCTTATTTATTGTTGAGGTACGATTACCTTACCTCCAGCTTTTTTCCAATCTGTAATTCCTCCTTCAAGGTCTACTACTTTAGTAAAACCAAGCTCTACTAATTTTTGTTTTGCTCTTGCACTTCTTCCACCCGATTTACAAAAAACCATTACTGTGGCATCTTTATCAAAGTCTTTTACCTTCCCTTCGAAGGAATCTTCTAATACATTGATATTAATAGCACCTTCCATAGTTCCGGCATTAAACTCACTTGGTGTTCTGACATCTATGACAATTGCAGATGGATTTCCCGCTCTAACTTCCACAAAATCAGACACTGACGCTTGAGGCTCATTGTTCACTGTGCGACTACAAGCGCAAAAAAAAGCGATTCCGATAAGAAGTGAGATGAAGACGTTTTTCATTAAAAATTATTTTTTAAAAATATAAATTACTGACTATCAGTATAGAAAATATAATGGCACGATTTTAATTTTAAATCCACAACAAAATATGTTATTTTTCGTGTACTATAATTGACTTATACCTATAACCATAGTGTTTAAAGTTTTCACAAGTTAGTGAATCCATCGATTTTTGTGCAAACTTTAGGTAAAAGCTATGATCTTTACTGATCAGGAAATGTTATTATTTCTTTACTTCATATGATAAGTAATGAAATGTATTTTTTAATTACTGACTTCAAGTACCATGTTAAAACAGGCGCAGAAGCTCAAGCAGACACAAACGTTATCACCACAGCAAATTCAGTTTATTAAACTTTTGCAGGTGCCTACTATAGAGCTGGAAAAAAGAATCCAAGAGGAACTTCAAGAAAACCCCGTTCTTGAGGAAGGGAAGGAGTCTGATCGAGAAGAACAAGAGTTCGGAAACGATGACGCCTCAACTACCGATGACACCAATGATGAATTTGATGACATTCCTGAAATTGACCCAATAGACGAAGTAAATTTAGATGACTACGTCAATCGAGATGATGTAGCAGGTTATAAAATGTATGGAGATGGTGATGTTTCTGACGACAAGGAACTTCCTATCCCTATGATGGATACGTTAGGTGATGCTCTTCTAATGCAGTTGAGTTTCCTTAATCTCAATGAAGTAGAACAACAGATCGGGGAACAACTGATAGGCAGTATTGAAAGCGATGGCTATATCAGAAGACCTTTAGAAGCAATTGTCAATGACCTTGCTTTTCTACAAAACGTAGAAACAGATCTCAATCATGTGGAAATGGTATTAAAGAAAATCCAACAGTTTGACCCTCCTGGAATTGGAGCAAGAACTTTACAGGAGTGTCTTGAAATACAACTCAAGAAGAAAGATACGCATGATCCCATTGTCAAAATCGCCATCAAAATGATCGTATTGTGTTTTGAGGAATTTAAGAAAAAACACTATACTAAAATTCAAAAAAGACTAGGTATTGATGATGAGCAAATGAAGGATGCCATTGAAATGATAATTCACCTCAACCCTAAACCAGGTGGTGTGAATAGCAATGCGGCATCAGCTCAATTCTTAACGCCTGATTTTATAATCAAAGAAGTAAATGGTCGAATCAATATCTCATTGAACGGTAAAAATGCCCCTGATCTAAGAGTAAGCCGCCAATATGGAGATATGATTGATGCTTTTGACAAAACCCCTAAGAAGACGAAGAAAATGCGTGAGGAGGTGCGTTTTGTAAAGCAGAAGCTTGATGCAGCCAAATGGTTTATTGATGCCATCAAACAGCGTCAGGATACGCTACTGAGAACAATGCAAGCCATTGTGGATTATCAAATGCCGTTCTTTCTCAGTGGAGATGAAGGGCAATTAAGACCAATGATCCTTAAAGATATTGCAGAGATTATTCAAATGGATATCTCTACGGTTTCTAGAGTGGCGAGTAGTAAAGTAGTAGAAACGGATTTTGGTATCTACCCGTTAAAATATTTCTTCTCCGAAAGTATTTCTACTGAAAGTGGGGAAGATGTAAGTAGCAAGCAAGTGAAGTCAGTCTTGAAGGAAATGATTGAGACAGAAGACAAAAAGAAACCATTGTCTGATGATAAGCTTGAAAAACTACTTCGTATCAAAGGATACAATATTGCTCGTAGAACTGTAGCAAAATACAGGGAGCAAATGAATATTCCAGTAGCAAGAATGAGAAAAGAACTTTAATATGCTTGAAACAAAAAAAGTATTTCAGATAATATCAGTTCTTTTACATCCCATATTTATACCCTGCATTATTGCGGGGTTATTTCTTTTTGGAGTAAATGAGGCACCTTGGTTAGATGCAAAAGCAAGATGGTCATTATTTAGTCTCATCTCAACAATTACTACCTTAATGCCAATTAGTTGCCTTTTAATTATGCAAAGATTTGGGGTTGTAAAAAGTCCTCAAATGCACCACAGAGAGGAACGAGCTTTTGCATTATCAATTATGATAATATCTCTAGCAATCCTATGTTATTTATTGATTGTAAAAATTAATGTAAGTACTGCTTTAAGTATATCTTTCTGCTCGGTAACCATTACATTAATTATAGCCAATATTGCCAATTTCATAGATAAAATCAGCCTTCACTCCATCGGTTTATCAGGGCTTATTGGTATACTTTTTTATTTTATTAGAGAAGCAGAAGCAGAACCCAACATTGTGTTATTTGATGCATTTGGCATCAGTATCATTTTATTAGGGGTAGTAATGACCGCGCGCTTGTATTTACAAGCACACACTTTCTACCAAATCATAATGGGTGCTTTATTAGGTATATTTAGTGGTTTTGGAGGTGCAATTATAAGTGCACATTACCTACAACATCACACCCTAATTTAGAGCAATTTTTGAAGGTTCTCTAAACTGATTGGCTTATTGAGATACCCTTTTACAAAGTCATATTTTAAGGCCTCTTGTTCATCTTCTTCTATTATAGAAGTGCTTAATATGACTACTGGAATGTTTTTCTGATTATTGTGAAGTGCTTCTAAAAATTCATGTCCGCTCATCACAGGCATGTTTATATCTAACAGAATGAAGTCTATTTTTTGTTGAGGTATTAATTCGAGGACAAAGTTCAATGCTTTTTCTCCATTTCTAAAAACATCCAGAGTGGATAATAAACCTGACCGGTTTAGCATTATTTCAGTATAAGCATTTGAGGCCTCATCATCATCAATTAAAAGAATATTCATAGTTTATTTTTTTTTGGTAAGTAAACCAAGAAAGTTGTCCCCTCACCTAAAGTACTTAAAACTTCTATTTTTCCTTTAAGTTGTTCACAAGCTTGTCTTGTTAAATACAAACCCAGACCGTTACCATCAATCACATCATTTGCTCTCTTGAACATTCCAAAAATACGTTCTTTGTGAACACTTAAATCAATTCCAACACCGTTATCTTTTACACTAATAACTGTCTGGTTTTTTGGCGTAGTATCTATTATTAACTCTAACTGAAGATTATTTGTATTTTTTCTATACCTTAAGCCGTTTGTTAACAGATTTTCTAATATAGTAATTAATTGTTTTTGAGAACTTATCAAGTAAGGTTCTCCTAAAAATTCAACTTTTAGATAATCATTTAATGATAGTTCATCTACATTAATACTTCTTTTTAGATCCTCTATCAAAGACTCCAATTGAATTTTTTCTAATAAAACTGAAGCCTCTCTTTGCTCTATCACTTTCACCAAATCATTGATTTTAGTGTTCGCTTTATCAATTGATTTTCCTATCCAATGAATAGCCTGTAAAGAAGAAGGATCTTTAATTGATTTATCTTCTTTTAGAAAATGAAGGAAACTACTAATATTCGTAATCGGGCTTTTCACATCATGAGTTGTGATGTAAGCAAATTGTTTTAGTTCGTTATTGTGCTCCTGAAGGGCAATTTCTCTTTCTTTTAATTCCGTGATATCTTCCAACATGATCATGGCTCCCCCAACATCACTGTCAGCACTCACCCATGGATTAATTTTGACATGAAGATATTTAATCACTTCGTTTGCATGGTATTCAAAAGAAGGTATGATCACACTCTCTCCGGTAGCAATTACTGCTTCTATGCTGTCGTCTAATCTTAAGTTTTTAAAATGAAAAATAAATAAATCTCTATGAATATCTTCTTTTATGCCAAAGAACATCAACCATAAATTACTATAGGCTACAATCCTTTTTGAATGATCTAGCATCATTACAGATGTTGGTATTGCATCTACAAATGTTCTTAAGTCTTTTATACTTACTTTTTGTTCTCTATGTATTCTCTTTGAGTTCACGATACCATTATTCATTACCAAATCGATTGATATATCTAACACGATGTGACTACTATGTTCACCTCTTCAATTTTTCTAAAATCTTTGAGGCATATCTGTCATAAAAAATTAAATAGGTTTATTTACTATAAATACAAATTCAAAATTAGCTATGATTTATTTTTGACTTAGTACTTAGAATAGGTATGCGGTTAGAAATATCATGGTTTTATTTTTTTCATTTTAGGTTTAAATCTCACGACAAAATCAATAAGTGGTTTATATCCTACCCGTACACTATTACTAGTTTTTATTTTGAATCAATATCAACTCATATTTTAATAAATATCCCCAATCACTTCCAAAAGGTATTTTTAGGTTTATGTTTTTTTGAGAGCAATAAGAATCATTGGTAATTAATATTGATTTTCACCTATAACTTAAAATACTAAAATTCAAGCTAGTTTCTATGTATTCAGAATATTATCCTCAAATAATGTAATGATTTATCGGCATTGTTTTATATACAAAAAGGCCATCTCTTTGCAGAGATGGCCTCAATAATATTCTATAAGCAGAAGGGTTTAACCTACTGAACCTTCCAATGATAGAGCCAATAATTTTTGAGCTTCCACTGCAAATTCCATTGGTAATTTGTTCAATACTTCCTTACAGTAACCGTTTACAATAAGTGCGACAGCTTGTTCAGTATCGATACCTCTTTGGTTACAGTAGAAAATTTGATCTTCACCAATTTTAGAGGTTGTTGCCTCATGTTCTACTTTTGATGTATGATTATCTACCTCAATGTAAGGGAAAGTGTGAGCACCACAACGATCTCCCATCAATAATGAATCACATTGAGAGAAGTTTCTTGAGTCTGTAGCGTTTTTGTTCACTTTTACCAAACCTCTATAAGAGTTTTGAGATTTACCTGCAGAAACACCTTTAGAAACGATTCTAGATTTAGTGTTTTTACCGATGTGAATCATTTTCGTACCAGTATCTGCTTGCTGCATGTTGTTTGTTACAGCCACTGAGTAAAATTCTCCTACTGAGTTATCACCTTTCAAGATACAAGAAGGGTACTTCCAAGTTACTGAAGAGCCAGTCTCTACTTGAGTCCATGACAACTTAGAGTTGTTACCATCACAAATACCACGTTTTGTTACGAAGTTGTAAACACCACCTTTACCATTTTCGTCACCAGGATACCAGTTTTGTACTGTAGAGTACTTCACCTCTGCATCTTCATGAACAAAAATTTCTACAACTGCGGCGTGTAATTGATTCTCATCACGTTGAGGAGCTGTACAACCTTCTAAGTAAGAAACGTAAGAAGAGTCTTCAGCAACAATCAAAGTACGCTCAAACTGACCTGTACCTGATGCGTTGATTCTGAAATATGTTGATAATTCCATTGGACAGTGAACTCCTTTTGGAATATAACAGAAAGAACCGTCCGAGAATACTGCAGAATTTAATGCAGAGAAAAAGTTATCTTTTACTGGAACAACTGAACCTAAATACTTTTTCACTAACTCTGGGTGATCTTTAACTGCTTCTGAGAAAGAACAGAAAATAACTCCTTTTTCTGCTAAAGTTTCTTTGAATGTAGTAGCAACAGATACAGAGTCAAAAACAGCATCAACTGCAATTTTTGAATCTTTAACTCCTGTCAAACGTTTTTGTTCATCAAGAGAAATACCTAATTTTTCGAAAGTAGCTAATAATTCAGGATCAACTTCCTCTAAAGATTCAATTGCCTTCTTTTGTACTGGAGCTGAATAGTAAATGATGTCTTGGTAATCCACTTGTTCATAGACTACATTGGCCCACTCAGGGCATTCCATCTTCTGCCACTCTCTGAAAGCACTAAGCCTCCACTCAAGTAACCATTCCGGCTCTTCTTTTTTTGCAGAAATGAATCTTACAATCTCCTCATTTAATCCTTTCGGAGCCTGGTCTGCCTCAATATCGACAGTCCAACCATGCTCATACTCTTTGGACGTAAAGTCTTCTAAAATTTTGTTATCCTGATCTGCGCTCATTATATAAAAACGTTTTATACGTTATTAATTCCTACACAATTTTCAATATGCTTCTAGTAAAACTAAAAACATAACTGTTTTGTTTACTTAGAAACCTACTATTATTAATAGAAATAGTCCATCAATTATTTAGTATGGTTCTAAATTGCAAAATTAAGACATAAATTTCAGAAAGTTGAGTTTTAGCATCAAAAAGTTTATCAATTCTATTAAAAAGATGATTATTGGAGAAAATTGAAAAAAAAACTACATTAAATGCAATTTATACACTATAATAATTATATTTACAAACGTTAAAGTTGCTAACACAACTCCGCCTCAAGTTGTGTTATTACGGGTATTTTTTTTCATGACTGTATACCTTAGCCTTAACTTATTTAAAGAATTTAAATAATTGTGGGTTGTCTTTCTAGATAACCCTTTTTTATTGTAGATTCAAACCACCTAACAGGCTCTCTTTGATCTTTCTATTCCATAAAAAAAGCAATTAAGCGGGTAGCCTAACTGCTTTTTATTATCTAATATCTAGATGAATTATTTTTTTAATTTTGCATAATGCTTGTAAAATAATTCAATTGTTTCAATTCCTTTCAAGAAATTAAAAATTCCAAATTTTTCGTTTGGTGAGTGGATCGCATCAGAGTCTAATCCAAATCCCATCATAACAGAGTCCAAATCTAACTCTTCTTTGAAAAGTGCAACAATTGGAATAGAACCTCCACTTCTTACAGGGATTGGTTCTTTACCAAATGCTTCAGCGTAAGCATCATTTGCAGCTTGATATTCTACTGAATTTGTTGGAATCACTACTGGTGTTCCTCCATGATGAGCTGTAACTTTTACTTTGATACCATCAGGAACGATAGACTCAACATGCTTTGCAAACAATTCTGAGATTTCTTCCCACGATTGATGCGGCACTAATCTCATTGAAATTTTAGCATATGCTTTTGATGGAATTACCGTTTTGGCTCCTTCACCAATATAGCCACCCCACATACCGTTTACATCCAATGTAGGTCTGATACTTGTTCTTTCATTTGTTGAAAAACCTTTCTCTCCAAATTCCTTATCGATGTCTAACGCTTTTTTGTAAGCTTCAAGATCGAAAGGAGCTTTTGCCATTTTGGCTCTTTCTTCCTCTGTTAAAACTTCCACTTTATCGTAGAAACCAGGAATTGTAATATGACCATTTTCATCTTTCAAGGCAGCTACAACTTCAGAAAGAGCATTTAATGGATTTTGTACTGCTCCACCATACATACCAGAGTGAAGATCTCTATTTGGACCCGTCAGCTCCAATTCCATGTAGCTCAAACCTCTTAAGCCTACTGTAATTGATGGAGTATCTACTGAAATCATACCTGTATCAGAGATCAAAATTACATCTGCCTTAAGGTCTTCTTTTCTTTCTCTAATGAAGTCGCCAAGGTTTACAGAACCAATTTCTTCCTCGCCTTCCAACATAAACTTCACATTACAAGCCAATGTATTGTTTTTCATCATAGACTCAAAAGCCTTGATGTGCATATACATTTGGCCTTTGTCATCCGAAGCTCCTCTAGCATAAATGCTATCATTTTTTACTGTTGGTTCAAAAGGAGGAGTGTCCCATAAATCTATTGGGTCAGCTGGCTGTACATCATAATGTCCATAAACGATTACAGTAGGCAAAGAAGAGTCTATAATTTTTTCTCCATAAACAACAGGATTACCTTTCGTCTGACAAATCTCAACTTTGTCAGCACCTGCTTCTGTTAATTTGTGTGCTATAAATGCGGCTGCTTTTTTAATATCAGGTTGATATTCTACGTCGGTACTTACTGAAGGAATACGTAATAATTCAAAAAGTTCAGATAAAAATCTATCCTTGTTCTCTTCGATGTACTTAGTCATTGTTATATGTATTTTTAAAAAGTCATTCTGATTAATATCAATCAGGCATAGTTCTAAAGACAAAATCCCATAAGGGTGATGAGACCCCAAATGCCTTAGTGTCATCTCTATAGTGATGGATACTATGATGAATCCATAAAATCTTCAAAAAGTTTTTTGGAGGGTGCATAGCATGAATCATATAATGGACCCCCAAATATAAGGCATATCCTGTTAGAAAACCTGCTGTGAAGGGATAACAATAGTCATTTAAGGCCAAATAAAACAAATAGAAAAAAGAAGATGCGAGCACTACACTGACAATTGGAGGCATAGCCAACCGTGATTTGTCCTTAGGGTGATGATGATGTACTCCATGAAACTTGTGTGTGATATCTTTTTTCAATGGTGTTGTTGGAGACATATGGAATACAAACCGGTGCATTACATATTCCACCAAGGTAAATAGCAAGAGTCCTACAGTGAAAAGTAGGATGGTCAGACCAACTGAAACCAGTTGATAGTATAACTCATACACAAGCAACCCTGCACCAAAAATAAGATACATTGATATCGGGACGGCTGCATGTGTATGAGTAAGTTTTTCTAGTAAAGGGTTTTTAAAAAGCTTTTTCTCGTTAGATTTTTTTTCATTGATTGAAGATGAAGAAATATCCATTGCAAAATAGTTATGTAAGGGTTAAGGATTAATCACCCACCATCACATTTAGATTAAAGGACAATGGGTCTAACTCTCCTATAAGTTCGGGAATAAAATTCACATTTTTAGGCCAAAACTCCATCAAATTAACGATTCTTTCTTGTGGAGCGTTATTTGGCAGCAAACATTCCCTTATACATAGTATTCTTTCAATATCGTCTTGGATTTTTCTTTTACCCTCTTTTCGAAGCTTATTTTGAGTATGTTTTACTCTCTTCAGCATTCGTACTTTTTCCGCATCAACATGCTTCTTTAAATTAGGAGTTATCGCCTTCGCTTTGCTTAAAATATCACTGTAAGCGAGCTCTATTTTCTCTAATTCGGCTGAGATATCAGTTTCAACCTCATCATTGACATCCAAAATATGTTCTTCAATTTCACGTTTTGGCTTCAACAATTGTTCTAACGGCCAACCTGACTTACGCCATCTTTCACTAAAATGTCCATCTAATACTAAACAAAAACCTCTCGGCAATACCATTGGATAATGTACATTGTAAGCATCAAAAGCGTCTTTCAATTGCAACCAATAAATCACCTCTGCTGGACCTCCAAGATACGCAAGGTTAGGCAGTAGAATTTCTTGTAGCACTGGCCTTAAGACAACATTAGGACTAAATTTTTCAGGGCTTTCCTCTACCAAATTGTCTATTTGTTCTGAAGACCATGTAAATTCACCACCTACAGTTTGGAATCCATCAGCTGTTTTTTCCAAACGCAGTCGCACTCCATCATCCATATAAAATAGATTGATTTCACGTGCAAAGATCTGTGTTTTATAACCTTGTGCTTCGATTACTGTATTTGTCTTCGAAACTTTATTAAAACTCACCCCTTTGTGGAGTTCCTTTTTAATTATGTCTTTGAATGATTCTTTTAATGTTTTATGGTCTGCATCAATACATACTAAACCATAATCTTTAAAAAGTTCATTGACAATTTTTCTTGTTGCTTCTGTTAGGTTCTCACTTTCTGAATATGCTTTCACAAACAGTTCTGGCATATCTTTGATACGATCCAGAATTTTATCTATTCCATCCAACGACAATCTACCTACAGGTCCTGAAGGATTAGGATGTTCCCAAGTATATTTTCTACCTCCTAGTTGAAATGAAGCGATTTCTTCAAAGTCATGATCCTCGGTAGCCATCCAGTACACTGGAATAAAATTCTTATCAGGATGCTTTTCTTTAAGTTGTTTACATAAATTGATTGTTGCTGCAATTTTGTATACAAAAAATAAAGGCCCTGTAAAAATGTTCAGTTGATGTCCCGTAATTATCGTATAAGTATCTTTTTCTAATAGTAAATCGACTTGCTCTTTAGGATAGGCTTCAATTTTACTGTATTGCTCATGTAAAGAAGTCACTAATCTTTGTCTTGAAACATCAGTAAAATCACTTCGATTTTCTATAATTTGATCAAATGATGATAATTGGGGTGAATATTTAAATAAAGGTTTAATCTCTTCTTTTTCTGAAAGGTAATCTAGAAACATTTTCCCGTATAAACCGGCTGTTTCGAATGGAATTTTGTAAGTATTCATTGTGTTTATTATTCTTCGATCTACGAATTTAATGGATGTTTTCTAAAAAAATAGTGAAACTTAAAAAATATTTGTTTCAACAATATTCGACACTATAAAATATTCATTTACGATCGTAAGGGACATTCATTTTCTCACCAATAACCAATTGGTCATTATGATAGACTTTTATGACACCATCATTTATCACTTTATATCTCCTTTCTTCGAGAAGTGCTGTATTTTCCGCATCTTGAATAGCAGAATCAACCACCAACTCCACTCCTTTTGGTATCCATTTTTCATAAGGAGATTTTCTATTTAAAATATACTTGAAGCCATCTGCAAACACCACCAATGTATTGATGTAAACTTGTTCTTTGAGCAACTTTTGACTCACACCATCCAAAGTATCAGTAATAAAATTTAGTGCAAAATGCTTTTGCTTTGCCAACCATTGCAGTACCGTTTCAAGAAGATTTTCATGATAATGTACTAATTCAAAAAACTCATTCTGCCTTTCCATATTTTGATGGATAGTATCTTTATCATTTTGATAGAAGATAACATCAATTTTGACATCCAATGATAACAGCTTTTCATAAGTCTGCTCTGAAGCAATTACAATTGGACTCCATTCTAATAAAGAAAATAAGATTGAAAATAGAGACTCATCCACCTTGTCTATCAAAACGGCAGGTTCTTGGTCATCTCTAACGATGTGATGTGAAGACATAAATAGTTAAATGAAAAAAAATACCATAAATAAGCATCGAATTTATGGTATTTTTTGAGATTTATTTCAAGGTTTCCAATAATTTTTGAAGGTCCTTCATAATGGCTTTTCCTTTATCCTTGTTATACCATTTTTGAACTTTCATTGAAAACTGCTGTTTATCCTCTCCTACTTCTTTTTTGAATTCTGGAATTAAAGTGGTCAGCTCTTCTGGTCGAGGCCCCCACTCTCCTAAGACTTCGTTGGTCTTCTGATCAATCATGATCAACTTAGGAATAGACCTTGAGCCATTGGTCAAGAACTGCTCCATTAAGTCTTGGTTATTGTCTCTCAACAAAAATCTTAATTCTATTTTTAGTGAAACCTGAGCGGCCTCAGCAATGATAGGTAAACTTTGGGCAGCATCTCCACACCATCCTTCCGTTAATACCAACCAGTAAACACTTGTGTTTACTGCTCTTCCTGCCACTCTCAAAGGATCCAATAAGCGATTGGTTTTGTCAATCCTTTGCATTCTTGTAACATTCAAACGAGTATAATCTACTAGTTGGGAGTCATCGTAGCTGATAATTGTCGGTTCATCAGACAATAAGTTATCTAATGCTTCTCTATACGTTTCATAAGTAAAAGCATTCTCTATATACTCTTGTGCTACAGTTTGGTTTTCTGCCATACGAATAATTGAATGATTAGGTTGATTATATAATTAATGTATTGCCTCATTTAACAATGATAATATTGTAAAACTCAAATATTAAATTAATAAAATGAAGGCAGTTATTTTATTCTATAGCTCAATTTTTTCATAGATCGTTCACATTACTTGATATAATACAATGAAATTATTTCTTAAGGGAAGGAACCTTGACAAATTGAGCAAAAATAAGGGAGATCACACACAAAATTGCCCCTCCATAAAAAGGCAATGTCCAATCTTTTAACCAAATCCATCCTCCTAATAATGGTAAGAACACGGCCACCACATGATTGATGGTAAATCCTACTGCCATTGAAGGTGCTATATCTTTCGGATCGGCATTTTTTTGGAAATACGTTTTGATTCCAATAGAGAAACTAAAGAAAATATGATCTATAATGTAAAGCCCTGCCACTACCCATCGGTTTTCAATTAATGCATAAGCCAGGAAAACGATTGTAAGACTTATATATTCAAAACTCAACATTTTTCGTTCACCATATTTATTGAGCATTCTTGCAATAATGGGATTGAAATACATCGAAACAATGTTATTCAAAACAAACAAAACCGTAATCTCTTTAATCGAGAAATCATATTTCTCTACAAGAAGCAATACGGCAAATACTACAAAAACTTGTCTTCTTGCTCCACTTAAAAGATTCAATACATAAAAGAGCCAGTACTTTGACTTTAGAATCATTTTTTTATGCTGAGCGACAGCATCGTCCTCAATAGGCTTCTGAAACAATGCCCAAACTCCCGCCAGTACAACTATTACACCGATAAGGAGGTAAATAACTTCATAAGAAGCGACAAATGTCAATCCATAAATAGCTCCACCAATGGCGATATTTGTAAATGCCATGACACTTTTTAATCTGGCTAAAATATGCGGACTATCTTCCTTGGAAAAACTTTGTAGTGTCAGCGACTGATTCGAAGTTTCATAGTAATGAAAACCGATAGACATGATCAAAGTGGTCATCATCAGTCCCCAAAATGAAGGAAATAACCCTGTCAGTCCAACACCAATTCCCATCACAATAATTGATATAGAAGCAAATCGATCTTCTTTAATAAACATCAAGAAGAATAGGGCTGTCACAACAAGAAAACCTGGAACTTCTCTGAAGGATTGAATGGCTCCAATATCAAAACCATTTAAGCCAATTTCATCTACAGCAAAATTATTGAACAATGTACGCCAGCCTTGAAAACCTAGTGCGGTTGCAATAGATAAGACTAGTAAGAATTTGTACATTGGTGATCGGAATACGGAAGTGTTTTTCAATTTCAGTTGGTTTATTTATCGAAAATTATGACCTACAGATGATAGTGTTCTCTTTGGCCATCTTGTTTGTTGTAATAGTTAACCGCGAATATAGACGTTTTAATTTTAAGGGACTGCTCATTGAACACAAAAAAAAGAGCTAAACCTTAACAGCTTAGCTCTTCCAGTGATAGGAAACAAAGGATTATTTCAAACCAATTTTATTTCCTTTCCATCCTTTATCCCAAGTATTTTTTAATGGATGCGCTTCCGTATTCAACACATATTTTTCAAAATCAAATACTTCCGATGGAGCAAAGAATAAATAACAATACTTCATTGTTTCCGCAAAGAAGAAACTCTCCAAAGTATCCCATTTCTCTTTTGTCTTCACATCTTTCAGCTGAACATAACCATTTTCAACTTGGCAGTACTTTTCAATGCTTTCAAACATTTTTTTGCCTTGCTCATAGTATTTATTATCACCAGTACCTCTCCATACATAATAAGTAGACTCAATTGCCTCTGGCCTCATCATATAATACTCAGCTCCTTCATAGAAAGGTTGCATTGTAGTATAATCTACCGCTTCAGGCTCAATGCCGTCTTTGAACCACATTTTATTGATAGATGCTTGTAACTTCTCAGCTCTGTCTAAATCACCATCCAATACATAACATAAGTTCCAGAAACAATCCAATGCACCGAATCGAGTACTCAATCTTTCACCCGTATTCATATCAGCCCAACCAATCCAGAACTCACCATCTACAGAAGTTGTATCTACTAAATATTTATTGACTGCATCTCTTGAAACGTTGTACCACTCCAATAAGTCTTCATCACCAAACAACAAATAACCCTTTAATAAGTACTCATAGTAAGCATCAATACCTCCTGAGATATGAGCTCTTGTATCTGCCCATTCTCCTGTATCTTGATCAATCCACGAACCTTGTAATCCTGTCTTACCTCTTCGATCATAAGACGCTTTGATACCTCTTTTACACAATTCATAGTATTTATCATCTCCAGTCAATTTCGATAAAACGCCATATTCCAATAACATTGAACCAATTTCACATGGGTTAGTGCCCTGACCACTTACTTTACCTGTACGTAGGTTTACCAAACGGTAAGGAATTCCTGTAGGTGAATCAAAAACAGGAATCATTCTATCACCAAGGTCTTTGGCTAACTCTAAGAATCTAGGGTCACCATCCAATTGGTAGGAAGAAAGTAAACCGCCTAAAATTCGAATTGCAATTTCAAATTGTTGTACGTCTAAGTCTTTATCAAAATCTAATTCAGAGAAAATTAAATCCTTACATTCTTTCATTTCCTCTTCTAATCCCATTAAGTACATGGTAGAAAAAGCATCTACAGGCGTCATCAATAGCGACTCCGCATACCAGTTATGCCCTTTTTCTGAGATTGGGTTTACTGCATCTAATCCTTTTGCATAATTCATATAGGCTCTCCACCCTTTCTTAAATGCCGTTTTAACTCTCTCTTGATATTGTTGTTTTTCCTTAAGTGAAATTTCCTCTGTAGCTGTTTCTTTTGTAACGCTAGTAGCAGTTGTACATGAAGTTGCAAATAATGTAGTTGATGCCACTAAAATTGTGGCTACTAATGATTTTTTGATGGTAGTTTTCATTTTAAAAATTAGATAATGGTTATTGTTAAGTATATAATTTATTTCCAAATATTGTTGATCTCATTTAAGAATTGAGTTTCTTGTGATGCATTAAAATCATAAAACTCAAAGTCACCCAAATGTGTGTTATCTTTTTCAATAATTAAGACTTTTGCCCTTTCTTGCAATGCAATGGTATGCCATACATTTTTAGGAATATTATAGGTCACACCTTCTTTCATTTCTTCCATATCATAATGGATACTATCATTTTCGATAGAAGCTGCTACCAAAATTGCTTTTCCTGTTATTAATAAAAAAGCTTCATCCGTTTGGTAATGAATATCCAATTTCTTGATATTCTCGGGCTTTGCTCCTTCTGAATAATTCAATTGAGCTACTTGCCAACCTTCCTGAATCAGAAAAGGATTATAACCTTCTGATTCGTGTGTATATCTTTCAGTAATATTCATACTTAATTCTCTAATATTCTGTCCACAACTAGCTGTCTGAACTCTTTCGAAAGCATCGCAAAATAAGCGGTAAAACCTGTAATTCTCACCACTAAATCAGGATATAGATCAGGATTTTCGTGTGCTGTCAATACTTGTTCTTTATCCATAATATTCACATTGATTAGTGTTCCTCCCAACTCAAAGTGTGTTTTAATAATGGCACCTATGATCTCTGCATGTTCTTGTTTGGCTAAAGACGGATCCAATTCCCATTGCATTGGAGCCGTATTTCCATACCCCGGTTGCACTTTGGCAATTGCTGATGCTAAAGCGAGTGAACCTCCATCCACTACAAAACCAGGTGTAGGGTTCGCTCCATGATTGATTGGCTCTCCTCCTTTTCTTCCGTTTGGAGTAGCTTTTACTTTTTTACCTAGGCCAACGGTATTGGCCCAAGAGAAAAGCCCTGGAATAAAGCACTGGTTTTGCTCAGCATCCGATTCATTTTTCACTAAAGCTGAAAAATGTTCTGCAATTAAACTCGCCCATTTGTCACCTTTGGCATCTCCCTGCCCATATCTTTCACTGTTTTGAAGCAATGTTCGAATTCTCTCCCCATTTTCATCTTCAAAATTAGAATTGAGATGAGATTGTAAATCTTCCCAGCTTAAACGTTTTTCTTCTTCAATTCTTTGCTCAATAGCTGCAAATGAATCGGCTACAATTGCTATTCCCGCTCCATCAATGGAGAGGTTATAATACATTGCACCACCATCACTGACGTCTCTCCCTTTTTCCAAAGGTCCGTAAGACAATAAATTCAGAATCAGTTCAGGCTCGTTGTATTTTTGATACTTCAAATGATGCTTAATTCCATCAGCCGCCGTAGTTACCGCTTTAGCTAAATGTGCTGTAAATTTACCCCAAAGTTCAGCAGTACTTTTGATTTCTGAAGATGTCATTACTTCCTCAAAAGCCACCTCAAATACTTTGGCCATATTGACTTTCACAAGATCATTCATGGTATATTCCAAACCCGGCAAAGACATCCAATTACATCCCACTGCAATTCTTTTTCTAGCCAACTCTTCTGAATACCCATTTTTCATAAAGCCACTAATCAATCCTTTGTCTCCTGAAAAACGTGGCCAGGCATTTTTATGCTTAATCAAGTACTCCAATGATCGGTCAAATAATTCCTGATTCATATGATCATGCACTCGAACAGTAATATTTAATGAGGTATTGATCTTGTCTGCTGCTTCAAGAATTAAAAAAGAAATCTCAGAAGATACATCACCTCCATTACCATCAGGTCCTCCCAATTGCCAGTAAATAGGGTCATTGATTAGAAAACATGACAAATAATAAATAGCTTCTTCTTTGTCAATGATTCCATTCTTTATATCATTTTCGAAATACGGCTGTAAAAGCGTATCAATTTGTCCACCGGCTCCATCTCGGTTGTACGTCCTTGAGGCAAGGTGGAACCAAATAATCCATTGGCACGCTTGACGCAATGTTTTCGGCGGATGATGAAGAATAGCTCTATTAGTCTCTCGCATCTTGAGAAGGTTTTCTCTTGACAAAGGATCTTCTACCTTTTGTATCATCAATGCCAACTCATCAATGTGTCTTTTGATCCAACCTTGAATGCTGACAATTGCTCTTTTATGAGCTTGATAAAATACTTCTTGCTCTTCTCCTTGATTAATAGCTGCAGAAGTTTCGATCTTTTTCAATAATCCACCCCAACCCAATTGCAAGCCTAATTCAAAATCAGGTGCAAAGTGAGCATCATCGCCAATGCCATGAATAATATCATATTTTTCTTGATTTGCAATAAGATGGGTAAAAGGGTACGATGGATTCCATTTGTTGGGACGCATTTTTGACATGAAATAAATCCAGCGTCCTGCAAATGCATCATTTTCATCAATATAAGTTGGATGGTTATCCATCAAATCGCAGAAGTTATCTGTCCAACCTTTTATTCCATAAAAAGAACCATCCTCATGGTTTGGGATAATTTCCCAACCTTCATCAGGTACAGCAATTCTACCATAATCGTCTTCATCCAAAAGGCCTTCTTTACGGATCTTTTCTTTTGTCTGAAATGCTTTCGCTCTTTTCAGGTTCTCAATTTTTTGTAAGTAATATTCTTTCATGTCCATTTATTTTTTTATCAAATTTGACCAATATTGGAACTCAGAATGACTCATTTCATTAATATGTGCTAGGTTATATTCCAAACCCAAGTTTTTATATTTCTGCTCTCCTAGTTTATGATAAGGATTGAGCTTAAACTGCTTGCAGTTAGAAAGCTGATGGACAAAATCATTGATAGCAAGAAGCTCTTCCTTAATGTTATTGGCAGTAGGTATCAAGGGGGTTCTTAATTCATAACTCACTTTTTCATTATCCAACTGCTTAATGTTAGACAACACTTTTTGATTATCAGTAAAAGTCCATTTTTTATGTTTCTCTGCATTGATAAATTTCAAATCCACTAACCAATGGTCAACATAAGGCAGGAATTTCGAAATAATATTCCAAGAAACGTTGAAGTTTGATTCCACTACAACGTTCAAGTCTTTTGATTTAAAATATTGAATAGTTTCCAATAAAAATTGGTGCTGCAACAAAGGCTCTCCTCCTGAAAAAGTTACTCCACCACCGGTAGAATTAAAGAAAGGAATATCTTTTTCAATGGCTTTATACAATGCTTCTGATGAGTATATTTCACCTACTTGATGCATAGCTCCAGAATAACAAACCTTTGTACAATCTCCATTATGCTTACATAAATTGACATTATAGTGTACTTTACCGTTGTGCATTGACAATGCTTCAGAACCGCAAACTTCCACACATGCACCACAAGAAATACATTTCTGTTCAATTCTTTCTATTTGAGCTTTCTGAGAAAAGGTTTCAGGGTTATGACACCACAAACACCTCATATTGCACCCTTTCAAGAAGATAACAGTGCGAATACCATGACCGTCATGTAAAGAAAGCCGCTGTAAATTTGTAATCATTCCTTTTTCCAAAACCATCAATCGACTCCTCTAGGTTTATAATTCCTTTCGTTTCATCAATTACAAAGTAAAGGGGTATTGAATAATTATTCAATTTATAGTAGTGTACTCCAACGTGTATTCATGATACTCTCACGCTATTCTTATTTTTCATTAAAAAAGAAAAAGGCTACCTATTGGCAGCCTTAATATTTATTTAAAACCTTGTAATCATTTTGGTTAGGGATTTTCTTTTCTCCAACCCTATCTTTTTCCTAATTCTATAGCGGGAGGTTTCGAGTGTCCTCACACTGACATTCATCAATGTGGCAATCTCCTGATTTTCTAAATCCATCCTTAAGTAAGCACAGATCCTTAATTCTCTTTTACTAAGGTCAGGATATTCCAGCTTGAATCGCTCTAAAAAGTTATCATGAGATTTATTGAATTGATGTTCGAATTTATCCCAATAATCATGATCATCACTTTCCTTATTAATTTCTTTTACAATCGTCCTAATTTTACGCTTCTCTGTACTCCCCAGATTAGCCGACAATTCTTCCAGTTTTTGTTTTACCTGTTGTAAACTCTGATTTTTATGAAGATGACTAATTGTAATGTTAGTCAATTCACTTTTTGTCGAATCTAATTCTTTTTCTAGCGTTGTATTCTGAATTTTTATTTTCTCTCTTTCTGCTTCAATGCTTTCTAATGCAAATTGCTTTTTGACATTCATTATTCTTACCTTCTGCAAGAAATAAAGCACTAATAAGAATAATAAAAACATGAGTATTCTAAACCATGTCGATTGCCAAAAAGGTGCATTGACGATAACATTAATGGAAGCCCCCTCTTTATTCCAAACTCCATGATTATTCGAAGCGATCACTTTAAAAGTATATTTCCCTGGGTCCAAGTTGGTGTAAGTGGCAATTCTTCTATCACCAACGTAATTCCATTTTGTATCAAAGCCCGACAGCTTATAAGCATATTGATTTCTCTCTGTTTCGGTAAAATTCAATGCACAATAATTGAAATTAAAAACTGATTGATCATAGTCCAGTTCAATCGTTTCAGTTTCTAGCACTGATTTTTTAAGAATAGAAGCAGAATCTAATGGAAGTTGAGGGACATTAAAAATATCAAAACCTGTAATATATACTGGTGGAGCAACTTCGTTTTCACCCAACATCTGAGGATTAAAAATTGTAATCCCTTCAGTACCTCCTATCAATATTTCTCCGCGTTTATTTTTCTCCAGGGAGTTGTAATTAAACGAGTTGTTTGAAATATGAAAACTGACAATCTCCTCATCTGACAATGACATTTTTGAGATATAATTTTTCGAAACGATGATCAAATTACCTCTATTATCAGAGTTGATATTCAATATGGGCAATTGTGGTATACCATCCTCTTCTGTCAATACCTTCAACTCATTACTTTCCGGAAGGTATTTCACTAAACCTTCAGCAGTAGCCATCCAAATGTGTCTTAACTTATCTTCATACACTGCCCTCACATAATTGAAGTTGTGATTCTTTGCAATTAAATCCTGCATTAAGTCAAAAGTCCATTGGCCTGTTTTTCTTTCAAAACGCAACACGCCACTATCGGTACTAAACCATACATTTGAAAGTGCATCTTCGTACATATGGTAAACATGTATTTGTCCTGCGTCAAGGTAATCAAGATTAAGTTTTATACATTCTTTATTCACTGGATCATATTGAGCGATGCCCCCTCCTAAAGTACCCATCCATGTAATCCCCTTTGAATCTGTCAGAAGTGACCAAATATTATTACTCGTCAGACAACCATCATCCTTCATTTGTCTTTTCAAGTGATAGTATTTACCGGTACTCTTTTCAATCACTCTGAGCCCTTCATTGTAAGTACCAATCACCAAGTTCCCCAACGAGTCTTCTGTAATAGCTTTTACAACATCTACTGCAAAATCATTGATCTCTTTGCCATCAATATCAAAATGTTTAAAGTAGTTTTCATTATGATCTGATTGTTGATGTAAACCTCCCCAATCAGAACCTGCCCAGAGCTTTCCTTTTTTATCATAGAACAATGAAAGTACAGGCTTATTCGGTAAAGTATTTTCGTTGCAAGGTATATGACCAATCTGTCTAAAAAAGTTCTTTCTAGGGTCAAACTTATCCACACCTTCTAAATAAGCACCAAGCCAAATATTTTCTTCTCTGTCTTTGTACAGACTCCATAAAACATCCGTTGACAATGACAATGGATCTACTTTAGAATGTTTATGCGACTCAAAGTATTTTGTATTCACATCAAAAACATCCAAACCAGCCCCATCGGTGGCCAACCATAGTTTATTACTGACTTGTAAAATATCTTTGATATTGTTGCTACTAGGGCCTTTACCAGGCTCTCCCTTCAGGTACGTAGTGTATTCGCCAGTCAATAAATTATATTCAGCTAATCCTCCACTGTTACTCCCCACATAAAGCAAGGTATCATTGTAGATAAGTAAGTTTTTCTTGGCGTTGTCATCTATACCTTTGAGAGGTAAATGCGTATATTCAACCTCCGAAAACTTTTGAGTGTTTTTGTCATAGACACATAGTTTTCTATTGTCTGTGGCCAACCAAATACGGTTCCACTTATCTTCTACGATATCGTAAATAGAAGCCCCGTTGATGGTGTTGTTATTCCCCTCTTCGTAATAGTATTTCTTAAACTGCTTTCTATCTTTTGATATGATAGAAAGTCCACCACTTGCTCCAATCCAAAGCTGTTTTTCATCATCTTCAATCATACAGTTTACGGAGACACTAGGTACCATCCTATCTTCTTGCCATCCCCCTGTATAATGTTCGAAAGTTTCATCGATAGGATTAAAAACACTGACCCCATTATTCAAAAGTCCAATCCATAATAATCCAGTATGATCTTCTATGATCGAAGATATCATATTATCGTTTGGCCCTTTTTTACTACCCATTTCGTAAGGGTAAACTTTCATTTCATAACCATCGTATCTGTTTAAACCTTTAAAGGTTCCGAACCACATGAAGCCTTTGCTATCTTGTAAAATGGAATTTACAGTTGCGTCTGCAATTCCGTCTTCAGTACGTAAGTGTTCAAACTGCTTTTTGATATGTTGTGCGTGTGAAATTATGGGTACAACTAAGAAAGTTAGTGTTAAAAAAAATAATGCTTTTACCATTAGCTTTTAAATAGAACAATAAGTATATAAATATATCATTATAATGTATAAAAATACATATATAAGCGGTAGGAAGCAAATGTTAAACGTACGCTTATCTTAGATTTTCATTTCATCAATTTAGAAAGTTGACATGAAGTAAAAAATTGACTTTGCCCAATAGGTATAAAAAAATAGATAAGCAACGAATCACTTATCTATTTCTTTCAATTTCTTCGAGTATGTGGATGATTAACCCTGCGGAAAACTACCCTCTTGCCTGCTGAAATCTGAGTTCGTTGAGTTCAACTTTGTGACGTTTCATACGTGCTCTTAAGTGCTCTGTATCCTTCAGTGAACAACCATTTCCTTCTAGGTACTTGATTCTTCCTTTAATAAAAGTTACTTGCTGTTCTAGCCTTTCGATAGCTGACAATATTGTGTTTTCCATTGTCGTGTCAATTTATGTTAGACATGTTATTAATCATACCTCCAAGAACGATAAAAAAAATTGGTATTTTAAGGGTATTAAGATTTATTATATAATTTAATTTTGAGTTAAAATTAGACCCTAAAATCATCAAGAATAAAAAGATCAAAGTCACCTTTTTTCCTTATTTTTCATCACCTGATAAGTGGTAATAATACACTATATATTATAAAACCACCCCTTCATTAATTATTGTTTTATAATTTTGATAGTGTTGCACTTAACTCCCTCCATTAAGGGTGTCAGATAGATACGTTTTTCA
Organism: Flammeovirga sp. EKP202; assembly: GCF_014534745.1. Lineage (GTDB taxonomy): Bacteria > Bacteroidota > Bacteroidia > Cytophagales > Flammeovirgaceae > Flammeovirga. The sequence goes on from NZ_JACVVP010000007.1 coordinate 182,465, forward strand.
AGATCTGTACAATTTAACACAAAAACTTCTTGGCATTAATGTCTAAAATACCTTTAATAATACCCTCCAAATTTTAACTTATAAAGATCACGTTTTTACCACCAAAAAAATATAGATTTACTAGACTAAATGATAAATTTTAGTATTGTAACAATCTTTTATTTAACCATAAATATTAATCAGTGTTGCGAGCATTGTAAATTTAGATTTTCATAGTACTTTATCACTCCTTCAAAATCTATTATTCAGTACTCCTCTCCTTCTTGTTTTCATGACTTCTCATTTCAGCATTATAATCCTTTATGATTTCCTTTACAAAAGTACCTGATGCTGTAAGTTTAGACCATCCTCCTTTATTTGAAGTTCCAGAATACAAAGCAGAGGCTCCTTCAGCTTTGTCATTAATAGACCAATTACAATGTGAAATATCATTGGCTTTCATCCAGTCAATCCAAGCCTTCGTTTCCACATAATTCACCTCTCCATCACCATTTGCATTGACAGCACCCCATTCTGTCACAAAGAGTGCCACTCCTTTTGATAAAGCATAACTTCCTTTGTCCCTTAAGGATTGACCATGAGAACCTGCATAAAAATGAAGGGTATACGCAATATTAGGTTGATCAATAGGGTCATCCGCTGCTTGATCCACATCCTGAGACCATGTTGGGGTGCCTACAATAATTATGTTATCGGGATCATACTGACGAATCGTTTTAATAATCGACTCCGCATAAGGCTTGATCTTTGAAGACCATGAAATTTTCAGAGGTTCGTTATATATTTCATAAAGGACATTGTCATGATGACCGTATTTTTGAGCCATCTCTGCAAAAAATGACGACGCCTTTTCCCAATCATGTTCATTGGCATGATGAGAATGCCAATCAATAATCACATACATATCATTTGCGATGGCCGCTTCCACAACAGCTTCTACTCTAGCTTTATTACTGGCTGGATCTTCAAAATATCCGCCATTATCTTCTGCTCCCATTGCAGCTCTAATGATACCAGCATTCCAATCCTTTTTAACCCAAGCAACTACATTCTTATTGTAAAATTTTTCGCCACCCCAATAGTTGTTGGACCAGAATAAACTTGGGCCAGCAAAACGCACTGATTTTCCATCTTTATTTACAATTTTGTTTCCTTTGACCTGCAGCAAACCATTATCGGTTACTTGGGCTTGTAAATCGATTTGGGCCCCCAATACACTTGCGAGGGCTATACATTTAAGGAAGTACAATAGTTTAAAATATTTCATACTTTATTTAGTTTTTATACTGTATTTTGATTTATCTCTTGAAGCAGTTACACATTTGAAATTGGGAAAATTAGATTTTAATTCTAGACTGCTTTTATTGATTCTTAGCCATTGCTTATCTTAAGAAAATGAGCGGTTGTTGAGTTCACAATATCTCTCTATTTACTCTTTTGATATATTTTTTCAATCTATCAATTGAACCCACAACACGCCCATTTATTTCTTTATTGTTTTATAACTTTTCTAATATATTCCTTTCCGTTCGATTGGTATTTCACAAAGTAGATTCCTTCCGAAAATGCTGATAAATCGATGATGGATTGAGCTTCTTCAATTTTTATTGAACTCACTTTATTTCCTACTAAATCATAAATATACACTTGATCACCAAAACGAACATCTTGTAAAAATCTAAGCGTAAATGAATGATGGAAGGGATTGGGATAAATTAGTGCCTGACCCTTTTCTCTATCATCCTCTATACTAGTTGGAGGTAATTCTTCTTTTTTTGTAAAAATCAACTTATCTAAGTTAAAAGGAGGTTTTTTATCGATTGTAATTCTTAGTTTTTGCTCCCCTGCTTCTAGAAAAATCTCAGACTCAACTTCTGTAGTCGTTTCCCAACTATTTGTTGAAGGCACATCAACAGAAGCAATGACAGATGACTTTGAAGTCGATACTTTAAACCTACCACCAGCTTGTTCAGTAGCCACTAAACTTGTAATGGCATACGTTCCTGATTCCAATACGATGACCGTATATTCCATCCATTCGTTAGGTTCTACATAACCAACATGGAATCCCCCATCTTCTCTGGCCTCAATGTCTACGCCATCTTCCCTGTAAGCTCCACCTTGGTTCTCCTCTTCTTGATCATTATAAGCAATGCCCGCTATTCCAAGGTTATAATTTTCAGCTTCAAGAACACCTGGAATTACAGCAGGAGTTCCTCCGAAAGGTAAACTTTCATAGTTCACCAAATCTATCTGTTGAGGATATGAAATAATGACCTGATCACCCTGCATTTGTGAAATTCTGTATTGGTATTTATCACCTGGAGTTACTGAAACGTCTTTATATGAGTTCTCTGTAGGCTCTACTTCATCAATGACCGCAAATTGATCACTTCCTACTACCTTTCTTTCAATCTTAAGTGGAGTTGAAGCGGTATTTCTATTTTCCCATTGTATTGAAACGGTTGAATCAGCATTCATTGTCAACAATAAATTGGTTGGTGTTTGTTTGGTATTATGAATCAAAATATCTTTCGTTTCATGCCACTTTTTATCATCTCTTTGATAGATTTCATACCATCCACCATCATCCCAAGCCATAAAGGAAATTCCTCTGCTTAGTGACTCTTCCACATAATGTGCATAATGTCTCATTCTTGAATTAAAATCCGTATCATGTACTGCTCCGAACTCATTCATAATGACAGGCATACCATTTGTGGCACTCCAGTTTTTTGCTTTTTCAAACTCATTAGAGATATAATTCTTCTCTGCTTGCGTACCCCATGTCAGGTCTTTTTCGGCAAACGAAAAATCCCATGGGTCATAGGTATGATAATTGGCAATCAGATAATCATCATCTGAGGGTATCGGCATTGTCAGAAGGTCTTTAATTGCAGACCATTCGTTTCCTGCGATAATCACATTTCTAGTGGGGTTCTTTTCTCTGATGATATCCAAGGCTCTTTGGTTGGCATCAGCAGCCTCCGCTATGGTCATGCCATGTGGCTCATTTAATGTCTCAAATAACAATCGCTCCGATTTTTGATAAAAACGATCAGAGATCTGCACCCAAATGGCTTCGAATCGGGCAACAGATTCAGCATTATAGTTTTCCTTCAACCACTTTTCGTGGTGGCAATTCATGATGATGATAAAGTCTCTTTCTAAACCCCAATCAACAATCTGCTCTACTCGGTCCATAAAAGCTGGATCTACTTTATACGGAGCTTTTTCTGCAACATGATTAGCCCAAGTAATTGGTATTCTAACCGATTTAAAACCGGCATCTTTATAGGCATCAAAATAATATTCTTCTGCTTTTAATGCCCAATCCCCCTCATAGGGAGCATCAAGAGTATTCCCCAAATTTATCCCTCTTCCAATTGCTTCTACTGCTGCTTCTGGAGATAATTGTGCATAACTAGTACATACTGTACACAAAAAAATAATGGATAATAATAAAGATGTAATAATTCTCATGTTAGTTTATTTATGAAGATTGAAAAGAAAACGATATTAATGAAGTGTGTTAAGGGTGGAGGGAAAAGTAATTCATATGGAACCATCCTAAAATACTTTTTCCCACTTCACCTCCAATCACTTTTACTTTACTTTTTCTCTAATTGATATTGTCTGAAATCGTAATTTTTAATCTCTTGGAAATATTGTCAGAAGCATTACCAACGTAGATGTAATAGTCTCCTTTTTCAAGCTCCCAATCAGATTTGCCTTCGTTATAATATTGTAAGTCTTTTATTGATACTGTTAAACTCAGGTTTGTCTTTTCTCCTGCTTCTAATTGTACCTTTTGGAAAGCTTTTAATTCTTTTAAAGCTCTTTCTACTTTTGATTTATTCTTACCAATGTAAACCTGCACTACCTCGGCTCCTGTTAGTTCACCGTTGTTTCTCAAATCACAAGTAATCGTAATATTATCCGAAGAAGCATAGACTTTTTTGTCGGCCGCAACTTCGCTGATTTCAAAATCAGTATACGACAACCCATACCCAAAAGCATATTTTGGAGTGATCTTTTTAGTATCATGCCAACGGTACCCTACCAGAATATCGTCTTTATATTCAACATTGATGGAGTCGCCAGGATAAGACATTTCTCCTAATTGATGAGCTCCATTGTCCTCTAGTTTTTTAGGGAAAGTAATTGGCAATTTACCCGATGGGTTTACATCGCCTGAGATCACATCAGCCAAAGCATGTCCTGTTTCACTACCTAAATACCAACCTTGCATAAGGCCTTTCACTTGATCCGTCCAAGGAGTAGCTACTGCATTACCACTGATCAATACCACTCCAATATTCTCATTGACTTCTGAAATGGCCTGAATAAGGTTACTCTGTCCAAAGGGTAGGTCGTACGTCAAACGGTCTCCATCTTCACAATCTTGATGATGACTTTTATTTAAACCACCAAAAAACAATACCACATCTGCTGTTTTAGCCACCTCTATTGCTTCAGCTTTTAATACATCAGCATCAAGCTTAGAAGGAATCACTCTTCCGTATTGTGATGGACCTGATGCATATCCCATTGCATGAATGACTTCAGCATTAGGGTAGCGTTCTTGAATACCTTGTAATGGTGAAATTTCATATTCCACTTTTAATTCTGATGAACCACCACCGATGGTCATCATACGAGTTGCATTTTCACCTATTACAGCTATTTTTAAACCTTTTTTATCTACAATTGGGAAGAAATGATCCTCATTTTGCAATAACACAATACCTTGCTGTCCTACTCGTCTTGCTACTTCATGGTGGGCATCTGTATTAACGCTACCCAAAGGACGGTTTTCACTTAAGCTTGTTCTGTAAATTAACTTCAGAATTCTTCTCACTTTATCATCCAGCACTTCCTCACTTACTTCTCCGCTTTTCACTAACTCTTTAAAAGCACCTGCTAAATAATAATTTTCATAATGATTCTTCTCTGAATATGTCAGACCGTTTGTACCTGTACCCATTTCAATATCTAAACCATACAAAGCTGACTGTTTTGTATCATGAGCTGCCCCCCAATCCGTGAGGTATACTCCGTCAAAACCCCATTCGCCTTTTAATATTGTATTGACAAGGTATTCATTATGTGAACAATATTGCCCTCTCAACTGATTGTAAGCACTCATCATAGACCATGTATCACCTTCTAAAACTGCGGCTTTAAAAGCAGGTAGGTAAATTTCACGTAAAGCCCTCTCGCTCAGTTCTACGTTGATATGTCCTCTCCACAATTCCTGATTATTGGCAACAAAATGTTTTACACATGCTGCTACACCATTGGTCTGAACTCCTTTGATGTAGGGTACTACCATTTTGGAAGCCAAATGTGGATCTTCTCCCATATATTCGAAGTTTCTTCCGTTTAAGGGAGTCCGGTAAATATTCACCCCTGGACCTAAAAGGATGTCTTTTTTACGATAACGTGCTTCTTCACCTACAGCAACTCCGTAATCATACGATGCCTTTTCATCAAATGTAGCAGCTAAACATGTCAATGCTGGAAATGCCGTAATAGAATCATTTGTCCAACCTGCATACCCCCAATTGTCCCAATTGATTTCTGCTCTAACGCCGTGTGGTCCATCTGACATCCAAACTTCAGGAATTCCAAGTCTTGGTACTCCAGCTGAAGTAAATTTAGATTGAGCATGACACATGGCCACTTTCTCATCTATTGTCATTTGAGCAATGATCTTATCGATCTCTTTATCCGTATCGGTTTGTGCCAATACATTTGTTCCAAAAAATAGTAGTACTATTAAAAATTTTAATTTTTCTCCTCTGTAATATCTCATATTCACCTGTTGTTATAGCTCATATCTCAAAGCTTTTCCGCTTCAGACAATCATTTCTTTCATTTTAAAAACTTCAAATACCAGAATAGATAAGATTGGAGTAAAACGCTCTATTTATATCTATTCTAGCATCAAAAGTTTTGATCTCACTTTTTTTAATTAGGTTTTGTTTTTCAACTAAGTCTTTGTGGTTCGTCTATTCGTTTCATTCATTACTCTACTTCTATAATCTTGTTCATCTCCTTTTATAAGACAACGCTGTTTTTCTAGAACTTCTCTTTAAACCTACTCTCACTTTGGTTCAAAAAATTAGAGAAGAACCTACAGCATTACTTCAGTATTTATTTCATTTTTTAGTAGACCTGACAAAAGCATAATGCTTTTAATAATTCATTCCATTTCTTTTAGCTGACACACAATCTTAGCTAAGCCTCAAAAGAATGGAAAGAAAATGGAATCACTTTTTTACACATTTAATACAGCATTTATACAACAAAAAACCACAAACAACTCTATATCTGAACGTTACAACTCACCATTTAACGATTTCAATTACTACAATGGACATAAATGTCAAAAGAGAGGGATTATGGTTTTATTTTTAAAGCATAGATTTTATCGCTTAAAAAAAGTAAAAACAAGAGGCAAAAGTTTATCAGTGTTGAAATTCGACTGGCGAGAATGTGAAGAAAAGAGGTATTAGTGCCCGCTAAATCATCAGAAATCTCCTGATTTATAAATACTACAAGCTAGGTGTAATTCAATTCTATTTATTCTTTCACGAATAGTGAAGGTTATGTAATATGGTACGTGAGGGACTGTCGCAAAACCTATTATAGTGTTGAATAACCACCATGTTTCAAGTGTTAAGCGTGAGCGTCACTTGGAACTGATCATTGGCGAAGTCTCCTGACTTCGAATATAAACATCACACTTTCATTCATTTCGAAGTCGGGAGACAATATTTAATCACAAGTGACGCCTATCGGCTTAACACTTGCGATATAAAACATGTAATATGGTTCGTGAGGGCGTTTTAATACCCCCCCCTACAGCACTACTGAATAAAAGATTCTTGCATTAACATTTTTCTTTTGATGTGTACAAATCATACAGTCAATTAGTCGTAATTACCTTGCCCTTGAAGGAAAAAGTGAAATAAATCAGTGTGAGGATGTGTGGTGTATCGGAGCAATAATAATTGGAGTTTAACCTATAGTGATTGTTTTAGTTTCAATGGAAAAAGATCCTTATTTCACTGTATTACAAATATATAAACAAAAAAAACTGGAAGACACTAAAAGTGCTTCCAGTAAAAGATTGTTGTAATTAATGATGAATTGTTGATCTATTTATGTTTTAGTAACCAGGGTTTTGATCTTCTTGATTAATACCTGGATTTCCTACGATCTCTGCTAATGGAATCGGGAATACCTCGTGCTTACCAGCTTGAAAACCTAAACCTGATAATTCTTGTGCTGCTAAACCCCATCTTACTAAATCCCAATAACGAGAACCTTCGTAAGCTAATTCTACTCTTCTTTCTTTTACGATTGCATCAAATAAAGATTGTCCTGATACAGATGCATCATAGTCTGTAAGGCCACCCGCTCTTTGGCGTAATTTATTTAGCATTGCTCTTGAATCTGCTTCACGACCTTGGTTGTAATAAGCTTCAGCAGCCAAAAGAAGAATATCAGCATAACGTAATAATCTCCAGTTTGTAGTATAGTTTAATTCTGGAGTCGCACCGCCTTCTTCTGTTGTCTCCGACTCAAATGTAGTATACTTTGTTCTAACTAAACCTTCTGTATCCCAACCGTCAATAAATTCCTGACCATAATACTTTGCTAAACCATCAGCATCTAACACCGTTCCATCTCTTCTTCCATCAGTTGCTTCAAAAGCATTAAATAATACTTGTGTTGGAGGTAAGAATCCCCATCCAGCTCTTAATTTCCCCTCTTTCTCAGGGATTGCTCCTTCAATCTCTGTTAACGCTCTTGGGCCAGATAATTGAAGATGTCGGTTATCATGATCATTTCTATTCCATTGTACTGTACCCCACGTATCGCCATTCGTAATAAAAGAGGCTTCAAATAATGATTCAATACCAAATTCTGTCGTTTGTAAAGTCAAGCTTTCAAAGTCTGCTTCTAAGCCTACTTCTGAACCTTCCGTTTGAATCACACTTTCTAGAGGAGCAATTGCACCAGAATAATCTCCGCTATAGACTCTCACCTTACCTAATAAACCCAATGCAGCCTGCTTATTTGCTCTAAAAGCATCACCTGTTCCAGCAAAAGTTGATTTGTTTGGAAGAACGTCTGCTGCTTCTTGTAAATCTTTTTCGATTTGAGCATATACTTCTACTTTTGGCGTTCTTGCCTTTCCTTCTTGTAAATTTTCTGGTGGGGTTAACCATAATGGTACATCACCAAAAACAGTTACCAATTCAAAATAATAAAATGCTCTTAAGAACTTTGCTTCAGCAATCATTCTTTTCATCAAATCACTTGACTCTTCAGGAGCACTAGAGATAATTAAGTTCGCTCTGTATACACCAAAATAGTTGACATGGTAAAATGAACGAATTCCTATATTTTCAGGGCTCCAATCAAAATCATCAAGTGCTTGATATTGCGGCTGATCTGATGAGTTACCTCCACCACAATTCACATCATCCGAAGGAAGGTTTTTCATCACATAACAGCTTGACCAATCTTGAAACTGATCTGTAGACAACATATCATAAGCCGCTACCAAAGCCAACTGCACTTCATCTTCTGTTTGATAGTATTGTTCAGCATCTGACTTACCATAAGGTTCTACTTCTAAAAATTTTGCTGAGCATGAGCTTAGCATAGCTGCTGCTCCCAAAACGGTTAATACCTTTTTAAATCTATTGAATTTCATTTTGAGTCTTTCTTTAATTGTTGATTGGTTAGAATGTTACTGCAAGACCGAATAATACTTTTCTTGAAATTGGATAAGTACCGAAGTCAATACCTTGAGCATTGTTATTTTGACTACCCACTTCAGGGTCCATTCCTTCATAACTAGTGAAAGTAAAGAAGTCATTAAGCGATACATATACTCTAGCTTTCTGCATTAACACCTTAGCGGCAATGTTTGTAGGTAATGTATATCCTAATTGAATTTGTCTGATTTTCAAGTAGCTTGCATCTTGTACTAACAAGTCACTCTTGAAATACTTATCAGAACTATAACCTGCTCTAGGATAAGTTGCCACATCGCCATTTTGAATCCAACGATCAGCCGTTACACTTTGTAATCTGTTTGTTGCATTATTATCTGCTCTTGTGAAACCAATGAAGTTTTGGTGTCCAGTAGCGCCTTGTAAGAAGATATTCAAATCAAACCCTTTGTATGCAGCCGACAAGTTAGCACCGAAAATGAAAGTTGGGTGTGGAGAACCGATGTTTGTAAGATCTTGATCGTTGATTCTTCCGTCACCGTTCACATCCTTAATAATTGGATCACCGGGAGCAAAATCTGCAGCATCATCTTGGATGTTATTTGCTTCCATCCATTGAGCGATGTGTGCTTGATCTCTGAAAATACCATCATTTTGATACCCTCTAAAATACCATACTGGATGACCTGCTTCGAAGTAAGTAACCGGACCTAACGTTGGTAAATGTACCCCTTCAATTCTTGTTAACCCTTCTGATACTTCTAAAACTTCATTCTTATTGAATGCACCGTTAATACTTACATCATAGGTAAACTCACGTTCCGAGTTTCTATACCCTAAAATCATTTCAACACCTTCGTTAGATACTGTACCTGCATTGGCAAAAGGAGCGTTATTACCATATGATAAAGCAGGAGTAGATGGTGTCAATAAATCTTTGGTTAACTTATTATAGTAATCAAAAGTGAAGTATAACTTGCTATCAAATGCTCTTAAATCAAAACCAATGTTGGTTTGTTCAGAAGTCTCCCATTTCAAATTAGGGTTCGGTAAAAGTGCTGGTTCTGCTCCTGTAAGTAATCCATCATTCGCATCAGGATAGAAAATATTCGTCGTAGTAATCAATGATCTGTATTGATCAACACCTAAGTTTGATAAACTACCATTTCTACCCCAGCTACCTCTGATTTTTAAGTAATCAATAGCATCCACTGACCAGAAACTTTCATTGGAAACATTCCAACCTAAAGAGAATGATGGGAATGTACCGAATTGATTATCTGGAGAGAACAATGAAGATCCATCTCTACGGAATGTCGCTTCGAAGATATATCTGTTATCGTAATCATATGACAAACGACCAAAATACGAAGTCATTCTTCTTGTTTCATTTCTACCTGTTACTCTATCGTTATCTCTTGAATCCACATAATCTGGATATCTAAATAAGTCATCTTCTTTTACCATATTACCTGATCTAGTATCAAGGTTACGGTATCTGTTCTCTTGTGATGACATACCCACTAAAGCAGTGATAGAGTGCTTATTGATTTTTGTAGTGTAGGTCGCAAAATTCTCCCATAACCAATTGTTCCAGTGTTCTTCATTGGCCGTTACTGTAGGTGCATTGCTTTGTAAGTTGGAGTTGGCCCAAAATGAAGGGTTCCAACTGTTGAAACTTCCTTGCGTAACATCTAAACCGATACGTGAACTAATTTTCAAACCTTCAATTGGTTTTAAATTCACCATACCTGTAGAAAGCATTTTGTTTTCTTTATAAATACCTTTTTCATTCGCCAGACGGATCAATGGGTTAATTACCTCACCTTTTAGGAAATCGTTGTTTGACAATCCATAGTAATTTCCATCATCGTCTCTTCTTAAAATTTTACCTTCATCCAATTTTTCCTGCATATAAGGAGTCAATTGGTTAGGTGCGTATCGTGCTTCTCCTGTAGGATCCATCATTAAAGCACTGTTTACAATACCATTAAAGGCCTCATCCTCAGTAATTGAAGATCTTGTAAAACTAGTTAAAGCTACGTTTGCTTGAACATCGATCCAGTCTTTCAAATTTCTTGTCACGTTCAAACGACCGTTATAACGTTCATAACTTGCTTTATCTCCACCAATCACACCATCTTGTGAAGTGTAACCAGCACTCAATAAGTAAGATCCTTTTTCAGAACCTCCTGAGAATGAAAGGTTGTGCATCATCATTGGTGCTTGTTCTGAAGCTGCATCCAGCCAGTTTGTTCCTTGTCCGTGTTCAGCAGGATCTGGAACATAACCTTTTGAAGGATCGTGTACTTCACGCATGAAAGTGGCATATTCATTGGCGTTCATCATTTGAGGTTTCAAACCTAAACTCTGAATACCATATTGGAAAGAGTAATCGATGCTCGATCTTCCATCTTTATTACCGCCTTTTGTTGTAATGATCACGACACCATTTGCTCCTTCAGAACCATAGATCGCAGAAGAAGCTGCATCTTTGAGCACCTCCATTGAAGCAATATCTGATGGTGCCAAGAAACTGATGTTTGTCGTTTTCATACCATCAACAATATACAATGGGTCACTATTACCATTTGAACTCGCACCACGAATACGAACTTTGATGCCATTACCTGGCGAACCCGATTGAGGAGAGACTGTAACACCTGCTGCTTTACCTTGCAGCGCTTGTTCTGCACTGATAGCTGAACTTACGATGTCGTCTGCCTCTACACTTGCAATTGCACCTGTCACTAATGATTTCTTTTGGACACCATAACCAATGACTACAACTTCTTCTAGTTGTTCTTGATCAATTGCCAATGTCACATCAAAAGTTGTTTGAGTACCAATTGTACGTTCAACTGTTTTGTAACCAATAAATGTGAAGATTAGAGCTTCTGCATCATTCGATACATTTAATTTAAATTGTCCATTAAAATCTGTTACTGTACCTATAGTAGTTCCTTTAACTTTAATATTTACGCCTGGTAAAGGTTCATTTCCTTCACCTAAGATCGTTCCAGACAATGCCTTTTCTTGTGCCCATAATTGGGTACTAAAAAGCATCAAAAAAGACATAGAAATCACCCCAACTATGCTTTTAAAGTTAATTAGTTTCTGCATGTTTTATCTGTGTATAGAAATAATAAAAAGTACTTAAAAAATCCCGGTAGGTAGATTTTTTATGAGAATCAGTTTTGATTCATTCCATTTTAGTTTGTATAACCTATAAGACTCGCTTTACTTCCTAAGCCATTAAGAGAGCGTGTTGTCAAATAGTTAATTGTAATTGGATAAATAGTTTATAATCAATTCATAACAAATTAGATTGAGATTCGTAAATAATTCATTTCAATTTTGCTGACGTCATGTTACAATGTTAGTTAGTTACAATTTTTACTCAAAAAATAATAAATCACATTTTTACACTTCTAATACTACATTTTTACACTAAAAAAATCGCAAAATACTCACTGCTAGTCATTTAAAAACAAAAAAGAGCTTAAAAACAATTCAGTTTTTAAAGCTCTTCAAGATAAATGTTAATCAACATTTAAGTTAACATCTATTTAAAAAAATCATTTAACAAAATAATACAGAGGAAATCACTTGTTTAATTCTTCCAAAAGCCATTTCAGAACGGAATTGGTAGTTACCGTCACATTTAATGCTCTGTTGTTATAGAGTTGTAATAACTTTGCCTCTGTCTTTTCTTTTGTAGATAACGCTATCCATATAGTTCCTACTGGCTTCTGTTCCGTTCCTCCTGTTGGACCAGCAATACCAGTTGTCGCTACTCCAAAGTCCGCATTGTATTTTTCACGAACGTTGTTGGCCATTTGCAGTGCCACTTGCTCACTTACTGCTCCAAAGTTTTTCAAGCTTTCTGAAGTTACTCCCAGCTGACTCTCCTTGACTTCGTTACTGTAAGACACAATTCCACCATTATAAAAAGCCGATGCTCCTGCAATACCTGTAATTGTCTTAGCAATATTACCTCCGGTACATGACTCTGCCGTTGCCAGTGTCAAACCTTTCTCTTTGAACAAATCAGCCACAATAAGCTCTATGTCGAGGTCTTCTTCTGCATAGAGGTTCTCTCCCAACAGTTCTCTTAGCTTTTGTACTTCTAATTCAATCTTCTGAACCAAATCTTCCTCTTCGTAGCTTACCCCAGTTATCCTCAATCGAACTTGTCCTAATCGTGGTAAATAAGCCAAACTTAATTCTTCCGGTAAATTGTCCTCCCAATCTTCAATCATCAACGCCAATTTGGATTCAGGAATTCCCATTGTTCTCAACATCTTATGAACAATAAATGGCGTATGGTATTTTTCCTGCAACTGATTCAGTACATGATTTTCCATCAAGTATTTCATCTCATGCGGTACCCCAGGCATTGATACAATGGTCTTTTCTCCATTTTCAAACCACATACCAGGAGCTGTACCGACCTTATTCATTAAAACTTGTCCATTGGAAGGTATATCAGCCTGCATCTTATTTAAAGCCGTCAACTCTCTATTTCTCGCCTTAAAAAGCTCTGCGATGTTATCATAAACTTCTGGTCGATAAGTCATCTCTACACCAAAGTATTCGGCTATTGTTTTTTTGGTGATATCATCCTTGGTAGGTCCTAAACCTCCAGTGATCAACACAATATCTGCTCTTGATTGTGCTTCTTCTAGGATATTCAAAATTTCTTCTTTGGTATCACCTATTGAAGTTTTACGTATTACCTTAAAACCTTTTTTGTTAAGTTCAGTCCCCATCCATTGGGAGTTTGTATCCGTTATCTGTCCATAAAGAATTTCGTCTCCAATGGTAACTATTTCGACGTAAGTGTGCGTTTTCATTGCTTTTTATATTTGTATATGCGAAATTAAATGATTCAAATCTGCAACTAAAATGAGTAGTAAAAACAAATTTCGATTAATAGGTGTGATGTCTGGCACAAGTCTAGACGGCATTGACCTATGTTATGCTGAATTTTGGAAAGATAGTCAAAAACAATGGCGTTATTCGATGCCACATATTGACAGTGTTGATTATGATGACGATTGGAAAACCAAACTCGACACCGCTGAACATCTTTCAGCCCTTGAATATATAAAATTAGACCGAGCTTTAGGTAGAAAGATGGGTATGCATATCAGATCTTTCATCGATAGGAACAATTTAAAAGTCGATTTTGTTTGCAGTCATGGGCATACAATTTTTCACCAACCCGAAATTGGTATTACCTCTCAGATAGGTCATGGCCCCGCAATTGCAAGATACTCAGGATGTAATGTCATCAATGACTTTAGAGTTTCAGATTTAGCTTTTCAAGGACAAGGTGCTCCTTTGGTCCCTATTGGTGATCGATTATTGTTTCATGAATACCATTATCGGTTAAATCTTGGAGGGATTGGGAACATCTCTTTTGAAGTAAATAATGAAACGATCGCTTTTGATACCTCCCCTGCCAATATGCCTCTCAATTATTTTATGAGAGAAATTGGGAAAGAGTTTGATGAAGACGGGCAGATGTCTCGCCAAGGAAATATCAATCAACAGGTGTTAGATGAACTGAATCAACTTTCTTTTTACGAGGATTTTGAAGTGAAATCATTGGGGAAAGAATGGTTTGTGGATACTTTTTTACCGATCATCACTAAAGTTGAAAGGTTGGAAGACCGTTTAGCTACTTCCGTTGAGCATACAGCTATTCAAGTAGGGAAAGTGATTGAATTTGCCTCTCAAAAATCAAAACTGCACTTTGGAAAAGAAAAATTGTTGATTACCGGAGGTGGTGCTTTTAATTCTCATTTGATTGAAAGAATTAAAGCTCACTGTCCTGATATTGAAATTGTTATTCCTAAAAAAGAAATCATTACGCATAAAGAAGCCTTACTTTTTGCCTTTCTAGGTTGTCTACGTCTAAAAAAAGAGGTTAATTGTCTTAAGAGTGTCACTGGTGCAACAATTGATAATTGTGGCGGCGTGATACACTACCCATTTGTGAAAGAAGAAGAGGAAAGCACTCCCTCATTGACAGACAGTGATGAGATGCCCTCATTTAATAAAATAATTGGTTGTGGAGGTTAACGCTATCTATTAATTGTACTCCATGACTACAAATGTCAAATTATGAAAATACAGTATAATGCACCGGTCACATTGACCTTTACTTTTATCAGTGCAGCCTTTATCACCCTAAAAACTTTTCTCTACATTGACCTTACTGCGTTTTTTTCTGTAGGTGGCTTTGGGAGCATGAGTTTATTTTCTCCACTCACCTATTTCAGATTATTTTCACATGTCATTGGTCATGGTAGCTGGGAGCATTTTATGGGTAATTTCACCTACATTCTTCTGTTAGGACCTATTTTGGAAGAAAAATACGGCAGTAAACAGCTTTTGTATATGATCTTAATGACGGCTTTCGTCACTGGTATGATCAACGCCGTTTTCCTATCTAGCGGACTACTTGGAGCAAGTGGCGTGGTATTTATGTTCATCTTATTAAGCTCTATCGTCAATGTACAGAAAGGAAAGCTTCCTCTTACTTTTGTATTGATTGTGATCCTATTTATTGGTCAAGAATTACTTTCTGTTTTTGACGATGATAACATCTCTCAATTAGCACATATTGTTGGAGGTATTTGTGGTGCTATCTTTGGTTTTGGGATTGATAGAAGATCCACCAAAAAGATTTCACCAAGTAAGCTAACATAAGAAACACCATTACCTAATTTTAACCCTTGTAAAGATTCTATAACTTTACAAGGGTTATTTTTTGTTATAAATCCAAAAGCACCCCAACCATTACGCTGTTTATACATTGTTATTTTTATAAGTTAAGTACCAAGACAAAATTATTTAATACTAATTCTATTTATTGTTTTGCGATTACTTCCTTCAAAAAACTTTCAATAGAACCACTATTCATACGTTTTTTAGCGTTGTACTCACAAAAAATAAATTAGAATTAACTATGATATATTTTTGGCTTAGTACTTAGAAAACCGAAAAGTGTTTTTTTTCGGAAATGCGATTGAATATTTTGTGTATGAACGTGTTTTAAAAAACGAACTGACATGTTCCAAATCTTTACATTATTTAAACTTCTAATCATAGAGAATTAATCTCATACTATATCACTACATTTTGGATAGAGTACTTCCCCACATTACTGGTAAATGATCTCCTTTACAAGCGGTTTTTATTTGTTTTGTGTGCTCATCTGAAAGTGAACTTAATACACTGTAAACTAAGTTTTTGCCAATTTATACTCATCCTTTTATGAAGGATAAACGGATGTGTATTATGGCTCGCGAGGAAGTTGCAATGCAACGTCCCTACAGCACTACATTTTAGAAGATTATTATAAAACCTTTGTCTTTTGATTTGTAATCAGGCAAGCATTTAATAGTATCTTCTTCGGCCTTGAATTTTTTGCTTCGTTTTTGTTTCAAAACAAAAATGAAGAAGAAGGAAGCTTGAAGGTAGGCCCTATAAAATCTAGTAGAAATACGAATTAAAAGTTAACGATAATTTAGTTTACAGTATACTTCATGCAGAACATGTTTCTGCTAGACTCAATAAAATAAGAAACTTAACGACGCTACAACAATGAAAAAGATTATCATAACAATGTTGCTATCATTGGCGGCTATTTCTATTTATGCTCAAGATACTGGACAATGGGGAGCGGCCTATTTGAAGGTACGCCTTTCTGACAAATTAGGGTATTATGGTGAACATCACCTCCGATACACTGACAAAGGATACGGCTATGATTTACATAAAAGTTATAACAGAATGGGTTTGAATTACTTTGTGAATGATAACTTTGACATTGTAGTAGGCCCTGCTATCATTGGGAAATTCAATCAAGAGATTGAGAGTACAGATGATCCTTATGATCAGACCACTTTAATGGAATACAGAATATGGCATCAGTATTTATACCATCATTATTGGGGTAGAGTCAAATTTTATCATCAAGTCCGTATTGAACACCGTTGGGAAGAGAAAGTAGAATATACTAAGTATAGTAATAGGTATCGTTATAAGCTGTATGCATATATCCCATTGAACAATGACCATATAGAACCGGGGACTTTTTATCTTGTTCCTTCAGTAGAACTTTTCATGCATGACAATCATGAAGAAAGCTTGGAAGACTTCCGTGTATACAATGCATTAGGATATAAATTTGATGAAGATATCAGCTTTACTGCTGGACACATGTGGACGTATAATCATACTGCTACTACAAATGTCTTCCGATTTACGGTGTATATTGATTTAGATTTAAGAGATTAAAAAAAATCAGGATTTAATGAGTACAAACTATTTCTGTCACCCTTTACTGAATTAAATATTCAATCAAATTATACTGACATGAAATACTATTATTACTTCCTCCTACTGACCGTTGCATTTTTTGTAGCAACCAATTCTTATGGACAGACCAGAAAAAATTATTCCCATAAATATGAAAAACAAAGAAAAGTAAAAAACAGTAAATGGGCTAGAAAAAATAAAAGCATCTACTATAGTTATGCTTCCCTACCAAGAAGGGGGGCCGTGGTTACTCGCTTACCGAATAATGCGATCGCTTACAATCACAATAAAATAAGATATTCTTATGCTTCTGGTATTTGGTATAGATCGAATGGACGAAATTGGGTTGTTGCCCCTCCTGTTTACGGTTTTCGAGTAAATAGTTTGCCCGTTGGTTATCAAAGAATAAGAGTTAGAAATAAAGCTTATTACTATTATTATGGCACCTATTATCAAAAGAAAAATGGCGGTTATGTGGTCGTCGAAGGACCCAAGGATGCTGAAGTGAATTCTATTCCAAAAGGTTATACAACAGTCACTGTCAATGGGGAGGAATTCTATGAATTGAACGGTGAATACTACATGGCCAGTGTCAATGAAAAAGGAGAAGAAGTTTTGGTATTAATTCCTGAACCATCCTATAAAAGTTAATTTAATTACCCTTTATATATATAAGTACTAATTCTATTTTTTTTAGTACCTAAAAACCCCAATACTCACATTGTAGTATTGGGGTATACGATATAATATAGGTGAACTATGTCTAGTTCTTAGGAGTTCTATCCATCATTTGGTAAAGCATTTCTTGCATTTTACCTGGTGATAATAATTCAGGACGTTGACGTGGAGGGAAGTCTTTGAATGACATAAAGAATTCACCTAATTTTTCCTTTGCAGGAACAAATAACCACATTTTCTGACCGTACCATTTTAGGTACATTCCTGAATGATCTGCCATTTCGTATGGGTCTTGACCTAGGTTATAGATCTTTGGCCACGACAGTGCAAATCTATGACCTGAGAACCACATATCAGGACCTTCACCTTCTTGAACAATAAAGTGGATTTTCCAGTCGTTCCAACGCATCGCTTGAATCATACCGTTGTCTGCCACATAGAAGAACGTCTCTCTTCTTGACTCTTCCTCTTTACCCGTGAAGTAATCCCATTGGTTGTAACCATCCAAATGTACTTTGAAAGTTTGATCACCAGATTTATAACCCTCTGTTTTCAACGTTTCTTTCAAATCGTCTTTACCTGTTACAGCTGCATAAATTGTAGGTACCATATCTTCGTGAGAAACAATACCGTTTAATCTACGACCAGTATCTTTTAATCCATTAGGATATTTCATTACGAAAGGTACTCTTACACCACCTTCCCAAGTCGATCCTTTTTCGCCACGGAATGGAGAGATACCACCGTCAGGCCATGTCATTTTCTCAACGCCGTTGTCAGTTGTGAAGATCACGATTGTATTTTCTTCTACACCTAAACGCTCTAAAGTTGACAATAAGGTTCCTACTTGATTATCTAATTCAGTCATACCTGCACCGTATAAACCATAGTCATGAACTAGCTTCTTACTCTCTTCTGTTAAGTGAGTGAAAACGTGCATACGAGTAGAGTTGAACCATACAAAGAAAGGTTTGTCATCTTTTACGGCTCTTTCCATAAAGTCAATAGAAGCGTCCATAAACTCCGCATCTACTGTTTCCATTCTCTTTTTGTTCAACGGGCCTGTATCAGAAATACGACCGTCAGCATACGAGTGAATCACACCTCTTGGTCCATATTTTTTTCTGAACTCAGGATCTTTAGGGTAAGCAGGATCTTCTGGCTCTTCTTCAGCATTTAAGTGGTAAAGGTTACCAAAGAACTCGTCAAAACCGTGGTTTGTAGGTAAAAATTCGTCTCTATCTCCTAAGTGGTTTTTACCGAATTGGCCCGAAGTATAACCTAGTGGTTTTAAGATCTCAGCCAATGTAGGGTCTTCTTTTTGGATACCGATTTTTGAACCTGGCATACCGATAGTAGATAAACCTGTTCTTAATGGAGATTGACCTGTAATAAAAGCAGCACGACCGGCTGTACAAGATTGTTGTGCGTATTCAGATGTTAGAACTACACCTTCTTTACCAATTCTATCAATGTTTGGAGTTTGGTACGCTAACATTCCGTTGTTGTAAGTACTGATGTTACCATATCCAACATCATCACCCATGATCACAAGAATGTTTGGTCTTTGATTTTTCTTGGACTTTTGAGCATATAAAGCCCCTGTTACTGTTAATAAAACAGATAACGATAGCAAAAATTTTCTCATCTTAACGTTGGTCTTTTAAGCCCGTAGGCTATTTTATCATATCAATTTTAAACAGTCTCATTTCCTTAACTGTATAGCAAATGTAGAAATAGATTTTAGTTTAACATTAAACTTAAAGTGTAATTTAACAGTATATTATTTATTTAACCCTACTTAAAAAATAAATGTTTATTGGTAGCTATTTTTTCATTTAAATTTAAATAACAAAGAGTAAAGCAATTTAAAGTTAGAGCCTATTCATTGTTTCTTATCAAACAATACACTATTAGTTTTAATAATAATAGAATAGAAAAATTCGATTTTCATCACATGGTTTAATCCCCTAATTTTGAGACATCAATCAAATAATTATCACCCTAAACATCAAATACTATGAAAAACAAAAGCGTATACCAAGACTGCCCAAACTGCTGGGGCTACCAAGAGTACGAACAAGAGGTTGTAAAAGAATCGGATCAACCCAAAGTGGAAAAGCAACCCACTTCATTATTCAAAATATCAGGTGCTACCGTAGAGGAAGATGATTTCATCTATAAAAACTAATCATCCACATCCAAAATCTTGAAGCCATGTAACGCATGGCTTTATTTTTTACCACTCACCGAGCAATTAAAACCACTCACCGATCTAATTTCTCTAGGGAGTAAGGATTCCGGATCATTGTTGTATCAATTAATCAAAACGATAAAACAATGAAAACTTTAAGAAATCTATTCTCTCTATTAATCATCTTTACACTAGCAAACACTGTATTGTTTGCACAAAGCACTCAAGCGACTATTGATCAAGCCTTAGGTCAATCTTTTCAAAGTCAAGAAAATAAAGTAGAAGCAATAATCAATGATCAACCTAGCCTCTACTGGAAAGCTTATGCTTCTTTTATGTCATCGATCTTTGAAATTGGAATGGGGAATAAAACAGCTTCTCAAAAATATGTAGACCAAGCTGTTGAGCTATTAAACCAAGACGAAAACAGAGATGCTGAGTCTTATGCTTTAGAGGGAAGTATTTTAGGTTTCAGTATCAGCCTTGATCCCTCTCAAACGAGAACTTTAGCGTCTAAATCCACTGCACGCTATAAGAAATCCATTAAACTAGATAAAAATAACCTCAGAGCAAATTTAGGGCTTGGTGAAAATGATTTTCATACGCCTGTAAAATATGGAGGAGGAAAAGTAGCCGAAAAATACTTACTCAAAGCACTTTCTTGTGAGAATAACCCCAACAATGACCCTCTAAAACCTACTTGGGGGAAAGAAAGAGTATACAATTTATTGGTACAGTATTACAAAAGAGAAGGAAGAATGGAACAAGCTAAGAAATATTGTAAAGAAGGAATAGAAGCATTCCCTCACGATCACGAATTGCAGCAACTAAGCGAAACAGTACTTTAAACCCCATCTAATATCAATCCACTATTGAGACTATGAAAACGTTATACTTCTTTATACTATTGTGCTTATGGCAAACCATTGGCTATGCTCAGCAAACGCTGAAAGGAACCGTTACTGATACTGATGGTGAGGTCATTCCTTTTGCAAGTGTATACCTTAAAAGCAGTATGAAAGGTACTTCGGCCAATGACAATGGTAAATTTGAATTGGTGGCTGTACTCAATCCTTCGGATTCACTGATGGTCAGTGCTATTGGTTATACTGAAGTAGCGTTTTCGGTCTCAAACCTTTCAAATCCTGTTCAACTTAAGCTTTCTAAAAATAGTACTACACTAGAGGCTGTCGAAATTTATGGTGGAAGTGGAAAAACGCTTGAAGAGATGACAGCCATGCAAATGACAGGGATGGACATTGTTAGAAATGCGAGTGCCAACGGAGATTTGTATCAGGCATTACAAACCCTGCCAGGTACTTCTAAAGTAGGTGATCAAACAGGTTTATTTGTCAGAGGTGGTGACGCTACCGAAACGCAAACCATCATTGACGGAACCGTGGCTACCAATCCATTTTTAGGCAATACACCCAATATGCCTAGCCGAGGAAAATTTGATCCTTTTATGTTTGAGGGTACCACTTTCACTACAGGTGGATACTCTGCCGAATATGGTCAAGCTTTATCTTCTGTTTTATTATTAGAAACAGAAGGGATACCAGAAAGAACGCGTTCCTCTGTCAATCTTCATTTTGCGGGTGTTGGAGGGAGTCATAGTCAAGTTTGGGAAGACAAAACGGTACTTATGGGAGGCGTGACTTATAACAATTTAACGCCTTATTTCAGCATGACTCCTCAAAATGTTGATTGGGTAAAAGTACCTGAGGCATTGAATGTAAAAACAGCTTTCAGACATAAAACGAGAACTGGAATGTATAAAATGTTTTCTCAGTATAATGCTAGTAATGTAGGAGTTGTTTTATTTGATCCTGAGCAACCATTGAAAGGGAGAATATTTGATCGAAATGCACATGATATTTACATCAACAACAGTTACAAAGGTCTTTTAGGAAGAGCATGGGAAATCGATGCAGGAATTTCTTATAACAAAACCATCGGCGATATTTCATTTGGAGATGAAAAACTGAAAGAAGACAATCAACATATTATTTCAAAAGTAACATTGAGCCATGAGATCGCTGATTTTTGGGATTTTAAAATTGGAGGAGAATACAGAAATGATCAAACAAGATGGGGTAATTATAGGGTAAAAGATCACTTAACCTCTGCCTTTTCTGAATCGATGCTTCACCTTTCTTCAAAAATAAAATTAAGATTGGGTGTCAGAGGTGAGTACTCTTCTAGAATGGAAAAATATTCATTGGCTCCAAGAACTTCTCTGTTCTTTGATTTGGACGACTTTAATCAAATTACATTGAGCTATGGTGATTATTACCAAAAAGCCCCTGATGAGTATTTAGCATACAAAGAAGATCTTGACTTTCAAAAATCCACTCATTATATCATCAATTATAAAAGAGAAATATTAGGCAGAACCTTCAGAGTCGAATTGTATCATAAAGAATATGATCAGTTAGTAAAGTTTGATGATGACAGCTTTAATAATAACGGTTATGGCTACGCAAGAGGGATTGATCTATTTTGGAGAGATGAAAGTTCTATTTCCTTCTTGGACTACTGGGTCACCTATTCTTATATTGATTCAGAGAGAAACTATAAGCATTTCCCAATCAGTGCCACTCCTGATTTTGTGACGAACCACAATGTCAATGTAGTGGCCAATTTTGAAATCCCTTCTCTTCGATTACAACCTGGATTTACCTACACCTATGCCTCTGGTAGACCCTATGAGAATCCTAATGAAGAACTGTTTATGAGTGATAAAACAAAGGATTTTCATAACTTAGATGTAGCAATCAATTACAATATGAATATAATGGGGAATCACACCGTGCTTTTTGCTTCTTTCTCCAATATATTAGGATTGGATCAAGTATTTGGGTACGAGTATTCTAGTGATGGAAAATACAGAGTCGCTAAGCTTCCAACAAGTAAACAATCCGTCTTTCTCGGTCTATTTATGACTATCGAATAATTTCTATTTTCAATGAAAAAACTAATCGAAATATCTTTTCACATTCTATTTTGGTGCTGTTATATCCTTTTGTTGAGTGTTCGTGATTTGTTATTTCACAATGCAATCATTCATAACTTTTGGACATTTACGGTCATCACCACTCCTTTGATACCTTTTGTGTATTTCAATTTATACGTTTTAATTCCGAAGTTACTTTTTGAAAATAAGAGATATCAATACTTTATTTCATTTGGTCTTCTTTTAACACTCTGTACCATTATCCGATTTAATGTAGCATTCTTTTTCTATTCTAAAGTGTTACACATTGAAGCCATTGAGCCTTTCTTCTCTGGAAAAGTGGGTTGGTGGACGGCCTCTAGTGAGACCTTTGTGATTTATTTTATTTCTAGTACCATTTACCTAATACAAAAATGGTATTTGAAAGATAAGTATGTAAAGGAACTTGAAAATAAAAATATGAGAAGTGAATTGAATTTATTGAAGTCACAATTACAACCTCACTTCCTTTTCAATAACCTCAATACCATTTACTTTTTGATGGATGATGAACCTCAGAAGGCCAAAGAATTGGTGGTTCAGCTTTCTGATGCATTAAGCCATCAACTCTATAAAGCCAATCAAGACCTTGTCTATTTAAAAGAAGAACTCGATTATTTAAGGAGTTATATTAAAATGGAACAGATTCGTCATCAGGATTTCTTGACGTTACATTATAACTTCCCAACAGAAAACATCAACTACAAAATTGCCCCGATGCTTTTGATCACATTTATTGAAAATGCATTCAAACACGGTATCAATTCCAACGGTTATACAATCTCAATCGATATTTCAGTAGAAAATAATGTATTACATTTGGTTGTTCAAAATACAAAGGGTGATTATCCCCAAAATAATAAAGGAGGTTTGGGGTTAGTCAATGCTCGTAAACGACTTCAACTATTGTATCCGAATCAGCACTCTTTAGAAATTTTAGATCAAGAAGAAGAATTTATTGTAGAACTAGATGTCAAATTAAAAAACTAAGAAAATGAATTGTATTGTTGTTGATGATGAGTTAATTGCCAGAGAAGGGATTGCAAAGTACGTGAAGGAAATCCCCTACCTCAACCTGATTGCAAAATGTAAGAGTGTTTTTGAATTGGATGAGGTTTTAATGAAAAATAAAATTGATCTCGTGTTTTTAGACATTCAAATGCCTGGTATCACAGGCGTTGATTGGTTGAAAAATGCGTCAAATCCACCTCATATCATCTTCACTACTGCACATAGAGAGTTTGCTGTTGACGGTTTTGAACTAAATGCGATTGACTACCTTCTAAAACCGATTACTCTACCGAGATTTGCAAAAGCTGTTGCCAAAGTGTATAAAATTTGGAGTGATGAAAATGAAGTAACGTCCGTCTCAAACGCTACTAACGATTACATCTTTATCAAAGAAGATCAACAAACTGTAAAGGTGAGACTTGAGGACATACTGTACATAGAAGCTGCTGTTGATTATATTTTCATCCATACGAAGGACAAAAGGCATATCACTCTTTTCTCTATGAAACAGGTCGAGCAAAAATTACCTGATCAGCAGTTTATAAGAATCCATCGTTCATTTATTGTCAATGCCGATTATGTGGAAGCCATTGAGGGGAAAATGTTAATCATCGATGGACAAAGGTTGAATATTAGCCGTTCATTGTACAATGAGGTGTATGAAAAAATTACGAAAGGCAAAGTTTGGAAAGTGTAAGATATCAAAAAAGGATCCTCATCATTGAAGATCCTTCGTTTATTTTCTATTGAAAAACACTTTCTGTGTTGACGTTTTTTTCCTTTTGAAGTAGTCTCTTTTTAAGATTTACTTTTAGATTTTGAGGTGACATGGTAAAAGCAAATAACTCTTTCACTTCCTCTGGAGCAACATCGAGGGTAACATCAAAGTCTTGAAACAACGCAATCACAAAGACTTTCATTTCTGTTTCAGAAAGGAACATTCCTGGGCATAACCTTGCTCCTCCTCCAAAAGGTTTCATTGCTTCCGGTTTATGATTTTTATGATAAGGACAACCTTTCGTTTCCTCACGTTCCGTCCACCTCTCTGGAGCAAAAGTAGAAGCCTCCGCAAAATACTTATCCCTACGTTGAGCATGGCTTAGCTGCGTAATGATCATACTTCCCTTCGGAAAAAATACATCACTAACCACAACATCTTCTAACGCTTGCATATAAAGATTTGGAGAAACAGGCTTCAATCTTAATGTCTCTTTGATGACGGACGACAAATAAGGGAAATCATTGAGTTGCTGAAAAGAAGAAAGCTTTTCACCCTTCAATACTTCATCTATTTCGTGCTGTATTTTATCCTTTATCGCTGGATTAGCCGCAAGTAAGTAAGTGATCCAAGACAATGAATTTGAAGTAGTGTCCTCCCCTGCCAAAAGCATTGTATATACATTTCCAAAGATCTCATCATTCGTAAAAGGGTCTTCTTTATCTTCTGATGCAATCATTGCCTCCAAAAAGTTGGTAGGGTTTTCATGTAAATCAGAATCCTCTGCCATCTTTTGTTGAGTAGTCTCTATGATACCACCTAAAACATCCTTCAAATAATTGATAGAATTATCAAATTCTTTATCAGATTTCGTTTTATAGTATTTCCATAATGGTATTGGAGAGTTTATACGGCTATTTACCTTCGGAAAAATATTATTGATATGAACTCTTATTTCATCAACATCATTTTCTAATGAATTTAAGTCATAGCCGAAAGCAAGTAATGTCGTAACGTCTACAGTGATCTTTTCAAAATCCTGATCAATAGCGTAATTCTCTATCCCTTCTATTTTATTCCAATAATTAGTAAGGCGCTCTGAAATGCGTAAAATTGTAGGAAAGAACGATCGAATATTTTTATTACTTAATGCTTTTTGAGTCACTTTTCTATGCTTCTTCCATGTCTCCCCTTCCGCTGAAAAAACACCATTCACTCCCACTTCTTCAATAACATCTGCCATCTTCTGAAGACGTCGAAACTTGGTAGGCCTATGTTTTAGTACATAAGCATTCGTTTCTGGATCGGTGGAAACAGTTATTTTCTTTCCTAGAATATTAATGTTATATAGTGATCCAAATTCATCAGCCCATTGCTCATACAGCAAGTGAATTTTAGACATATCAAAATCAAAGATATTTCCTACCAAAGGCAATCCCTTTGGTCCTTTAAGGTCATTTTTAGTTTTTGAATAGTTGAGTTGTTCCATTAAAAATATGTAGTATTAAAGTAGCTTGGTTATGATTTAATGAGGCAATATAATGGAAATAATCAGAAAAAAATGGAATTATAAGATTACAAAATACTACTACTCCAATAAAACCCCGATTAGATCAAGTGGTAATCATCAACATAAAAAAGCTCTTCAACTCCTCAAAAAAGGAGCTCAAGAGCTTTTATTTCCAGCGGATTTAAGAGTAGATTACTGTCCTTTCTTCCACACTTTAACTGGTGCCAACATCCCTTGATTATATAAAATCTCTCTATAATCTTCACAAGGATACATCTGCATATCAGCTAATTTTCCTTTTTCTAATTGACCTCTATCCGTCAAATTTAAAGCTTTCGCTGATCGGAAAGTCATCCCTGCAAATACTTCTGCTGTACTTAACTTTTCCATCGCTCCCAATAAGGCACCTTGAGTCAGCATATCTCCCATAGGTGCTGAACCTGGGTTCCAGTCTGAAGCAATGGCCAAACAAGCACCTGCATCTAAAAGTTTTCTACATGGTGGATATTGCATCCCCAAACCTAATGATGCTCCTGGAAGTACCGTTGCTACCGTATCAGAATCTGCTAAAAGCTTCACTTCTTCATCAGTACTTGACTCCAAATGCTCAGCCGACAATGCTCCTACTTCCACAGCCACTTTACTTCCTCCGGTAGAGAATTGATCTGCATGAACAGTAATTTCAAAACCTTGCTCTTTAGCATTCCCTAAATAATACGCTGACTCTTCTACATTGAAAGCGGTTTCTTCTGTAAAAATATCAACTCTATCACTTAAGTTTTCCTTTTTGATAGCAGGCAATAAAACATTCAATACTCTATCTAAATATTCTTTAGAAGTACCTTCAAAATCTTTCGGTTTCATGTGTGCAGCCAAGCATGTAGATACCAAATCAGCTTTTGTTTCTTGATCCGCAGATTTAATCGCTCTCAGCATTTTCAGCTCATTGTCAATGTCCAAAGCATAACCACTTTTCACTTCAATAGTAGTCACACCACGCGATAAATGTCTATTGGCTCTTGTAACGGTCACTTCTTTTAATTCCTCTTCAGAAGCCGCACGAGTTTTTCGCATAGAGTCTTGAATTCCTCCACCTGCTTTGGCAATTTCCAAGTAAGGTTTCCCTGCCACTCTCATCGCATAATCTCTAGCTCTGTTTCCTCCCCAGCAAATATGGGTGTGGCAGTCTACAAAACCCGGAATCAAAACACCTTCTCCTTCTATCTGCTCTACTTCTTCAAAGTCAGCTAGATCAAAAGAAGTAAACGATTTGATTTCATCTATATTACCATTCTCATCAATACTCACACCCGCATTTTCGATGATTTCCAATTGCTCATCTTCTAAAGCTCCTTTTAAGGGTAAACCTGCAAGGGTTAGAACTTGTGAGAAAGGTCCGATTATTTTTTTCATTATGAATGTATTTTCATAGTTGATAAAAATGTAAGAGGAAAAATGAAATAGTGGTTCGTGTGTGGTACAGCGGACGTTTTAATAAAACGTCCCTACAGTTTCCACATATTTGATAAAGTAGGCAAATCACAAACCACCTCTTCCCTCTTAATTCTTAACTCTTACCTCAAACGATCAAATCATGATCTTCACCTACTTTCGTTGCTGTCTCATAACCCGCATCATGATGACGGAAAATACCCATTGCAGGGTCGTTATGAAGCACGCGACGGATACAGTTTTCTGCACGTTCAGTACCGTCAGCCAACACTACCATACCAGCATGCTGAGAGTAACCGATTCCTACACCACCGCCATGATGGAATGAAATCCAAGTGGCACCACCTGTCGCATTAGACATTAAGTTCAATAATGGCCAATCTGAAACGGCATCAGAACCATCCAACATTGATTCCGTCTCGCGGTTTGGAGAAGCTACTGATCCGCAATCCAAGTGATCACGACCGATGACAATTGGAGCTTTCAACTTTCCTTCTTTTACAAGGTTATTGAAGATCACACCGGCTTTTTCTCTTTCACCCATTCCTAACCAACAGATACGAGATGGAAGGCCTTGGAATGCTACTTTCTCATCTGCTTCCTCCAACCATTTGATTAAGTGTGTGTTCTCTGGGAATGCTTCTTTTAAGGCTTCATCTGTTACTTTGATGTCTTGTGGATCACCTGATAATGCTGCCCAACGGAAAGGTCCTTTTCCTTCGCAGAACAATGGACGGATATAAGCCGGTGTAAAACCTGGGAAGTTGTAAGCATTTTCACAACCACCTTGTTTTGCGAACTCACGTAAGTTGTTACCATAGTCGAAAGTAATTGCTCCTTTCTCCTCTAAGTCTAACATATACTGTACGTGACGAGCCATTGATTTCAACGACTTCTCTTTATATAAAACAGGATCTGTTTCTCTTAGTTTTTCTGCATCTTCCAATGATAAGCCATTAGGAACATAACCATATACTGGATCATGCGCAGAAGTTTGGTCCGTTAACACATCAGGAGTGATTCCATCTTGAATTAATCTTTCCAACACATCACCGATATCACCTACCAAACCAACTGATAATGCCTCACCTTTTTCTTTAGCTTCCATTACCCATTGAATCGCCTCTTCATAAGAGTGCGTCATTTTATCGATGTATTTTGTATCAATACGCTTTTGAATACGAGCTGGGTCAATATCAACACCCAACATTGCTGCACCACACATTGTAGCCGCCAATGGTTGAGCACCACCCATACCGCCCATGCCACCTGTCACTAGCAAACGACCTTTTAAGTCGCCTCCAAAATGCTGACGTGCACATGAAGCAAATGTCTCATACGTTCCTTGCAAAATACCTTGCGTACCAATATAAATCCATGAACCGGCCGTCATCTGACCGTACATCATTAAGCCTCTTTCTTTTAATTCTTGGAAATGTTCCCAAGTTGCCCAAGCTGGAACAAGGTTAGAGTTGGCGATCAATACACGTGGTGCTTCTGGGTGCGTTCTTACTACACCCACCGGCTTACCTGATTGTACTAATAGTGAATGGTTTTCATCTAATTCTAAAAGAATTTTGATGATCTTTTCTAATGATTCTCTGTTTCTTGCCGCTTGACCTGTACCACCGTAAACCACTAAGTTATTCGGGTCTTCAGCCACCTCGTCTGTCAAGTTGTTCAAGAACATTCTTAGAGGTGCCTCAGTTTGCCAAGACTTTGCATTTAGTTCTGGGCCTGTTGGAGGAATGTAGTGTGGGTGTTTTGCGTATTTTTCTAAAAAAGCTTCAAACTTTTGTTGTGATGATGTTTTTGCTTCCATGGTTAATTATGATATATATGTGGTAAGTGTTTCTTTTATCAATTCATCATTAGCCCATGAATTAATTCATGGGCTAATGATGGGTTGTATTAATATGTAAATTCTACTTTGAAATCTCCTTCAAGGTTGATTTTCTCTTTCTTGGCTACTTCTTCAGCAATGCGAACCAATGCAC
This sequence comes from Flammeovirga sp. EKP202, assembly GCF_014534745.1. Taxonomy (GTDB): domain Bacteria; phylum Bacteroidota; class Bacteroidia; order Cytophagales; family Flammeovirgaceae; genus Flammeovirga. Next base: position 212,110 of record NZ_JACVVP010000007.1, read on the forward strand.
CGCTTTGTACAATATCATGCATTGCTTCAATATCATAAGCCAATACTCTGTCCTCATCTGCATGAGCTACTCTCTCACGAACATAAGCATGAGTAGCTTCAATAATTGGTGATGATTTTAATGGTCTTCTAAAGTCCAATGCCTGAGCGGCATACAACAATTCAACAGCTTGAATTTGCTCCAAATTACCAATAATCTGAAGTGTCTTTCTTCCCGACACAGAACCCATTGATACGTGATCTTCTTGTCCTAATGAAGTTGGAACAGAATCAGCTGATGCTGGGAAACAAAGCGTTTTATTTTCTGTCACTAAAGCCGCTGAAGTATATTGAGGAATCATGAAACCTGAATTCAATCCTACGTCTGCCATTAATAATTTAGGCAAACCAAAACGTCCTTCAATCATCATGTAATTTCTTCTATCAGCGATATTACCCAATTCTGAAGCCGCAACCCCTGCATAATCCAACGGAATTGCTAAAGGCTGTCCATGGAAGTTACCTCCCGATATGGCATTTTCAGCGTCTAAGATAATGGGGTTATCCGTTACTGAGTTAAGCTCTACTTCCACCATTTCTTTCAAGTGCAACCAAGCATTTCTTGAAGCACCGTGAACCTGAGGCATACATCTTAAAGAATACGGATCTTGCACTCGATCACAATCCACATGAGAATCTAATATCTCAGAACCTTGCAACATGTGATGCAAACGTGAGGCTACGTGTTGCGTTCCTTTGTAAGGCCTGATCTGATGCAGAGCGGACTCGAATGGACGAGCGGATCCCATCAATCCTTCCAAAGACATGGCACCAATAATATCCGCTGTATCCAAAGCATTGGCTAATTTTTCAACCACCTTCACTGCATGAGCAAGGATAAACTGCGTACCATTGATCAAGGCCAATCCTTCTTTAGGTCCTAATTGCAATGATTTTACACCTAAACGATGCAATACATCAGAAGCTAATGCTTTATTTCCTTTTTCATCATAAACTTCACCAAGTCCAATCAAAGGCAAAAATAAATGCGATAAAGGAGCCAAATCACCTGAGGCACCTACCGAACCTTTTTCAGGAACCATAGGAACAATATCTTTCTCAATGTGCCAAATGATTCTTTCCAAAGTAGTCAATGCAATTCCTGAAAAACCTTGTGCTAAAGCGTGCACTTTAGTAATCAACATGATTTTAGAAATCTCTTTTGGAATAGCGTTTCCTACCCCAACACTATGACTCTGTAAGATTTTGTGTTGTAAAGTGGAAGTATCTTTTTCTGAAATAATAGTAGTACAAAGCGGACCAAAACCTGTATTCACTCCATAGACAACATCTCCTTTGTCTACAATTTCCTGAACAGAGGCTTGACTTTTTAATACTTTGTCTTTCGCTGTATTATTTAAAACTCCAGAGACTTTTCCTCTGGCAATATCCAATGCAATGCTCACCGTTAGGTGGTCAATGCCGTATTTGAATATTTTTCCCATGGTAGTAATTTATGATTAGTATGTGGGTATTAGAATTACCTTCTAATACTGTATGTGTGGTGTATGTTTTTTACTTCTCCAAGTTGTCCATAACTCGTTCGGACAAAGATTTTTCGGTCAATGAAGTCTCTAAAATTTTCAATTCCTTCAAAATCTGACATTCATTTTGTTCCGTTATTTCTTTCATCGAAAGTTGTATGGATGCCCAGATAGGCTTACTTTTTTTGACTAATTCATCCCCTTTCTCTGTAAAAAGAATTAATCGTTTTCGTCCATCATTTTCATCCTTTTCAACTTTGAGTAATTTTTTCTTGATCAATGCAGTAGTCAATTGACTTACTGCCGAGTGACTTACATTTAATTGATCAGAAATATCTCTCATTGACAGCTTTTTATGTTCATCTAACAAATAAAAAACGGGAAACCAAGAGGGATCAAATTCTATCCCTTTGGCTTCATAGACTTTTGAAACCTCAGAGAGAAATCGCTCTCCTAATCTCCTTAGTCTACTGCCCAATACTAGTGTTCCTGCTGACTGATAAAAATCCATATTTCTTTGTTTTACCCAAAAGTATATAAGTACTTACATATTTACAAGGAAAAGCTGTAAAATATATAAGTACTTATACATAATATGGGAAATAGAATATAAATCACTAACTTTAAAGAAATTGTGTAGTAAATTACAATTATCATTAACATCTCATCTACTCTACTTTTTGTTTGTGACATCATGATTAGATGTATTTATTAAATTTTATCTGCTATGGAAATTGCAATAACAGACGGAATAAAAGTCAGTGTTGAAACCTTCTATCTTCCTGAGTATTCTGTTCCATCAAGAAGACATTACGTATTTAGCTATAAGATCAAAATAGAAAACCTTAGTGCCAATAAAATTCAACTACTAAGAAGAAATTGGGAGATCACCGATATTACGGGTGAAGTTCGCAATGTAGTCAATGGGAAAGGTGTGGTTGGTAAGGAACCAATCATGATTCCTGGACAATCTTTTGAGTACAATTCGGGTTGTCATTTTCCTTCTCCATGTGGTAAAATGTCAGGTACTTATGTAATGCGTAAAATCGAGGACAACACACTTTTTGAAGTACAAATCCCAGAGTTCACTTTGGTACCAAGTTTCTTCAATAACTAGGTAGATCATACATAGCGCTTTTTTAAAAGCATGATTTATGGTAAATTAAAGTAAACCTAAAGCTCGCTTTTCAACCGCTAAAGTTCGTATGACAGCCCAAGAATCACACAATAATTCTTCGTTTCATATAGAGGAATTGCATGATTATATATTCAATAAGCTATTGTTTATAGCTATTTTAAATGATTTTGGTAAAGTAATCAGTACCAATAAAAGAGGTAATACACTTCAAAGCATCCATCAATATTATGACTTCGGAACGCTAAAGGATAAAACACCTAAGGTTTTAATGTCAGACCAAGAAAGTTGGTCCGGTTATCTTTTACACAAAGAAAGCCATAAGAAGCATAGTGTTTCACTCACAAAACATCAAACTTTATACGTGTGGGTGGCCCTAGAACTCGATCATAAGGTAGATCAAGACAAAGCCAAAGAAGTGATTCGCTTAAAGGAAAAAGTGTCTCAGTTACTGACCAAAGAAAAAAAATTACATGCACTACTTCAGGCAAAAGCATTGAATGAAATGTTGGAGGGCAAGATTGAACATAATGACGATCTTGCTCTACTTTCAGACCTCCCTTTGGATCTGGAATATACTGCCGATAATGCTCAAGCCATTTTTGAAAACGAAGAACGTCAGCGTTTATCGTTTGAAGCTTCTAAAGAAGGGCTTTGGGATTGGAATCATATTACTCGAAAAGTCTATTATTCTAAATCTTTTTATCAGATGCTGGAAATAGATAAAAAAGGAAAAGAAGAAGATATTTCTGTCCTTTTAAATTTAATCCATCCTGAAGACCGTCCTAACACCATTAGAATGTTACAAAGAGATATTCTGATTAAAAATGGATTTCAATCTATTTTTAGGATGATTACGCCCTCTGGAAACACGCTATGGATACTTCTCAAAGTGGCAGTTCAAAAAGATGTGGATGGAAAAGTAATCCGCGTAATTGGAAAACATTCTGACATTACTTTCTTCAAGAATCATACTGATAACATTCAAAAAGCAGTATTACAGACCGAAGATAAGGAACGCGAACGCTTTGCCAAGGAAATCCACGATGGTCTTGGGCAAACGCTTACAGCCTCTATTTATCAATTGGATGAATTTCTTAAAAACACCAACAATCTAAACGGTGAGGAAAGAAAGATCATTCAACGAATACGAGAACAAGTCAGAGAGGCAACAAAGGAAGGGCGAAATATTGCACATAACATAATGCCGACTTCCATTGAGAAGTTAGGATTTGTTGGTTCTATAGAAAAATTGGTAGATACTTATAGAACCATCAATAACAAAGAGGTTAATTTTTTCTATAAAATTGAAAAGAATGCCATGTCTTTCGCTCAACAACATATACTGCTGAGAGTCACTCAAGAAGCAATTCAAAATGCTTTTAAGCATGGCAAAGCAACTGAAGTTTCAATTTCCTTAAATCAACATCTTGATTTAATTACATTGATGATTGAAGATAACGGCGAGGGTTTTGATGTTAAAGAGGCTTTAAAAAGTGAAGCCAATGGGCTCGGTTTATTGAGTATGAAAGACAGAGTTCGCTCGATTGAAGGAACAATTGATATTGATTCTTCCCCTAATTATGGAACATGTATTATCATTCAGCTAAAAACATTTACAAATTGATTTATTAAATTAAGGAATAAACCTAAAACCAAACTATAAATTATGAAAACCAAAATATTATTAGTCGACGATCATAGTGTGATACGTCATGGTATAAGATCTTATTTTAAAAATTGTAACGATTTCGAAGTCATTGCGGAGGCAGATTGTGGAGAAAGAGCATTCAATGCCCTCAATGCAATGAATGTGGATTTGATCTTTATGGACATCTCAATGAAAGGAATGGATGGCATTAGTGCAACAAAAAAGATAAAAGAGACCTTTCCTGATATAAAAGTAATCGCCTTGAGCATGATGATGGACAGCGATTATATCAAAAATATGGTCAATGCAGGTGCTGATGGCTATCTTTTCAAAGATTGTACAGAAGAAGAAATTCTAAAAGCAGCAAGGGCCGTAAGAGATGGTGATAGTTATTATTGCTCCTCTGCCACCAAAAATATTATTAGCAGTTATAAGGAAAAGGAGGCCCGCCCTGCCAATGCGAACGATGCTCATTTTGTACTGACACTTCGAGAAAAGGAAGTATTGAGGCTCATCATTGATCAATGTACTAATAAAGAAATATCAGAAAAACTCTACATTTCACCAAGAACTGTAGATGCTCATAAAAGGAATCTCCTGGATAAAACAGGACAAAGGAATGTCGCTGGATTGGTGATGTATGCTATCAAACACAAGCTATTTTCGGACTTAAAAGCTTAAAATAGGTATTTTACCTATGCGGATTAGGTATAAAACTCATGTATTGACGACAGTGCCGTTGTACATTTGTTATATATTAAAACAGTAAAAGAAAATTTTCCTGTTAAACCTAGGATAAAAAGTTATAAGTCGAATTTAGAGTAGTAAATAGAGAAATAGATAGCACAATAGTTCATCAGTTACAGAATGAGGAAAAGTCCGGTCTTATAGAACGGACTTTTTTTAATGCTTCAAAAATCAACTGTCTAATGACAACGAAATAATAAAACAAAAGAGGCTACCATTTATATGATAGCCTCTCCAAAGTATGAAATGAAATGAATTATTACTTATATTTTTATTTTATCTTAATGTCTAATTATAATACTGAGAAAGAATCTGAGTAAGATACTCCGTCAATGATTAATTCTGCAGTATAAGTACCTGTAGGTAATGTAGAAAGGTCGAAACGTTTTACGTTTTTCGCACCTGCTACGAATTTTGAGTTATAGATAGACTCACCATTGTCTTTTGACAACTTCACTCTTACAAAACCTTCAACATCTTTACCTAAAATGATGTGTAAGTTTTCTTTTGCTACAGATATTTTAAATTTTTGGTTTGAAGAAGCTAATTGGTAGTTCATCATTACTGCTGTATTTGATGGAGTAACAAAAAACTCTCTCACTAATATTTTATCTTCAAACTTCATTTTAAAAGAATATTTTCCTTCTGGTAAACTTTTAAAATTAATGTCTTCTTTAACTTTTCCAGATGCAATAACTGTTTTTGAAGTATAAACTTTTCCAGCTTCGTCTGCTATTTGAAAACTAATTTCTTCTCCTTCTAAATTATCGAAAATAATAGATGCTGATGTTCCATCAGTAGAAGCTTTGAAGAAATAAGAAATTCCGTTAAATGGTAAATAATAATCTTTAGCTGATATACTAAGAGAGATTAATAGTGTGGCGAATAAGAATGTTAACTTTTTCATAGTATGTATATTTAATTTTTCGTTTTGTTCTGTTTTGATTACATCACAAAGGTGTAGGATAAAATTCTATTGTCAAAGTCAAAATCACCAAAATATTTTAAGTGTAAATTTACATTTTTAAATAATATTATTTCGTACAGAATACACTTTATTCTTTTTTACTCATTAAGTGTAAGTTGATCCTATGGCAATGTTGTGGGGAATAGCTGTTATGTAATAGTATGTTTGTAAAGTGTATCAGCATACACTTATCGCGAAAAAATAGATTTAAAATATGTTAAAATCATCATGTTAACATTTAGTTAACACTACAGTGAATATTTATTCACTTATGATAATTTAAAGGCTGTCAAACCGTAAGAATTTTTATGTAGTAATAGCAGGAAAAGGTATGGGATAATGCTACAACTATAAAAACCACATCATTTAAACATTATTTAGATTCTAAAAATCAATTTATCAAGATAAAAAAGTAGTTTTAATTACTTAACTCTTGGATTAAACTCCATTTCAATCAATACGACAAAACTAAACCAATTAAATCATGAAAAATAGACCTTATATTTTAGCCGAGTGTCATTGGGAAACTCTTCAGGACGCTGACTTCGAAGTTGCAATTTTACCATGGGGTGCTACCGAAGCTCATAATTATCACTTACCCTATGCTACAGATAATATTCAAGTAGATGCCATCGCCTCTGAGGCAGCAAAGATAGCTTGGGAGAAAGGAGCAAAAGTAATTGTTTTGCCAACCATCCCATTTGGGGTAAATACAGGACAAACAGACATTTACTTAGATATGAATATTTATCCAGGCACTCAGAAGGCTATCCTCAATGATACCATAGAAGTATTAAATAGACATGGAGTTAATAAACTACTAATTCTTAATGGACATGGTGGAAATGATTTTAAAACGATAGTCAGAGAATTAGGTGTAAAATACCCTGAGATGTTTGTTTGTACATCAAGTTGGTTTCAAGTCCTTGATAGGAATAAATATTTTGACAACCCAGGGGATCATGCTGATGAGCTAGAAACTAGTCTAATACTTCATTTGGCTAATGACCTCGTTTTACCAAAAGAAAAATGGGGAAAGGGAACTGAAAAAAGAAATGTGGTAGAGGCCTTTAATGAAGGTTGGGTATGGACCGAAAGAAAATGGTCCGAAATCAGTGAAGATACTGGAACAGGAAACCCTGCCTTAGCCACTAAAGAGAAAGGGGAAAACTATTTTATAGCGATCACTAATAAGCTGGGAGAATTTCTTTGTGAATTAAATGATGTCGATCAAAAAAACATGTATAAATAAAACAATGAGGTATGGTGCTAAAAGGTAATCCTATAGCATTGTTATGAGTATTTGCATTAATATAAAAAAATGTTCATAAAGTGTATGAGTATACACTTAAAGTAAAATCACTTTTATTCACTTAGAGTGAGCATTTATTCATTTTTAAAAACCTTCATTTTAAACATGTAAGAGCAAGTATGCTCTAACTACAGTATAAAATATGTAATAATGCAGTTTTTGTTCATTGACATAAATAAGTCACTGTTTTTATTATTCAATACAAAATTACTTAAAATACATACTTATACATTAACTCTTTAATAAGCTTACAATTACAAAATTTTCTTATTGGGTTTTGAAAAAAGTTGAACTTTCAAAAAAGAGTTTAATGATAAAAAAGACTTTAAATTTTAAGAGGAGTGTCCATTGGGTAGTATTTTATAATAATGACTTCTAAGAGTAGCCAAATTACTCAGTAAACTAATGATAAATCTATTTTCATGAATCTTCAAAATTATATAGCTTTAATGACGCTTAGGAAACAGAAACCTTCTTTAACTATAGTTACCCCAGTAGTTCGGACTGTCTAAGCAGAAAAGATAATTATCTTTTTTTGAGAGATTCAGCTTCAAACCT
>NZ_JACVVP010000080.1 GCF_014534745.1 Flammeovirga sp. EKP202
AATCACACTACATAGCATTTATGAGTATGTTTTTGAGAAACCGATTAAAAGTTAACTTTAATTTTTAAATGACTTCTGAGTCTAGCTTTTCAAAATATATATTACTTGGCATTTTATTTTGGAAGTTTAAAATTGCTTTTATGCTACAGTAGAGTAGAGCTAACAGCTCACTCAGATGAATAACTATAAATGTAAGCAATTTAAGTAAACTATCTGTACCACACTCATCAAAACATACGTGACGTTTCCCTCATAAGGCTTACCGATTGAATTCTTCAATGAGCTTTCGTTATAGTGTTTATTTCCGGATATAGAACCCATCTTTAATTCAACTGAGATTATTTTTAAAATGAACAGTGCATATTATAATAGAAAAAGTGATTAGCAAGTTTAGATGTAAACTCACTAACCACTAAATCTGAGTAATGTTGGTTTCTTCTATTCGAGAGCCTATCCTATTATTATAAATAATCGTACAACTGTCATTCACACATCATAATCAATCAATAAAATATTCTACTGATTGAATTGAATTTGTGTATTCAAATGATCCGATGTAGTCTTTGGAAACTTGGGAACCTAAATCCATTCCGATATCAGTTGTTTCGGTAACAGCAAATCGAATTGGAACCGTTTTATTGATTTTAGTTTTTCCTACAGCTTTATTGTTAATATATAAAGTGGCCGTTCCACCACCTCCCCAAGCTTCGGATTCTTGTTCATATCTCATTTTTACAGTGATTTCACCTTCAGGTAGATCAATGCTAGAACTCACTTTGTATCTTTCTTTATTGAAGAAGTTATAAGTGTAATGAAGTTTGTTGCCTTGAATATACATTGAATAACCTGCCACGTTACCACCTACGGCAACAATAACTCCTTCATCACCCTTTGAATAGTTCAATGCCGATTGAATGGTATGGCTTTTTGAATATACAGGTGGTGTTCCTCCTTCTGGAATTCTTGTCGTTCCTTGATAAAACTTAAAATATTTTTTCCCTCTTGTAATACTTGGACGTAGTGGGTTCAATGCTCTTTCTGCGTAACGATCATCTAAAGGGTACACATTATATTTTTTAGCCTCTTCATCAAATAATTCAATCAACTCCGCTAGTTTTTCTGGATATTTATCCGCTAAATCAGTGGATTGTGAAAAATCTTCTTCAACATTATACAGTTCCCATTTTACACTATCAAAACCTACAGATCCTGTAAACTTCCAAGGTACTCCATGAAATGCTGATGCAACCCAACCATCATGATAAATTGCATGATGACCTCCTACTTCAAAGTATTGTATCTTACGCGTGCTTTCTACCTCTTCTGACTCAAAAGAATAATTCATTGGCACACCCGCCATTGGCGTTTGCTCTACCCCATTAACGTGTGATGGAGTTTTGATTTTTGCAGCTTCATAAATGGTAGGTGCAATATCAACTACATGATGGAACTGTGTTCTTTTTTCATTCTTTGACTTCAGACCTTCTGGCCAAGATATCACTAAACCATTTCTTGTTCCACCAAAATGAGATGGGACTCTTTTCATCCATTGGAAAGGTGCACAACCTGCCCAAGCCCAAGGCACTGCATAATGATTTTCAAACTCTTTACTCCCCAATTCATCCATTACCTTCAATTGGTCTTCTAGAGAATCTGGAAATCCATTTTGTACCATCATATTATTAATTGTACCCATTGGTGTTCCTTCACCGCTTGCTCCATTATCACCTACAACATAAATGACCATTGTATTTTCACCACCCGGTAAGCTTCTAGCTTCTTTTAGAAGTTCACCAATATAATGATCCGTATGTGCTAAATAACCTGCTACTACTTCCATTTGGCGAGCATATAATTTCTTTTGCTCTTCTGTTTGGCTTTCCCAAGACTCAATTGCATCTGGTCTTTCCGTAAGTTTAGTACCTTCAGGAACAATACCCATTTCAATTTGCCTTTTGATGGTCTCTTCTCTCATCTTGTCCCATCCTTCATCAAACTTTCCTTTATATTTCTCAATCCATTCTTTTTGCACATGTAAAGGAGCATGAATAGCACCGGTAGAGAAATACGCGAAATAAGGTTTATCAGGGTTTAATGATTGTTGTTGCTGTATCCAATGAATCGCATCTTTAGATAAATCTTCTGTTAAATGGTAACCATCTTCCGGTTTTAAATTCGGTTCTACAGCTATGGTATTCTTATATAATTGAGGTTCATATTGACTAGTTTCTCCACCGATGAAACCGTAAAAATATTCAAAACCTAACCCTGTAGGCCAACGGTCAAATGGACCCGTCTGACTTGTTTCCCAATCTGGTGTGTTATGCCATTTACCCCAAGCAGCGGTATTATAGCCGTTTTCTTTTAAAACTTCAGCGACACTTGCGGCATCTTTATCCCATATACTATTGTAACCAGGAAAACCAGTTGACATCTCTGAAATTGTTCCAAAACCTGTTTGGTGATGGTTTCTTCCTGTTAACAATGCAGCTCTTGTAGCACTACAAACTCCTGTTGTATGAAATTGAGTATAAGATATCCCTTCTTCAGCTACTTTATCAAGATGTGGTGTGGCAATCGGCCCTCCAAACGTACTTGACTGTCCGAATCCTACATCATCTAAAATTACTAATATAATGTTGGGTGCTTTTTCATCAGCTTGTATAGGTTGAGGGTAATCTTCTTCTGACTCCGTGAAAGTTCTTTCGATTTTACCATTGAAATGATTCCATTTTTTGGGCAAGACCTCCTCTTGAGCAAAACAACTTCTGGAAATAACAAGAAGTAGTAGCAAATTGATTATTAAAAGTATTTTTTTCATATCCTTATTATGTATTTTCATTTATGTCTTATAAATATGACACCACAAACATAATGGACATTTTAAGGATAAAATAACCCAAATAACACTAAAAACAACCGAAAAATGTATTTAACTTGTTTTTTGAAATGATTTAGGAGTTATACCATAAAATCTTTTGAATTGCTCGGTAAAATGACTTAGGTTCGAATACCCTACATAGTGTCCAATTTCTGCAATCGTATAATCTGAAGTTAAAAGCAAGTTTTTCGCTTTTTCCATTTTAATGGATAAACCAAATTGATAAATGCTGATTCCAAAAACCTGTTTAAAGATATTTTGAAGCTTACGATCATTCATCCCTACTTCCTTCGCTAGTTCTTTTATCAGTGGTATTTTCTGATAGTGCTCAGTAACAATTTCCTTCACTGAGAAAATTTTATCAATATCAATTGTTTTAAGCTGATGGTATTTATCTATAAGTCCCCTATTTTGAAGTTTAGAGAAAAATTGTTCTAATAATAATAAAGTAGAACTCAACAGTGAGAGCTTAGTGATGGTTTCTTTTTCGATCTCTAATAAACTAGATTTTATTTTTTCTAAGGTATCAGATAAAGGGTGAGATAATGCTTCATACAGGAAAAAAGTAGGTTCTTTCAGAATTACACTGTTGATGTAATCGTCCTTTATATTCAAATTTTGACGCAACCAATCTTTATCTATAAAAATAGTTATATTTTCTATTAAGGTCTTTTTAGGAAAGCTATATTGGGTTTCAATACTATTGGAAGGAAAGAAGATTCCATTTTGTGTAGAAGAACCGATCATTTTTTGTTCCTCATTAATCTGCTGCTGAATGCCACTATTTGTCAACCAGAAAGTGATCGGTAATAGGTCCAAATTGTTCCCTTTGTTTCTCACAATTGAAATTTCTTCTTTTAGAAAAAGATTATAGTAGACAATATGAATGGTATTATTTAGAGCATATTGTTTAAAAAAGCCTTCACCGAGATGAGCTGGTAGATCAAACCCATCAGCATCAAGTGCTACATTCATTTGTTGTGAGATGCTTGATAAAAAACCATCTATACTTTCAATACTAAATTCAATTATCATGTACTATGTTTATATTGAGATCTCCAAAATATAGGTCAATGTAAGAAGGTTTACTTGTCACCTACAAATTGTTTAAGTATTAAGGTAGAAGAAAAAGTATAAAAGTACTCCTTAAGCCTTTACTATAAATCAATACACCCGAGACCTATACAGCTCTCGGGTGTATTTTTTTAAGAAAACTCAAACAAAGTGGTCGGTCCTTATTTGGATTTGCATCATTATTTCAGATAAAAAGCTAAGTCGCCTTTTAATACATTGTAAACTAAGTTTTCGTTAACTTTTAATTAACCTTACTACAAACATTTATAGGCTCTACTTACAAGCTACCTTCTTCTTCATTTTTCCATTGATGAAAAACGAAGCAAAAAATCTAGGCTTAGAAGTCAAAAGCTAAATTTCATTCCTCTCGCCTCAATGATTTTAAACTCGCTACGCTCAAACAACAAAATCATTTTTAACGGCTCAATTCATGAAATTCTTAACGCTTTTCCCTTCAATGCCAGGGGAAGTACTACCAAACTAAAATGGTAGAAAGCTCACTGGCGCGAATGTTAAGCGTAAGCGTCATTCGTGTCCTTCAGATCATCAGAAATCTCCTGATTTCTGAATACTATAATAACGATAATTTAGTTTACAACGTATTTAATGCATTGTAAACTAAATTATCGTCTACACTTTGTAGGCAATTCTACTAGCGTTCTACAGTATCCTTTCAAACTCTCCTTCTTCTTCGTTTTTGTCTTGAAACAAAAAGAAGCAAAAAATTCAAGGCTGAGAAGTCAAAAGCTAAATTCCATTTCTCTCGCCTCAATGATTTTAAACTCGCTGCGCTCAAACAAGAAAATCATTTTTAACGGCTCAATTCATGAAATTCTTAACGCTTTTCCCTTCAATGCCGTGGGAAGTACTACTAAATGATTGTCTGATTATATGTCAAAAGACAAGGGTTCTGTAATTATCTTCTAAAATGCAGTTCTGTAGGTACGTTGCATTGCAACGTCCTCACGAACCACAATACACTACCCTTTATGCTCCATAAAAGTAATTATATAAATTATCGAAAACTTATTTTACAATGCAGTAGTATATACCTTTGTAGCTATTAATGATCATTTCCCTATTTCACTGGCTTATTAATCTTGATTTTAAAGGGAGTTGCTGGCAAATTAGCACTGTTGTATAAATTCGGTACGAAGAAGTTTTCATAAGCATAATATAAGTCTCCTTCTTGGTAAGGAATCTCTACTTTGTTTTTCCCAATTATTTTTCCTTCTACAGACTCATATTCGTTACCCTTTTTGTACAAAAAGCCAGTAATCTTTTCACCCTCTGTTACCACTAGCTTTTTACCGATATTCTCAAACGTAAGTATTACTTTATCGTCTTCAAATTTGAAGTTTTTAAACGTAGGACCTTTATCAATTACCTTCTTATGGCCATAAGTATTTTTTAATGCCAATAACGAAAGTCTTCGTCCTACTTCTTGCTTGTTTTTAGGATGAATATCATACTCTTCTCCAATATCAAAGGCGGTTGCCATTCCCGTATTTTCAAACTTCAAACACTCTTCTTGTGCTAAGCGGAAGTTTCCCCATCTACCTAAATCTCTTTTAGCTCCTTCTCTACCTCTAAAACCTGCCAATTGTACAAAGTAGTATGGCATTTCTGGGTTTTGGAATACCGTTCTCATCATGGTGATGTACTCCCCAAACATATCAATATATCTTTCGGGATGCCAAGCGTTTGTTTCACCTTGATACCAAATGGCACCTCTAACTTGGAAAGGTACTAAGGGGTGTACCATATAGTTGTAGCTCATTCCTGTCAATACATTTTCAGGGTAGTAAGGTGGTTTTCCTTCTGGATTTTCATCCCATTTTGCCTTTCTTTCATTGTAAGAATTCAAAAAGTTGCCTGTATATTTTTTGATAAAGTCCGCTTGTTTTGAATTTTCACATGTTTCCTTATCCATAAATGCAGTGATACTTGCACCACCATAAGAGATATCAATCAAACCAATGGCTACTCCTTTTAATTTTTTCTGTAACTCTTTACCAAAGAAATAACCTACAGCCGTTTTCATTGGAATGCTTTGTGGTGTACATACTTCCCATTTCACATTCTCAATTTCTTCTTGTGGTTCATGTGTTCCTTTTAAAGGAGATACAAAAAAGCGAATATTGGGATAATCAGCATTGGTAATTTCCGCTTTTGCATTTTTTGAATCTCTCACAAACCAACGCATATTGGATTGTCCTGCACAAAACCAAACTTCACCTAACATCACATTGTTGAGAGTTATGGCTCCATCACCTTCTACCTTTAATTGGTAAGGACCTCCATATTTCATTTTTGGTAGAATGGCCATCCATTTTCCATCTTGCCCTGCCTTTACTGTCGTGGTTGATTTCCCTAAAGAGACGGTTAAGGAAGCTAATGGTTTTGCTTTTCCCCAAACCTTAATTTCATTCTCGGCTTGAAGTACCATATCATCAGTAAAAATAGAACCTAACTTTACTTGTGCTTGTAAAGTGAAATATGGTAAAATAAATAATACAAAAAATAATAATCCTTTCATTTCTAATAAATTGTGACTGTTAAAAGTTCGATTGTTAGCTATAAATACTAGGGCAACACTTTAAAAGCATTGCCCAGTATAAAAAGTAGTCCACATCATAATATTAATTCCAAGCTAATCAATCTTGTTATTTTTATTATTTTGAATCTCCCGCTACTAAGAAAAACGCTTCAGCCCAACTAGCATGGTCTCCACCATTGCTACCGTCTTCTTGATCTACTTTTAGAATCAATTCTTTTTTCCCAGCAATATCAATTAATAACTGTTCTGGTATCTGAATGCTACTCTTAATAGGTCCACTGTTAAATACTTCTTCACCATCTACTAAAATACTCATTCGTAAAACACCGTGATGAGAATCATTTGCCCCAGGTGTAACAACAAAGGATTTATAATTTCCTTTAATTGGGAATTTAATTTCAGAATCTGAATGTACTCCTAAACCTCTATCATATTGTGCTCCTTTGATAGTGATTTTTTCTCCCACAATCGAGCAGTTTTCCATCACTCTCCAATATGAAGTAGTGGAAGTTGCCATGTCTTTTGAGATATACACTCTTTCTCCTTTTAGCAATACGGAAGCTGGAGATTTCTGTGTAAGATGCGTGGCTGTAGGAATATTTGGTATCTCTTTTGGTTCAGCCTTTACAAAATCATTTTTCACTTCTACACTTTCATGTACAATAAAGAAGGGGTCTAACCAATTGGCATGATCACCGCCTTTTGAACCTAATTCATTCACTATTAATGTTAATGTTTTTGCTCCTTTTACCTTAATATCAAATGGTTTTACCTCTTGCATTTGTGATTTGATCTCTCCAGTGTTGAACACCTCTTTCCCGTCTAATAAGATTTTCATCTGCAGATAACCGTTATGCGACTCTGAAGCAGCAGGTGTCACATAAAAATGTTCATATCCTTCTTCAATTTTCCAACTAATTTTTGAAGGAGCATGAAGTCCAAGACCTCTTTCATAAGTTTTACCTTGCAGTATCAGTTCTTTCCCATCAACAGTTTTATTATCATTTACTCTCCAGTAAGAGTCCGTTTCAAAAGCATTTTTAGAAGTTAAATACAATCGCTTTCCTTTAATTTCTTTAGCTTCCAAAGCCTTTTTCCCTTCTTCTATGATGGCTTCAATCGATTTTTTTTTCCATGAAATAGAGGACAAAAGCACCTTTGTGATATCTGCTCCATCTTTTGGAAGAATCTCAATTTTATGTGCTTTAGACCACTGTCCAAAAGGTTGTTGGTTATGTTTATTTAGTATTTCATTAGCACTAATTTCCATTTGTTGCCATTCATTAGAAGCTGTAATTTCTAAATTATACTCGAAATAACCATTTACTCTTAGTAAGAGACTTTGAGGTTGAGTACAATAAAATAAGAAGTTCAATTTTGCATCGGCAGGAGCAACGTACTTTGGATCAGAAAAACTCTCATTTACGGTTCCTGTTCTATTATTGAATGGTCGCAATGCCATTATACCACCTATACCTTCTACAGGTGCAGTATTAGACCACAACTCACTATCTAAATCATCTGAAGGCTCATCTGTTGCAATCGCATTACCAAGTTCAGAAGGTACTTGTGCTTCAAAGTCTCCCGAAATCACGATGTTACCTTCATAATACACGTTGGCATAAGCAAAAACATAATCCTCTACATTCATAACAGGCAGAGAAGCCACCCAACTATCTCCTTCTCTCTTTGCTTCCGTATCTCTCCATACTCTTGTGTAACTAACAGGATTTTTTAATGAATAATAGACCTTCACCTCTTTTACTTTATCAATGTCAGAAGGTGTAATTTTATAACTAGGAATCCCTTTCTTGTCTAAACTTATAGCAGAAGTAGGTCGATTAGGCCAAAAGTGTTTTTTACCCAAAACATGCTTTTCAAGCCACACTTTGGCGTCATCACCCAACTTTTCAGTATTATGATGCCCTCTAGCCTGTAAGGCAAAATCCCAAGGTACATTTTTAGAAAAAGATTTGAAGATATTTTCACTTCTTTCATGGCCTCCATGATGGTCATTTGTTCCACTTAACCACAGCGCAGGAGCTTGAATATATGGAGCATAAGATTGTGGGGCAATACAAGATAAATATAGTTTCTCTCCTGGATCTTGAGCTGGTTCCTTGTAAGGCTTGTTGTATAACCAAACTTGCTTGCTTCTCCAATATTCCAAATAACCGATACCAAAGTAGGCTACAAAAGCTTTAATTCTTTTGTCCATGCCCAAATTCCACATCAACGTACCACCATAAGAATACCCTTTGGCTCCAATCTTATTCTGATCGATTTCCTTGTGCGTCATCAAATAGCTCAATGCTCTACGTTGCAATACATACCATAAGTAATCATCTGTTTGTTTAGGGTCAGTAATATAAGAACCATCCGGTAATTTATTTTTGATTCTATAGCCCACCTTCGCATCAATATTTCCATACCTTAATGATTCAGGATACTTGGTATAGTGAGCTCTTTCCCCTGTTTTACCACAATAATCGTGTGCCAATACTGCCCAACCCTCCTTTACATATTTCAAGTCGATGTTAGGCTTGGACATCCATCCATGAACATCCAATAAGGCTGGAGCGTTTTTAGCCCCTTCTTTTACAGCATATTTACAATACACTCGCACTTCCTCACCGTTGATATAAGCCGAGATATACGAGTCTTTATAATAAATCCCATCTACTACTTTCTCCTCTATAATTTCTTCCTTAAAATCACCTTGATCAGGATCAAAATCCTTCCAAAGATCCACTGGGCTTTGCTGTGCATACCCATTACTCCCCAAATAAAGGAATAACAACGTGGTGATTAGTTTATATATATGCTTCATTTCGATGGTGTTCTATTAATTGACAATATTGTTGATTTTCACTTCAGAGGAAAGCGTCATTCCATTTTCATCTGTAATGAATAAGTAAGCCGCTGTACTGTTTCTTGAGATTTCGGCACTCACTTTTTTGCCTTTGATGATGGCCGCAGCCTTTTTCCAATTTCTCTTCTCCCACTGTTTGTTATCTTCTGTATAAAAAACTACTGCCTCTACCGCTTTTGTATTTTTTACTACTGCAGAAATAAGCCCTTTTGATAAATCCATCTCTGTTTTTTGGATACTCATAATGGGTTTATTGTAAACTACTGCATCTGCAAATAAATAAGATTCCTTTACCTTCCAAGCTGGCGGATGACCATGCCCTAATTGATCTTCAATATATAAATAAGAATCAGACTTTGGTGCTTTGTAAGAGGCAACACTCGCCGGAATAGGGAAATGATGATCGTTTGAACCATTGATAAATAGCATCGGCATTTTTGCCAAAGGCAAGTATTTTTGACCCTCAAAATTATTCAATAGGTTGTCTCTATAGGCTTGATTACCATTTTTAAAATGTTTTCCCATTGCTCCATCTGTTCCATTTAAGAACCCACATCCATAAATCGGAATCGCAAAACGGAATCTTTGATCTACACCTGCCACTGTACTCGTGAGCATACCTCCCCAACTTACACCTGTTACACCTATATTTTCTTTATCTACATCATCTAAACTTCTTAAAAAAGAGTTAGCAAGAATCACTTGTGCAACTGCATGGTAATACCACTGATCTTTTATAGGTTTATCATTGTCATGGAAAACACCGTATCTTGATGGACCAGCACCTTCAAAACCTACTCTATCCTTGTGGTGTGCCGACGGTAAGTGACCTTCCAAATCCATTGAAAGTGCAACATATCCTTTGTCATTCCAAACTCTCACCCACTCCGCAATAGCAGTACCGCCACCACCATGTACTAAAACGACAGCGGGGTATCCATCACTAGGTTTTTTCGTTTTAGGATAACCATAATAAGCATATACTTTTGTAGGTTTTCCATTGTACTCTACACCACTGTAGAAAATACTTTTTAGTCCCGCTTCCTGTTTTAAAGTCGTTTCTTCAACTATAGGAGTTTTCTCTAAAAGATTTAAATCCCAAACTGATACCTCATTTTGACTAAATGCTATAAAAGGTACTAGTAGAAAAAATGTAATTAACCGTTTCATATATTTAAAAAATTGAGTCTCTCTTAATGATTAAAATAAGTGTACACAAGTATCTTATTATTTTATCAAATGAGATGCTGTAAGGGTTTCTTTTCTTTGTTCGTTTCTTACAAAGAAAAGAAAGATGGACTTGAAAATTAATTTGAACACTTTTTGGTACACTATAAACTAATTTTTGTCAATTCTCAATTGATATTTATGCAAGATTTTATAGGATCTACTTTCTAACTTCCTTCTTCTTCATTTTTCCATTGATGAAAAACGAAGCAAAAAATCTAGGCTTAGAAGTCAAAAGCTCAATGGCGCGAATGTTAAGCGATAGCATCATTCGTGTCCTTCAGATCATCAGAAATCTCCTGATTTCTAAACAATATAAATAACGAAAACTTAGTTTACCATGTACCTAATCAATCATACATAAGGCTTTGTTATTTTCATTTGATTCGATTACAGTGCATTCATTTAGTCAAAAATTTACTTCATAATACAAAAATATAAATTGTACTTTTTGTTATAACATTTTCACCTAACGGTATTATGATTACTAATTAATATTATATAATTTTAACTTGACTCTGACAATATGTTATAAGACATGATTTTTTTAAAGTAAACAATGAATAGACTTAACCTTTGGGTAGTAATCATGCCCTTATTGTTCTTTTTATCTTGCGAACAGGAAAAAGAGGATAATAATGTTACTACCAAAATTTCAACATTAGAACCAATCATAACAGAAAATGGAGATGTGCTTTTAGTAGGTGATAATCATGAAACGATTACTGCCCATCCAAAATTTTATAGTTTTTTGGTTCAAACAAATGATCAATACTCTGTCTATATAGCTGATAGTATTGCTGACAATTTATTTTTCTTTAAATGGAAAAGTTTTAATCCCATCCCGCACTACTTTGAATATCGGGCAAAGTTCGAATCTCAAAAAGGGGAAACATTGGGTGATACGTATTATTTCAACATCAATGACCTTCCTCAAATGGAATTTGAATTGGAGGCGTTACCTGATTCTATCAATGTAAGAGATACGATCAAGATACAAGCAAAGAATATTTATGATAAAGACGTAGAAGCCTATTGGAGAAGTCAGAATAATTTGGAATGGAAAAAAGCATTGGAGACCTACTTCGATTCTACCGACGTTCTTCATATTGTTTTATCTAAATGGGATTATAAAAATGACCACAGTTCTAAATCCTTCAAAATTGAGCGTACCAATTTTCCTGATTCTACCACTGTATACCTTCCTAATAAAATCCATTATAAATACGCCAAAGTAACGGGTACTGATAAAAGAAGTGCATGCTATGGTGATACGGTCACCGTATTTGGTCACTACTTTAATGATAGTATGTCTATTATTAATGAAAGGTATCCGGCTATATTTGATGTCACGCCAAACTCATTCAAATTTAAGCTATTACAATCTGACTTTACTGAAATCAAACCCCTATTGGAAGTCGATGAATTATACCAACTGTATATTCCAAGTATCAAAATTAAAACCCCTCCCATTGATTCTGTGGTAGTGGTCAACGAAGAACCTTTTACAATTAAGATTTTTAGTGAATATTTCAGAGAATATAATCCTAGATATTCAATATTCCTCAATGATCATAACATCTCCCTCTTTGATTTTATCAAAACGCCTAATGCTATCACCTTAGAATTACCTGAAAAGCCATTTCCCAACCGTAAAATTGATATTACCATCACGAATGACCTTTACTCTGAAGTCATTGCAAAAGACCTGTATATCAATTCTGAATTCAACTATGAAAATAGTAGTCCTGTGAGCTTGAGTAAAAGGTATGCTTCCTTTCTGAAAGACGGAAAAGTCTTTTTTAATTCAGGATGGAAAATCTATCGGTTTGATGATAAAGAGAAGATCATAAAAACAGAAACAGTCAATAAAACATCTACCGTCAGTGATCAACAATTGGTCAGTTATCACAACCAAAGATTATATAAGTATACTGAAGGGCGAATTGATTATTTTAATTTCAATTTAGATGAGTGGCAAGATTTTATCAGTTTTGACTTTGATGAAACTTCTACCTTCAAGAGCTTTTTTGTTACTAATGACTACCTTTTCCTAGGTGATGGAAAAACAAACGGCGATAATAGTGGTATAAATTACAGTAATGACTTTTACATTTATGATTTCAACGATAAAACTTGGAGTAAACACACTACTACACCGCAGGAAGAAGACTTTGATGTAATCAAAACTTTTGTTGTGGAAAATAAAGCCTATGTACTTGGTTACAAAACAAAACTCAACGGCTATGAAGCTGCTGTTAAAATTATTGACCTTGCCACATTAGAAGTCAGTTGGATAGAAAGTAATTTTGGAGTGTTTCCTAATTATATCATTGACAATGCCTTCTTAGACAATGACCGAATTCTATTCCAATACGAGAGAAATGATACGTTTTATGCCAATTACTTCGACTTGAATAATCATACTTTCCATTCTCTCTATAACTTTGAGGCCTCACGATTGAATCCTTATGGCACTCGAAATATCACTATCTTCTCTTACGGAGATAGTTATTTTCACCCTACTTATAATGGAAGACTATTTAGCAAACTGAAATAAACGTACTGACAAACTACTAAAATGAATTTCAAACTATTATTTATCCTACTGATAAGTTGTCCGTTAGCCGTTTTTGGACAAACGTATACGCTTCAAGATAAAGATGTGACCATGGCCAATGGGGTCATTCAGTCTTGTACTTATTCTTTTGAAATAAAAGACATCATTATCCCCGAAATATTGGATAATGAAACGGTAACAGGGATTGCTAATTTACCGGAAGGGCAAGGTGTTTTTTATAACAAAGGCATTCAATCGGTTTCCTTTCCGACTTCACTTACAAAAGTCGGTAACTATGCTTTTGAAGCCAATATCATTCAAGCTCTTGATGACCTTTCTGGCATCATCTCTTTAGGAGAAGGAGCTTTTAAAGACAATCCTATTACAACTTTTTCAACTTCTGAGCCTCTTCGCTTGATTGGAAAAAATGCTTTTGATGATGGATGTGCTATCCAATTATTTGATCATTCTTCTGCAGGGTTTGAAGGTTGGATAAATGAAGAATTGGAAGAAGTCACTGTTTTACAGCAAACCACAACTTCAAAAGGGTTTTATGCTCAATTCTCCTATACATTGACAGATGAAGATGTGGTTATGGAGGAAAATCAACTTGTGGAAGTACATGTTCCCAATGGTTTTAATTCGATTATTATTCCTGAACAGCTAGATCAGCAAGTAGTGAAGAAAATCAGTCATGAAGCGTTGAGTGATAAGAATATAATTTCAATTCATTTTCCTGAAAGTATTTTAGAGATTGGGGATTATAGTTTCTCCCACAACCAACTTTTGAAGGTCAATTTGAATGACAACATTACAAAAATTGGAGAGGGTGCATTTCTCAATAATCATCTAAAAAGTATCAATATCCCAACTGCCATTGATTCCATTGGGAGCCATGCTTTTTCAAACAATAAGCTGAAGTATTACATTCTACCTTCTGAGCAAAATAACACTAACTTTTACGGCTATCTACCTTCTTCAAAAGAAAAGATATACACTTCAGCTGACACCGTTTTTGATTTAACAAGTGACTTAAAGAGCATATTGGGACAAGTACTCACGGATGAAATGGTAGAAATGGAAGGCAATACGCTTAGGCGACTTTCTAGCGACTTTACTTTAGAAAACGGTTATATTTCAATTCCCGACTACCTTAATGGTACTTTGGTGGAACACATCGGTTCTTATACATTTCGTGATAAAAAAATAGAAGGTATACTGTTTCCCAAGGCATTACGTAGTATTGGAATGTATGCTTTTGAAAGGAATAACATTCGTTTTGTAAACTTGCCTGATAGCCTACGTATAGTAGATAAAAATGCTTTTTACAATAATGAAATTACAAAGGTATCATTTCCTGACAGCTTAAAAACAATTGGATACCACTCATTTAAATACAACAACATTACCGAAGTCGTACTACCCGACAGCCTTGAGTTGTTATCAGAAGCTGCCTTTGAATATAATAAAATCACAAAAGTAAAGCTTCCAAGAAATGAAAACCTGGAGTATGGTCGTTATGCTTTTCAGTACAATGAAATCACCGACTTGCTGATCCCTAAAGAATTTACTGCTGAAGGGAGTTCTCTATTTAGGTTTAATCAGATCCAAAATGTCATCATTGAAGAAGGTATAAAAGTTTTACCGTCCAATTGCTTTGCATACAATCAACTTACCTCTGTTATTCTCCCAAAAACAATACAACAATTAGGTAGGGGGTGTTTTATGAAGAATGATAACATAACGGTACGACTCCCCAAAATTGAAGATGAAAATTTCTTTGGATGGCTCACACTTGAAGGAGATCAATTGGAAGGAGACGTAAGTACAGAAGAGTATTTAGAAAGTGAAATAAATACAGTATACAAATACAGATTAAAGCCTGACGATGTAGTATTGCAAAATGATACGATTGTAGACCTCAACTCTTCCAATTTATCAGGAATAAAGTACCTTATATTTCCTAAAACTATCAATGATCAACCCATAAGCGGTATTTTACTTCAAAACCGAAATTCCAATTACGACGAGTTCCTAGTTATTGAACTGGAAGAAGGATATGAATTTATTGGTGATTTTTTCAGAAGTCTAAATAAAATTTCACTTCCTAAAAGTCTTAAAAGGATAGAGAGAAGGGCTTTTGATTATTGTCATTTCAAAGAATTTAATGCTCCAGAAAACTTAGAGATGATTGGATATGAATCATTTAGGGGAAGTAGTTTAGAAAAAGTGATTTTCAATGAAAAACTAAGATCTATTGAGCATTATGCATTCGAAAGAAATGAGATAAAAGAAGTGATTTTCCCTTCAACTTTAAAGTCTTTGGGTTATGGTGCTTTTAAAGAAAATAAGATTGAAAAAGTAACACTCAATGAAGGGATAGAAAACATTGAAGAGCAGGCTTTTTATTATAACCAACTATCCGACATTGTATTACCCACCTCCATTAAATACATAGGAGTCAATGCTTTTGCAAAAAATAATATGAGTTCCTTTCAGCTACCCTCTAAAGAGGGTGATGCAACTTTTGTGGAATGGCTACATCAAAATAATAGATATACAAAAGATCACTTTTATAGCAAGGAAAATCTATCAATTGATACAAATGACGAGATGAGTATTTATGCAATAAACTGGGTAAGGCTTAATGAAGAAAATACAAGTTTTGGTAATAATGGCTATCTGTCTATTTCTCTTGGAACATATCGTCCACTCAGGTATTATATTATTCCTCCAGCAATTGGAGATTCTACCCTTACTCATTTTAATTATAAAATTTTTGGAGAGATGAAAGGGATCGTTTTTGAAGAAGGCATTGAAGCAATTGAAACAAATACATTCCAAAATAATGAAATAGACACTATTCAATTCCCTTCTACTTTGAAGCAAATTGGCTTAGAAACGTTTAAAAATAATCTGATTGAATCGTTGATTTTACCTCACTCCATCACTTCTATTGGTCGTGGTGCATTTATAGGAAATCGTTTAGAATCCATCATACTCCCTACTCCAACTGAAGACTCATTGGTTTGGGTAGTCAATCAATCAGACACCTTGAAGAACGACTTCGAGATCATTGATTTCTATGCTTCTTATTCATTGGACAAAGAGAGGGAAAGAGAAAATGTAATTACCAATCTTGAAAATCCATATGTTCATACTCGTATCTTCCCCAACCCTATGAACGATGTGCTCACCATCAACAACATCCCTATAGGAACTCAAATCAGAATTCTATCCACTACAGGAAGAGTAATTTATAAGGAACAAGCTACTACATCAAAGGTACAATTGTTTCCAACTCTCCCTGCCGGAGTCTACCTTCTACAATTACAATTGGATCATCAAGTGACTACTAAAAAAATCATTAAAAGATAATATGAAATACATTATTCAAACACTATTGTTGTTTCTTATTATTCCTATCGGATATGCACAACAATCCATTACGCTCACTTATCAGAATTGTGTAGTTGAAAATGGAACACTTCACACGGTTTTTATTCCCAACGGGTATGATAAAGTGATTATCCCTTCATCAATCAATGGAGAAGCCATTAAAAGAATTGAAAATGAAGAGAAGGGCCTATTTCAAGGAAAAGATATTACTGAAATCGTATTCCCCGAAGGGCTAGAATATATTGGAAAGGAGAGCTTCAGAAACAATAACCTTTCTTCTGTTACGCTTCCTCAAACGATTCGTCATATTGGCTTGAACGCTTTTGCCGACAATCCTCTGAGTACAATTCCATTACCCGACCTTGAGGGTACGGGATACTATGTGTGGAGAAATGGTTATGGTAAATTAGTTACTGAAATAAAATATCATTATTACGAGCATTTTGCCACTACGGATTATATCATTCCGGAAGAAAACATAGTGATGGAAGGTGATACATTGGTCAATCTCAGCAAAAGACTTCCTACCAGTACCACTGCAAAACATCTTGTTTTCCCAGAAAGGGTAAACGGTGTAGAAATACATTACATTAACACCTCAGAAAATGGTTTACTGTTCAAAAATAAAGGTTTAATCAATGTACAATTACCAAAGCATCTGAAAGAAATTGGTGCAGATGAATTTTCCGACAACACCCTCCAACATCTTCAACTTCCTTCGGATATAAAAACGATTGGAAAAAATGCTTTTAGAAATAACCTTTTGCAAGAAGTGACACTTCCCTCCTCTTTGAAATTTGTAGGAGAAAGTGCCTTTTATGAAAATGAAATTCAAGAACTTCATCTTCCCGAAAATGAAGAGGGATTACAATGGTCTGTCCCTTCTCCCATCACTGATTTTGCCCCTCATTTTCATATCATAGAAAATTGGTACACACTACAACCCAAAGATGTAGTGATGGAGAACAATACAATT
Source organism: Flammeovirga sp. EKP202 (assembly GCF_014534745.1). Lineage (GTDB taxonomy): Bacteria > Bacteroidota > Bacteroidia > Cytophagales > Flammeovirgaceae > Flammeovirga. The sequence continues at coordinate 17,550 of NZ_JACVVP010000080.1, forward strand.
GTAGAAGTCTCTTCCATATTAGTTTCTAGCAATATCATTATTCCTGATTTTATTGGAACAGACACTGTAAAAGCCATTGGAAGTACTGACATTACAGGTGTTTTCAGAAATAAAAACATTGATCAGCTACTATTATCTGACAGCATAGAAGTAATTGGCGAACATGCCTTTTCGGAAAATAACATTTCAGAGATTCAACTCCCCAAAAACCTGAAGGAAATTCAGGACTATGCTTTTGCTGACAATACGATTACAACCATTATTTTACCTGAGCATGTGAGAGCACTAGGCCAAAAGTGTTTTATGGGTTCACCCGTTATCAACTTTCAACCAAACTCTGCTTTAGAAGTACTAAACCAGAGTGTATTCCGATGTGCTGAAGAACTTCATATCGACTTTTCGGAAACAAGCATCACTATTCTTGATTTACAAAATTCTCCTTTCGAAAACCTTCATCACTTTCCTATTCAGCTTCCTTATTTTGAAGAAAACCCCAATTTTGATGGGTGGTATACATTTCAAAATGGGGAAGAAGTAAAAGTAGAGGCGGCTGAAAACAACAGAGGTCTTTATCAAGCAAAATTCAAGCAAAGCCTAAATGCAGAAAATACGGTGGTGGTCAACGGAGAAATAATCAGTACAACTTTGGAAAGCATTGAGCACTTGGTAATCCCATCTGAAATCAACGGTCAGAAAATTACAAAGATTGGAAATCGTGCATTTTATAATAAAAAAATTCAAACGTTGACGCTCAATGAAGAACTGACTTCTATTGGTAGTTATGGATTTGGTTGGAATGCTATTCAAGAAGTGGTTTGGTCAGAAAATCTGGTCGAAATCGGTGAACATGCTTTCGCCTCTAACAACCTCACTACTTTAGCTCTACCTGAAAATATAATAACAATTGGAGAAGGTTCTTTTAGAAATAATGACCTCATTCATATCACTTTAAATAATAAAATCACTTTCATTGGTAGAGAAGCATTTAACTGGAATCCTAGTCAAGAGTTTAAACTTCCACAAAGTGATATCCCCCATTTTTCACATTGGAAAAGTATCTATACTACTTACAGTGCTGGAATTTATATTACACATTCATTTTCTTTAGAAGCGGTTTCGAGATATACTTTAAAGGAAGACGATATCACGGTAGAAAATGGTAAAATCACTTCTTGTGGCGACCTTCCTAAGGTTCACATTCTCTCGATTCCTCCTTACTTACATGGACAAAACATCACTGGTATTGCTGATAAAAGAAAGGGTGAAGGAGTATTTGAGGGTAAAGAAGTTCAAGATTTTGAATACAGTGAGATATTGACTTACATAGGAGATTTTGCGTTTTACAACAACCAACTTACTTCAATTAGACCCAACGAATATACTCACATAGGTCGAAACGCTTTTGCTTCCAATCTTATCTATAAAAGAGATGATTACCTACTTCCTACTTCCGTCAAATTTGTGGGACATTATGCCTTTTATAATAATGAAGGACTGAAAGTAAAACTAAATTCATCAGAGCATAATTACTACAATGACGAAGATGAAATAGTCACTGGCTATATAAAAGATAATCAATCGTATCGTATTGAGAATATAGTACTTTCTATGGATCAAAAATGGCAAAAAGATGTAGTGGTATTCCCAACAGAAGTCACTGATTTATTAACGATAAAAAACGCAGAAGGTAAATCTTTCAGTATTTATACCACTGAAGGTCGTTTACTGAAAAAGCAACAAACCATTATCAATTCGTTTTACCAAGCTAATCTTTCCACATTAAAAAAAGGGTTATACATCCTATACCTATTTGATGAAAAAGGAAATAAAAAGGCTTTCAAAATCATAAAGAAATAATGCAAACAAACATCTATTATCAACGACTACTTTACTGCCTTAGCATGGTCTGCATGCTATGGTCTTGCAACATGAAAGAATATACTATTGATGGTGCAGAACAACTCCCTGATCGGATTATTAAGATTTCAAATTTCAATCAGGAGTACTATGCCAATTCCACTATCGATTCCATGATTTATAAGGTAGTGGATTCTCTTGAAAACCCTGTAAAAAATTGTTATGTGGTCGTCGAGCAAAAACAGGGACATGCTCACCTACTCAATAGTTCTTTTAAAACCAATGAGGAAGGAATAGGTCATTTTGGTATCCGTTTCTCCGATCAACTTGATACGCTTAGACTAATGTTAAGCATACCTCAGTATCGAAAAATGAAAGATATAGATTACGAGCTTTATTTTAGCACAAAGGGGAATATTTATAATTCAAAGATGCATATTCTGGAAGGAAATTATCAAAATTATCATAATGGTGCTCATTACAGGAAGGCTCTTAGAGTGGTATTGAAAGACCAATACAATAACCCTATTGACCGTCAGAAAGTCTATTTCAAGAGAAAAGGAAGTGATGAAATCCTATTCGAAACAACGACGGATAAAGAAGGAATAGCAAGTATGGGCGGTTCTTCTTTCCCCGGTAGTTATATTGAAGCATTTAGTGATCATTCCGATACCGCCACTTTTACATTATTTGGTGGTGGCTTTCCTCATCTTTCCTCTCATATTTCTGACGGCGAAATTGTTGTTCAATGGGATAAATATGAAGGGGAAAATTTTAAATCTTTTACTGTAGAAAGAAACGATGGTGTTGTGATTGCTGAAGTCTTTGATCAGGACATTACAAGCGTCATTGATAATTCACCTGTAGTAATCGGGAAAAAATATACTTATAAAGTTATACTTAACTTAAAAAATAAAGATAACGCTTTTACAAGCTATTGGATCAATGATACAATTGACCCTGCAGTAAGTCAGCATGTGGGTAAAGTTTTCAAGCGGTATGATTACAAGCACTTTTATAGTTTTGATAAAATCACTCAGAAGATGTACACTTGGGATATTGATGAATTCAAAGTACATAAGGAATTCCAATTCAATAGAGTAATTGAAGATGTTTATCAGACTTCATTGGAAACGCAATTTCTAGTCAGAACAGAAAATTCACTACTGGTATATGATGCCGTGAGTAATTCAATTTTAAAAGAACTCAAATTCTCTGATTTTTTAGGGGAAAACCAAGGAACATTTGAATATGCTTATGGGGTAGCCTCTGGCGATGTATACGTTTTCTTTAAAGAAGAGAAAAACCTTTTTGCCTACTATTATTATGATGCTCAATTGGGTACATTTTCTGGTCGTAATATTTACGGAAAAGGTAATGAATATGTCGCAGAACTTTGTGCAGAAGACGATGAATACGTTTACCTCAAAATGGCTGGATATGAAAGCTATTCTTACAGATTTTTGGGTACACTTATTACAGAAAAAAAAGGGAAGCTCAATTCTTCAAAATATAGTAAGTTTTTTAACAGCAATTCATTGTATCATCCTCAAATGAATAGAATTTATAATACCAATGGAGAGGTACATACGCTCAATACTCTTACCCCAATTTATCATCAAGATTATTATGCTTCCTTCATTGGTGTTACTAAAGATTTACAAACACTGCTTTTTGCGAATCGAAGCCAATTTTACTTCATCGATGTTCCTTCTTTCAACCTTAAATCACAGAGAGGTTGTTACGTCAGCGAGCACATCGATGGGGTCTTTTTTGATGAAAGTGGCTCTAATGTAATTGTTGTATCAAATAGTGTCGCTTATAAAACTGGAGTATAATGAAAAATAAACAATATCTGTTGTCCCTCATCTTGGTATTGAACTGCTTGCTTTCATGCCAAAAAGAAATAGAAAATATCAATCAAAGTAATACAAATACGCTTTCATGGTACATTAGGCCAGACACGTATCAGAAGATGGACAGTACTACAGCGATCCCTCTTATTGTCAAACTGTTTACCAAAGACACTTTACATGCTGTCAGCAATGCAGACATCACTTTTGAGTTACAAAGTGACAATGCGGAATTGGTAAGCAATACAGTGACTACTGATTCAAATGGTGTAGCTTCCAATGAAATTTACTTTCTCAATCCTTCAGACTCTGTAGTTATTGAAATCCACTCTAAAGCCGCCTTTAGAACGTTATATAAAAGATTTGTGATTACAGAAAGTAAGTATTCTTCTTTAAAAAGGGTGTATCAAGATACTTTGATCTTAATGAAAAACACAGATTATATTAATAATGGTTTGGGCATAGAGATAGAAGATCATTACGGAAAATTGGTTAAAAAAGAGAAAGTAAAATATGAAGTGATAGAAGGTGATGCATTACTGAACGGTGAGAAAACGATTTTTGCCACTACCACAGACAACGGTATTCCTCAAGATTTACACTTCACAACAGGTAGCCAAAATAGTGTGATACGTGCTTCTGTTGACGATCAATTATTTATCGATTTCCAACTGATAGTCGTCGACCCTATAGAAGTACAGCTTCACTTCGATACTCAATCCGATCGTATCACATGGAATGAAAATACTCAAAATCTTCCCTACTCTTTTGAATTGTTGTCAAATTATGACTCTTATAAAAACACCTTTGCTGACACATTAAAAATCAGTGGAGAGCAAAATTCTTTTATAAATTCTGATATTATCTACGGGAAAAACCACACCTATAGAGTGGATATCATCCCTCATCATACTGGACTTCCAAAAATAGAAGGCGTCAACAAAACCATTTCATCGTCCAATGTAATTAACATTAATGAAGGGATGCGTAGTTATTTGATTGATAGTGAAAGCGAAAGAATCTATGTTACTACTAAAAATAACAACAGTTTATACATTTATGACTTTCAAAGAAAACTGATTCACAAGCAGTTTATTGGTGTAAACCTTCAAAACATGTGTTTGTTTGACAACAAATTATACATTGTCATTAGTGGAGAAGAAAAAATTGGGGTGCTTGATTTGGACTCTTACGCAATGGAATACATTGATTTTGGAAGACACCTCTCTACGCACCGTCTTTTTGATGTTCAGGTAAAGAGTGAAGGTGAATTGTATTTTTCAGCCTATTCTACAGAGAGCTATCGTGATCCTTTCATCGGTCACCTCAATTTGAAAACAGGTATTGTAAAAAAATTTCCGGCCAGCTACAACAATGAGACACCTTATATTAAAGAAGACAAAGACGGAAAATTATATTACAACCAATGGAATAATGAACTTGTTATCCTCGATAAAAAAACGGATCAAATTATAGAAACAAACCTAAAAATGAACGTACATTATATGGATTTTTCAAGCTCTGGAAAATACATTGGTTATAGTAGACATATTTACAACAGTAATGATTTTTCTATTTTTCATAATTTAGGTTATTATTCATGGCAGTTTTGTTTTTCACCTGACGAAAAATACTTTTACAGATATAACGATAGTAAATACATTATTCAAAAACACCCAATGAATGCTTTAGGTGATGCTTCTGAGGTAGTTGATATCCAAATCAGTTATATGAAACTTCACCATATGCAAACCAATCAATCAAATGATATTATGATTTTAGTCTCAGAGGACAAATTTGATTTTATCTATGGGTTCGATAAAATGTAGGTCACATTACCCCTTATTCAGAATTTCAATGCATCAATAAAAAGTAGCCCTTTCTCTCAAGTTTCATCTTTGGGAGAAAGGGCTTATCTGTAATTTAAGCAGTTATACAATTTAAATCGGACTTTTTGGATTATACAACCTGCTTATTAGACCTTTTTAAGTCCATTAGTACGAATATTTAATGATATCGACGATTATTTTAGTGAAGCCTCTGCATCAGAAGTTAAGGTTACTTCTAAAGCAAAACCAATCTGATTATCTTTATTTTTAGGTAAAACCACAGACAATCCTTCTGTTGTCTGCTTCCACTTTAACTTCTTCTTGTAACCCAAAAGTTTTACATCATTGATTTCTTCACCTTTAAAACTTTTGATCAAGGCTGTTTGTCCTCTCTCCATAGCAATTGCATATACCTTATTCTCTTTAGCGGTAAACCAAAAATCAGTGGTTGCAAACTTTTCTTTAAAGCCATACCCTTTTTCAGTTGGCTCTTCTTCTGATTCCTGATTGATTTTCCATTTGTGAGTACCATAGATCGCTGGACCATTGACAGAAGTCCACTTTCCTAAAGCTTTCAAATTGGCTACATTTTGTGCTGGAATAGATCCGTCACCTTTTGGGCCGATATTCAACATATAGTTTCCACCTCTAGAAGCAATCGCTGTCAGCCAGTAGATTAACTCGTAGGGTGATTTCCAATCATTATCATATTCTTTGTATCCCCAAGAGTGATTGAAAGTACCCACTGTTTCCCATGGCTTACCTTCCATCTGCTCCACCGTTGGGATTTTGTTGTCCCCTGGGATTTTATAATCACCCAAACCATGCCCTACTCTATCCGTTACAATCACATTCGGGTTGATATCGTACACGGCTTTATAGAATTGAAAACTTTGGTATTTCGTTAGGAAGTGGGCGAAATCGTACCACATAAACTTGATATTAGGAAATCTTGTCAATAACTCTTTCACTTGAGGGAAAGCCTTGTTGTACAGGTAATCATCAAAAGTATACGGTGATGGATCCCAAAGGTTCGCACCCATTGTACGGCGTTTTTTACCTTTAAAATCTGCTGGTTCTGGCCAAACTTCACCCGTATAATCCAAGTAATTTTTGATGTTACAATCGTTGGCATCATTCCAATCAATATTATGCGAATAATACACACCAAAATCAATTTCATGTCTTTGACAAGCATCGTATAACTCTTGAATAATATCTCTCTTGAACGGAGTTGAAGCAATATCAAATGTACTATGCTTTGAATCAAATAAAGCAAAGCCATCATGATGTTTCGAAGTAATGACTAGGTACTTCATTCCTGCATTTTTTAGTAATAATACATATTCATCTGCATCAAATTTTACAGGATTGAATTGATCCACCAATTGAGAATATTCTTCTCTTGATATTTTTGCTCTTGCTTGAATCCACTCTGCAACACCTGGATCAGGACTTTTGATATCATCAATTTTTTGTCCTTTATACATTCCACCAAGAATAGAATACAACCCCCAGTGAATAAACATTCCAAACTTATCTTCATTAAAATGTTCAATTGCTTCCTTCTTCGAACTGTTCATCTGATTCCATGTTTGTGCCTGTACACCCGACACCATCAAAATCATCAACAGGATTATTATTTCCTTTTTAATACATTTCATTCTACTATTCTCTCTTTTTCCTAAAAAAATTTTAGTCTGTTTAGTCACCTCCAAGACTGAAAGGTTCTAACATTTTAGTTTTACTAAGATGAATATCTTTATAGAGAGAGATTGTCCTTCAACTTTCAAAGTGTTGTTCTTATCTTCTCAATTAGCTTTACAGTGTTAGAATGCAAGGTTTCTGAAAAGGTCGAAGAGCTAGGAAGTGCTGAATCATTTTAAATTGTTATAGGTTGAAATTATAAAAAATACCTAACGATTAGATCATTTAGTATAATGTAATTTATTATTGTAAGCTTATGATTTATAATTTGGGTTAAATTAATTAAAAGTATTTATTGTCAATTTTTACAAACTTAAAACTAGATGACAACTAAAACACATAGCAAAACCAATATCACTGTTTTTTAATCAGGATCTTCAATGAATACGGAATCTAACAAACTATAATGTCATTTAGAAAATAAGGAGACAAGCAAACTACATTTCAAACAAAAAAATCATTCTTTTTCTATGCAACTTTTGAACTTAATATTGGACCTTTCTATATTAGGTCTACAAACTAAAAAATACCTTTAGCTGGTAACCTAATTTTTAAACTTTCTAGCTAAATCATTACAATAGTCTAAAAAGTAATATAGTTACCCCAGTAGTTCGGACTGTCTAAGCAGAAAAGATAATTATCTTTTTTTGAGAGATTCAGCTTCAAA
>NZ_JACVVP010000081.1 GCF_014534745.1 Flammeovirga sp. EKP202
TAAGTCGGCGCCACATTCATTAAATATAGAAGGTTAGTTAACACAAGATGTTGACTAACCTTTTTTTGTGTTTATACATTTTTTTTGAGCACAAATAAAAACCTTGATATATATTTCTTCTATACATCAAGGTTATTTGTAATATTAGTATATCAATAGTTAGAGGAGTTTAAAATTTATAGTTCGACTGATTAATTCTTTATGTACTAACATAAAGAAGATTGTTTTTTATCAGAAGTAATTAAAATTTTGAATGTCCTAGCTACCTGAATAACTAATTATTTTGAGTTGTTGTATTTTTCTCAGAGGCTAAAATAGCTTCTTTGGTTAAATCATTTTTGGCATAAGTAGGACAAGTCTTATAAGTTCTACAAGATGTAAGGCCTAATAATAATAGACCAATGCAAAAGATAAAAAAGCGTTTCATTATGTTTTAATTCTTATTTATTGTACCATTAAATTGCAACCTCTTACATCAGAATTGTCAAAACGTCCTAGAACGTAAAACTGATTGGGTTGATTACCTGGAGCACCAATATCTTTTGTTTCTATAAAACAGCAAGATTCAATGTTTCCAAGATCAATAACATTAATGCCTCCTCTTTTAGTTGTAGATAACGAAAAAGGGTCATTTATTTCCCTAAAAAATACTTTCATCCAAGGTGGGCATTGGAATTGTTCATCACCTAACGAGTATCCTTGTGATAAAAGCTCAGTCATTCCATATTCGGAATGAATATTTTCAGTTTGAAAAGCGGTTTTTAGCTGTTGGTGTACTTCACTTCTCGTCATTTCTTGACGTCTGCCTTTCATCCCTCCTGTTTCCATAATAATAATATCTGAAAAGTTAGAAGGAAAATGTTCTGCAAAATCAAGTAATGCAAAAGTAACCCCAAACAATATTGCTTTCTCCCCTTTTGCTTGAATTTCAAGCAATTTGTGAGCCAACCTTTCATGGTCATTTAGGTAAAAGTCAGAGTATTGACCAGATAAGTCCATAAAATCACTGACCATACAGATTAAAGACGCGTCATTTCGTTCTAAATAACTTGGTAGAAGTGCTAAAATATGTATTTTTTCAAGAGGTCCATAAAGCTCTTGAAAGTAGGTTGTTGTAATTTTCTTGTAGTGCGATAAATCAGAAACGTAGTGTTTACTACGAATAGATCCTGTTGTTCCACTACTCTGAAAGACACGTTCTGTAGTAGAATTACTACATAATACCTTTTGAGTCTTAAAAAATTCAATAGGCATAAATGGAATTTCACTAATCTTATGTATCTTATTATATGAAACGTTTAAGTGAGAAAGGTATTCAGCATAAATAGGATTTTCTTTTGCTTGAAAATGAAATGCATCAATTGCTGCATTTTCAAAATCCCTTTCGTTCTTGATCGTAAATATTTTCTTTTTGAATTGATCTATAAATTCCATTAATATATATTGGATTAAACTATTGGTAATAAATTGTTTTACCTATTGAGTTCGATAAGCAAAATACTAAAAATTGCACATAAAAATATTAACCACTCTGATAAATCAATTATTAATCATATGATTTCGCAAAGATATAGAACACTACTCATCAAGCTACCTATTGGACTGTTAATGCTTTCAATATTCATGTCTTGTTTTGGTGAGCCCGAATTCCCTAAAGAACCAGAGATAGAGTTTGCTTGGATAGAAAATCATACTCCGGGTGAACGATTTGATAGCTTATATATTGGTATAAACTTTAAAGATGGTGATGGAGATTTGGGGTTAGACCAAAGTGATACTTTAGGGCCTTATGCACCTTATGAGGAATTGATGCCTGGTGATTCAATATTGAAACAAAATAAATATCACTTCAATTACTTCGTTACTGTAATGAAGAAAGAAGAGGATGGTGAATATCGAATGGTTGAATTTGATTCTCTCTCTGGACAAAACTTTAATGGTAGATTTCCAATGTTGAATAATTCTGGGAGAGAGAGACCATTAGAAGGTGAATTAAGATATTATTTTACCCTATTTTATGATGGTAACCTTATTCAATCTCCGGTCACAAAAGGTGATTCTATTAAAATCAAAATCCAAATTGTAGACAGAGCTCTTAATGAAAGTAACGAAATAATCTCAACAGGTGTAGAAGTAGGTACTCCTCAAACCAGAGATGAAGGTTCTAATCAGCCTCCAATTATAGAAGGGGATTAATCTACCCTTCAAAGTTAATAATAAATGAAATTTTGTGTAGACGGATCGCATCAACAAAAGGCATGTAAAGCGATTCTCCAGAGTGATCCGCTACATTTACTAAACCGTGTGATACTCGTATTTCTGGTGAAAGGCAGAACATACGGTTGTAGATATGCATACCAAAACCCCAAGTAAAAGCAACATTATAGCTTTTAAGATTTACATAAAACTCTTGTCTTGTAGACTCTTGTTTTGTAGCCACAGTGAATGAAGGAGTGATACCTCCTAATAAATAAAACCGATGATTGATTCTTCTATCAGATTGGTATTTCAACATTATTGGAAATTCGAGGGTAGTATTGGATTGTAACTGAATTAAATCTTCATCAGTGACTCTAATACTTGAAGGAGGAAGACGATAGCCTAATGTATCCATTGTGAATCTTCTTGAGTAAAAAGATACGTTTGGAGAGAATCGTAAGGCCCAATGATCATCTTTGGATAGCTTTACATTGAGTAGAAAACCTAAAAGGAAACTCGCTGTAGTTTGGGGAGTAATATATACAGCAGTAGTATCTGTTCCGTTGATGCTAAAGGCATTTTCTGAGGGATCTAATCCTACTGGAGAAGATACAAAACCAATTTGAAATCCGTAGTGAAATTTTTTCTTATCAAATTTCGGTAGGTTAATAATAGTATCGAGGGTTTTTCCCGAGTACTGACTATAAGAGTGATGTTGAATTCCTAAGGTCAGTACAAGGAAAAAAGTTGAAAAAATTATTTTTGACCAGTATAAACTGAGCTTATTCCAAATGTGAGTGAAGTACATGTTACCTTGTTATAGCCTAACTTCTCCATGATACCAGTGAAAGCATCGCCATAAGGGAATTGTTCAACTGACTCAGGAAGGTAAGTATAAGCGGAGTTATCTTTTGAGACAATCTTTCCAATTAAAGGCAAAATATTCATTGAGTAGAATCTGTAAAGCTGTTTAAATGGGAAGGATTGCGGTTGTGAGAATTCAAGTACAACTAATGTGCCATTAGGTTTAAGTACCCTTTTGATTTCCGTTAGTCCTTTTTCAAGATTCTCAAAATTACGAACTCCAAAAGCAACAGTCACTGCTTCGAAAGAATTGTCTTCGAAAGGTAAGTTTTCAGAGTCTCCGATTTGTAAATCAATTTTATCAGATAAACCTCTTTTTGCTACTTTTTCACGACCTACTTTCACCATACCAGCAGAGATGTCAGCACCCGTGATTTTGTCTGGACTCAAGGTAGCCCAAGCTTGTAATGCTAAATCCCCTGTACCAGTAGCTACATCAAGAATTGTCTTAGGTTGTTGCTTTTTTAGCTTATTGATAGCAACTTTTCTCCAGTAAATATCAATACCGCCACTTAAGACTCTATTCAACAAATCATACTTTGCTGAAATGTTATCAAACATGTTAGCAACTTGTTCTTTTTTTCCTTCTTCTCTGTTTTTATATGGGAGTACTGTCATGATTTCTTATTTTTTTATCTAACACATTGTTAGAATAATAGATATGATCTATATTGCCCGTTTAAAGCACTTTTTTTTCATAACGAACTTCAAACGTTTCACAAAATTATAACTTTTAAAGTGTAGACCAATGTGTTTTGTATATAAACTTTAAATACTATGATTTTGTTGACAAAATTCCTGATTAAATGACTTCAAAATTCACTTTTATTAAAATTTACACCTATAGAATTTTTCTTTTTTTATCTACGATTCTTCTTTTTTCATCTCATTCCGCTTTGGCTCAGAAACTTAAAAAGTCTGCAGAGCTTAAAAAGCACATGAAGTTTGCAGAGGAATCAATCGAGTTTAACTTATATCAAGAGGCAATTGATGTGTTGTTAGAAGTAAAGGAAGAAGGTAAACAATTTGATGATTGGAACTTTATGGTAGGATATGCTTACCAGCATGCTTTGTACCTCAATAAGAGTAAATCATTAGAGTACTTTGAGAGAATAAAAGACAGAGACATATACTACGAGATCGATTTCTATATCGCAAAAGCTTTGCACTTGAACCATCGCTTCGAAGAAGCTCATAAATTATTTGATAAGTTTATGAGAGACTATGATGAGATTGATGAAGAAACGGTTTCTTTAATTGAAAGGTACAAGGCACAATGTGTGGTAGGTCAACAATTAATGAACGACTCTTTAGATCTATTGATTGTCAATTTAGGGGAGAATGTAAATACTAAATACAGTGAGATTGCTCCTGTACTTTCTGCCGATGAAAATATGATGGTATTAACTTCTAGACGAGAAGGAAGTAAAGGAGGAGAAATAGACGACCTGTCTGGGTTGTTTTATGAAGATGTTTACGTGACACACAGAAATGCTGATGGAGAGTGGGGGAAAGTAGAAGCAATTAGTGATAATATAAATACGGTACATCATGACGCTGCTGTTGGTTTATCTCCAGATGGTAAGACACTCTTTTTGTATCATGCAGGTGGTAAGATTGGTAAAAATGGAGAATCAGGTGGTGATGTATACCAAAGTAAATGGAATGGACTGGATTGGTCCTCTCCAAAATCATTGCCAGGTGGTGTGAACTCTGCGTTTGCAGAAACGCATGCTACAATCTCTGCAGATGGAAAATCACTTTATTTCACAAGTACTCGTAAAGGAAGAACTACTTTAGGAGGACAAGATATTTATGTTTCTCATCTACAAAGTGATGGAACTTGGGGAGAAGCAGAAAATCTTGGGCCGAATATTAATACTGAGTATGATGAGGAAGGTCCTTTCGTTCACCCCAATGGGAAAGTATTATACTTTAGTTCAAAAGGTCATAATGGAATGGGTGGATATGATATTTTTTATTCAGAATGGGATGAGAAATTTCAGCAATGGGGAAAGGCTAAGAATATAGGTTACCCTATCAATACGGCAGATCATGATGTATTTTATGTGATTTCATCCGATGGAGAAAGAGGTTATTTTTCATCTATTAGAGAAGATAGTTTTGGAGGTCCAGATATATATATGGCCATGATTCCATCTAAAACAATCAACTTAATTGCAGTAAACGGAGAAGTGAGAGATGCTGAAACCAATAATCTAATTGAGGCTAAAATTAAGGTAATTGATAATAATACGGGAGAGACTGTTCAAGAGCTTACAGCCGATGGAGGAAAGTACCTTTTTTACTTAGATCCTAATAGAAATTATGGCTTAAGAGTAATGCAAAATGGATATTTATTCCACTCGAAAAACATCTATATTCCGGAGCAAACTGATTATATAGAGATATCAGAAACTATCGCATTACAAAAAATAGGAGACCTAAAAAGAGAGAAGTTAGAAAATATCTTTTTCGAAGAAAGAGGACTTACTTCAATCTCAGAATTTGAGCTAGATGATCTTGCTAAATTTATAAAAAGTGTAGAGGGTTATGTGGTTGATATTAACGTTCACGCTGCAAAATATGAGGGGAAAGATTCATTAAAAGTCTTGAATTTAACGCAATCAAATGCTGAAAATATTTTTAAAGAATTAGTAACCAAGGGGGTAGACATGGAGAAGCTCTCAGTACATGGTTATGGATGGCAACACCCTATTGCATCTAACTGCTCTCAACTAGGAAGACTTAAAAATGAAAGAATCGAATATGTAGTCAGAACGCCGGAGGAAATTGTAGTATTCGAAGAGATTATAGAAGATGTAGAAGAACCTTTACCTCAACTTACACCACATTTAGGCGAGGTTATGGATATTGCAGGTACAATTACTTTTGCATTCGGAAGTAATACAATTACAGATGAAAGTTATAGAATTATTGCTCAAGTTTTTGATGTGATGTACAGATACCCAAATCTAATTGTAGAAGTAGGAGGACATACAGATAATAGAGGTTCAAAATCTTTCAATTATAAACTAGGCGAGAAAAGAGCAAGGATCGTTGTTCAGGAACTTGTCAGATTGGGAATAGAGAAAGAGAGACTGCAATACAAAACTTTTGGATTTGATATGCCTATAGCTGACAATAATACAGAAGAGGGCCGCGATAAAAATAGAAGAATTTCATTTACTCCTCTGATGTTTAAATAACTAATATAAATTAAAGTGCTTAGTCAAAATTGTTTCATAGCTTTTCTTGTTTTCAGTGATTACAACAACTAAAAATAAATAATAGTTCTTTTGTGAAGATTTTTTTAATGTTCCAAAGGGTGGCTGTTTACTGCTATGAAATAATTTTTTCTGAGTAATAATCATAAGCTAACAATAATAAATTGTGTTTTGATTCGTATTCAAAACGTAAAGCTATTTTATCACTATAAATTAATCATGAATCTGACTATTAAGATTAACATTATGAAGACCTTTCCCATCTACTGCCTATTACTCTTGCTAGTACTCAACGTCACCTCTTTCGCTCAAGATGACGCCAACAAAAACAAATTAAAGAAAGCATTGAGGGTGGCAGAAACTTACCTTGATCTAGAAGAATACCATTATGTAGAAGAAGAAATGTTAGAGGCAGTGAAATATGCTCCCGATAATACACTTTGTAATTACTACTTGGGTATTTCAATTTACAATGACCTGACTAAAAATAGAGTTGATGCATTGCCTTATTTCCAAAAGGTATATGACAATGATCCAAACTTTAGACAAGTAGGATATTGGTTAGGAAAGTCCTATCAGATGGCACATCAGTTTACAAGAGCTGGTGAAATGTATGCTCTTGAAAAGAAAAAGTTAAGAGCTTACAGCCCTGAACAAAGACAAGCAGAAACAAAAATTATTGGTTATGTAAATGTTACATTAGATGAGTTAGATCGTTATATTGATCAGTGTCAGAGAGGCCCTGCTTTTATGGCAAATCCTGATAATAAGAATTTATTGAACTTGTCGTTAGCCAATACTTACTTACCAGATATAACTCCAATTATTACCGTAGACGGTCAAAAACTTTACTTTACTTCTCACCGCCAAGATATTACAAGTCATCACGAATTAGATCCGCATGACCAATTGCCTTATCAAGATGTTTTCTACATGGAAAGACGAGAGGATGGTTTTTGGTCTACTCCTAAGCCATTTTCAGAAATTAATACTGAAGAACACGATGCTGCAATTGCATTATCTTCTGATGGGGAGCAGTTGTTCATGTATAGAAGTGTAGGAGCTAGCACTTCAAATCCTGGTGATATTTATGAGGTAAATGATTATAGTGGTAAATGGTCTACTCCAAAGCCAATTGAAGCACCGATTAACTCTTCTGCTTTGGAGACACATATGAGTATGTCAGCAGATGGGAAAGTAATCATTTTCACAAGTAATAGAGAGCAGGAAGATGCTCATGGGGGGATGGATTTATATATCATTCGTCAGTTACCAAATGGAGATTGGGCTTTACCACAAAACATGGGTGATAAAATAAATACAGAATTGGATGAAGAATCACCTTACATTCATCCAAATGGGAAGACATTATATTTTAGTTCTCAAGGACATCACAGTATAGGTGGTTTTGATGTATTTAAAGTTGATATTGATCTTAAAACAGGAGATTTGGGAGAGGTAATTCAATTGAATTACCCTGTTAATACAGCAAGCGATGATTTATTTTATGTAATGTCAGCAGATGGATTAGAGTCCTACTTTAGCTCTGTGAGAGAAGAAGGTATGGGCGGTTATGATATTTACTGTGTAAAAAATAATGAATCCAACGAAAGAAGTGTTTCCTTTTTTGATTTGAAGTTTGAAACTGAAGATAGAAGAAATGTAGATGTATTAGTTAAACTTATTAATGTCAAAACACAAGAAGTCGAAAAGGAACAGGTTTTAAGAGCAAATAGAGGAAAATTAGAATGGATGCATAGATGTAGTGATCAATATGCTCTTGAAGTTTATGCAGATGGTTATTTATTAAAAACAGACCGTTTTGATTTTACAGAGATCAATAAGCCTACTGTCAATATTGAAGAAACTTATACACTCCAAAAAGTAGCAGCGAACAGATCTGAGTCTCTGATGAATATTTATTTTGACGAAGACCAAACGATCAATATGTCTTCTTCATCTTCTGAATTGAAAGCATTACAGAGGTTCATTGAGGAAAATGATGATTACAGTATCGAAATTGTCGGACATTCGAACTACAATCCTGAGAAAAGTAATTTAGTGCTGGAGTTCATCTCAAAAACAAAGGCAATGGAAACGCTTGAAGCCTTGAAAACGATTGGAATTTCAGAAGAGCTACTTGTGAACGAGAACGTAGGATACGGAATTCGATATCCTAAATACTTACCAAATAACCCTAAGGCATGGAAAAATGATAGAATGGAGTACATCATCAGACCTAAAGGTTATACAAAATTAGCCTCAAGAGCTTCAGATTGTAGTGTAAGTGATTATGATACTAGTACTTATGTATTGAAGGAGGCTGAAGTGGTGGATGATGTTTTAAAAGTGAACCAAAAATCAATCAGTTATTTATTATCTGAATTAAAACAGTGTTCATTCTTGGAATTGGTGATTACAACTGATGCTAATCAAAACTACTTGGACCTTTCTAATGAAGTATTTTCTTATTTCGAAAAGAATGGAATCCCAAGAGAACATTTGACACTTCAAATGCAAGACGGTGCAGATTTGGCGATGCGTTTAAGATATAAAAATCCTAATGACTACCCAATCACCTACGGTACAGTTGCAGTAGTTAAACCGTTGAGAGAAGAGGATCTAAATGATGGTGAAATTGCAGTGGTAAATCCTACTCCATCTAATCAAAGTGTAGCAGTAAATAACAACAGTAACCCTGAAAATAAGAGTGCTTTACAAACGGTAGCAATTACCAATGAGAAGGAAGATCTTGTGTTCGAAAAGGAAATAGAAGACATGACGATCATCTTCCCATTTAATTCAACTGAATTTGGTAATAGTGAAGATGCTACGCTTCAAAAAATTAAGGATTACTTGAATGCGAATCTAAGCAAGTCCTTAAAAATTACGGGACACACCGATAATAGTGGCCCTGAAATTTATAACGAATACCTTGGTATGGAAAGAGCGAAGTCAGTTGCATATTTCTTTAGAGATATAGAAAACCCGAACAGAATCTATGTCGCAAGTAAGGGAGAGAAAGAACCAATGGTTTCAAATGACACAAGAAAAGGCAGAAAACAAAACAGAAGAATTCACTTTAAGTTTGGTGTTGTCACCGAAGGAGATGCGAAATAAAACATTATAAAAAAATAGGCTTCCATCAATTGGAAGCCTATTTTTTTATAAGAAGAAATGTAGATTAGTCTACAAATTCATCATAAACTGCTACTAAGTGTTCTGAAATCATTTCAGCAGAACGTCCTTCGATATGGTGTCTTTCAATAAAGTGTACCAACTCACCATCTTTAAATAAAGCAATTGATGGAGATGAAGGAGGGTAAGGTAGCATTAATTCTCTTGCTTTTGCAACTGCTTCAGCGTCAACGCCAGCAAATACAGTAGCTAACTGAGAAGGTTTTTTAGTTGATGTTTGTAATGAGTGTAAAACACCTGGTCTACAAGTACCAGCAGCACAACCACAAACAGAGTTAATGACTAAAAGAGTAGTGCCTTCTTTAGCAACAGTCTCTTCCACTTGAGCAGCTGAAGTTAAATCAGCAAAACCATTGTCAGTTAACTCCAATTTCATAGGAGTTGTTAAATGTTCAGGATACATAATTTATATAAATTAAATTTTTCGTTTTTCTATAAGAATCCAAGTTCTAATTTCGCTTCTTCAGACATCATGTCTGTTGTATAAGGAGGTTCGAAAGTTAATTCGATTTCCACTTCGCTTACTTCTTCAACTGCTTTTACTACTTGCTCAATTTCACCAGGAATTTGTTCTGCTGAAGGGCAAGAAGGTGTAGTTAGAGTCATAAGGACATGAACTTTATTGAGAGGAGGAATAATATTTATGTCATAGATTAATCCTAACTCAAATACGTCTACAGGTATTTCTGGATCATAAACTGTTTTGATCGCAGTAACAATTTTGTCTTTTAAGCCTTCTGTATTTTCCACTTGTATCTATTTTTTTAAGATTAACTCTTTGCACTATAAGCTAAAGCGTAAAACTTCATTTGCTTAATCATTGAAGCAAAACCGTTTGAACGTTGTGATCCAATCACGCCATTCATACCAATTTTGTCAAAGAAGAATAAATCTGCATTAATAATTTCTTGAGGTGTTCGGTTATTTAAAACACGGATCAATAAGCTGATAAGACCTTTTGTAATGTCTGTATTACTATCTGCATTGAAAATAACATGACCATCTACAAAATCAGTAGTTAACCAAACTTTAGATTGACAACCCTTAATGATGTTTTCATCTACTTTATCACTTTCATCTATAGCAGGAAGGTCTTGTCCCAATTCCATGATATAAAAAATTGTTGACTCTCTATCTCCATCTAAAAGATCAAATTCATCAATGATCTCATTTTGGATCTCCTCTATATTTTTTGTCATTACTGCCATTATATATCTTAAATTTTAACCAAACATTTTAACTATACGTACCAACCCTTCAATAAATTTATCAACTTCTTCAAACGTATTATAAGCGGAGAATGAAGCTCTTACAGTTCCTTCAAGCCCGTATCTAGCCATGAGTGGTTGAGTACAATGATGTCCTGTTCTTACAGCGATACCTCTGGCATCCAACATCATTCCGATATCATAATTATGTATATTTTCAATAACAAACGATAGTACACTCACTTTGTTTTGAGCTTCTCCGTATATTTTTGCAGTTGGAACCTCTTTCTTTAATTTCTCTGTAGCGTAGTCTAAAAGTGCTTTTTCGTGTGCTGCAATGTTCTCTTTACCCCATTTATTGATAAATTGAACTGCTACACCAAAAGCAATTGTATCCGCAATATTGGGTGTACCTGCTTCAAACTTATAAGGAAGTTCGTTGAATGTTGTACCATCAAAAGAAACTTCTTTGATCATTTCGCCACCACCTAAGAAAGGAGGCATCGCATTTAAAAGTTCTTCTTTTCCGTAAAGGAAACCCATACCTGTAGGTCCAAACATTTTATGTGCAGAAGTGACAAAGAAATCACAATCCATTGCTTGAACATCTACTGTAAGGTGAGCTGCAGATTGAGCACCATCAATCAGTACCTTAGCACCTATTGCATGTGCTTTTTGGATGATATCTTCTACTGGATTAATAGTTCCTAAAGCATTAGATGCGTGATTAACCGCCACAATCTTAACCTTTTCAGAAAGTAGTTTTTCATACTCTTCGAAAATAATTTCACCTTCTTCGCTTACAGGAATAGGAAGTACAGAAGCACCTTTTTCTTTGGCGATAAGTTGCCAAGGTACAATGTTAGAGTGGTGTTCCATAGTAGAGACCAATACAATGTCTCCCTCATTAAGCACCATTCTTCCATAAGTTTGAGCTACAAGGTTGATTCCTTCAGTAGTTCCTTTTGTAAGAATAACTTCTTCTGATTTTCCTGCGTTGATAAACTCCTGAAGGAGCGTTCTTGTTTCTTCAAATGCCTTTGTGGCTTTATCTGCTAAAGTATGAGCACCTCTATGAACATTGGAATTGTAGCCATCATAATATTCTTGTAAAGCATCAACCACCACTTTTGGTTTTTGGTTTGTTGCGGCATTATCAAAATATATCAAAGCGTGTCCGTTTACCTCAGTGCTTAGAATAGGAAATTCTTTACGAAGTTGTTCTACATCAATCATTTTCTCACATTATTTAGAATGAATCTACTCTAATTAAGTTGCAATTTTATATAAAAGTTCGTCTTGTTCAAGTTTCTTAAGCTATTCATATCAAATAATTGCAAAAAAAGATGATTATATGAACAATTATTAATATTTGGAGTGAATTGCTTAAAAAAAGCGAGACTTAAAATGTAAACTAATGACGAACTTAAAAGTTCTTGGGAATTATTACCTTTTTGCAACATAATCTTATATGCAACAGTTTTGCAAATTAACTTTTTAACCATTTATTTTGCAGTATGGTAAAAATGTTGAGACAACAAGTAGCAAAATATGCAGACCAAATAGGTTTTACTGGGTCGTTATTTTGCTTGATACACTGTATATTAACTTCAGGTGTTATTGTCATTAGTTCCGCTGTATCTCATATGGACGATCATCACCATGATCATGCACATACTTTAGACATTTGGGGATTTTTAGATATCACAATGATTATCATTAGTGGAGTGGCAGTTTACTTTGCAGTGAAGAAAACAAAGTCCAACATCCTAAAGAATGGTATGTGGTTGTTTTATTCCGTATATGCATCAAGTATGATGATGAAGTATGTGGGGTATGAACCATTATGGCTAGCGATCTTATCTTATGGAGCTTCCATTGGTTTGATTGTGAGTCATTTGATTAACTTAAAGCAAACGCATACAAAGCAAAAAGAAGTTTGTACGTGTTAGCTTTAACTTCTAGTTTAAAACTTCAACTATTTCTGTGTTTTTCAGTCTATAAATAAGACTAAAAAAATCATCGCGGTTTAATTCCAACCTTCCTTTTACAACTACTTTCTTGTTGACCAAATTTTGACGCTTTGGAGTATCCAATTCCATGACCGTTTCAGGCCCTGCGTTTCCACAAAAAAAGCAATTGGCAAAAGCCATATAAGACAGTATACTTGTTCCATCATCGCTATCAACAGGTAATATATACCCGCTGATAGTGATCATAGAGCCATCAATCATTTCTACCTCTCCTCCAAAAATAGGTTCAGATACTTCAAAACCTAAAGTCTCATCCATGTAGGTTTTCATTTCTACATTACTGAGTGTTTTCCACACATTATTTGACGAATCTTGAGTCCATGGTGCGGAAGAAAAAAGTAAGAATAGAAGTGATGTGATGCTTATTAATTTCATATTATTCAGATAGTGCTTGTGAAATGTTTGTATTCGCTGCTTGTATAGCAGGAACGATGGATGCAATAAAACCAATACTTATTGTGCCCAAGAAGAGGTATAATTCTTCAATGGTAAATGTTAGACCACTTATATTTAAGGATTGCAAGGCATCTATATAAGTAGATGATACTGCAATAGTAGTATGACTAATTGCAATTCCAATAACAAACCCTAATAATGCACATAATAAACCTTCGGTCAACAATAAGCCAAAAATATAACTTTGTTTGGTTCCTAGAGATCTCATGTAAGCTAATTCATATTTTCTTTCTTTTAAAGAATTGTATAGAGAAATGAATATACTTAGTCCTGATACTACTATTATAGCTACTGCTAAATACTTTAACGCTAGAATAACATCTCCAACTAAACTTAATAATCTCGCAGTTTCATAAGCAGGACTTGCAGCTTGCATAGAAGTTTGTTCATTGATCATTCTAGGAAGAACAACAGCTCCCATTGGGTTTCTAAATTTAACGAGTAAAGTGGTAATCTCTTTTTCAGCTTCATCATGGTCATGCCCTTCATGCTCGTCATGTTTGTGATCATGCTCGTCGTGATCATGTTCTTCATGTTCGTCATGTTTGTGATCGTGCTCGTCGTGATCATGCTTTTCATGTTCGTCATGTTTGTGATCGTGCTCGTCGTGATCATGTTCTTCATGTTCGTCATGTTTGTGATCGTTCTCGTCGTGTTCATGCTCTTCATGTTCATCATGTTTGTGATCGTTCTCGTCGTGACCATGTTCTTCATGTTTATGAGCGTGTTCATCGTGACCATGTTCTTCATGTTCGTCGTGATCATCATGTTTATTATGGCTTTTCTCTTGCTCTTTTTTCTTATCTGAGAAATTACCATAATTTACTTTACTTGTAGGTGCATGTTGGTGAACATCCCATATAGACTTTAGACTCGTCATTATTAAGTTGTCAATAACAGTCCCAGTAGTCTTTAAAGTACCCACTACAATAAATAGCTCTTCTTCATGGCTATGACCACCTTCATCCATACCATGTGAACTATGGAATTCATCTCCAATTTTCAAACCTAACTTTCTAGCCACATTTGCACCAACAGTTACTTCAAAAGCTTTGTTTTCATTCCACATTTTTCCTTCTTGGATTTCAGCTTCATAAAGTGCTGTATATTCGTGTGTAGTACCAACAATTCTGTAGCCTTTATAATTATCTCCTAAAGATTGTGGAATTGCTTTATCAATAAGTGGATGCTTTTTTAAACGCATGGCATCTTTAAGTAAGATGTTTCCTGTTGGATTATCTACTTGATAGATTGCACATAATATTAATTGTAATGGGCTTCCTTTGGCACCTATGACCATTCCAATACCAGCCTTATTTTTTTCAAGAGTTTTTTGGAAATAATTTTGAGCCAAAAACAATGTAGAAATAATACTTACACCAAAAGCAAATAATGTGAGATTTAGTGACGTACTCAGTGGTTTATGCCATAGATTTTTCCAGGCAAATTTGAATATATTCATGATTATTGGATACTTTTTAGCGTAAGGATATTGTCTTGAAATTCTTCTTTTAAACGGCTATCATGAGTGACGATGACCAAAGAAGTATTTTCTTCAGCAGCCATTTCTTTCAACAATCTAATGACCTCAAATGCGTGACCATCATCTAAACTGGCGGTAGGTTCGTCAGCTAATAACAATGCAGGTTTATTGATTAATGCCATGGCTACAGAAAGACGTTGTTTTTCCCCTTCACTCATTTTTTGAGGAAGTTTATCCTTGTGTTTTATGATGCCCAATTTGGTGAGTAATTGATCAATTCTACCTTTATCATTTTTTTTGCCACCCGCTTGTTGAGCAAAAGCAAGATTTTCAGAAACAGTCAGTGCTTGAGCAAAATGGGGCTTTTGGAAAATGATCCCAATATTTTGACCTCTAAACTGATCCATCTCTTTACTTTTCAGCGTAGAAATATCTTTTTGATTGATGGAAATATGGCCTTGTGTACAAGGTAATAATCCACCTAGTAAATGTAATAATGTTGTTTTACCACAACCTGAAGGTCCAAGTATTAATAATTTATCACCTGAAGTCATCTCAAAATCTGGGAATGAGATTGTACTTCCTTTAGGATAGGAATATTGTAGATTATTTGTTTGTATCATATCTATTGTCTAAATGCAACTGTATTGCAATATTACAGGAGAAAGATCGAAAATAGTATTAAAAAATTATTAATTCGAGTAAGTAATGTAGTTATTTATAGTTTTTTGAGGATCATAACAATCATAAACTTCTTACTAAGTTCTTATGCTTACTTTTCTTTTCCTGAAATATCTAAATCTATAGTTGAAATTAAAGGTTTTAAGGGTAAAAAGAGACTATTTTGAATCATTGATCTTAACCTTTCGTTTTCATTATTTTATTCTGAATTAGGAGAAGATTTAAATCTTAATGAAAGATAATTTATATAAAATTTCATATTTAATTGTGAATTTCATTCTTAATTCATAGTTTTATTGCGAAATGAGAAATTCAGTAGAAAATATCGTAAAGTCATGGTGGTGGCACTCAGTTAAATCAAATTGAGTGGCAGATGCGTATAGGCTTTATTTTAAAATATATATTGAAGGCTCGCTGTTCACTCAGTGAGCTTTTTTTGTGCCTTATTTTAAGGTAACAAAGAAAAAATTGGAATGAGTACCTAAAAAACAAAATTAATATACTACGTCATGTATCGATTTAATAACACACATGCACAACTACTGGCAGACACGGTGACACCAGTGAGCATCTATCTTAGAGTAAGAGATAGATTCGCAAATAGTTTATTATTAGAGAGTTCTGATTACCATGGAGCAGATAATAGTTATTCTTTTATTTGCTGTGAACCCATTTCAGAATTTTCTGTTCAGGATAAATTATTAAGAATTCAATATCCGAATAAAGAGGAAGAGAAAAGAGAAATAGCGACTCATGCAGATGCATTAAAAGAGTTATCAATTTTCTCAAAATCTTTTGAACACGAGCAAAAAGAAGATCAAAAGTTCCCTTCTCATGGGCTATTTGGTTACATGACGTATGATGCAGTACAGTCTTTTGAAGAAATTACTTTTGATGAAAAGAAAACGGATACAAACATTCCTCAAATCAGATATCAAGCATTTAGATATGTGATTGCGATCAACCACTTTAAGAATGAGTTGCATATTTTTGAGCACATTCCTGAAGGATCTGAGGAGAAAAGCAATATTGAAGAAATTAAGTCTCTGATTAAAAGTAAAAACTTCCCTGCTTATCACTTCTCTAGAACAGGTGAAGAAACAACAAACTTTACAGATGAGGAATTTTTGAAAGTGCTTAAAAGTGGAAAGGACCACTGTTTCAGAGGTGATGTATTCCAGATTGTACTTTCAAGAAGATATCAACAAGACTTCCAAGGTGACGAGTTCAATGTTTACAGAGCATTACGTTCGATCAACCCTTCTCCTTATTTATTCTATTTCGATTACGGTACATACAAAATCTTTGGTTCTTCTCCAGAAGCACAGATCATTATAAAAGATAAAAAAGCGACGATTCACCCAATTGCAGGTACTTTCAAACGTACAGGTAATGATAAAGCGGATGCTGAAATTGCTCAAAAGCTTTATGATGATCCAAAAGAGAACTCAGAACACGTAATGCTTGTTGATTTAGCGAGAAACGACTTGAGTAGAAATGGTGATAATGTGGAGGTGGAAGTTTTCAAAGAAATCCAATATTACTCACACCTGATCCACTTGGTTTCTAAAGTAAATGGAAACTTGACGGAAGGAACTGATCCATTGAGAGTAGTAGCGGATACTTTTCCTGCAGGAACACTTTCGGGGTCACCGAAATACAAAGCGATGGAATTGATTGATAAATACGAAAACGTAAGAAGAAGTTTCTACGGTGGAGCGATTGGTTTTATGAGCTTTGAAGGTGATTTCAACCATGCCATTATGATCCGTTCATTCTTGAGTTTGGACAATCAATTACATTACAGAGCAGGTGCTGGCGTAGTGGCTCAATCTTCTGAAGAAAGTGAATTGCAGGAGGTGCATAATAAATTAGCGGCATTGCGTAAGGCAATGGATATGGCAGAAGAACTATAATACAGGGAAGAAAATTTGATGAAGGCAATGAGAATACTTGTTCTAGATAATTATGATTCGTTTGTGTACAACCTAGTACATTATTTAAGAGAATTAGGGCAGACGGTAGATATATACAGAAATGATAAAATCACTTTGAAAGAAGTCGGGAAATATGACAAAATCCTTCTTTCTCCAGGTCCTGGCA
This sequence comes from Flammeovirga sp. EKP202, assembly GCF_014534745.1. Lineage (GTDB taxonomy): Bacteria > Bacteroidota > Bacteroidia > Cytophagales > Flammeovirgaceae > Flammeovirga. Next base: position 17,453 of record NZ_JACVVP010000081.1, read on the forward strand.
TTCCATCGGAAGCGGGAATTATGCCTGAAGTGATTAAAGAATATGGTTCATCTAAAAGTATTTTAGGTGTGTGCTTGGGACATCAAGCCATAGGTGAAGCATTTGGTGCATCATTGGAAAACAACTATCCTTTACATGGTGTACAAGACAACGCTCAAGTGGTAACACCTGATGCTAATTTATTCCAAGGCTTGCCGAATACTTTTAAAATTGGACACTATCATTCATGGGTGATTCAGTCGGACAGTTTAGCGGGAACACCTTTGAAAGTGACAGCAAGAGATGAGAAAGGATTTGTGATGGCGGTTCAACATAAAGAGTTTGATGTACAAGGCGTACAATTCCACCCTGAATCAGTATTGACTGAACACGGAATGGAAATTCTTAAAAACTGGATTCAAGGCTAACTAAACATCATCATGAAAAAAATATTAAACAGACTTTTTGAATACGGTTCTTTAACGGAACAAGAAGCAAAAGAAACACTTACTAAGCTTGCACAAGGGGAGTTCAATCCTAGTCAGATTGCCGCTTTCTTGACGGTATATTCTATGCGTAGTATTACGGTAGAAGAGTTGACGGGTTTTAGAGATGCGATGTTGGAATTGTGTTTGAGAATTGACTTGGACGACTATGACGCTATGGACCTTTGCGGTACAGGTGGTGACGGTCAAGATACCTTCAATATCTCCACATTGTCCTCTTTTATAGTGGCGGGTGCTGGTCAAAATGTGGCAAAGCACGGTAACAATGGTGTTTCATCTGTATGTGGATCATCTAACCTAATGGCACATTTCGGCTATGAGTTTACTAATGATATTGATACGCTAAGACGCAATTTGGACGAGGCAGGGATCTGCTTTATTCACGCTCCATTGTTTCACCCCGCTATGAAAAATGTAGCTCCTATTCGTAGAGAATTAGGCGTAAAAACTTTCTTCAATATGTTGGGACCAATGGTTAATCCATCCTTCCCGAAAAAGCAGATTGTAGGTGTATTTAGTTTAGAAATTGCACGTTTGTACGGTTACTTATACCAACAAACCGACAAGCAATTTGCTATCCTTCACTCATTGGATGTGTATGATGAAATCTCATTGACTTCTCCATTCAAAATTATCACAAAAGAAAGTGAGCGTCTATTGAAGCCGGAAGATTTAGGTTTGCATTATCAAACGAAAGAATCACTTTTTGGTGGAGGAACAATTGCAGAATCAGCGAAGATTTTCACTGATGTGTTAGAAAACAAAGGTACGCTTCCACAAAAAGAAGCCGTATTAGCCAATGCCGGTGTAGCGATTGCGACAGGTAAAGGTTTAGCATTTGAAGAAGGTGTGGCACAAGCCAAAGAATCGTTAGAGTCAGGTGCGGCGCTGAATGCATTTAAGAAATTGATTAATTCATAAGGACTATTCGTCTAAATAATAAAAGAGAAATGACAATTCTAGATAAAATTGTTGCCCATAAGAAAATAGAAGTAGCAGCAAGAAAAGAGTTATTAAGTATTCAAGATTTAGAAGGAAGACCATTATTTGACAAAGAACCTGTTTCTGCCAAGTCATGGATTACAAGTCCAAATAGATCTGGAATTATTGCAGAGTTCAAGAGACAATCTCCTTCAAAAGGTTTGATCAACGGAACTGCAAAAGTTTCTGATGTAGCGGAAGGTTATTATAAAGCAGGTGCTTCTGCCATGTCTGTTTTGACGGATCAAGAGTTTTTCGGTGGAACAGTTGATGATTTATTGGCAGCGAGATCGGTTTCTCCAGTGCCCATCATCAGAAAGGATTTTATCGTAGACGAATACCAGATCATTGAAGCAAAATCAATTGGAGCTGACTTTATTCTTTTGATTGCTTCTTGTTTGACTCCTGAAGAAAGTAAGCACTATGCGACTGTCGCTAGAAACTTAGGCTTACAGATTCTTTTGGAAGTGCATGACGAGCAAGAATTAGAAGCTCATGTTTGTGATAAAATGGACTTGATTGGGGTGAACAACAGAAACCTAAAGACTTTTGAGGTAAGCATTGAAACGTCAAAAAGGTTAGCTGAATTGATTCCAGATGAGTACGTGAAAGTATCAGAAAGTGGTATCAGTAATATTGAGAATATCAAAGAATTAAAGAAATACGGTTATCAAGGTTTCTTGATTGGTGAGAACTTCATGAAAACGGAAGATCCTGCCAAAGCAGCCATTGACTTCATGAAACAACTGTAATTTTGAGGTAAGAGGTAAGAGGTAAGAGGTAAGAGGTAGAGAGTTGACTTTTGATTTAGAAGATTTTCCATTTCTGATTATCAGAATGAAAACGGATACGGTTGATTTGAGGATAATAATCAAAGCTTCTGTAAAACTTTTCTCTTGCACCTGACATCTGATACTTACCAAGGACTTTGACATCACTTTGTTTCAGATATATCTCAGCAGGAGAGTTTTCTGTTCCATAAACAATCACTTTTCCTGACTTATGATGAATATCAATAGAGTCAGCATTGATTTCAATAGAAGGATCAATAAAGTAAGCTTTTCCTCTAAGGCATAACAAATGATTTGGAGCATCAATATAGGCGTTTTCAGCACTGTATTCCAGTGATCTTTCACGATCATAGAATTGTTGATTACAGCTTAGAAAAAAGGTGATTAATGTGAAAAAGGATAAAGTGTTTTTCATTCAAAAAGTGATAAATTCTTTATCCTCAAATATAAAAAATTATTATCGAAGTGATTAATTGGTTTGGTACTCAAGTCTATTTTCCTCAGTATCAAATTTACAGTTGTCTTTGATATAAAATGTCTTTTTGGTATTTAGTAATTTTTGAAGTTTATCATTGGAAGAGTGTGGGATACTATCACTAAGTATGATTGTACTTTGAATAGGAAAAGTATTTGAACCTTTAAGAGTTAAGGTTTTGGTTATGAAATTCATTTCAATTTCTTCTCCTTTAAATGATATATTGTCAAATTTTATAAAAGCATTATGATATAGTTTTAATATTTGAGTTCTCATATTAAAGGTAGTAGAATCGGATTCATAGTGGGGAGCAGGATTGTATATAAAGGAATCTCCACAGGGTCTATCTTGTAAATGATAAGGTAATATATCTTCATTTTCATAGATGTCTAATACATAAGTACTATCAATCTTATATTCTTCTAATGAATCTGAAAGGTCAGTGATTAAAATAGGTTTATCTTTTGATCCGTAAAATGTGTATAAACCTTCAAGTTCGTTGACCAAAGTGCAGTCATTGCTGAACAAGTAATAGTCAACGGTGGTCTCAACATTTCCTTTTAAAAGGTAAGTGTCAGTTTTTTTATCATATTCCTTTTCTTGAGATGTGAAATAGACTTTTTGACAAAATATTTGAGAGATCGTACTACAAAAAGTGAGCATAAAAAGAAAAATATACTTTTTCATAAAGATTAATAATTAGAGTATTTAAGAGTAAATAAGTTCTATTAAAAAGAGAATTAGTTTCGTATCATGAAAACAGACAAAGAGGAACATAACATCGTCAAATTGAAAGTCTGCGGAATGCGCGATAAGCAGAATATTTCTGATGTTTTAACATTGGGACCTGACTATTTAGGCTTTATTATGTATCCACCTTCAAGCAGATATATTGAAAGAGAAGACGTTTCTTTTTTAGAACAAAAATGGAACAACTCAACCAAAAGAGTAGGAGTATTTGTGAATGAAACGGTTGAGAATATTCTTGCGTCAGCGAAGAAGTATCATTTTGATGTGATTCAATTACATGGAAGTGAAACACCGGAAGAAGCAAAACAACTGAAGGAAAAAGGATTGGAAATCTTCAAGGTTTTTGGAATTAAAGATGAGTTTAATTTTTCTGCTTTAGCACCTTATGAACCTTATGTAGATGCCTTTCTTTTTGATACAAAGAGTAAACAGCACGGAGGAACAGGTCAAACTTTTGATTGGGGTGTATTAAAACAATACAACTCGACAAAGCCTTTCTTTTTGAGTGGAGGTGTTTCTTTAGAAAACATAAAAGACCTTACTATTTTAGAAGATTTGCCATTTAAAGGCTTAGATGTGAATAGTAAGTTTGAAATTGCGCCGGCAATGAAAGATATTGCAATGGTAACAGAATTAAGCGATTGGGTGAAATCTATCAACAACAAAAACAAATAATACGATGACATATCAAGAACCAGATCAGAATGGCTATTACGGCCAATTTGGAGGGGCATATATCCCAGAGATGCTTTATCCAAATGTGAAAGAATTGAAGGATAATTATGAGGCTATGATGGCCGATCCAAAATTTAAGGAAGAGTTTGATGGTTTATTAAAAGATTATGTTGGTAGACCTACTCCTTTGTATCACGCAAAGAAGCTTTCGGAAAAATATGGTGCGAAGATTTACTTGAAAAGAGAAGATCTGAACCATACCGGAGCACACAAAGTAAACAATACAATTGGTCAGATTCTTTTAGCGAAAAGATTAAAGAAGAAAAAAATCATCGCAGAAACTGGTGCAGGCCAACACGGAGTGGCAACAGCGACGGTTTGTGCGTTGATGGGATTGGAATGTATCGTTTATATGGGCGAAATTGATATTGCTCGTCAACGTCCAAATGTAGAGCGTATGCGTTTGTTGGGAGCGGAAGTAATTCCTGCTACAAGTGGATCGAAGACCTTAAAAGATGCTACAAACGAAGCAATGCGTCATTGGATCAACAATCCAAACGATACACACTATATCATCGGTTCAGTTGTAGGACCACACCCTTATCCTGATATGGTTGCGAAATTCCAGTCTGTTATTTCTGAAGAAATCAAAGAGCAATTAAAAGAGAAGGAAGGGAAAGAAAATCCTGATTATGTGATTGCTTGTGTTGGTGGAGGAAGTAATGCGGCAGGGGCATTCTATCATTATTTAAATGAATTGGATGTAAACCTTGTAGCGGTTGAAGCAGCTGGTCATGGTGTAGAGTCTGGTGAGTCGGCAGCCACTACAGCTTTAGGTACTCCGGGTGTATTGCACGGAAGTAAGACTATTTTAATGCAAACTGATGACGGTCAAGTAATAGAACCATATTCTATTTCTGCAGGTTTGGATTACCCTGGTATCGGACCAATCCACGCTTTCTTGTTTGATTCTGGAAGAGCGCAATTCAAATATGTGACAGATGATGAGGCCATGAATGCAGGTGTTGAGTTATCACGTTTAGAAGGTATCATTCCAGCAGTAGAATCAGCTCACGCTTTTGCAGCATTAGCAAAAATGGATTTCAAAAAAGATGATGTTGTAGTTGTGAACCTTTCAGGTAGAGGAGATAAAGACTTAGAGACGTACATTAAGTGGGGTAATTACTAAAAACTCCATTTTCTAAGCTATATAAAGCTTGTAATACATAATATTAAATTGTGTGTTGCAAGCTTTTTTTATTTAATGAATATATTTGTGATTCAACTTCAATACTAAATAAATGAGCAAACTCTTTTCTTCTATTGTAATTCTACTTTTTTGCTTCCATTTATCTATTTCTTATGCACAAAATGAAGAAGTAGATTTGGATAGCCTTATTTCTAATCATGATATCCATTTTTCCTCGGAGGAAGAAAGGTTGGCTTTTAAAAAACTCTTAGAAGACCCGCATGATGTCATTGATTACCTTAATTCTACAACTGATTCCCATGTTTCATTTGAAGATAAAGTGAAATTATACCTCAGTAACAACGAGAACATTGTAAAAAGTAAAGAAGATCTGGATGAGAAAATAAAATATCTACTCATGACAGTTAATGGTGGACTGTTGAAATATGGTACTTATAGTACAATAAAAAAATTTAATGAAAACTTTGAGTATAATGAATATATAGGAGCACTTTACTTTGGTACCATCTTATATCGATTAGAGATCCCTTTTTATCTGTTTTTTAAAGATCAGATACCGTATTTTAATGTCTACCCACATATAAAAGATTATTTTGTAAGTATTTCTCCTCATGGTCTAAAAATAGAGGATAAAGAAGCACTGAAGCATGACGATTCTTTAATCACCTATCAGTTTACAGATTCACTTACTAACTGATCTTTCGCTCTCTTAAAATTTGCGAATAGTTAAAATATTAATAAGTAGATGCTAAATTAAGTTGTTCTCA
>NZ_JACVVP010000082.1 GCF_014534745.1 Flammeovirga sp. EKP202
GCGTTAAGAATTTCATGTATTGAGCCGTTAAAAATGATTTTTTTGTTTGAGCTTTAGCGAGTTTAAAATCATTTAGGCGAAAGGAATGGAATTTAGCTTTTGCGTTCAAAGCCTTGACTTTTTTGCTTCGTTTTTGTGTTAAGTCAAAAATGAAGAAGAAAGAAGCTTGAAAGTAGAGTCTATGAATGTTTCTAGGACGGTCGATTGAAAGTTGACGATAATTTAGTTTACAATGCACTTGAGATCAATAAATAACACCTAAAATGATTACCAAAGAAGAACAAAACTATGAAAATGTTAGGGGCTACCGTTTTGGATATCATCCCTTCGGAAAACCAAAACTCTCTGCTTATGTCTATTTTATTGATGGCCTTTTGATTGATACTGGTCAAAGTAAAGTCAGAAAAGTGCTGCTCAAAAGTCTAAATGATTTGCCTATTGAACAGATATTTATAACGCATCATCATGAAGATCATACAGGGAATATTCTACCTCTCAAAGAAAAATTTCAATGTCCCATTTACAGTTCTGAAAAGTGTGCTGAGTTTATGCATAACCCGCCTTCATTGAGTTTTGCTCAAAAAATAACTTGGGGAGATCGAGAAATTTATCAGGATTTGATTCCCTTAGACGATCACATTACAACAAAAGAGCATAGCTTTGAGATTATTCCTATTCCAGGACATGCTTCTGATATGGTCGCTTTATATGAACCAGAGAAAAAATGGTTGTTTTCAGCAGATCTTTATATTAATTCGTATATCGGTTATTTTTTGAATAGTGAAAGTATCGCACAACAAATAACATCGATTAAAAAAATATTAGAGTATGATTTTAAGGTAATGTTTTGCAATCATAATCCACAGTTAAACAACCCGAAAGCAAAGCTTCGAGATAAACTAAATTTCCTAGAATCTGCATACTCTTCTGTTTCTGAATTATATCAGAAAGGTTTGAATGAGAATGAAATTTTTAAGGCACTTGAACTAAAGGAAAATTGGCTTGTAAAGTTTCTGTCAGGTGGGATGTTGTCAAAAATGAATCTAATACGTTCAAGTATTCGGGATATTGAGTCAGAAAAAGAAAATCACTTCTAAAGCTTGATGACTAAAAGAAGTGATTTCATGCTATCTATTTGATCAAACCAACTTGGGTTCCAATCCATTCATTGATAGTTTTAAACAGAAAAGGATGATAACCTTCTATCTCTGTTAATTGGACATCTCCACGTTTTCCTCCTTTGATAAGTAAGTGATTGACATTAGGGAGAATTCGTGTGTCGAAGTTGGATTTATTTTTAAATGTTTGTACTCTGTTTTGATTCATAACTGGATCAAGCAAATTGTCTTTTGCTCCATATAAAGTCAAAACAGGTACTTTTACTTTTTCCCACGCAGGTTTTGCATCAAACTTATAATATTTTTTCCACCATTCTATGTACTCTGTTTCATCTAGAGTAGTTACATATTCGATCATTGGCGTGATTAAAATTTGATTGTGCGCCTTTGTTAACGCCTCTGTTTGTTCTCCAGAAGCAAGGTATTTGATCAATTCATCTTGGTAGTCCAACGTAATCTTGATATCCTCTTCAGTAAATTCATCAGCCCTTAATCGCTTCTCTAATGCCTGTCTTTCTTGATCCACAAACTTTGACATTGCACCAGAAATATTAACAATAAATTTGATGTCGCTCTCGTTTTCAATGGCCAAAGGCATTACGTATCCTGCTTGATCAAAACCAACTAAACCGATTCTTTTTTCATCAATTCGTTTCGCTTTCTTAAGCTTATGGATTACTTTCTTTAAGTCTGAAGCGAGGTCATTAAAATCGGCACTTTTACGATCGCCAGTAGAAACTCCGCATCCTCTTTTATCATAGACAAAAGTTGCAATGCCATAATAAGGAAGTGTTTTTACATATTCATCAAAAATATTTCCTCTGAATTGTTCACCAGCACCAGGGACGTAGATCACAAGAGGTACACTTTTATCTTCTACATTTGGGTAAGTCAGTGTGCCTTCAATATCTACATTGTCATTTTTGACTGTTATATCTTTAAAATCACTAAGTTCTTGAAGCCTTTTACCTTCTTTTAGTGAAGTGCCTTCAGTGTAGGAGTCATATTGAAGACGTTCAGCTTCTCCATTTTCGTTTTTATAAAGTGTAATGGTGAAATCAGTAGGGAATGATGAGGCCATTTTAGGACCAGCAGCAAAAGTGATTTGATGCTCATCTTTATAGGTAGGGTAAAGTACTCTTTGTTTACCATTTTTAAAGTCCAATACTCTTAATGGATTAATAGACCCATCAATGTAAAAAGGTTCAATTTGTATAATTCGACCATCTTCAAAGCTAAAATACCCCAAAAGGTTACCTAAATCTGCGATATGAATCGGAGAGAGACGGATGAGGTTACAATCAAATTCTTTGTAGCCCACTTGAAACTTTCCCATGATTGTAGAATCATTTAAAATTTCACCTCTGTATGAAGCAGCCATGGATGGAGTGTCAATAATAAATTTTAAAGAATCAGAGGTTTCAACATAATCATTTACTTTATCCGTTTCCTCTTGATGATAGAAAAGTTTGACCTTGATGGCTGAATCAATATCAACAAACATCAAATCGGGGTACAGATCAAAATCTGCTGTTCCAATCCATTTTCCTTTAAGGTTTTCGTTTTTCCACTGACCAAAGGCTGTATTGAATAGTGAGGTCAATAAAATTAGAGGAAGTAAAAATTTTAGCATTGTTGAAGTTTATGGTTTAAGATGAAAACCAATAATTAGTATATCATCTATTTGAAGTTCTGTTTTACCTTCACCGGTCATCCATCGTTCTAAAAATTGTTCCAAAGCCATACTTTGTTTCTGCATTGGAAGTTTATGAATCATTTCTAGTAAATCCCTAAACTTCTTACCTCCAATTTTTCTGTTGATAGGACCACCAAATTGATCTTGATAACCATCAGTGGCAATATAAAAGTCCGTTGGTGAAGTAATTTTCACTTCATGTGTGGTGTATTCAAAAGTATCAGTATCTGCCGAGCCAATACTAAACTTATCACCTTTTATATGCCCGAAATTATCTTTCTCAATATAGTAAAGTGGGTTTTTTGCCCCTGCAAATGTAAGAAGAGAATTTTTTTTATCATACACACACATGCATAAATCCATCCCATCTTTCAAAGCTCCTTTTCCTTCTACCTGTTTATGCAATTCTACTTTGATATAATAATTTAAATGATCTAGAATAATGCCCGGGTCTGTCGTCTTATCGGTAACTACAATCTGCTTTAATAAACGTTCGCCAATCATAGACATAAAAGCACCTGGCACACCATGTCCGGTGCAGTCAATAGCAGCTATAAAAGCATGTGTAGGAGTATCATAATGCCAGTAAAAATCGCCTGAAACAATATCTTTTGGTTTGAATAAAATAAAAGATTCTGGAAAGGAATGCTGTATTGCTTGAGTGGAAGGTAGTATAGCTTTCTGAATACGCTGAGCGTAATTTATACTAGCCGTAATTTTTTCATTTTTTTTCGAAAGCTCCCTTTTTTGGCTTTCAATTTCTTCATTTTGTTTTTCAAGTGAAGCATTCATAGATTGAATTTCTCCATATGCTTCTTCAATTTTTCGAGTATAACGATCTGTTTCTTGAGAAACTTTATCCAACTGTCTGGTACGTTCTTTTACCCTTCTTTCTAAAGTCCTCCTATCTTGTTCTTGCTGTTGAATTAATGAATCTTGAATACGCTCTGTATCTTCTTGAATAAATTTATATTTATCACTTAGGGCTAATGAAAGAAGCATGATTTCCATGATTGTGCCAAAAGCCAATGCATTTCTAGTGATAATATTGGAAGGGGTAATTCCTTCAGTCGTGAGCGTGTGAGTTAAAATTCCGAGGGTAAAAAAGGCCCATGCTAATATGAAATAACGAGCAAATTTATTTCCTTTTCTATAGATATAAATTCCAGAGGAGATTAAGACTAAAGCGTTAATAGAAGTGGCTTTATTAGAAAGTTCCATTACGGTTTGATAATTTCCTAAAAACGAGAACAAAAATAACAGACCACCCAAAGTGATCATACCTATCAAGGCTCCGTAAACATATTTAGAATAGTTTCTCACTTTCAAAAAGGAGAGCGTAAAAATGGAGGATGTGATAATCCATAAGCTAATGGCAATAGGAGCTACAAACTTTTGTAAACCTGGACTCCATTGGTGAAGGTATTGATAATTATGACCACTATAGCTTGAGAAGTAAATGACATTACTTACAATTGGCAACACATACAGTAAATAATTAATGTCTTTTAGTGAGAAAAAGATCATTAAATTATATAAAACCATAATTAAAATTATCCCAAAGTAGAGACCGTATAGCATCTCAGAAAATAAACTGTATTCAAGAAAAGCATCTGAACTGTAGATTTTCATGGGTAAATGTATTCCATTACTCGAGTAGACCTTTAGGTAAACATTGTATTGGGTATCTTTTTTTAATTCAAATGGTACAACAAAATTTCTATGATTAATCACTCTTGCATTGAACGGGAAAATATCACCCAATTCCCATGAGATATAGTTTTTTTGTCCTTCTTCTGCTAAGTAGACTTTTAAATAATCAATATTAGGATTGGCAATTTCAAAATACCAGTTCTTATTGTGCTCAACATCATGTTCGATGGGTATTTTTAGCCATAAAGTCTTTTCAAGAAAACCGAAATTAAGGTCATCATCTGATTTGATAAAATAATCTTCTGGTGTAGATTTTAATAGGTTAAAATCAGTGTCATGGTTATCAAGAAAATAATGGATTTTGTGATCTATTTTCAGTTCTTCTACTAATTCATCTAAATTGACAGCGGGTGTAGTATTTTGAGCATAAGTCGGGTTTATAGTAGCAGAAAGTAGAAAAAGTAATATGTATAAAACTCGCATATAAAAGCTAATGTAGTGTTCGTATTGAAAAAAGGTGCTATATTGTTTTCTAATATTCTCCTATTAAGTACATGGATGAAAGTAACCTTTTGTTCTTGAGTATTTATTGCCATTTAATCAATTGATTCTAATAGAGTAAGGAATAATCCTCAATTGGGTTTGAATATTTTAATGGGTATTTATTTTTTGGGTACTATGCATTGAAGTAATCGAAAACGAAAAATATTAGAAAATTATTTTTGAGTGGTTATTATACAAAATAGCATTTTTAAGTTACAAATTTTAATATTCAACTATATATTATACAATAAAGAGAAAAAAAAATGAGAATGAAACTAAAAAATTATTTTTTGTTTTTTTGTTTGTTCACAATCTGTCAGATTTCTTACTCTTCTGGAAAAAAAGCATTATTGATTGGGATAGATCATTATTATGACTCAGATAAAGAACGATATGCCGAATGGCAAGACCTTGATGGAGCTGTAAATGATGCTACGGTGATGTACAATCTACTAAAATCAAAATATGGTTTTAGTACAAAAGATATGACATTGCTCGTTTCTCCAAAATCGACTACTAAAAAATCAATTGTAAAGGCTTTTAATCAATTGGTCAAGTCTGCGAGTAAAGGTGATCAAGTTTGCATTTACTATGCAGGACATGGAGCTCAAATTCGAAATTCAAAATTTTATGAATTAGATAAAAAACACGAGGCCATTGTTCCTTCTGATGTATTGAGAACAAATGAATTTTTATTGGATGTTGAAATCAATGAACTTCTAAATAGAATATTAGATAAACAGGCTGAATTAACGGTCATTTTTGATAATTGCTTTAGTGGATCAGGTACTCGTGGTGCTATTGATCTTAACAGTTTGCAATCGCGTTATGTACCAGTAAGTGATATAGATATTGACCAAACTTACAAAAAACAAAAGTCAGCAGCCGAACGAGGAGCTTTGGTTGTATCAGCAGCTCAAGATTATCAGTTAGCCAAAGAATACAAAGACAATAGAGGACAATCGCATGGCGTTTTTACCTATGCGTTGATGAAGGCTATGCAAATGAGCTCGGTGAATGAATCAGCAGAGGATATCTTCAAAAGAGTAAATTCTATTATTCTTTATAATGCTGTTCCAAGACAAGATCCAGTAGTGGAAGGACAAGAGGAAAGAATGAAACAGCCCTTGTTTGGAGGAGTGGCAGATCCGTCAATTGGTGTACAAGTGGGTATTGTAGATGCTGAAAATAAATACAAAATTACATTAGACGGCGGTAGTGCAGTAGGGATTGTACCTGGTACGCAACTGACACATATTAAAAAAGAAGTTGTTATTGAAGTGACGGCTTTGTTTGGTGTGAATGGCTGCTACGGAAAAGTGATTCAAGGAAGCAAAGCATTGGAAGAAGGAGATTTGGTGAAAGTTACAAAATGGGCACCTTACAACAAGAATCGTTTAAAAATAGATTTTGGTCAGATAGGAATCTCAGATATTGAAGTCAACTCATTAAAAGAATTAAGCAGGTTATTAATAGACAAAGGTGTAATGGAATATGCTCCTTATGAAGAGCATGTCGGCTTGGTAGTTCGAAAAGTGGATGACAAATGGAAAGGTTTTTATTCCTCATCAGAGTCAGTATCTTTTGGACATTCTGTTCCTACTTTTGAAAAACTAGAAAAGGTAATTTCAAAAATGGAAGCTCCTAATAATAAAATTTACTTAGAAGTTCCTCCAACCACTGCTGTATTTCAAGAGTTGAATGGAAGTCTCTCAGGACAGCCAAAGATAGAACCAATTAAGCCTTCTGAAAAATTTGATTATCGTTTGATTGGTAGGTTTAATGAAAAAAGCGAATTAGAGTATTCATGGGTGAGATATGGAGCCCAAAAGGATGAGGAACAAAATCCTTTACCCTCATTTACGGATTGGGTAGCACCGCATAGAACATTTGCTTTAGCGAATTATGCTGAAAGATTGGGAGAGTTAAAAGGGTGGTTGACGATGGAAGTACCTCCTAATAATGCAAATTTTCCATTTAAGTTTGCATTAAAGAAAAACTCAAACGGTGACCTTGTTAAAAATGGAGCTTTATTGGAAGGAGAGGAATATGGTTTAGCACTCTATAAAGATGAAAACCTTTATAAAAGCTGGAATATGGAAGACCGCTATCTTTATATTTTCCTACTTACAAGTGATGGTTCAATGAAACTGTTATTTCCAGCGACAAACTCTTCAGTGGAAAATAATACTGAGCAGATTATGAAAGATGCTAGTGGTGATTATAAAAATGAAATACTAATTGGTCACCCTGATCTTTTAAGTGTGTCACCTCCTTACACTACTGATAATATATTGATGTTGAGTACAGTGACCGCAATCACAGATACTTCTATTTTTAATCAAGATGGTGTCCGAGAGCGTGGAAGTGGGGAACTTTCACTTGACGAGTTGATTGATGAAGAAGAGGAAAGAAGTTCAAAACAAAGTAATTGGTATTTGGAAAGACATACTTTTTTCGGAACCAATGCTCAATAAGTTACTATAAAATAAAACACCTCATCTATTGCTTGATGAGGTGTTTTTGTATGTTAAGTACCAAGACAAAATTATATACCACTAATTCCATTTATTGTTTTGCGATTACTTCCTTCAAAAAACTTTCAATAGAACCACTATTAATACGTTTTTTAGCGTTGTACTCACAAAAAATAAATAAGAATTAACTATGATTTATTTTTGTCTTAGTACTTATGAAGGAAGAATACAAACTATTTTTTTTCTCCTTTTTCTCTATTCTTTAAATGTTTTTTCTCTGCTTCTCGTATCACTTCAATTTCAGATAACGTATTTCCTTTTTCATTTTCTTTCACTTGATTTTTAGGAGAACCTACAATTTGTGAAGAGTAAATACTTGTATGCCCAGAGAACATATAGGCCGTAATACAAGCTACTGCAATAAAGACAGCAGAAGGAGCACCAAATAACTCAATACCCATCATCGTACAAGCCATTGGTGTGTTGGTTGCTCCACTAAATACACCTACAAACCCCATTCCTGCTAACAAAGCAACAGGTAAGGAAATGTGATTGGATAAGAAAGAACCTAAAGTTGAACCAATATAAAATAGGGGGGTCACTTCACCACCTTTAAATCCAGCACCTAAAGTAAATGAGGTCGTTAACGTCTTCATCAAGAAATCATACCAATGCATTTGAGTATCAAATGCAGCAACAATGGTAGGTACACCCAATCCAAAGTATTTTAAATCATAATTACTGTAGTCGAAACCGTGATTATAGTTAACAACTACAATCCCTAAGGCTAATACAACACCTCCAATCACAGGACGTAAAGGTGCATATGAGATTTTCGATTTAAATAATCCACCCCAATAATGACAAGCTTTAGAGAATAACATCCCTGTCAAACCAAAAGCAATACCAGCCACAACACATAAGGATAGATTTTGCAATGTCATCTCAGGAACAATTGGAATATGATATTCGGTATGTGTAATTCCTAAATGATGACCAAAAGTATGAGTCGCATAATTAGCGATAATAGCAGTGAAGAAAGAAGGGAAGATTGCTTCATATCTCATTCTACCAATAATATAAACTTCTAAACCGAAAATAGCCCCAGCAAGTGGAGTTCCGAAAACAGAAGAAAAACCAGCTGCAATACCTGAAATAATCAAGATTTTACGATCATATTTATCCAATTTGAATATTTTGGTAAACTGATCCGCAATCGCTCCACCCATTTGTACAGCAGTTCCCTCTCGTCCGGCAGAACCACCAAAGAGGTGAGTGGCAATTGTAGCAATTGTGACAAGAGGAGCCATTTTCAATGGGATGATTCTATTTGGTTTAGTGATTTCATCCAATAATTGGTTGTTTCCTTTTACAACATCTTGCCCTAAGTAATAATAACAAGCTCCAATTAAGAAACCACCAACGGGAAGTGCAAAAATGATCCATTTATGAAGTTCTCTCCATTCAGTAGCCCAATGTAACCCCCATAAAAAAAGAGCTGAACCAATACCGGTTAAACCACCGACTAGTGTACCGATTAATGCCCACTTGAGTATATACAAAACCACTGGAAATTGCTCTACTTTCTTTACCCAATCAGGAAGGTCTTCATGGGTGTAACCAAGAAAAGATGCCATAAATTTTTAACTAAATTTTATTTAAATTAAACTGTCATATTATTCTATGGTCACAATTTATGTGGTATAATTGGAATATTTATCTTTTTAAAGGATTCATTAAGCAAATAAAAGTGAGAATTCAATTTGTAATCAACAATGCTCGAAGAGATTTACTCAATAGCATTTATAAAATAGGCCCCTTTATCATTTCAATCATCATTGGAATAGGCACACTTGTCGCCATGATCAATTTTTCTGAAAATGTGGTCAAAGATATTGACAGTCAGGCAAAAGAAATGTTGGGTGCCGACCTAGAACTAAGAGCAAATCATCTTATATCGGATGATCTTCTTACTATTTTCGAGAAAGAAAAAAGTGAATTGGCTAAACAATACAACTTTGCTTCCATGGCTTTTTCTCCCAAACGTCAAGCTTCACGAATGGTGGACCTCAGAGCTTTGGAATTAGGATATCCATTTTATGGTAGTATTGAACTTTCACCTCAATCGGCATGGCAAAGATGGGAAAAAGAAGAACAAATTGCTTTGGTAGATAGTGCTGTGTTGTATCAGATGAACTTGTCTATTGGAGATTCTTTACGTTTTGGACAGACAACATTTGAAATCGCAGGAACTATAAAAAAAGGGGTAGGACAAAGTGCCATTATGGCGGCCGCTGTTCCTATCGTTTACTTCCCATTTAAATATTTGGATTCCACGGGCTTGATACAAAAAGGAAGTAGGGTCAATTACCGTTATTTTTTAGCCTATAATGATACAACAAATATTCAAAATCTGATTAATCAACAAGATGCCTTATTGGAGGAAGAAAGTGTGAGAGCGGTTACTTCCGAAAATAATACGGCAAGGATTGGTCGTTTCTTTAACGATATTGATGCTTTTCTCAAATTAATATCTTTTGTTTCCTTACTCTTAGGTTGTATTGGGGTTTCAAGTGGCATTTTTATTTATGTCAAAAGTAAGCTGAAATCCATTGCGATATTGCGCTGCTTGGGTGCCACTGCTATGGAAACCTTTATGATCTACCTACTTCAGATTCTCTTTTTAGGGTTGATTGGAGGGGTGATAGGATCAGTAATTGGTGTTGTCGCACAATTTAGTTTTCCTGCATTATTTGGAGATTTATTAATGGTAGAATTGAGTAATTCCATTTCTTTCAAAGCTATTGCCATAGGGATATTATTGAGTGTCATCATTTCTATTTTATTTGGGTGGTATCCGTTATTACAAATCTTAAATGTTTCACCTATTTATGTGTTAAGGTCTTTTCTTTTGGAAGGAAATACAGTCCATAATAAAAAATTGACATTCCTATTATTTATTACAATAAGTGGATTTGTCTTATTTTTCTCTTATTGGTTATTAGAAGACTTGACTAAATCATTTCTATTTCTATTTGCCATCTTAGTAGTACTTTTGATTTTGGGTGGAATTTGTTTTTCTCTAATTACAGTGTTGAAAAAGAGAGATTTAAACCAATTGTCGTTTAGCTTAAAATATGGAATTTCTCAATTGTTTAGACCCAATAATCAGACGCTTTTATTAGGAACTACCATAGGTTTAGGTGTTTTTCTGATAATCTGTATGCTTTCCATCAGAGGAATATTAATGGATAAAGTAAGTGATGTAGGAAATGATGGAAGTGCAAACCTTATCTTATACGATGTTCAGAAATCGCAAAAGGCAAAGCTATTAGATATGATTAATAGCGAAAAACTAGCTGTAGAACAAGAAGCTCCGGTAGTGACCATGTCATTGGAATATCTTAATGGAGAAACAAAGAAAGTGGCATTAAAAGATTCTACAAAAAATATCAAGAGATGGATTTTTGACAGAGAATATAGAGTGACTTATCGTGATCACTTAAAACCAAATGAGGTTACTGTAAAAGGGGAGTTTGTAGGGAAGTCTAGTATCAATGAAGTGGTACCTATTTCAGTGTCAGAAAGTTTTATGGAATCTTCGGGGCTTCAATTTGAAGATATCTTAGTATTTAATGTACAAGGTTTTGAGTTGAAAACAAAAATCGCACATGTCAGGAAAGTAGATTTTGCTAGAATGGAAGCAAATTTTGTAGTCTTGTTTCCTGCAGGCGTTCTTGAAGCTGCACCGAGTATCTATGTATTTGCACTCAATATCAAAGAAAAGGCAAAAATCGCTCAAATACAGAATAGGGTAATAGCTCAATTCCCCAACGTATCGGCCATTGATTTAGGGTTGATATTTAATTCAATCAATGAAATACTAGGCAGGGTATCATTTGTATTCCGTTGGTTGGGAGGCCTATGTATATTTACAGGCTTGTTGGTGTTGTGGAGTTTTATGTCTATCGGAAAATACCAAAGAAAGAAAGAAGCAGGTGTACTGCGAGCGATAGGTGCAAAGAAAAAACACCTAATACGTATCTCCTTGATTGAATATTTCTCTATTGGAAGTATATCAACCCTTACAGGAATTATATTAGGATGGATTGGATCCTGGTGCTTAGCGTATTTTGTCTTTGATTTACCCTTTTATATTGCATTCAAAGAAAGCATAATATTGGGTGGAATTGTTATTCTAATGACGATCTTGATAGGAGTTTTGTTTATGCGATCACTTTCAAAAGTGCCTTCAGTAGAAGTCTTGAAAGAAGAATAAACTTATTCTTGAACAGTAGTACTGTGATCCAAAGAAATTACTTTAACATTGGCTTCACTTTGTTTGTTTTCAGAATTGTTGGCAGACATTATATGATGTGCACAGACTAAAAAAAATAAGCCGACGAAAAAAAATAGTAATTTTGCTTTCATGTTGTAAGTAGTTGTATGCGTTAATCTAATAATCATCAGCAATATATATAATTATTTATTAAAATATTAACATTGAGGTGTTTAAAAATGTAAAAAAAACTCTTAATCGGCCTAATAAGCCCATTAAGAGTTTAATTTATGTAAAGATGAATCCAATGTGTACTCTATTTGAAAGTCAAAGTTATCAAACTTTAAAAGTCAACGTTAACTGTCCAACCCTCCAAATTAAGTAAGTTACTATTGGTTTCTTCTTTTTATCTCGTTTGAAACTAAAGTTAATTCTCTACCAGCTTGTCCAGCTACAGAAGTATTTTCTTCCGCTCTTCTGAATAAATAAGGTAACGCTTCTTTTACAGGACCGTAAGGCAAATATTTCGCAACATTAAAACCTGCATTAGAAAGGTTGAATGAAATGTGATCACTCATTCCAAATAACTGTGCAAAGAAGAAATTCGGATCGTTATCACTTACATTATATTTACTCATTAGATCTACTAACAGTTGATTACTTTTCTCGTTATGAGAACCAGCACATAGAGCAAAATCTTTGTGATTTTCCATGATAAATTCAAGTGCTTTATCAAAATCTCTATCAGTAGCTTCCTTTGTATGTTGGATAGGAGTAGGGTAGTTCATTTTCTTTGCTCTTTCTCCCTCTTTTTCCATGTACGCACCTCTCACCAACTTAACACCAAGAATAAAACCTTCTTGTTGCGCCTTTGCTAAATCAGACTTTAATTGTCCTAATTTGCTATGCAGGTACATTTGGTAAGTGTTGTATACAATTGCTTTTTGCTTATTGTATTTCACCATCATGTCGTAGGCCAATTGATCAACTGGACCTTGCATCCAAGTTTCTTCAGCATCAATGAAAATACGTACATCATGTTCATAAGCTGTTTTGCAAAGGTTTTCAACCCTTTTAACTACTTTAGACCATTGTGTTTCTTCTTCTGCTGATAACACTTCTCCTGCGTGTACTTTTTCTAAAAGACTTACAGCAGCAATACCTGTTAATTTAAAAACAGAAAAAGGAACATTATTATCTTGGTTTGCCTTTTTGATGGTCTCGATAATTTCAGCTTCAGTGGTATCAAAACTTTTATCATTTTGAGCACCTTCTACAGAGTAATCCAAGATAGACCCAATATTATATTTACCTAATGTAGCAATAGTGTCATTACTGTCTTCGATGGTCTCCCCACCACAAAACTGTTTAAATAAGGTTTTCTTTACTATTCCTTTAATCGGTAAACTTAATTTGAAAGCAAGGTTCAACATTGTTGTACCAACTTTCACTAAACCAGGGGAGTGCATCATTGCAAATAAAGCATACGTTTGCTTTAATTCATTGTCATTTCTCCACTCAAAAGCCGTTTTTGTATCTTCAAAATTTACGGTAGTTGTGTCTATCATTTTTTTAAGTTTAAATATTATTTCGATGCAAGAAGTAGTCGGTTTTTTTTCAAACCATAGTATGTGTATTGTAACAACAAAAATAGAATAATGTTAGAGTTTTTTTATATATCGTTTAAATATATTTATAATATTATGTTCAATTTTAAGCTAATAATTGACAATAAAACTTAATGATGAATAAAGTAGAACTCATTTCAAGTCTAATTAAAGACAGAAGATCATTTTATCCTCATGAATATATTGAGGGAGAAATACCTAATGAACACATTGATTTAATCTTAGAAAATGCAAATTGGGCCCCTAATCATGGTTTAACTGAACCTTGGCGTTTCTTTGTCTTTGAAAAAGAAGGACTTCAGGCTTTGTCTGAGGCTCAAGGGAATATATATAAAGACAATACTTCAGAAGAAGAGTTTGATCAGGCACGTTATGAAAAACTAGTCAAGTTGCCTTTACAGTCTTCTCACGTGATCGCCATTATCATGAAGAGAGGAAGTAATCCCAAAATTCCTAAAGTGGAAGAAATTGAAGCAGTAGCTTGTGCAGTACAGAACATGGCATTGACGGTGACAGCTTTAGGCTACGGTGGTTATTGGAGTACAGGAGGGATGGTCAAATTCAAAGAATCGAAAGAGTTTTTTGGTTTGGGAGAAGAAGATGAGTTTTTAGGTTTATTCTACATGGGTAAGATACCTCGAGAAAATAAAATAGGTAAGAGAAAAGAGATCAAGGAAAAGGTAACTTGGGTAAGATAAACTACTTACATTTCTGTATAAATAAAAACTATAATGGTATAGATTTAATCTTTGTAACTATGCCCTTATTTTTACTACATTTGTGCAACCAAATTACGTAAGCGTCGTTTTATATATACGTAATTGAAAATATGATAATTTGTTCATACATAAAATAATATTATAATGGGAAAAGCAGTAGAAATCACAGATGCTAACTTCGAAGAAGTTGTATTAAATTCAGATAAACCAGTTTTAGTTGATTTTTGGGCAACTTGGTGTGGACCTTGTTTAATGATGGCTCCAGTAATCGACGAGCTAGCAGTAGAATTGACAGACGCAGTAATCGGTAAATTAGACGTTGATGCTAACCCTCAATCAGCTGCTAAATTCGGTATCCGTTCTATTCCTACAATGTTAGTATTCAAAGGTGGTGAGCCAGTGGATAAAATCATTGGTGCAGTAGCGAAAAAAGAACTAGAAGCAAAAGTAACTGCTCAAATCTAGTTTTAACTATATCCAAAAAAATAGCCTTAGTTTTAAAACTAAGGCTATTTTTTTGCTCCATTGCATCAGATTTCTTAATTGAATAGAGTAGGTAGTTCACTACATCCTTTAATCGATCCATCTGCTTGCCAGATTTTAGGGAATTGACCAAAACCTGGATCTACACCCGGAGGTACTGAAAATTCAGGGTCAACTAAGCCTAGCATAAACACAATAAATTCTGCAGTTGAGATATAATACTTCGAAGCAGAATCGTCCCATTGCACAAAGTTTTCATACACATAGTCTTCCTGAACAATACCTACACCGAAACCAGGATCTGGGTTCACATTCAGACAACCTGCAGCTAACTGTAGACTCTGAGAGTACGTGGCCCCTGAGTCCGCCATGATAGTGTACTTGTAATCATCTGTCTTTGATGATCCTGTTAAGTTAAGTGTTGCATCAAAAACTACATCAACACTTGCTTGATCAATTGCTGTTGTAAGCTGAGAGACAATTCGTACCTTGTTTGTACTATGATCAAATGACACCTGGATGTTTTCAATTTCTAATTCATCACTTAGTGTTAAAGATTCACCGAAAGAGAAATAGATAGGGTTGACGTCTTTCCCTGATGTTGTTTCATCATCACTACAAGAAAGTACAAAGATCGAAAAACCGATCAACATTAATAGATTTAAAATTTTCATAACTAAAAATGGGTTATTAATATTTAGCAATTGAAATTTAGAGAACTGTGCTATAAAAAGTGGTATTTCTCTTTGAAAAATCCATAAGATTCTGAATATGAGAAAAGCCATCCCTTTATTTTCATAAAAAGATGGCTTTTGAGGTGTGTATAATGTGAGAGGTAAGTATAGACGTTACCTCTTTAATTTATACAACAATATTATTCCATTGTATGATAAACGTGTTGTACGTCATCATCTTCTTCTAGTTTTTCAATCAACTTGTCAACTTCTTCTTCCTGTTCAGCTGTCAACTTCTTGGTTGTTGTTGGGATTCTTTCTAAACCAGAACTGATGATTTCAACGCCCATGTCTTCCAATGCTTTCTGCAATGAACCAAAGCTTTTGAACTCACCATAGATCATGATTTTTTCAGTATCCTCATCGTTTTCTGCTTCTTCAACGAAAACCTCTTCAGCACCGAAGTCGATCAATTCTAACTCAAGTTCTTCAACGTCTAGCTCGCCTTTAGCGATTTTGAAGTGACATTTGTGCTCAAACATAAATTCAACAGAGCCAGAAGTACCCAAACTACCATTACATTTGTTGAAGTAACTACGAACGTTAGCTACTGTTCTATTATTGTTGTCAGTGGCAGTTTCTACCAAAACAGCAATACCGTGAGGTGCATAACCCTCAAATAGTTTCTCATCATAACTAGAAGTATCCTTGTCCGTTGCTCTTTTGATGGCACGTTCGATATTCTCTTTCGGCATGTTTTCAGCCTTACAGTTTTGTAATACCGCACGTAGTCTTGAGTTGGAATCAGGATCGGAAGAACCACCCTCTTTAATTGCAATTACAATATCTTTACCTAGACGGGTGAAGGTCTTTGCCATATGTGCCCATCTTTTTAATTTTCTTCCTTTTCTAAATTCGAATGCTCTTCCCATTATTTTATTTTTTTATTACAATTTGGAATAATGCTGTACCAAAAAGTAAATCGTTATTTTTTTGAAAGCACTAATTTAAAACTTTCAATAGAGATACAAAATAGTGCCTTTACCTTTTATTACTATCCTAGGATGTTTTCAATCACTCTTGGAAAATAAAAATGCTCTAACTTCAACACCTTAGCAGCCACTTCCTCAGGAGTATCTGTAGGGTCTAATTGTGTTGTAGCTTGTAAAATAAATTGTCCTTCGTCGTATTCATGATTACAATAATGAATGGTAATACCAGAAATACTTTCTCTATTCTCTACAACTGCACGATGAACGTTAATGCCATACATCCCTTTTCCACCATATTTTGGTAATAGTGCTGGGTGGATATTGATGACTTTATTAGGATAGTGATTGATAATATCTTCACTTACTAATAAAAGGAACCCTGCAAGGATAATAAGGTCAACATTGTTTTCCTTCAAGAAATTTAAAACAGTTCCATTTGAAAATTCTTTTTTCAAGAAACTATAATGAGGGATTCCCAGTGAGGCCGCTTTTTCTAATACGCCTGCATCTTTATTATTAGAAAGAACAACAAACTCAACGTTATCATTTCCTTCAAAATGTTTGATGATTTTGAAAGCATTCGATCCTGTACCTGATGCAAAAATACCTATCTTCTTCATGGTGCTAATTTAGTTTCTGCAAAGATAAACAGGTATTCAATTAAACACAGTAAATTGAGTACTATCTTTTGATTGTTTATGGTGTGAGGAGTAGGAGGAAGGGTAAATCACCTTTTTGTGGGTAAATTATCGTGTCGTGTACCTTCAATTGAAATTTCTGCAAGCATTTATAAGATCTACTTTCAAACTTCCTTCTTCTTCATTTTTCCATTGATGAAAAACGAAGCAAAAAATCTAGGCTTAGAAGTCAAAAGCTAAATTCCATTTCACTCGCCTCAATGATTTTAAACTCGCTTTGCTCAAACAAGAAAATCATTTTTAACGGCTCAATCCATGAAATTCTTAACGCTTTTCCCTTCAATGCCGAGGGAGATACTACTACATGATGTCTGATTACATGTCAAAAGACAAAGATTTTTTAATAATCTTCTAAAATGCAGTTATGTAGGGACGTTTTAGTAAAACGTCCTTGCAAACCACAATACACTACCATTTACCCTTCAAAAAAGGAATTAAATTAATTATTGAAACCACTGGCGCGAATGTTAAGCGATAGCGTCATTAGTGTCCTTCAGATCATTAGAAATCTCCTGATTTCTAAATACCATAAATATTTGAAAACTTAGTTTACAGTGTGTTGTTAATAGAATTCCGAATAATAGTTATGTGTAATGATGTTACATTACAATGTCAAAATGAACCATTAAAAAACACCATTAATAAGTATTGAAATTAACTTCTTATCAATGGTGTTTTTTAATAAGTACTAAGTCAAAAATAAATTATAGTCAATTCTAATTTATTTTTGACATAGTACTTATTGCAATTATTATTCTAGTTCAATTGCATTGATACCTAGTGAAGCAGCACCTAAAATACCCGCATTATTGCCTAGTGTAGCCAAACGAATATCTAAAGCATTGGTATAATACTCAGGTAAGAAGGCATTGATGACTTCATTCATGTTTCCTTTCAAATAATCAAAAGTTTCAGAAACACCACCACCAATAAGAATTGTTTTGATGTCTAACACTCTGACCACGGAAACAATTAGCTCTCCAACATATTTACCCATATCATGATAAACTTGTAAGGCAAGTTCATCACCTTCATGAGCAGCAGTAGCGACCATTTTGGCATCAAACTCACCAGATAAAGTCGTTGAAAGTTTCCCTTCTTTTATATAATTCTGAGCCATATTGATGATGCCCGCTTTACCGATGTTTTGCTCAATGGTATGTCCTGTACTTGACATAACATGACCAATTTCAAGGCCGTTGCCATCACCACCTTTGAACACTTGTCCGTTGATTACACAACCACCACCAACACCAGTACCGAGTGTGATGAAAAGATAAGTGTCAGGGATGTTTTCCAAACCAAAATGAAGTTCGCCAAGAGCTGCTGCATTGGCATCGTTGTCCATTGCAATTGGAAGCGATGGGAAATCCTTTTTAAGGATTTTCACCAAAGGTTGATTGCCTAGTGCAGGTACGTTGGGTAAGTCAAGTGTTGATGTTCCGTCTGCTGAAATAGTACCAGGTATGCCTATACCTACAGAAGCAATGTCAGGGTATTTTTTTAGTCTTTTAGCGAGTAATTTTGAGAAATTACAACAGAAGTCACCACCTTCAGAAACTTCCGCAGTAGGGTATTTTTTTTTCTTAATAATGTTACCATCGGAATCTACTACACCAAATTTGACGTTTGTACCACCGATGTCTACACCCAAAAATTGCTTCATAATCAATTACTTTTAATCACGTTAAAATTCTTTAAGGTTAATTTTAATAAATCATTTTTACTTTTCCTCGTGGATTATACAGAATTATTGATGTGTTTTTGTATTTTTGGCTGATACTCTTATTTAAAATATGTTCTTGAAGAAATTTTTGAAACAAGTAGCAGTACTACTATTTTTTTTATTCGTTCATATATGTTCTTTTGCTAAACTAGATGATAGTATACTTTTAAGTAATGACTCCACTTTTGATGAGGGACAATATATAGCAGGAAAAATTAGTGAATCTTTAACTCTAGGTAAACTAGATAGTGCCAAGGCTTGGTTGGACATAGAATCGGACTGTGTAAAGGTTTCAAATGATCATCATCGGATCTTTGATTTTTATTCCAATTTATGTGCTTATTATGAATATTTAGGGGCAATTGATACCGCTGAATATTACTGTGAAAAAGCCATCGATGTTGCTGAGGAAGCTTATGAACTTCAATTGATTTCATCAGGACATACCAACCTCGCTACCGTTTATACGGCTCAAGGAAAAACAGCAACCGCACTTAACCTCTTGAAAATTGCTTATGAGATTGATAAGCAAAGAGAAGATAAGGTAGACCTAGCCTATACGTTGAATAACATTGGTTACATTTATTTGCAGCATAAAGAATATGTTCAAGCTTTCGAGGTTTTTGAAGATATATTAAAACTGGAAATCGATTCGACGAACGTTTATTTAGATAGAATAAAAGGCACTGCTTTGTTGAACATTGCAGATATACACCTTGTATTTAAAGAATATGATGAACTGTCAAAAGTATTGACAAGGATTAATGACCTGAAGTTGTTTACTAAAAACAATGACTTTGAATCCTATGTTTTATTTTCAATTCTAAAAGGGCAGCTTGCAATGAGTCAGGGAGATTATTCTTTGGCAAGGAAAATATTTTTGATCACCGTCAAAGAAGCAAATAAGAAAGATTTACCATTACCGAAATTAAATTCTTATTTGGCAATTGGAGATTATTATCTCAAAAGAAAGCAATTCAATAAAGCGTACGAGGTCTTTGAAAGGGCATACAAGATCACGAAATCAAACAAATTGTTAGATTTTGAATACGATGTCTCATTGAAGTTAGCCGAAACACTGAAGAGTTTAAATAAAGATCAAGCTATATATTTTTACGAGAAAAGTATAATCCTTTCGGATAGTTTGTTTGATATTCAGAAAAGTGAGGCAGTCGCTGATATGCAAGCCTTTCACGAAGTGGAAGATCAGAAAGATGAAAATGATGTATTGAGAGAAATTGAACTAAAATCGAGCAATCGTTTAGATGCTCAGCAAAAGTTTATCTATTTCACCATTATTATTGTACTGATATTATTAGTTTTTCTCTACTATATTTATCTCAATCAAAGGAAAACCAAAAAGCTGAACTTTAAGCTGACTTCAGCATTGGACAAGATTGAGATGGCCAATATTGAGATCGAAAATGTGAATGAGGAATTATTAAAGAAAAATGATATTCTCAAAGAGACATTAGAACACTCTGAGGCACAAGGAAAGCAATTGAATTATCAAAATCAGAAAATTTCAAACAGTATCAAAAGTGCACTCCTGATACAGTCTTCTATATTACCATCGCAACAAGTGATTGATCATGCCTTTCCTAATAATTTCATTTTCAATCAGCCCAAAGATATTGTTAGTGGTGATTTCTATTGGTTTACAGAACAAGATGACTGGAAAATTTATGCTTGCATCGATTGTACCGGTCATGGGGTGCCAGGTGCACTGATGTCTATGATGGGAGCAAGTTCACTTTATGAAATTGTCAGAGGAAAAAGAATATTTTCTCCTTCAGAAATCCTCAAGGAACTTAACAATATTGTAGTTAGAAATCTTCAACAAGAAAAAACAATGAACAATGACGGTATGGATATGTCTATCATTGCCGTTAATGGAAATCAATTGTATTGTGCTGGAGCTAAAAACCCTATCTATTTGGTACGTGACAACGAAATCCACAAGTTGAAGGCTACCCGAAAATCAATCGGAGGTGAGCTTAACCTTTCTTACGAAGAGCATCATTGGGAAATTCAAGCCGGAGATTGTTTGTATATGGCCACTGATGGTTATCAAGACCAATTCGGAGGACCAAATGCGAAAAAATTTCTAGTGAAAAAGTTTAGAGAAACTTTATTGGAAGTATCCTCGAAAACTGTAGAAGAACAGAAAAGAGAATTAGGCATTACAATCAATAATTGGAGAAGCATTGGAAATTGGGAACAAGTTGATGATATGTTGATCGTTGGCATTAAGTTCTAATTCTCCTTTTTTAAGCTCATTATCGTCAACTTTTAATTGGCCTTTCCAGAAGCATTTATAGGGTCTACTTTCAATCTTCCTTCTTTTTCATTTTGTCTTGAAACAAAAACGAAGCAAAAAATTCAAGACTTAGAAGTCAAAAGCTAAATTTCATTCCTCTCGCCTCAATGATTTTAAACTCTCTTTGCTCAAACAAGAAAATCATTTTTAACGGCTCATTCCATGAAATTCTTAATGCTTTTCCCTTCAATGCCGAGGGAGGTACCACTAAATGATTGTCTAATTTAGTATCAAAAGAAAAGTGTTTTGTAATTATCTTCTAAAATGCAGTTGTGTAGGGTCGTTGCATTGCAACGTCTTTTCGAACCACAACGCACTACCATTTATCTTTCACAAAAGGAATTGCTGTAATTAATGAAAATATAGTTTACAACATAATGCAGAAATGAGTATTAATAGTAATTTATGAAATAAAAAGCGACAAACATCAACGTATACCTTTCCAGGGATCAAAATCAAAATTATCCATATATTTTTGCCAAGAGACAATCAATAATTTTTCATGTCCATTATCCATGATAGGGGTATATCCAAGGTCAAAACAAAAGAAGTAGGTTTTATGCTTTTGAGTTCTGTAAAAGGAAGTGAAAAATTTGAAATCAAACCCCAGTTCCTCTACCGTAGTTCTTCTGACTGTACCTTTTCCATGAGGACATAGTTTTCTTAGAATTTTGTAATTCTTATGAATGATTTTTTCATGCATTGATTTTGTGAAATATCGTTGATTTAATATTTCGTTGTTGTGAGCATGCCTGCAAGTCGGGTTACAAAATTTCTTATCCGATCTTCCCATTAAAATAAGTTTTTGGCAATAGAGGCATTTTTTTTCTTTCATGAATCTATGTTTGTTAAGCAATGTAGTTTGAGTTTTTCAGAGAAATACATTAAAGTATAATTCACTCCTAATTTAGTAAATAAGCAAATATAAGCGATTATAATCGCTTAATACTCGGATAAATAGGGTAGTTTTTGTGAATTTGGCAATACTATTAATCTCAAAGACTGTTGAAATGACGAAAGTAAATGTTACAATTCGCTTAAATCCTATCAAAATTCAGAATCAAAAGTTTATAAAATTAACTTTTCCGATGACTGATGGGGTGAAGAAATTGGTGAAAACACTACCGAATGTAAAGTGGAGTAAAGAGTTAGAGTGTGTTTATATCCCCGATGGCTATAAAAGTATTCAATCTGTTTTTACTACTTTTAAAGGAATAGGATGGGTAGATACAAAGGCTGTTTTTCAGAGTAATAATAAAGAAGCTTTAACTGAATCTGAAGAATTGAGTTATGAGTCATTCTATAAGAAAATTCCCAAACTCTATCCCAAATACAAAGCAATACATTTGATAGCATTAGTCAAAAAGCTTGAATTGTATCGATATGCTTTAAATACCGCTCAGATCTATACTTCAATGTTACAAAAATACCTCGATCATTTATACCGTAAAGGATATCAGGATATAAGAACAATAGAAGATGGACAATTATCAAAGACACTATTGGAACAATACCTTTTTCATATTGTTTCCGTTGAAAAAAGATCTGATTCTTACCAAAATCAAGCACTGAATGCAGTGAAATTTTTCTTAGAAAGGGTGCTGGAAAGGGATTATTGTTATTATAACGTGCAGCGTCCAAGGAAAAAAGAACGTTTACCCGTTGTATTGAGCACTGAAGAAGTAAAATCAATTTTTACGAATACAAGAAATATTAAACACAAGGCAATATTGATGACTATTTATTCTGCCGGCCTGAGAATAGGAGAGCTAATCAATTTGGAGATAAAGGATATCGATTCAAAGAGGATGTTGATAAGGGTAGTAGAAGGAAAAGGAAATAAAGATAGAAATACACTTCTCTCTGAAAAGAACTTATTGATCTTAAGGCAGTATTTTAAGATTTATCGTCCGAAAAAGTATCTATTTGAAGGGGAAAAGGAAGGAACGAAATATAGTAGAACTTCTGTTTCCAAAATTCTTAAACGTGCTGTCATAAAATCCAAGATTCAGAAACGAGTAACAGTCCACACTCTCCGTCATAGTTTTGCAACACACCTTTTAGAAAATGGAGTTGATTTAAGATACATACAATCACTATTAGGTCACAATTCATCGATGACAACACAGATTTACACTCACGTGAGTACCAAAGTAGTACGTGAAATACAAAGCCCTCTTGATAATTTGTAATATATATTAGAATAATAATGTATTGCATTTGATTGTTAGAATTTCTTTCCTACCTTGAAAGGAGTAAACTATTTTACTATTGTATATACGCCACTATGTCACATTATTGGGAATAAAGTGAACAGTGGTGTTTATCAAATGTTAGTGTTGAATAGTCGAGCCAATGTGCAAGACTTCAACTTTTCGAGAAAATAAGGAGATT
>NZ_JACVVP010000083.1 GCF_014534745.1 Flammeovirga sp. EKP202
TGGGCGAACGATGGGATTCGAACCCACGGCCCCCGGAACCACAAACCGGTGCTCTAACCAACTGAGCTACGATCGCCGTTTTAATGCGATGCAAATATAGCAGGTTTATTTTAAAATACACAAGCCTTTTTGCATATAAAAAGCGATTTATTTTATAAATCGCTTAATTTCAGTGGGAAAAAGTGGGCTCACGACCCTAAAAAGGGTCATGAGCTGTATAAACATCCCACATTATATTAAATCCCTAATTACTTAAGGAATAACATTTCAGAGTATTTCGGTAATGGCCACTGAGCGTCATCAACGAATAACTCAAGACGATCTACTGCTTCACGGATTGTGTCGAAGTATTTGTGCTTGATGCTATCGCAGAACTCAACAGCTTGAGCATTTGTGTCCTCGATTTCAAGAACTCTATCACGCTCAACTACCATTGCTGCAACACCTTCTTTAGCAGTCTTCATGAAACCAGTTACTTCAGAGATAGTAGTAGTGATTGCAGAAGCGTCTAAACCAAGGTCTTTTAATTTAGCAGCCGAGTCAGCTAATGTTGCAACATAGCTAGCAGCAGCAGGAATTACTTTGTTAAGTACGATTTCCTCCATTGCTTTAGACTCGATATCGATCTTAGTAGAGTAGATCTCTGACCATACATCGTGACGAGCTTCGATTTCTCTTTCGCTGAATACGTTGTGCTTAGCGAAGATTTCTTTTGCTTCTTCTGCAATGAAGAAATCAAGAGCACGAGGAGTATCTTTTACGTTAGAAAGACCTCTTGACTCTGCTTCGTCAACCCACTCTTGAGAGTAACCGTCACCTTCGAAACGAATAGCTTCAGATTCTTTGATGTATTGAACTAAGATCTCACGGATCGCAGCTTCTTTGTCTTTACCACCAGCAATAGCAGCATCAACTGAAGCTTTGAATTGAGTTAATTGCTCAGCTACGATTAAGTTCAACACTGTCATTGGAGTTGCAGTGTTTTGAGTAGAACCTACTGCACGGAATTCGAACTTGTTACCAGTAAATGCAAATGGTGAAGTTCTGTTACGGTCAGTATTGTCTAACTTAAGACCAGGGATCTTGTCGATACCTAATTCGATGAACTCATCGCCACCTTCAGCATAAACAAGTTTACCAGACTCAGTAACTTCGTTTAAGAAGTCAGTCAAAGTAGAACCTAAGAATACTGACATGATTGCTGGAGGAGCTTCGTTTGCACCTAAACGGTGATCGTTACCCGCTGAAGCAATTGACGCTCTCATTAAGTCACCATAAACGTGAACCGCTTTGATAGTGTTAACTAAGAACGTTAAGAAATATAAAGAACCTTCCGGTTGGAATAAGTTACGTCCTTTATTAGTGATTAATGACCAGTTGTTGTGCTTACCAGAACCGTTCAAGTTAGCGAAAGGCTTCTCGTGAAGTAAAACAGCTAAGTTATGCTCACTAGCAACTTGTTCCATTACATCCATCATCAACAAGTTGTGATCTACAGCTGTGTTGATTTCTTCGTATAATGGAGCTGCTTCGAATTGACCTGGAGCTACCTCATTGTGACGTGTAGTTACAGGAATTCCTAATTTGTGACATTGTAATTCAAAGTCTTTCATGAATGCTGCAACACGTGGAGCAATAGAACCGAAGTAGTGGTCATCTAATTGCTGTCCGTGAGGAGGCTTAGCACCAAATAAAGTACGACCTGCAATGTATAAGTCAGGACGTGCAGCGTAGAAAGCTTTGTCTACTAAGAAGTACTCTTGCTCACAACCTAATGAAGCAGAAATACTTGTAACACCTTCTTCGAAGTATTGACAAACATCAATAGTCGCTTTGTTAATAGCTTCTTGTGCTTTTAACAAAGGAGTTTTGTAATCTAATGTATCTCCAGTGTAAGAAACGAAGATAGTAGGGATACAAAGCGTTTTGTTTGTAATGAAGATAGGTGATGAAGGATCCCAACCAGTATAACCACGTGCTTGGTTTGTTGCACGGATACCGCCGTTAGGGAATGATGAGGCATCTGGCTCTTGTTGAGTAAGAGTTGAACCTTTGAAAGTTTCAATACCTTTTGTGTAATCGAAGAAAGAGTCATGCTTCTCTGCAGAAGATCCAGTTAGTGGTTGGAACCAGTGAGTGTGGTGTGTAACACCTTTAGAAACGGCCCATGTCATTACTGCAGATGCAACAGCGTCAGCAGTAGCTTCGTCGATTTTAGTACCATACTTTACTGCAGATTCTACTTTCTTGTAGATAGCTGGAGCAAGTGCAGCTTTCATTTGAGGAAGACCGAAACAGTCCTCGCCAAAATAATCTGAGATTTTGTTAGACGGTGCTTCAACTTCTTTTGCTGTTCTAGCTGAAGCTGTCTCAAGGGCGTTAAAACGAAGATTTGTCATTGTAATGTGAGATTAAAAAACTATTGCTCGAACGTTCTAAATAACGCTAATAATAGGTTAGGAAGTTTGTTCATTAGCAGAAGTCGTTATAATTTGTTTACGGTGTAAATATCACTCTGATTTTTAAAAAAATCAAGAAAAAATTGACTTTATGGGTAATTTCTAATCTAACTAGGTGTTAATTAATGATTTTTTTAAAAAACACTGTAAATTTTTGAAGATTTTGATTGAAGGTGAAATTTCTTTAAAAATTATCTTTTTGCAGTTTAAAAAGTAAGTTTTTGAAGTGATATGGTTATAAAATTACCCTGATTGATGAAAATGTAGCTGTATCTTCTGTAGAAGAGGATGTTTTTTATACAAGAGGGTGAAAAAAGAAAGCCGATGCGATAAATCGCACCGGCTTTTCCGTTGTTGTATCTATAATATTAATTATTAGAATGCATATACAACTGCTACTAATGCTTGAGTGAATGAATCTGAAGCACCGTCTTTGTCTGAGAACGCGTCGATATCAGAAGTATCTACTCTAACTTCAGGAATAACCATTAGTGGACCTAAAGCTACGTTACCAGATAAAGTGAATGCGTTTACTGTACCTAAATCACCAGCAACAGTGTCTTTGCTTCCATCAGCTCCAACTGTTTTGTTTTCGTCGATGAAGTGCTCGTATCTTAAACCTAAACCAACTGTTTCGCTTACTTGGTATTGTAAGTAAGTTGCAACACCTGTGTAAACTTGTCCCATATCATCTACTGATTTGTCAGCATAAGCAGCGTTCAAACCTACATAGAAAGCGTCAGTTGCTTGGTAACCTGCTGTTAAATCAAATACCATTCTTGTGTTTGAGTTAAAAGCATTTAAGTAAAGATCTAATCCGTCTACTGGAGCTACATATAATTGAGCACCAATACCTGACATACCAGATGAAGAAGACTCAGCAGTTACATCCCAGCTGTCAGTGAATAAACCTACCATTAATGATACTTTGTCAGAGAATGCATAGTCTAATTTTACACCTGCATTTTGGAAAGGACCATTAGAGAATAAATAAGAAGTTGTATAGTTGAAGTTCGCTGTTGGAGAGATTACTTCGTATCCAACGAATGTACCCATAAAACCACCAGTAGCTGTTAACTTGTCAGTTAACTGGTATGAAGCATATAAATTTTGGATGAAGTTACCTTCTCCGAGAGATCCGTCACTTCTTGGTCCAAAAGATAAATCAGCTACGAATGATGCTTTACCTAATGATTGTGAGAAGATCACGTTCGCCATACCTAAACCGATAGTGTTGTTTTCACCAGCGAAAGATGTAGGAGCGTTATTTACCTCTCCAGCGTATCTGTAGTATAAATCTACTGAACCAGAGATTGATAATTTGTTAGCTTCTTCTTCTGTTGTTTCTTCAGTTGCTTCTGGCTGAACTTCAGCGTTGTCATAGTTATCTTGTGCAAAAGCCATTGAACCCGCTACCATAAGTGGAGCGATCAAAGAGAATAATTTAGTCTTCATTGTAGAAAAATTATAGAGGTGAATAATAAATTTTTAAGTAAGAACAATGCACACAAACTGTAATTACTCGGATGTAAATGCCATTACCTTGAACAGTAATGAGATTGAATTATGTGAGATGAATAATAATTGTAACGGAACTAACGGGTTTCGTATACAATATTTTTTTAGGGAGAGGAGAGATGTGAATCTCTCTCCTCTATGTTTATATCTTAGTTGTCGAAAGTGATAGTATAACCACGGATACCGTGCTCATGGCTATCAAGACCTTCAGATTCGTGCTCTTCAGATACTCTTACACCAACTGTGAATTTCAATCCGTAGAAGATTGCTAATGAAGCTGTGAATGCTACTGCACCGTAAGCAGCTACACCAATTAATTGTGTAACAAACTGATCCATACCAGCTTTAGCACCTAGTACACCAATTGCTAAAGTACCGATGATACCACAAGTTAAGTGAACTGAAACTGCACCAACACAATCATCAAGTTTGAATTTGTCCATAGTTACCGCAGAGAATACTACTACGATACCACATACAATACCGATTAGGATTGCTTCGTTTGGAGACATTTGGTCAGCACCAGCAGTAATACCTACTAGACCAGCTAAGATACCGTTTAACACCATACCCAAGTCATAACGCTTGAACATAATGTAACCACCGATCCAGCCACCAACACCACCTGCAGCTGCAGCTAAAGTTGTAGTAACTAATACTAATGAGATTGATTGTGGATCTGCTGAAAGAACTGATCCACCGTTGAATCCGAACCATCCAAACCATAATAAGAATACACCAATTACTGCTAACGGAACTGATGAACCTGGCTTGTCAACAACTTTACCGTTTACATACTTACCTTTACGAGCACCAATTGCGATGATACCTGCTAATGCAGCCCATCCACCAACTGAGTGTACTACTGTAGAACCTGCGAAGTCATAGAAGCCCATTTCAGACAACCATCCGCCACCCCAGTGCCATGAACCTAGTACAGGGTAGATGAATCCTACTAAGAAGAAAGTGAAGATGAAGTAAGAAGTGATTTTGATTCTTTCTGCTACTGCACCTGAAACGATTGTTGCACAAGTTGCAGCGAACATTGCTTGGAATAAGAAGTCAGTCCAGTACGTGTAAGCACCTCCTGCATAATCAGGAGATAAATCTGGAGTTAATCCCCATCCTGCGAAACCGAAAATTCCATTGAATTCTCCTGGATACATAAGGTTGAATCCGAACCATGCGTAAGAGATAAGTCCTACTGATAAATCCACTGTATTTTTGAAGAGGATGTTTACTGTGTTTTTAGCTTGAGTGAAACCAGCTTCAACACATGCGAAGCCTAAGGCCATGATAAATACTAGCATAGTAGATACTAGCATCCATACGTTGCTTGTTGTTAAACTTACTGTTTGTAGTTGCTCTGCAGTAACTGCTTGCGTTACTGCCTCTGTTGCCAATGTTGCGTCGGCAAGTAGGTGAATTGTTGAGAACATTGCAGTCAAAAATTAAAAATTATAGATAGTATTTAAAATTCGATCATTGAAGTGAAACACCCGCTTATTGAGGGTTGCTCAATAAACGGATCACTCACATCTATAAAAGGGAATGACTATTCAGATAGAAATCTTTTCGCTTTATTCCCCTCGATTTCTAATACAATTGTAGAGGTAAAGATTATCCTTTGCAAATCTTAACATGAAAAATTGACCTATTTCTATAAAAAAATAGATAATTTTTAAAAAATAGGGTGTTTTTTTAACGATGTTTCAACAGAATGTTGCTAAATGTTATCTCTTAAGGTTTCAAAATGAACCTTGTAATTATTAATTTATGATCGTAATTGTAAAATCAGGGTTCAATTTTAACCTTCCTTCTGAAATTTTGTGAGGATTTTCTGAAAATCCCTTAATTTTTGAGGTAGTTCCCTTCTGAATTAGTGATTTCAACTGTGATTTTGTGATCTTTTTACCATAAATCTCATAGTTTACCCTAAAATCACACCCACTTTTCCAATTTCCGCAGCCAAAAGCTGTTTTCCCCTCTAAAATTTGACCTTTTTGACATTTTGGACAGATTAATGGCTTTTCTTCTATTTTTTGGAAAGTGATTTTATAATTATCATCAAGTTTAAGAATACCATTGGCAGTTGCTCCATCTATTTTTAGACCTTTTATTTCAGGAGTACTTCCTTTTAGAATGAGAGATTGGATCTGTTTATCTGTAAGTTTTTTATTTTCATATTTAAAAGGAATAAGAAAATCACAAGACTTGTTTTTCCACCCTAAACAGCCATAAGCGGAATTACCTTTTAATACTTCTCTTGTTTTACATTTAGGACAAGTTAGTTTTATGTCTTTTTGAGGTGTTTTCTTTTTAGTAGTAGAAGTTTTGGGTAAAGAAGCGGTAGGAGTCTCAATTTTGAAGTTAGAACGACGCATTTTTACATTTTGCACAACTTCAGTTACCATCTCTTTAATTTCATTCATAAAAAGATTAATGTCATAATCACCGTCTTCAATCTGACGTAGCTTTTTCTCCCAAATACCCGTGAGTTCGGCTGATTTCAATAATTCGTTTTGTATTGTTTGTATCAGACTGAGTCCCGCTTGTGTTGGAACAAGAGACTTCCTTTGTTTTTCGATGTATTTCCTTTTAAACAATGTTTCAATAATATTGGCTCTTGTTGAAGGTCGCCCAATACCATTTTCTTTCATTGCTTTTCTTAATTCCTCATCATCAATATTTTTACCGGCAGTTTCCATTGCTCTTAGCAAAGTCGCTTCGGTATATAATTTAGGAGGTTTGGTTTCTTTATTTTTAATAAATGGAGCATGAGGCCCTCTTTCCCCTTGTTGGAATGTGGGTAAAGTTTGTTCTTCCTCTTCGTCTCCCTTTTTCTTTTTTCTTTTCTTTTCTTCTTCTTCCTCTTTTTTAAACAAAATTCTCCACCCTGGCTCTAAGACCTCTCTACCAGTTGTTTTAAATTCTATCTGCTCTACCTTACCTAAAACTTCCGTCTTTGCTACTTTACAATCTGGGTAGAAAGCAGCAATAAATCGAATAGCTACTAAATCATAAACAGCGGCTTCTTGGCTTGTAAGTCCTCGAGCTGAAATTTTTGTAGGGATGATAGCATGGTGATCCGTGACTTTTTGGTCGTTAAATACCTTTTTAGTTTTACGGAAGGGTTTTCCAAAAAGAGGAGCCGTTTCTTGTGCGAACTTTGTAAGTGCTTTTAAAGTAGGTCCAATTTCAGGATATAAGTTATTAGGAAGGAAAGTAGTATCTACACGAGGGTAGGTTAAGAATTTTTTCTCATATAAACTCTGGGCAATTTTTAAAGTTTGTTCGGCAGAGAAACTAAACTTTTTGTTACACTCTACTTGTAAAGAAGTTAAGTCAAATAAATAAGGATGTGTTTCACTACCTTCTTTTCTTTTAAAAGAAACAATTTCAAACTCTTTTCCTTTAATACTTTCAAGTGTTGCCTTTACTTCTTCTTCCTTTTCAAATCGCCCTTTTGTGGCATTAAAAGTAACCTCTCTATATTTAGTCTTGAGTTCCCAATACTTTTCACTTTTGAAATTCTGTATTTCTAAGTATCGATTGGTGATCAAGGCTAAAGTAGGAGTTTGAACTCTACCTATAGAAAGTAATTGTTTATAGCCGCCATACTTTATAGTATATAATCTAGTAGCATTAATACCGAGTAGCCAATCGCCAATGGCTCTTGCACTACCTGCTGCATATAATAAGTCAAACTCTTTTTCAGATTGTAGATTTTGAAAACCTTTTCGGATGGCTTCCTCTGTTAAAGAAGAAATCCAGAGACGTTTTACAGGAACATTACATTTGGCTTGATGGAGTACCCAACGTTGTATTAATTCTCCTTCTTGGCCGGCATCACCACAGTTGATTACTTCTGCCGCATTCTGAACCAAGTTTTCTATAATTCTAAACTGTTGTTTGGTGCCATCATTGTCAATAAGCTTAATCGCAAATTTGATGGGTATAATAGGAAGCGTAACCATATCCCACCTTTTTAGAGTAGAATCGTAATCATGTGGCTCTTTTAAAGTACATAAATGTCCAAAAGTCCAAGTGATCTGATAACCGTTCCCTTCAAAATATCCATTCTTTTTTTGAGAAGCCCCCACTATTTTGGCAATTTCTCTTGCAACACTTGGTTTCTCGGCAATACAAACTTTCATTTCCTTAATTCGCTTCGTTTAGAATCTGTTTCTTATCTGAAATCGTGAAAAAATGGAAAATATACCCTGTTTTTTAAAAAAACAAGCAGTAAATAAATATTCACTATAAATAAGGTGTTTTACCAAAATCACTTTCTTGTCAAAGAATAAATGGCTTTTCAAAAAGAGTTCAAGAAAACATGTGAATAATTGAAAACAGTTTAAACATGGAAGATAGGATGTCGTATAAAATGTTATTCAAACGTTCAGTTAGTAAAATTTATTCATTATGAGGTCATTATCTAATATTCTAATTACAGTAATACTATTTTTCTTCGTAGCACAAAGTTCATTTGCTCAATCGAAAAAAGAGATAGAAAAAATAATTGAAGATGCTGTTGAAAACCGAAGATCTAAAGATCCTATGGTAGATCTACAAAATGTGATGGACAATTTCAGTCCTTCTGCTTTAATCAACATTACTTCTGTATCATTGGATGAAAAAAAGCATAAGAAAGTAATGAGTAAAACAGAGTATCAGTCGCTTTATGAAAATATGTACAAAGAGAATGTAAGACGAGACTACAAGTTAGAGATACATGACATTCAAGTACAAAAAAATACGGCTGTTGCTGTTTTTACCTTGAATTATACTTTAGTCAATAATTCTAATGGCAAAGTAATGTCAAAAGGAACAGAATTTATTGTTTCTACATTAATTACTAAAGCATCTACATGGAAGATATTAGAATTGAATATCACAGATGTTGAAAGTGAAAAATATCAGGGTAGATGTTCTTGTGAAGTACTTTCAAATGAAAACACGGGCAATGTGGTGGCAAAGGTAGTGTCACCAAAAGGAGATCATTTTGAAAAAAATATTCATAGCGTTCACCGCAAAAAGATCAAGGGAAGAGATTTATTTATGGTGCAGGGTGTGAAATTCGAATGGACCGACAATTTAGAGGTGTTTGTCTTAGACCAAGAACTAAATACTATTCATTTATTAGATACTGCCAAAAATCATGAGGAGGTAGTTCAAAAGATCATAGCGTATCTTTATAAAGATGAATGTTTTGGTGTAAAAGTTCAATAATAAATTGTTGAAAAGGAATTATATAAATAATATGATTCCTTTTCTTTCGATAAAAAAAAATAACTCCTAACTTATGTAAGTATTCAAACCGAATAAATTTACCGATAAGCTAATTATTATGAGAAAACTATTTCTATTCACGTTGCTTTCCGTGATCTTCTCTTGTTCTTCATTATTTGCCCAGTCCGAAAAGGAATTGGAAAAGATGATTACAACAATCATTGAAAAAAATAAAAAAGGCCATAGTAAAGACAATGTAGATCAGATGATGGAATATTTCCGTCCTGATGCCATTGTGAGTATCACGAGTATCTCTGTTGATAATAAAAGGTATCATCATGTATTAAGAAAAGGAGATTACAAAGCAATTTTTGTCAATCAGTACAATCAAAACGTCCATAGAGAATCTGTAATTGACATTTATTCCACAAAAATTCAAGGAAGTGTAGGTATTTGTTCTTTTTCTTTGAAATACACTCTTATCAATGATGGCAATGGGAAAGTGTTGTCAAAAGGAACGGAATTTATTACTGCTACATTCACTTTTAAAGAAGGAAAGTGGTATGTTCTTGAATTAAACGTTACTGATATTGAGGAAGAACAGTTTCAAGGAAGATGTACTTGTGAGTTGTATACCAACCCGAATACCGGAAGTATTATCACCAAAGTAGGAGCACCGAAAGGAGATCGTTTCCAAAGTGAAAATAACAATGTTTATTCTAGAGTAATCAAAGGGGAGACATTCTTTATGGTTAAGGGAGTGATTTTCCAATGGTATGATAAAAAAGAAATCTGGACAGTGGATTCTTCTTACAAAAAAGTCGAAAAGCTTGATAAAGCAAAAAATAAAGAAGAAGCTGTAAAAGCAGTGATGATGTATATGTACAAAGATGAGTGTTCAGATATGAAAATGATATTATAAATTAAGTAATATTGTAACATATAAGAAATCCCACAACATGAATAATGTTGTGGGATTTTTAGTGGTGGCAGATTTTTATATTAAGCTCCCTTTTTATTAGGGTTAGGAACATATAAATGGTCAGAAAGGATATAATTGATATCCATATTTTGTAGCTTATTTGTGATGTCAAAATAGGTCTTGTTGAAGTCTTGATAACTTTTAGCAAAAAATTCAATTTCGTAGTGTGGTCTGTAGTCGATTACTCTAAAATTGTATTTTTCAATGATGTGGTAGACCTGTTTTCGATTTTCTATAAGCAGTTTAAAGGTTAACATAAAATTAAAGGTAAGTGATTTGGGTTAATTCGAATTTCTTATATATAAGAATAAGAAACTATTTCCAATATATGTTCATTTATCTAAAAAGAATAAAATAGATTAATAGATTTGTACAGTATAATGTAACCGAACAGATAGTTCAGATGCGAACAATTGATAAGGAGCTCAGAACTCTTTAACTGACTGATAATGAAAAGTACTCCGAATTATGAATGGTTGTTGCAGTTGTATATTTTTATTACACTTTTTAAACTATGAAATCGGTAATTCAGTTAAAGGACATATCAAAAGCATACACCACAGACGAAAACGAAACACAAGTTTTAAGCCATGTCACACTAAATATTCATGAAGGTGAATTTGTGTGTATTATGGGACCTTCGGGATGTGGTAAAACTACTTTGCTTAATATTGCAGGTTTATTGGATGTACCTTCCGATGGTAATGTACTATTTCAAGGGGAAGAAGTGAGTAAGGCATCTTCTAAGCGAAGAGCCGAATTAAGGAGGTCTAATATTGGCTTTGTATTCCAAAGCTTCAATCTAATTGATGACCTTACAGTATTTGAAAACATTGAACTTCCATTGGTCTATCAACATATTTCTC
Source organism: Flammeovirga sp. EKP202 (assembly GCF_014534745.1). Lineage (GTDB taxonomy): Bacteria > Bacteroidota > Bacteroidia > Cytophagales > Flammeovirgaceae > Flammeovirga. Next base: position 11,058 of record NZ_JACVVP010000083.1, read on the forward strand.
CTAATGAAAGAAAGTTTAGAGTAGACAAGATCATGGATCGACTACAGCTATCACACAAGAAAAATGCTTTCCCTACGCACATTTCAGGTGGGTTGCAACAAAGAGTGGCAGTGGCTCGTGCGGTAGTTTCTCAACCCAAGCTTATTTTAGCAGACGAACCAACAGGTAACTTAGATTCAGAAAGAGGTAGAGAGGTCATGGAAATGCTGACAAATTTAAACGAATTAGGAACTACCATTTTGATGGTGACCCACTCTACTGCAGCATCAGATTATGCTTCCAGAGTCATCCATTTATTTGATGGACAAATTGTAACCGAAAACTTAAATAAAGGGAAGTAATAGTGCTACGTAATTATATTATCATAGGAATAAGGAACTTGGCTAAACATGGCTTATACTCATTAGTAAACATAGTGGGTATGTCAATGGGAATAGCCTTTTTTGCTTTACTTTTTTTAATTGTAAAGTATGAATTGTCCTTTGATAATAATCATGTAGACTCCAAAAGAACATACAGAATCGTTGAGGTGATCGACTCTCAAGATATCGGAGAGCGTTCGGCAAGTGTCCCTATTGCATTGGGACCCACTATTAATGATTTGTATCCTACCTATGTAGAAAGTACTGTTCGCTTTTTTAATCATCAAGTATATTCTCATGTGATTTTTGCGAACGGACAACAATATAATGAACCAAGCTTATACTTTACCGATAAAGATTTTTTCAAAATATTTGATTTCCCACTTGTCAGAGGGAAAAAATCAAATGCCCTTTCAGATCCTCAGAGCGTAGTTATCACGACAGATATTGCCCAGAAATACTTTGGGGAGGAAGATCCTCTGGGTAAAAAAATTCTCTATGATAATCAGTTTTATTTGACCGTAACAGGAGTAGTGGACAAGTCTAAAATTCCTACTCATCTCGATTTTGAGCTGTTAGTGTCGTTTTCTACATTGTTGATTACCAATAAGAATATTATGAAAGGAGACCTCTGGCAGTGGAATCCTTGTTGGACTTATGTGCTTTTAAAAGAAGGGGTAAGACCTGAAGAATTAGAAGCAGATTTTGATATCCTTTTACAAGATGAAACGAAGTTTCCAGAGTATTTAAGAGATTACGTACAACTGTATCTTCAGCCCATAGAAGAGATACATTTATATTCTGACTTGGATTATGAAATGTCTCACAATGGAGATTACATGTACATTTATATTTTCAGTGCCATTGCATTATTGGTATTGATTATTGCTTCTATCAATTTTATGAACCTATCTGCCGTTAGGTATTCTACTAGAGTGAGAGAGGTGGGTATCAGAAAAGCAATAGGTGCGGATCAATTTGAAATTATCATTCAATTTTTAGTAGAGGCTTCCATTCTTAGTGTCCTCTCCATGTTTGGGGCTTTGGTTTTTATGGAATTGTTATTCCCATATCTGTATCAAATATTAGGAGATAATACCATTGAGATCCGTCAAGTTGATTCAAGAACCATCACGCTGTTGATAGGAGGAAGCGGTATTTTTGTAGGTGCTTTATCTAGCTTTTACCCCATGTATTATCTGTCAGGTTTTAGGCCTATTGATGGGTTGCAGGTGACGAGAGTAATAGGAGTGAAGCAGAAAAAATTCAGAACCTGGAGTGTGATCATTCAATTTGTGATTGCCATGTTTTTACTTTTTAGCACCTATGTTGCCAGAAAACAGCTGAACTTATTAAAAGAGGCTGACCTGGGTTTTAATACTAAAAACATTGTTGTAGTGCCGCTAGGAGAAGTAAGGTACTCAATGGATCAGTATAGTGAGATAAAAAAGTCATTTTTATCGATCGATGGTGTAGAGGCAGTGAGTGGTATGGATGAGATCTTAGGAGTCTTAGTACAAACTTTTCCTTTTGAATTTGTCAAGGACAGCATAAGTATGCCTTCCTCATTTTATTCAGGTTTGAAAATAAAAAATGACTTTTTTGATGTCTTTCATTTTAATATTGTAGCTGGAGAGTATATCCATAATAATCAACAGTGTGATCATGGTGATGTTTTGATTAATGAAGCCATGGTTCGTTATTTGGGATATGATGATGCAAATGAGGTCATTGGCCAAAAGTTTTACAATCGAGCAGGAGAACATATTGTAACAGGGGTCTTAAAAGACTTTCATTTTGAATCTTTCCATAAAGAAATTGAGCCGTTTATCCTGTTTAAAAATGATAATCGCTTATTCAAGTCATTCAATATAAAATATATGGTCTTGAGACTTGATACGATTGATGACTGGGGAAGAATAGAGGAGGAGATGTCCTTAAAGTGGACTAAACATGTTCCTTACACCTTAATGGATTCATTCTTATTAAAACATAAAGTACAATCTTCATATCAAAAAGAAGAACGCTTGGCAAAAGTATCTTTGATCTTTTCGATTATAGGAGTAATCATTGCCAACTTGGGCTTATTTGGCCTTGCTTCATTTATAACAGTTCAGAAAAATAAAGAAATAGCCATTAGAAAAGCACTTGGTATGGAAAATTTTGAGGCGATGTTATTTATATCAAAAGAATTTTTCTTCCTAGTAGGAAGTGCTTGTTTCATTGCTTGGCCACTTTCTTATCTCGCCATGAAATTATGGTTAGAAAATTTCCCCCAACAAATCACTATTGATCCTTATGCTTACCTTTTTTCAGGAGGTGTAACTTTATTTTTGACATTTATTACGGTAAGTTACCATGTGATTAAAGCGGGAATAAAAAATCCTGTAGTAGATTTAAAATCAAGTAATTAGGTAGTGTTGTTGTTATTGTGCCTAAATAATTAGTTTAAATTTCTTAAATTTGACAAAACACCACACAAAATTAACTGTACGCTAGCTCTTATTATCACTTTGTAATTATCGATTCAATAAGATGAAATAGAGAATCATTATGCCTTTTAACTTGTACTTAATTAGGGATAATGAAAAAATGGCTACATTTAATTTTGCTTTGGCACTTATAGAATTGATTACTATACCTTAAATATCCTTTAGCTTGTGAGTCACGATAAATATACACCACTAGCCATAAGAAATCTTACTTCTGAACAATACCAGCAATCATTTGATGAGATTTTTAATATTGCCTTAAACATAGAAGATTCTCAAGACCTAGCTAACTATCTATCCAATTTAATGGCCGTTTCAACTCAATATATTGATATCCATCAATGGTACCAGCTTTTGGATGAAGTACTGCAGTTTGTTGAATACCCACTCCCTCAAGATATTGGCGATTTACACCGAGATTTGTCTTTACAGCAATTAAGATTATTAGAAAATATCGGAGAGAAGACGATTTCTGAGACTTTTCAGAATCTGGAGTCCTATCAATTGAAAGAGAGTGATTTAGGTCTAAAAATAATGGCTTCTATCGCACTTTATGCTCGAATTGAAAATTGGGAAAAGTTTAAATGGATTGCCTTAGAAATTGTCAATCACGCCATAGAAAATGGAAAATCAGAGGTGACCGCTTTGGGTTGCTTGGCTTTGTCGAAATATATGATAGCAAGGTACGAGAGTGTACCCGAAGCAGTGGAGTATGCGAAGGCAGGTATACAATTATTATCGGAAACGAATGATAATTGGTTAGTCTCTCGTTTTAAATGTGATTTTGCTTCTTATATAATACCTTGGTCTACTTCTCTCAAAACATCCTTTGACCTTTTGGAAGAAGCTTTTGATCTAGTGAGAGATTCAGAAGATGAATACCAGAAAAGAATCATAAAACTAAGGTATTTACAATATCAAGTATTTTGTGGCTACAGCCTTGAGAGTTCAAGAGCGTTAGTGAAAGAGAAGTTTGGTGATGATGAAATGAAAGCCATGCCTGATGCTGTAGCTTCTCTTTTGCAGTTAATTCAACTTCGTAATATTACTATTGAAGAGAATAAAGAAAAGGTAATTATGATCTTGGATAATGAACCCTCTTTGTACGAAGGTAACTTACTTCACCCAATGTTATTGCTGTTAAAAGCAATTCATTTGACATCAACAAGCGAAGATCACCAAAACAATTTGGATGCCTTGAGACGAATATTAGACCGATTCAAATATTGGGCTGGCTATTCCAAAGAAGTATTTCAAGGTTGGGTTTTCTTTATGGAAGCAGAATGGAGGTGGGAAAATCAGGAATTTGATAAATCAGATCAACTTTACTCTTTGGCCTTTGAAGAAATTGCAATTCAACAAAGTGCGATGAAATGCCTTGTAAAGCTAAGACGTTTGTCACAATGGGTTAAAAAAGAGGGAAAAACAAAGAGAACCCTTGCGTTATTTGATGATACGCTTCGACAGTATGAAATTTTTGGAGATACAGTAGCGATTGACTCCTTAAAAGAGCGCTTTAAAGCGATAATCGCCTAAAAAAATAGCCTTCTCAATTCAAAATTGAGAAGGATATTTTCATAAAAAAGGAACTTTATTTATTCTGAACTATTTCATCTTTTTCTTTTTGCTTGATTAATTTCATTTGCTCTTTTGCCGCAATGCTAAATTCAGCAGGAAAAGGCTGACTAAACGCTAACTTTGCTTCTTTATACTTCTTTTCTTTTACAAGGATAGTCCCTAGTAAAAATGAACTTCTATATTTTACTTTTGGACCATTGTAGTTGATCAAGTCTTCTAAAAGTATAATTGCTTTATCATTCTCATTTTTAGAATGGTAAGCTACAGCTTGCATAAACTTCACATCGGGAAGGGGAATGCCATTTTGATTAAATTCTTCAAGGTGTCTGAATGCATTTTCAAAATCACCAAATTTCAATTCGAAATCAATCAAGTCAGCCAAAATTTTCACTTTCTCAGTATTATCTTTTTGAATACTAACCTTATGCTCTAATAGTTTGATGACTTCAGATCTATCGAGTTTATTTTCTTCTAATTCAATGAGTAAATCATAAGCAGGTTCAAAAGTATTATTCATTTTGATAATAGAATGAAGAATACTACTTGCCTCTTCTAAATTATAAATTTGGTAGTAAGCTGATGCCACTTGGTACAAGTACTCTGGTGTCATTGAAGAAAGTTTGCTTCTTAACTTATCATCTCTTACTTCCTTAAAGGCAATATTCGCATTTTGATAATCTTCCAATGAGTGGTGAGCAACACCTAATTCATAATAATAATGTTCATGTGCTTTCCCTTTTTCTGCTTCCATTTGTGCAATGGCAAGTTGAAGACTATTTTTTGCTAACTCATAATTTTTTGTAATGTAATTGTGGTATTTGGCATCCATAAACAAAATGTAATTGTTATTAGGAGCAATACTTTTTGCATCTTCAATGTGTGGCCCAGCTTCATCAAAACGTTTTCTCATATCAAGAATATTGATGATTCTAGTCTTATAAGCCAACTGTTTATCTACTTCAGTAGTTCCTCTGAAGGCCGCATCTAAATGTTTGATACATTTATCAAAGTCTTTCTTTTCTTTGTAAATCAAGGCAAGTTTAAGATGTGCATCTACAAAGTTTTCATCTACCTTAACGGTTTTTTTGTATATTTCTTCAGCTTTGCTTTCTTTGCCAGACTTCTGATAAGTGACACCTAATTTATATAAGTATTTGGGGTTTTGGGCATCCTTTGCTATAGCTACCTCATAAGCCATTATTGCCTGTTCATATTTTCCCGTTTCAGCAAATACTTCACCTTTGACATAGTAATCTTCAGCATCATTTTGAGCATAAGTCAACGTTGTAGCACAGAAAGAAAAAAAGATAAGTGATATTAAATTCAAGTAATTGTTTTTCATTAGGGATATCTTTTGTGAAAGTAATTGGGGATCATTCGATTACCCTTACATTAATAAACGTTTTTAATAAGAATAACTTTCCAAAAGTTAATAATATTTTTAGTCGGAAGTATGTTTTTATTGAAATTCTTCCTTTTTTAAAGAGGTAAATTGAAGTATTATTAGATTTTATTGAATTATTAAAACAGTGGAAAGTTCTTTACAACATAAATGGAAAACACACTTCACGGCATTAGAAGTGAAAATAAATAACAATGCAACGTTGGAAAAAGTATTAGATCAGATTATTAATATTCTTATACAGAGATCACTGAATACTGACGATGTAAAAGCAGGAATGTGGGCCTCTTTATTGGAGGGTAATCAAAGGGCTTTTGGTGTATTAATATTATTTGAAAATAGGCTAGAGTACATTGGGGCAGTTCCTGGAGAAGGGAAATTGAAAAATTGGGAATGGGATTTTAAGCATTCTCATATTGAGAAAGTGGAAGATACCAAACTTGGAATTGTAAGAGAGATGCAATTGCAACATAACGGTAAGAAATTTTCTTGGAATGGGATGAAGGGTTTTGTTCCTTCTACGTTTATTGCGACACTCGAAAAATATTGGTTTAAACAATAGTACATTATTGAAGTCTTTCTCTTAAATTAGAAATAAGAGAATGTTCAGCACTGAGCATCTACTTATAACAACACCAGACAATAAACAATCACTAACCATTCAAAGATGAAAAAGATCAAAAGACTTCTGATTGCCAACCGAGGAGAAATTGCTGTGAGAATTATCCGTTCAGCTAAAGAATTGGGAATTTTTACGATGGCAATTTACAGTGAGGTAGATCATGATGCTCCACACGTTTATCTAGCAGATCAAGCTGTTTGTGTAGGAGAGGCGACGGCCTCAAAATCGTATTTGAATATCGATTTGATCATTAAAATTTGTCATGAACATAAAATAGACGCCGTACACCCCGGATATGGTTTTCTTTCTGAGAATGCCACTTTTGCTCAAAGAATTACTGAAGAAGGAATCATTTTTATTGGCCCGTCAGCAAAAGCCATAGAAGTAATGGGGAGTAAGCTAGAAGCAAAAACAACTGTAGCAAAGTATAACGTTCCTCTTGTTCCAGGTGGAGATGAAGCAATTACAGATATTGAGGCAGCCAAAAAAATGGCGGATGATATAAAGTACCCGATCTTGATCAAAGCCAGTGCTGGTGGAGGTGGAAAAGGAATGCGTGTAGTAGAGGATTCCAAAGACTTTGAGTCACAAATGAAGAGAGCCGTTTCTGAAGCAACTTCTTCTTTTGGTGACGGAGCTGTTTTTGTAGAAAAATACATTCAAAACCCACGACACATTGAAATCCAGATTCTTGCTGATCAACATGGCAATGTAGTACACTTGTTTGAAAGAGAATGTTCCATCCAAAGAAGGCATCAGAAAGTAATTGAAGAAGCGCCATCGGCAGTACTGACACCTGAATTGCGTCAGAAAATGGGTGAAAGTGCTGTAAATGTGGCCAAGGCTTGTGATTACGTAGGGGCAGGGACAGTAGAGTTCATTTTAGATGAGGACCTTTCTTTCTATTTTTTAGAAATGAATACCCGCTTACAGGTGGAACATACAGTCACTGAAGAAATCACCCAAATGGATCTTGTAAAAGAACAAATTAGAGTTGCTGAAGGGGAGGAATTAGGCTATTCACAAGAGGATATGAAAATCACGGGACATTCAATTGAAGTGAGAGTCTACGCCGAAGATCCATATCAAAACTTTTTACCTGATACAGGAGTTTTACACAGGTACATTGAACCTGCAGGTAGAGGGGTGAGAGTTGACAGTGGATATACTGAAGGAATGGAAGTGAGTACTCACTATGATCCAATGATGAGTAAATTAATTGTTTGGGGTAAAGATAGAGAGGAAGCCATTCAAAAAATGTTGAGAGCAATTGACGATTATAAAATCACAGGGCTTGAAACTACACTTGCATTTTGTAAGTTTGTACTTCATCACGAAGCCTTTACTTCAGGTAACTTTAGTACAAACTTCGTAAGTAAATTTTTTAAACCTGAATATTTAGCCTCGGCACTCACTGAGGAAGAGGAAAAAGTAGGTATTGCGTTAGTTTCTGAACTGATTTTTGAAGAGAAAAAAGCAGAGGAAACATCAGAATTACACAACTTACTGACCCCTTGGAAGCTGAGACGATTGACGTAATAAAGTAATGATAAAGAGACTTTTTTTCCTTTTTGTTCTAGCCAATGTTTTACTCTCTTGTGCAAAATCTAATGATATTTCACAAGAAGATTTTGATATGAAAACATGGAAAGCGGACCCAATGGCTTGTAATGGAGAACGTGCCAAATTGGAAGACGATTTCCTAGCTGTAAAAGATAAGCTTATCGGAACAAGCATCACTGATATCAGAAAAGTGTTAGGCAAACCTGATCGAGTAGATTTGGACAATAGAAGTACCAAACAGTATGTTTACTTTATTCATTCAGGAGGGCAATGTGAAGGACAAGCAGGAGAAAATGGAAAATCCTATAAAGTATTTTTTGATGCGTTGGAGTTAGTAAAAGAGGTAACACCAATTCTCTAACATCACTTTAAAAGAGAAACTTTCTTAGTACTATAAATGAAAAAGAGTGTCAAAATAGAAGTTGACACTCTTTTTCTAATTTTAATAGTAAGTAAATAGATTATAAATGATTAAATTCATTTAATCGTGTTCATTGGCCTTGGTAACGAATTTAGAAAGTTGTTAAAAGGTCAGGCGATGAATGTAATTTGTTAATGGTAAATATTACCCTTTTTTATGTGAACTAAAAATATTTAGCACGAGGAAAAGTAAAAGCTGATGTACTGTTTTACATTATTCCTCATCTATAGTGAGTAAAAAAGAGGTTTTATTCTTCTGGACTTACTGTATACAAATAGCTATAAAGGGGTTTTACTTGAAAAATAAGTAGAAGTTGGATTATAAGTTTTTAAAACAGCTAGTAAAGCAAGGGGAGGGACAGACAATCGAGTTTAAGAAGAAGGCTGCCGATCCAATAAAAATTATGAAAGAGGTAGTGGCCTTTGCCAATAGAGAAGGCGGTTACCTAATTGTAGGTGTGACAGATAATGGACGAATTGATGGTTTTATAGATATAGAAGGAGAGAAATTTGTATTAGAAAAAGCAATTCGGGAGCATGTCTCAGTGGATATAGATTATATCATTCATGAAGTGAGTATATCAAGTACACATCAAGTATTGGTTTTTGAAATTCCTCCAAGTGATAAAAAGCCTGTTTTTCTATGGTATAACCTCAAAAGAAAAACAGGAAGAGCTTACATCAGAGTGGTAGATAAAAGTATTCAAATGAGCCGCTTGATTCGAAGACTTTTGAAAGAAAAGTCTAAAAACCAAATCAATACATTGGAATATGGAGCCAACGAAAGGCTAGTCCTTCAAATGCTTGATAAGACCAAACAGATTACATTAAATCAATTTATTAAAGTGTCAAAATTGGAAGAAAATCAGGCCATGGATGTCTTGATTAATATGTGTCTTACCAATGTGATTGTCCCTATGCCTATGGACCCTGAAGATCGTTTTGTAATGAATGTTGTGAATTAGTGGTCACACTCTAATCACAAAAAACTCCTAAAGTGTATGAGATTACCCTTTAGGAGTTTTTTTGTCTTAGTAATTACAGTCAGTTATCTAATAATTAATTTCTCAATACTTTGTTGTCTTCCAGAATTTACTCTAATAATATACAACCCAGGAACTAAAGAGGACTCAAGGTGGAGAGGATATGAAATAGAAAGTTGACTATCATCATTCATAGATTTTGAAAATACTAATCTACCTTCTTTATTAAATATTTTAATCTCGGTTCTATTTCCCAAGTTAATACCACTGATATGTAGTGTAACATTACCGCTTTCAGCAGGATTTGGAAAGATTGACGTTTTTAAAGTGTTTTGTTCTGTGATGGGGGAAACTACTAAAGGGCCAAAAGTTTCACTTCTTGTATCGAAATCATACTGGACGAGCTTATAATATACCTCAGTGTTATATGTTTTTTTAGTATCGATAAAAGAATAATGGATAAGCGTATTTGAGTTGCCATTGGCTTCAACTCTTCCCAAGATCTCCCAATTTCTCTTATCAATAGAAGAGTAAACTTCAAAATGCGATGCATTGATTTCAGAGGCAGTAGTCCATTTTATGGCTATACCTTCTTCTAGGATAGATGCAGAAAAAGAAACCAATTCAACAGGTAAATCAAAGCCATCATCTTTGAGTTTTTCAGATATATAGGGTGGAAGCGAATCAATATTTTCTCCTTCACCACCTTTATGGCCTCCTTCAATTTCAATCTTTCCTGAAGCATAAGGTGGTTGATCATGATTACTATCTCCTCCTTTGATTTCTCCGCCACCCGTAATGTTACCTAATACAATTAAGTATACGTGTTTTGAATTTCCATTACTGTTGTTGTATTGTAATGTACCTTCAATTTCGAGATTACCATCTACAACCAAAACAGAAGACTCTTCAATCGTTACAGTTTGATCTTTTGCTATTGTGAGGTTCCCTTTTATGGAGCTATAATGTGTTAATTCATTATTGTTGATCGTTCCTTTACGACCAAATTGATGATTGAATGTGACTGTTGTATTAGCGCCGTCTGAAAATGGGATCACTTGAACATCTCCTAAGCTGTATGAGATTTCAGTCCAGTCTGCCCCGCCAATTATGATGTCATTTTTTTGTGTTGCATCAATGATTTCAAGTTGGGCAAATGAAATATTAAAATAGAGACACACGAATAGTGATGTCATTAAAAGTTGGTTTATCATTGTTTAGTTTAAATAGAGACTGATTGAAAATGGTATATCAGAAGTTAAATCTCTTTTATGGTTAGTGTGAATTAGGAAAACACATAAAAATCTTCGTTTAGTGCAATATTAATCATGAAATAGTTGAAGTACAAATTGTTGCTGTAGTTTAACAACGTAAGAAGAAATATTTTTTAATTGAGTCTAACGAAAAATACCCGAAGAGAATTATCTCTTCAGGTGTTTTAAGTTTATTTTGATAGTTATTGTATAATGATTTTCTTCATTTCTTTTGATGTACCTGAAACTATTCTTAAAATGTATAGTCCTGGTTCTAATTCAATTTTATTTTTTAATGAATAGACTGTAGATGTGGCATTGTCAATTGTATCATATAAAACCACATTACCTTTTCCGTTCATAATTTGAAGAGTAGTGGCAGTCCCTATATTCATACCACTTATTTGAATAGAAACCTGTCCGTCTGTACTTGGATTTGGGAATACGCTAGCTTGAAAGTTATTTCCCAGAGAGTTTGACTGTACTACAATTGGCCCAAAAGTTTCATTTTGACCATCAAAATCATATTGTACTAGTCTATAATAGACTGTAGTTTGATATTCTTGATCATCGTTAATGCTGTAGTCAATAAGGTTTGAAGTATTCCCATTGGCCTCTACTTTTTCTACCAATGTCCAATTCTTTTTATCAGTCGATACTTCAATATCAAAATGAGACGCATTTACTTCGGAAGCAGTTGTCCAATTCACTTGGATAGAATTTTCTTTTTTTACAGCAGAAAAAGAGACAAGTTCTACCGGAAGATCATATCCATTGAGGTCTAAAATGTCAGTTATATAACTGAGCTTTCGCTCTTTTAAAATTTTGATTTTTCATTATTTGATTTAAAGTCGATCTTTATTCTATGAAAAGAT
>NZ_JACVVP010000084.1 GCF_014534745.1 Flammeovirga sp. EKP202
ATTAAGAATAACTTTTGAAATACACTGTAAGGTGATGAAACTGGCAGACATGCCCTCCTGTCTCGGGGGTGGAGAGTTTACGATAAACACTTGGTAATGGGTTGACCACTACACGTGCGATGCACACACGATTTGTCAAGAGGCTAAGTGCTCCGTGAAGGTTCGAATCCTTCCCTTACAGCTTTAATTTAAGCTTCCTAGATTCTTTTAGGAGGCTTTTTTTATTTGCAACATTTTGCACGAAAGACAATACGACATTGCTTGCTTCTACAAAAAAGCCAATATTGATATTATCGAAAGTATCAGTAGGTCGGTGATAATGTTCATGCTCTTCAACTCCGAAATAAATAAAAGGTATCCCCTTCTTATGAAACTCCCCATGGTCTGAAAGAAACACCCAATTATTCAATCCATCATCCTTTTTTCGATCATGCCCATATTTGATAGAAAGATCGCAATATTCTAAAGTAGCATTAATGTATTTTTTATATTCTGGGTAAAAGTTAGTTCCTGTAACAAATAGCTTCTCCTCATCGCTTTTAGAAATCATATCCATATTAATAAAAAGATGTATTGATTCTTTAGGAAGCAAATCACTATTGACAAAATAATTGGATCCAGCACATCGCATTTCTTCAGCATCAAATGATATAAATACAATAGGAAGTGAAGCAGGATTAAGTTTTAGTTCTATCGCTATTTCCAATAAAGCTGCTACGCCTGATGCGTTATCATCTGCCCCATTGTAAATATCTCCTGCGTAAACTCCTAAATGATCATAATGTGCACCAACTACAATACACCCCTGATGAGGATCTTTAATTTCTGTACCTTCTAAATAACCTATGATATTGTGCCCTGTAGGTTTGACATTATACAGTCTATAATAAAACTGAAAAGTCTGAACATACGAAGAGTCTAAAGGTTTTAAACCTATTTCTTTAAACTTTTCTACAATAAAATCACGAGCCATTCGTCCTCCTTTAGTATCCGTTTTCCTACCTTCGAAAGCATCAGATGACAAAACTCTGGTAGTTGTTAATAAAGAGACTGGATTAATTCTTGATTCTTGCGCAAAGCAAATCGAAGTGATTGAAAATATGGTTAAAGATAGAAATACTCTAAAAGCGGACATAAAAAATCATTTATCGGAAGGATAAATATGGAAGAATATTTTCTATATCTTTTAATTTAATCATCTTTATTTTCAATAAATCCTCAATATCTTCATATTTTCCATGCTGTTCTCGGTATTTTATAATCCATCTTGCTTGTTTATAACTCAAATAAGGATGTGTAGCGAGTTGCTCATAAGTAGCAGTATTAATAGGAATTTTCTTTACATCTTCTGGAGTAACAAACACCTGAGAGGATACTGAATCAAACAATAAAGAATCAATACCATACACTTCTTTCAACTGTTCTTTTTGATAAAAACTTCCTCCTAACCTTTTCTTATGCTCCAGAATTTTTTGAGCTTTCACATTACCAATCCCCTTTAGTTGTTTCAATTGATCTAGGTTAGCAGTATTCAGGTTTATCCTTAGTAGTTTTTCAACAACAACAGCTTTCTGTTCTATGTTTTCTATAATAGAGATGTAGTCTTTGATGACATAATATAATGACGAATCAACACCGTAAAGTTTTGATACATCCTCTGCTTTATAAAACTTACCACCCTTCGCTCTATAATTAATCAAGCTTTTGATAAAGTAAGGAGAAAGATTCATTGCAATTAAAGAATGCTCTTCAACAGTGTTAGGGTCAAACTTTTGTAATGCTAATGCTTTACTTTTTTTCTTTCTCATTGTTGCGAAAGAAGCTGAGGAAGAGACATTTGAAAATTTCTTCTCATAAACCTTCTTTTTGGGGAAAATTAGATACGGAAGAAGTTCATCCACTTTACTTTTATCAATGTTATAAATCGCATAAAGATCATATTTGGAATAAAAGTGCCCTCCCTTTAATCTATAATTAACAATTCGATTGGCTATTTCTTCTGAGAAATGAAGCTTCATCCAATCTTTTACTTTAAGATGATTGGGGTTCACTTGCCCTAATGATGAAAGCTCATTTTTTTCATGTTCTTTATCTAAGAAATGAACTTCAATTTTATGAGAAGCTAATTCAACGTCACTTGGAAATAAATAAGAATAAATCTGATGAGAATAGAGAACTGTAAAAACAAATGGAATGAGAATAAGAAGACTAGCAATTTCTCTTCTATTTGAAGAAAACTTATGAGAGAGGTCTTTCAACCATTGACTTTTCATGCTGGATAGTTAGTTATTGATGAATCATTAAGCATGGAAGCATGCCTGAACTTAAATATTCAGACATGCCTGTTCTATTACTTGATATCGTACTCGTATAATCGATACTTTTCAATAATATCTATTAATTTAGATGGGTATTTTGGATCTGTTGCATACCCTGCCTTTTTTAATCCTCTAGCCCAACCTTTATAATCTGTTATCTTTAAATTGAATAATGGAGCATACCAAGATCTTGTTCTTAAGAAATCACCATGATCTTCATAAGAATCCAATACAGAATTGTATACTCTGAAACACTCATTAGGTCTGTCATCATCATAGCGGTAAGAATCTCCATTCCAATTACCGCCACACTTAATTCCAAAGTGATTATTCGTAGCTCTTGAGAGTTTACTATTTCCAACTCCGGACTCCAATAACCCTTGAGACAAAGTAATACTCGCTGGTACTTTTTTCTTATGCATAGACTCTATAGCGTAAGGGCTATACATATCAATATATTCCTGTACCGTTAGCTTCTTACCAGGAGGAATTTTGTCCTCTACTCCTTTCTTAGCTTTTGCCGTTTCATTTTTAGTATCAGGAACGTAATTATTATTCGCATTACCTCCGTTCTCTGCTAAAAGCTTTTTATTTCTCTTTTCTACTCTATTGGAGTAGGTGTATTGACTCAAACTTGCACATGACGTAAAAAATAAGAAAACAGCGGCACAAGCTGGGATAAAAAATTTAGATGTTCTCATTCAAAAAATAAAATAAAAAAAAGCTCAAGTCTAAAATTAAACTTGAGCTTCAATGTATTAATATTTATCTATTAAAGCAATTGCTTCAATAAACTAGTTAACGAACACTTACCATCTAAGAATTGCTTTAATTCAGCAATTGGCAAACGGAATTGCTCTGTTGTATCTCTTTCACGAACTGTTACTGTATTGTCCTCCAAAGTTTGGTGATCAACAGTGATACAGTAAGGAGTACCGATCAAATCTTGACGAGTGTAACGCTTACCAATCGCATCTTTCTCTTCGTAAGATACGTTGTGATCAAACTTGATCTCGTTCATTACCTCTCTCGCTTTTTCTGGTAAACCATCTTTCTTCGTCAATGGGAATACTGCAGCTTTGATTGGTGCTAAAGCAGGGTGGAATTTCAAGTAATTTCTTGTCTTACCATCTACTTCTTCTTCCGTATAAGCACCTGTCAAGATAGACAAGAACATACGATCTAAACCAACTGAAGTTTCTAATACGTAAGGAACAACGTTTTTGCCTAATTCATGATCGAAGTACTGTAATTTTTTGCTTGACAACTCTTGGTGAGCACTCAAATCAAAGTCAGTACGTGAGTGAATTCCTTCCAATTCTTTTTGACCGAATGGGAATTTGAATTCAATATCCACTGCTGCGTTTGCGTAGTGAGCAGTTTTTAAGTGATCATGGAATACATAGTCGTCAGCATTACCAACTATAGTATGGAATTTCATACGTTGCTCTTTCCAGTATTCATACCATTTCATTTCTGTACCTGGCTGAATAAAGAATTGCATCTCCATTTGCTCGAATTCACGCATTCTGAAGATAAACTGACGTGCAACGATCTCGTTACGGAATGCTTTACCGATTTGAGCAATACCGAATGGAGGACGTTGTCTTGAAGTGTTCATTACGTTCAAGAAGTTCACAAAAATACCTTGTGCTGTTTCAGGACGAAGGTAGATTTTGTTAGAGTCACCAGCTACCGCACCTAGTTCAGTAGAGAACATAAGGTTAAACTGACGAACATCTGTCCAGTTACAAGTACCAGAAATAGGACAAACGATATTGTTTTCTTCAATAATCGCTTTTAATCCTTCCATATCTTCGTCCTCTAAAGCAGTTTTAAACTTCGCTTCGATTTCGTCGATTTTCTTCTGGTTTCTAAGAACGTTTGGATTTGTTGCCAAGAATTGCTCCTTGTCAAACGCGTCACCAAATTTCTTTTGAGCTTTTGTTACTTCTTTTTCGATTTTAGCACCATACTTGGCCATTAAATCTTCAATAAGAACGTCAGCTCTATATCTCTTTTTAGAGTCTTTGTTATCAACCAATGGATCATTGAACGCATCAACGTGGCCAGAAGCTTTCCAGACTTTAGGGTCCATGAAAATAGAAGCATCAATACCCACGATGTTCTCGTGCATTTGTACCATAGATGCCCACCAATACTTCTTAATGTTGTTTCTTAACTCAACACCATTCGATCCGTAATCATATACTGCTTGAAGTCCACCATAAATTTCCGATGAAGGAAATACAAAGCCGTACTCTTTTGCGTGAGAGACAACTTTTTGGAACATATTTTCTTTGTCTTGCTTTGCCATTTTCAATGATCTGTTCAAAAATTCAGCCCCAAAATTAGCAAATCAGAAGCATTAAACCATTCATTATTCAATATATCCTCCTAATTTTTCTGAAATCCACAAAAAAAGAGTTTGAATCTATTGTTCGTGAACAAATAAAAGATCAAACTCTTTCTCTATATGCTTTCTCAAGCATTAAATGTCATTCACAACTAGGCCATTATACTGACTTTTTGCTCTTTATTTTTCTTCTTATTCTGATAATCGAAATAAACGAAACCAGCTGTTACCAGCAACCCTGTAATTACTCCAATCGTCACAGAAAAAGTATAATCCAAACTAAAACCTTCAGGGGCTACCAATATATAAGTGACTACCACTGATGTCATAAAGAATGCAGGTGCGATTACGTACCAATAGATCTTCTTTTGATCCATCAAATACTTTACAATTGTCCATAAAACAATCGTAGCCAACACTTGATTAGACCATCCGAAATATCTCCAAATCACACCAAAATTGACCTGTGTCAATGCTACCCCAGCAATAAAAATTGGGATAGTGACCATCAATCGTTTTACTAATTTATCTTGATTGAATTTAAATGAATCTGCAATCGTTAAACGAACGCTTCGGAAAGCCGTATCACCAGAAGTAATCGGTGCAGCTACTACACCCAACACCGCCATAAAACCTCCAATCTTTCCTAACATTGTAGAGGAAATTGTATTCACCACCCAAGCCGCATTATGTCCTTCTATTGCCATTGTATCACCCAATTCTCTTACTCCTCCAAAAAATGCCATGGCTACAGCTGCCCAAATCAATGCCACAATTCCTTCTGTTATCATTGTCCCGAAAAAGATTACTTTACCATCCTTTTCATTAGAAATACAACGGGCCATCAATGGTGACTGAGTGGAATGAAAGCCTGAAATTGCTCCGCAGGCAATTGTGATAAATAATAATGGAAAGATGGGGTACTTATCAGGATCAGCCTGCATATTTTGTAAGTTGGCCACTGACAATTCTGGAATTGTATAATCTTCAATCATTAATGCTCCAAACAATCCTACTGCCATCACTAAAAGTGACAGTCCAAATAATGGATAGATCTTACCAATCAATTTATCAATAGGAATCATCGTTGCCAACAAATAGTATAAGAAGATTACTGTAATCAAAATAGTCACATCAACTCCCGTCAGCCCATTTAAAATAGTAGCTGGTCCTTTCACAAAAACGACTCCTACTAAAAGTAATAAAATCACGGAGAAAACTCTCATAAACTGCTTCACTCCATTGCCTAAGTATTTTCCCACAATTTCCGGAATACTCGCTCCACCATGACGGATTGCCAACATTCCTGAAAAATAATCGTGCACCGCTCCGGCAAAAATACACCCGAAGACAATCCACAAAAAGACTACGGGCCCCCAAAGTGCTCCTGCGATTGCTCCAAAAATTGGCCCCAAACCCGCAATATTCAAGAACTGAATCAAGAAGATCTTACCCAACTTCATGGGCACATAGTCCACTCCGTCTTGTTTTGTAATAGCGGGTGTTTCTAATGAAGGGTCAGCTCCAAATTGTTTTTCGACATATTTTCCGTAAACAAAATAAGCTACGATTAAGGTAATAATACTTAGTAGGAAGGATATCATTTCATTTGCTGTTTAGAGAACTATAGATCAACTTAGTATAGTTCGTATTCACACTGTATAAAGTAGAACTGCAATTTATTCTTTAAAGAGTAAAATTGCACTTTTTATTAAGATTAATTGAAGTGAAAACTGTACTCAAATAGAAGAAGGAGATTTTATAATATCCCTAAAAAAGAAAAACTTTGAAATGACCATGATAAGATCACTTCAAAGTTTTTAAATCAATTATTTTGACTTAAGTACTTACGCACCCAAAATATGGATTCCAAAGAATTTAGATAAAATCGTAATTACTGTAATAGAACCTAAAATAAATGGTGCTAAATATTTTAATGCGAAAATGGTATACTTTCCAATTAATGAATCACCAAATCCTGGGTTACCAATCTCTACCTCTTTCTTGAAGTTATCTCCTCTCCATACCCAAGCAGTATAAACAGAAATCAAAAATCCACCTAAAGGAAGGAATGTATCTGATGCCATATCTTCAATAAAGTCCATAAAAGACACTGGGTTTTCAGAACTTGAATACTGCACAAACTCTGTAAAGAAAGGTACCGTACCGTTTCCTAACATCGATGGAATGCCTAGAAGGAAAATACCTGCACCCACAATCCAAACTGTTCTTTCTCTTCTTACTTCATATTCATCCACTACATAAGCAACTGGCACCTCTAATAAAGAAACTGTTGAAGTTAATGCCGCAAATGATAATAATACAAAGAAGAAACCTCCAATCACTCTACCCAATACTGGACCAATAGATTCAAACGCACCTGGCAATACCGTAAAGATTAGACCGGCTCCTCCACCTTGTCCTTGCAACCCTTGAGAGAATACAAAAGCAAACATCATCAAACCAGCAATAAAAGCTATACCTACGTCTGTCAATAAGATCATAGTAGTAGAAGTTACAATATTGTCCTTCTTACCAACATAACTACCGTAAGTAATCAAGGCGCCCATACCCAATGATAATGAGAAAAAGGCTTGCCCCATTGCACCATAAGCTGTTTCGAAAGTAATGGCACTAAAATCAGGTACTAGATAATACACCACACCATCAATTGCTCCATCTTGTGTCAATGAATACGCCATCAATGATAATATTAGAATCAAAAGTGAAGGCATTAATATCTTTGATGCTTTTTCAATACCACCTGATACTCCTTTGGCTACGATATAAATTGTTACCACCATGAAAATAGAAGAGAACACTAAGTTCAATTGCCAGTTTCCGATAAAGGCTCCAAAGTTCTGTCCTAACTCAAAGTTTCCTGCAAACATCTCGATCGCAAAACCTAATGCCCAACCGGCTACTACGTTATAAAAAGAAAGGATTAAGATCCCTGTAAGTACACCTAATTTTCCCAATGCTGACCATGCTCTATGACCATTCTCAGTAAAGGCACCTACTGCATTTTTATTGGTTTTTCGTCCGATTGCCACCTCTGCCATCATTACTGGAAAGCAAAGCATAAAACAAAACGCTAAATACATCACAACGAAAGCTCCTCCGCCTCCATCGCTTACTTCAAATGGAAATTTCCATATATTACCTAGTCCTACAGCTGAGCCTGCTGCGGCTAGTACAAATCCAATCTTATTAGAAAATCCTCCTCGGCTGCTATCTTGTATCCCCGCCATATAATTTTAAAAGTTGAGTCTGATAATTTTAGTTTACAATGAGTTCATTGTAGTATCCTCGTACAATAGTGTTGAAGATGTAGTAAATCAAGTTGCAATATATGCACTTATAGGCTTATGGCACAATAATTTAGTGTATCACAATTAAAATATTATCATCTGTTATGTTGAATATCCTTAAAAGTTTGTAACACCGTATTTTCACGAAATAATCTTCTTAACTGAATAAAAAAAGAGGAATACATCGCTCTGACCTATTCCTCCTTTCTAAACTATATATGAATAGAATTACCCAATAAGGTGTATTCCAAAAAACTTCGATAAAATGGTTACAATCGTAATTGAACCTAAAATTAATGGTGCTAAAAACTTCAATGCGAAAATGGTATATTTCCCCATTAGAGAGTTTCCAAACTCTGGATTTCCTTTCTCCACTTCTTCTTTGAATTTATCTCCTCTCCAAACATAAGCCGTATACACTGCCACTAAGAAACCTCCTAAAGGCAAGAACGTGTCTGAAGCTAAATCTTCAATAAAGTCCATAAAGTTTACTGCTTTCTCTGCACCATGATAGTGTACAAAGTTCGTAAAGAAATCAACCGTTCCATTACCTAGCATGGATGGAACACCAAATAAGAAAATCACAAATCCTACAATCCATACCGCTCTATTTCTTCTTACTTCAAACTCATCCACCACATAAGATACTGGAACTTCTAAAAGTGATACCGTAGAAGTTAAAGCAGCAAATGATAATAATACGAAGAAGAAACCTCCAATAATTCTACCCAATACTGGCCCGATCGACTCAAATGCACCTGGCAATACTGTAAAGATCAAGCCGGCTCCTCCACCTTGTCCTTGAAGACCTTGAGAGAAAATAAATGAGAACATCATCAAACCTGCAATAAATGCTATACCTACATCCGCTAATAAAATCATAGATGTGGCCGATACCATGTTATCCTTTTTTCCAACGTAACTACCATAAGTGATCAAGGCACCCATACCTAATGACAATGAGAAAAAGGCTTGTCCCATTGCTCCGTAAGCTGTTTCAAAAGTGATTTCACTAAAATCTGGAATCAGATAAAACTTCACTCCTTCCATCGCTCCTTCTTGCGTCAATGAATACGTCATTAAAGCTAAGATTAAGAACAATAACGAAGGCATTAATATTTTTGATGCTTTTTCAATACCACCTGATACACCTTTAGCAACAATAAAAATCGTTACAAACATAAAGGCTGTAGAGGTAGCCATATTGATATGCCAATTTCCAACAAATTCACCAAAATGTTGCCCTACAGAAAAGTTTCCTGAAAACATTTCCCAAGCATAACCCAATGCCCATCCAGCAACAACATTATAAAAAGACAAAATCAAAGATCCACTTAATACGGCTAAGATTCCTATTGGAGCCCATTTCTTATGCCCGTTTTCAGCAAATGCACCTACTGCGTTTTTATTCGTCTTACGACCCAATGCAATCTCTGCCATCATTACTGGAAAGCAAAGCATAAAACAAAATGCAAGGTACATCACCACAAAGGCACCTCCACCTCCATCACTTACTTCAAAAGGGAATTTCCATATATTTCCAAGCCCAACTGCTGAACCTGCTGCCGCTAAAACGAAACCTAGTTTGTTTGAAAAGCCTCCTCGACTGCTTTCTTGGATATTAGCCATAATCGTTTAAATAATAGAATACGAATAGTGTAAATCAATCAATGAAATTGTTTAGTCTATAACTTTCCTGCAAGGATACATTGTTATGTCCTAATTATTCATTTTTATATGGATTTATTTAATACTTATCTGATGATGAATAATTAATTTAAAAAAAGTCGAAATAATATTTTTTAAAAAAGCTATTATTTAAAATTAAATTTCAGATAGTAGTATACTATTCTTTAAGATGTAATAATTGTTTGAGAGTGTATTAATTGAAGTCGGAAAGATATGATTTTCAGATTGAATTACCTTAATACAGTACGAAAAAATCAATATTATGTCTGAATTAAGAGGTAAAGCAATTGCTCTATTGTAGCCATGTAGCCCTGCTACGTAAAGGCCTGAAAGTAGACTGCCTACTCAATGAGTTGGGTAGTGCTCTCCCGGCCTTGAAGGGAAAAGCGTTAAAAATTTCATGGATTGAGCCGTTAAAATGATTTTCTTGTTTGAGCTTTAGCGAGTTTAAAATCATTTAGGCGAGAGGAATGGAATTTAGCTTTTGACTTCGAAGCCTAGATTTTTTGCTTCGTTTTTCATCAATGGAAAAATGAAGAAGAAGGAAGTTTGAAAGTAGAACATAAAAGCTTGTAGAAATGTCGGTTGAAAGGTGACGACAACTTACAGTACTTTTAGCGTAGTAGGCTACGCTTCTACAGAATAGCAAAATCCGTATAAAAATAAAGACCCAAGCAATCCTAAGAAGATTACTTGGGTCCACCTGTCGGCTTAGATAAGGTTATCTAGGTGTTATGCTTTTGGAGCGTTTCCGCCACCTTTGTTTCCACCACCTTTTCTACCACCACGTCCGCCTCTACGACGATCGTTTCCGCCACGCTTTCTATCGTTACCACCTCTACGGTTGTCACGACGTCCAGTTTCAGCTTGAGGAGAAAGGTCTCTCTTACCTAAAACTTCACCTTTGAATACCCAAACTTTGATACCAATGATACCATATACAGTAAGAGCTTCAGATAAAGCATAGTCGATGTCCGCACGCAATGTATGCAATGGAATACGACCTTCTTTGTAAAGTTCAGTACGAGCCATTTCAGCACCACCCAAACGACCAGAAAGCTTTACTTTGATACCTTGCGCACCGTGACGAACAGCGTTAGCAATTGCTTGCTTCATCGCACGACGGTAAGATACACGGCTTTTCAATTGTTGAGCGATTGACTCACCGATTAATTTTGCATCAGTCTCAGGACGCTTAACTTCAGAGATGTTGATTTGAACATCTTTACCAGTTAAACGCTTCAACTCTTCTTTGATTTTGTCTACCTCAGCACCTGCTTTACCGATTACTACACCTGGACGAGCTGTGTGAATAGTTAACGTAACGCGCTTGATAGTACGCTCGATAACTACACGTGAGATACCCGCACGAGGGTTCGGTAAACGAACTGCGATATATTTTCTGATCTTGTTATCCTCTACTAATTTGTCAGAGAAATCTTTTCCACCATACCAGCTAGATTCCCATCCTCTGATATAGCCTAAACGAAGACCAATTGGATTTATCTTTTGTCCCATGGGAAAAACTTATTTTAGTTATCTGACTCGTTTGATTCTGTTGTATCCTCAGCGACTACGTCGATAAGGCTTGTGCTACGAGCGTCTACTACCACTGTTACGTGGTTTGAACGCTTGCGGATTCTGTGAGCACGTCCTTGTGGAGCTGGACGGAAACGCTTTAATTGGCGTCCACCAGTTACAAAGATTGATTTCACATATAAATCTGCATCTTCAACAGACTCGTCAGGGTTTTTGTTTTCCCAGTTTGCCACTGCAGAAAGAATTAACTTTTCTACTAGAGGAGCACCAGCTTTTTGCGCATAACGGAGTGTATTCAGTGCATCAATAACTTGCACACCTCTTACTGCGTCCGCTACAAGCATCATCTTGCGTGGAGCGATAGGGCAATTATTAAGTTTTGCTACTGCTTCCATTATTTTCTGCCTTTATCTTTTTTATTGATATGACCCTTGTAAGTACGTGTTGGAGCGAATTCACCTAATTTATGACCTACCATGTTTTCAGTTACATAAACAGGGATGAATTTGTTACCATTGTGTACAGCAAATGTATGACCGATGAAATCTGGAGAAATCATTGATCTACGCGACCAAGTTTTGATTACTGCTTTTTTACCAGACTCATTAGTCGCCTCGATTTTCTTTACTAAACGAAAATCAATATAAGGTCCTTTCTTTAGCGATCTTGCCATGACTTAAATTACTTTTTCCTTCTTGAAACGATCAGCTTACTAGAATACTTCTTAGCGTTACGTGTCTTTTGACCTTTAGCGTAAACACCAGTACGTGAGCGAGGGTGTCCTCCTGAAGATTTACCTTCACCACCACCCATAGGGTGATCAACTGGGTTCATTGCAACACCTCTAACACGTGGTCTACGACCTAACCAACGCTTTCTACCTGCTTTACCTAAACGAACGTTCATGTGATCGCCGTTAGAAACAGTTCCGATTGTAGCATAGCACTCAATAAGTACTAATCTAGTCTCGCCTGAAGGTAATTTAAGTGTAGCATATCTACCAGTACGTCCTAATAATTGTGCGTAAGCACCAGCAGAACGTACCATTGCAGCACCTTTACCTGGCTTCAACTCCACGTTGTGGATGATTGAACCTACAGGAATCTCAGACAATGGAAGTGCATTACCTAAATCAGGAGCTACACCTGAACCAGACAAGATAGTCTGTCCAACTTGTAATCCTTCTGGAGCTACGATATACGTTTTAGCACCATCTACATAGTAGATTAAGGCAATACGAGCAGTACGGTTTGGATCGTACTCGATAGATTTCACGATACCTGGAACACCGTGCTTGTTACGTTTGAAGTCGATCGAACGTAATCTACGCTTGTGACCACCACCAACGTTACGAACAGTCATTTTACCTGAGTTGTTACGACCACCTGTACGGTGCTTACCAACTGTCAGTGACTTTTCTGGTGTACTTTTCGTGATTTCCTCGAAAGTAGGAGCGACTCTGAATCGCTGTCCCGGAGTGATGGGCTTTAACTTTTTAACAGCCATTTTACAAACTTTCGTAATTTGCTTTTACAGTCTCTAGATAGGTTTTCCTAGATACTATAGACAACAAATTTGGTTAAACTTAATAAAAATCCGGAGTCAAACGACTCCGAACAATATTTTTAATTTTTTTATTCAGATCTTAAAGACCTTCGTAGATGTCGATAATCTCACCCTCAGCTACTTGTACCATCGCTTTTTTGTACGATGAAGTATGACCGCTAATTACAGCTGCTTTTGTGTAACGAGTTTTAGATTTACCTGGTAGAATTGCAGTACGAACTGCTTCTACGTTAACACCATACTTCGCCTCAACAGCTTGTTTGATCTGAACCTTATTAGCACCTTTTGCTACTTTGAAAGTGTAAACACCGTTCTCATGAGCTAAAGCTGCCTTTTCTGTCAAGATAGGTTTTACCAATACTTGCATCTTAATAGGGGCTTAGAGGTTTGATAATTTTTCAACTGCGTCGTCAGCAAGAATTAACTGGTCTGCGTGCAAGATATCGTAAGTGTTTAATGAATCAACAACTACAACATTTGCTTTAGGCAAGTTTCTTGAAGACTTGTAAACGTTATCGTTTTGAGATGCTACAACGTAAAGAGTTTTTACGTCAGAGAATTTCAAGTTAGCTAAAACTTCTTTGTAAGCTTTAGTTTGAGGAGCATCAAATGATAATGCTTCTAAAACAGTTACATTAGCTTCTTTAGCTTTGTAAGATAACGCTGAACGACGTGCCAATTGCTTAACTTTCTTGTTAAGTGATTGACGGTAGTCTCTTGGGCGTGGTCCGAAGATACGTCCACCACCTCTGAAAACAGGTGACTTGATAGAACCCGAACGAGCTGTACCAGTACCTTTTTGTTTTTTAAGCTTACGAGTAGATCCTACGATCTCCGCACGCTCTTTTGCTTTATGCGTACCTTGACGTTGTGCCGCCAAATACGCTTTTACGTCAAGATAGATAGCATGATCATTTGGCTCGATACCAAATACTGCCTCTGGTAAAGCTACTTTACCAGTCTCAACGCCTTTTGAGTTCAATACTGCGATTTCCATCTACTGATTACTTTTCAAGGATTACGTAAGAATTTTTAGCACCTGGAATTGCACCTGAAAGAAGGATTAAACCATCTTCTGGGTACATTTTCATAACACGTAAGTTCATCACTTTAACGCGCTTACCACCAGTACGTCCAGCCATACGAAGACCTTTGAATACACGTGATGGAGTGGCACAAGCACCAATAGCACCTGGAGCTCTCAAACGGTTATGCTGACCGTGAGTAGCTTGTCCAACACCACCGAAGTTGTGTCTTTTAACTACACCTTGGAAACCTTTACCTTTTGAAGTTCCTACTACGTCTACGAATTCACCTTCTGAGAAGATTTCATCCATTTTTAGCTCGTCTCCTAATTGACGTTCCATAACTGGGTTACGGAATTCAATCACTTTACGTTTTGGCGATGTACTCGCTTTTGAGAAGTGACCTTTCATAGCAGCGGACGTGCGCTTCTCCTTTTTCTCGTCGAAGCCTACTTGAATAGCTGTATAGCCATCAGTTTCTACCGTCTTAACCTGAGTCACAACGTTAGGACCAGTTTGAATCAACGTACAAGCGATGTTCTTGCCGTTTTCATCAAAAATACTAGTCATACCGACTTTTTTTGCAATAAGTCCTGGCATTGTATTTTACTTAATTAAATTAATAAATAACCTGATTGTCAGCTCGTAAACATCCAACTCATTTAACCTGAAACACTGCTTGAACTCCCCGTCTGGTCCTTCTTTTAGTGCCTCAAATTAGAGCTGTTACGATATAGTACAGCTTCCAAACGGCTTGCAAAGGTAAGAAGAAATTATAACAACACAAATTTTTATTCATATATCGCTAAAAAACAGAGAGATAGGAAGCTTTTATTAACAGATGCATTAACTTACCGTATATTTTTGCCTTTTTAAGGCTTAATTGATACTTTTTTGGACGATTTACTATGGCAAAAAACAACAACAGACGAAACTTCATTAAAAATATGACCGCACTTGGAGGAGCGGCACTTTCTACTTCTCTCGTTTCCTCTTGTGCGACTTCTTCTAAAGAAAAAAAAATAAAGGAGAAAAAGTCTGATAAGGTCTATAATTGGAGATGTGTAACCGTATGGCCTCCCAACTTCCCTATTCTTGGTGAGGGAGTAGTAAATCTTGCCAATGAGCTAAGAGACCTTTCCAATGGTAGACTTAATATAAAGGTATATGGAGGTGGTGAGTTAGTTCCAGCCCTCGAATCGTTTGATGCCGTTCAACTTGGTGGTGCTCAAATGATGCACGGTGCTGCCTATTATTGGGCTGGTAAAATTCCTGCATCTGTTTTCTTTACTGCTATTCCTTTTGGGATGAGTACTCGTGAACATAATGCTTGGCTATTATATGGTGGAGGTAATGAACTTTGGAAAGAACTTTATAATAGTATTGGCCTGGAACCTTTTCCTTGTGGCAACACAGGAACACAAATGGGTGGTTGGTTTAATAAGAAATTAGAAACCGCTGAAGATTTGGAAGGAATCAAAATGAGAATTCCAGGACTGGGAGGAAAAGTATTCACTAAAGCGGGCGGTACTTCGGTTACTGTTCCCGGAGGAGAAATTTACACCAACCTAGAAAGAGGAGTAATTGACGCTACTGAATGGATCGGCCCTTATCATGATTATTTGATGGGATTCCATAAAATCGCAAAGTATTACTATTACCCAGGTTGGCACGAACCTTCAGCTACTTTAGAATTGGTTTGTAATAAGAAAGCTTATGATGAGTTGCCGGAAGATTTACAGGATTTAATTCGATCTGTTTCTTTAAAACACAATGGTATAATGATGTCAGAGTTTGAGAAATACAATGCTGAATATTTAGAGAAGATTAAAGCAGAAAATAAAAATGAAATCCTCCCCTTCCCAGATGATGTCATGAAGTCACTGAAAAAATATGCTGACGAATCGATGGAAGAATTAATCCAAAATGATGAATTTGCTCAAAAAGTGGCACAAAGCTTCTTTGACTTCAAGAAAAAAATTAAACAATGGTCAATAATTTCAACAGATGCGATGCAACCTTACCTTTAGTTGAGATTTTCTTTTACCTTTGCAGCATATAAAACATTGATTCTCATAGATGAACACAAAGTTAATTTCAAAAGTTAAAGGTCAGATCCAGAAAACGGGTAAACCTTTTGTTTTTACTGCTCCAGAAGACAACGACGAAAGTCAAGTGCAGTTCCAGTTTTTAGGTTCTAAAGACGGAAAAGAAGTAGTGTATGACGCATTCTTATACACGCTTGAGATGGAGTATTTTGCAAAAATACATGAAGAGGCTACTCAATTAGTGATTGACGAAAATCCTAAGTTCAAAGGTGCTGATTTTGATGTTATGGATGGACCACACATCGATGCATTAGAAGAGATTTCTGCTGAATTAGCAAAATCAGATGAGTATGATGTAGCTGAGTTTATTGAAGAAAGACCTGAAGATGCAGACGAGGACGGTATTCCTTTAGATGTATGTTTAAATGTGACTTCAATAACAGAGGAAGCAATCGTAAAATTCGTTACTGAATTTAACGAAGGAACATTGAAATTAGACGATACAGTCTATTCATTTGACATGTGGAATGAGAATTAATCCTCATTCTGAAATAAGATATAGAAAAAGGGAATGTAGTACTTTAACTGCATTCTCTTTTTTATTTACATAAATTCATGTTTTTAGTAAACTATTTGTAAAATTTCGATCCTATAAATATTTAAAAGCAACTAAAGCTATATTCCATATCATCAAAGATCTTGCTTATGCTATGGTTATTACTACTGTAAAAACTCCAAATATTTTAAGTATTACATAATAATATCACAACAAGATAGAAAATAGTACCTATACGAAGAGTATACCTAAGAGGAACATCAAAAAATGAGAATAATCAAATTTATATTATACTTTATATTGATAATCTTTATCTCTCACCTTTGGAAATCACGTTTTTACTACGATAAAGATGATGTAATAGAAAATTATAAAGAATCATTACATGAGAATATTTCTAGCTACAACCATATTATAGATATTTTATCTAAAATTGATTCAAAAAATGGCAGTTCATGTATTAGTCTACACCCCTCTAGTAGACAAGGCATCTCTATCAAAACATGTGCTGGTTTTCAAGATATCAACATAAATAAAATCATATCTAGAGATGAAAAAGAATTTCTAGAAAAGTTTATGCGAACTACTGATCGTAGATATTTACATATCAAGCTTGAAAAAGGAGTGAAGAAATTCTATGTAAGAATGTTATTTGATTTCGAAAACGGAGAAGGGCATATCGTCTATATTCATGAAGAAGAAGAGATAATTACAAAGGAAAATCATATACTTATTGGTAATAGATATAAGGTGAAAGAATTACAGCATTTAATGGGTAACTGGTATTATTATGTACCTATACCCCAAAATTATGATACAGATGATGTGATAAACAGATATAAAGAATCATTATATGATAATATTTCTCTCTTCAATCATTTGGGAAACATCTTATCTAAAATTGATGCTAATAATGATACCCCTTGTATTAAGATATTACCTACTACAGGGCAAGGAATATTTGCCACAACATGTTCAGAGTTTCAAGAAATAAACTTAAACGGGATCCTATCTAGAGAAGAAGAAAAAATTCTAGAAAAGTTTATGAGAACTTTAGAGCAAAAGACTGTACAAATCAAGCTTGAAAAAGGAAAAGAAAGATTCTATGCTAAAATGATATTTAATATCGAAAATGGAAAAGGTGATATTATTTACATCCCTGAAAAAGAAGTAATTACTAATAAAGATACCTTTATACTTATTGGAAACAAGTACAAAGTTAAAACATTAGAGCATTTTACTGATAACTGGTATTTTTATGAACCTATTTCAAGAAATAACTAACTAAAGATCCACTCAATTCTAAAAAGATTAATAAAAATTGACAAGGGTATTTTATTATTTGAGCTGTATTACCTAGTCTATTAACAATATAATTCCAATTAATTTCAAAGTATTCATCATATCTTAATAATTTATTATAGATCATTGAGTAAATTTGCCATCAGTATCATAGATCTATTTTTTTGATCATAGCAGTTACATTTCGTAAATAAACTAATCATCAATCCTCATGTAACTGATTTATTATCGCTATTTTAATTCAACCTAAATCAAATACTCTAAATTTTTTAAAGGACAATGATAGGGAAAAATAGCGTTTTAAGTGTCTCACTTCTAGAGACAGTCATTAAACGTCTCTTAGTTTAATAAATGTGTACAAACTTTTTTACGATCTAACATCTAGTCATGAAGAAAATCAAATTTTTTCCATTTTATCTACTGTCCATCGTACCAATACAAATATTGTATATTCTATCCGACATTACTTATGTAATTATATATAAGTTCATAAAATATAGAAGAGATGTAGTATCGGAAAACCTCCAAAAGGCATTTCCAGAGAAATCGAAAACAGAACTACTGAAAATTGAGAAGAAATTCTATCATCACTTCTGTGATCTCGCTTTTGAAAGTGTAAAAACACTAACCATGAATAAGAAAGGTATTCAAAAGAGATTTCAATTACAGAATCCTGAATTGATAAAAGAATTATTTCAGCAAGATAAAAGTATCTTACTTTATTCTGCTCATCTCGGTAATTGGGAATGGCAAGCATTTTTTCCTCAATACCTATCAGATCACAAGGTAACAGCATTTTATCAGCCTTTATCGAATAAATATTTCGATGAACTAATGCAAATTATCAGAGGAAGATTAGGTGTCCTTTGTATTCCTTCTCAACAAGGATACAAAACCCTTATGAAACTAAAAGCAGAAAAGAAATTAACCTTTAACCTTTTGATTGGAGATCAATGTCCTGCTTGGAACTCTACGAAGTATTGGACTGACTTCTTACATCAAAAAACAGCTTTTCTTGTTGGTGCTGATGCCATTTCAAAGAAAAGTGATTGTGCAGTGGTTTACCCAAAATGTACTAAAATTAAAAGGGGTGTTTATAAAACAGAATTTGTGTTATTAGATTCTTCTCCTAAGAATTCTGAGAAGTTTTCTGTTGTTGAAAAGTATTCAAAAATATTGGAGCAGAATATCAAGCTACAGCCGGACTTATGGCTATGGAGTCACAAACGTTGGAAACTATCTGCTTAATGTATTATAGCTTCGTAGGCTTGTAAACATTTAAAAACAATCCGTGTGTGTAAACACATAAAATGTGAATAACTTTTTGAATCTATAGAGTGGAATTCAAAAAGTTATTCACATTTTGCTTTTTAAAGGATGATAAAGGACATAACTTATTTAAAGTACATCATAAACCAACCAATTTTGCTGTACTAGTAATGTATCTTTAGCTCCTAAGTGTTCATAAATACCCTCGTTCAATTTATTATTCAGATTA
This sequence comes from Flammeovirga sp. EKP202, assembly GCF_014534745.1. Lineage (GTDB taxonomy): Bacteria > Bacteroidota > Bacteroidia > Cytophagales > Flammeovirgaceae > Flammeovirga. The sequence goes on from NZ_JACVVP010000084.1 coordinate 19,209, forward strand.
GTGACTCTATATATACTGCGACTAAAAGACCCTTCATACTGCTGTACTAGTAAATAAGTCAATAAAGGAGCTTTTAAAACTCCACCATAAATATTGATGTACCTTTCTTCAGAAAACCGTACCATAGTATTGAAGCCCATACTACCTGGTACTCTGATCATCTCTTCATAAAATGGTTTATAGTATTCAATATTCGTCTGAACTTCATTATTTCTCTCTTTGATGTAAGACAGTGTATCGCCAGTAGAAACCCTTATGAGATCATCTTCCATTGTATATGTATAGTTTGAAGAAGTTAACACTGTTTCCATTTTGATTTTATCATCTTGAAATGAAATTTTCGAAGATTGGGTATCCTCTACATCCAATACATCTTCTTCTAAGAAAGCTGTTCCACCAACATACTCTTTATACCTTTCAATGAAGCTCAATTTCACTGAATTTTCAATAACTTCTCCACTAGTTGTGAATAATCTAATATCAGAGTGTTCGATTTTTGATGATTCATAAGTATCATCGAGATTAAAAATAGTCTCATCTTCTGAACAAGAAATAATACCTAAAAGTAGAGTCGTTGCCCAAAAGAGTTTAGTAGTATAATATAATAGTTTACTAAGCATGATTTTAATTTAGTCTTTATGAATAGCTCAACTCCAGAGATTCAAGTTAGAGCTTAAAATAGTTTGTTGGTTCTAATTTAAAAAATTATTAAACACAAAAAAGGTTAGTCAACATCTTGTGTTAACTAACCTTCTGTATTTAATGAATGTGGCGCCGACTTACTCTCCCGGGG
>NZ_JACVVP010000085.1 GCF_014534745.1 Flammeovirga sp. EKP202
GAGTAAGTCGGCGCCACATTCATTAAATACAGAAGGTTAGTTAACACAAGATGTTGACTAACCTTTTTTTGTGTTTATTCATTTTATATAATTGCTCAAACTAAAATCTATCCAACTTACCGATTACTAATACTTAATAATATAATTGCGAATACAATAATTATTTAAGTACTTAGAATACAATGTGATTACAAATATTTTGAGATCATATTACTACGAGGAATTCAATTAACACTATAAAAATAAAGTAGATATTCGTTTATGATATCACTTTATTTCTCAACTCATACTAGATTAATAAAACATATAAATGAAACATTTCGAAGAATTTTGTGCTGCTTTTAGCTCAGCAGCCTGGGGTACTCCTTTGTTACTTTTACTTTTAGGAGGAGGGTTATTTTTTACGATATATTCAAGATTTTTACCATTCCGATATTTTAAACATGCGATTGATGTATTAAGAGGAAAGTACGATGATCCAGATGCTGAAGGAGATATTGACCACTATGAGGCATTGTCTGGAGCAATTGCGGCTACCGTGGGTATGGGAAACATCAGTGGAGTGGCAGTAGCACTTGTAACAGGCGGACCAGGTGCATTATTTTGGATGTGGGTAAGTGCATTACTTGGTATGGCGACTAAATTCTTTACTTGTACATTATCTGTAATGTATAGAGGTCATGATTCTCATGGTCATGCAGAAGGAGGACCAATGTATTATATAGAAGAAGGTTTAGGAAAAAAATGGAAACCATTAGCAATGTTTTTCGCCTTAGCAGGTTTGTTAGGTGTAACTCCAATGTTTCAAGCTAATCAGTTAACAGAGGTAGTTAGAACTGTTGTATTACCGGAAAGCGTGTCATCTACGTTAAGCGTTGATATGATGAATTTAATTATTGGTATCTGTATCATGATTATAGTATCATTTGTGATTTTTGGGGGGATTGAAAGAATTGGTAAAGTTGCAGGGAAATTAGTCCCCGTAATGGTTGTTATTTATGTAGCAGCCGTACTTTCAATGATTGGATTGAATATTGAAAAATTACCTGGCATTATCACAAGTATTTTTACGGACGCTTTTGATTTTGAATCAGTAGCAGGAGGAGCACTTGGAGCAGTAATAATTATTGGAGCTAAAAGAGCAGCATTCTCCAATGAAGCAGGAATTGGTACAGCACCTATGATGCATGGAGCAGCTAAGACAGAGGAGCCTATACGAGAAGGTTTAGTGGCTATGATTGGTCCATTTATCGATACGATTGTGGTTTGTACAATGACTGCTTTAGCTATTTTATCATCAGGAGTATACGATGAGTCAGCATCCGATGTAAATGGAGTATTGCTGACAACAGAAGCATTTAGAGCAGTATTTCCAACTGTAGGACCAATTATTTTATCTCTTTGTGTACTGTTTTTCGCTTTAACCACTTTATTCTCCTTCTCTTACTATGGCACAAAATGTCTTGGCTATGTAATTGGAGCTGATAAGAAACATTACTTTAATTATTTCTACGTGGTTACCATTGTAGTAGGGTCAGTGATTAAGCTAGATGCTATCATTAATTTAATTGATGGAGTATACGCAACCATGGCTATTCCAACGATGTTAGGAGCATTGTTATTATCTCCCAAAGTAAGAGCAGCAGCGGTAGATTACTTTGAAAGAATGGAAGCAGAAAAAAAATAAAATCCTAAAAATATTTTTTTAAAAAGGTGATAATCAAATTTGTTCTTGTTTGATTATCACTTTTTTGTATCAAAACTTACAACTTAAAATTATGAGAATTTTGTCTTTTATGATTTAATACTCTAATTTGAATAAGTACCAAATCAAGAATAGATTGTAATTAATTTTGATTTGATATAAAAGAGCGTGATTGAAATAGGCTCTAAAGGGAAAATAAACCTAAATGCTTTTGTAACATTCCTCTAAATTAGCGGCAACAAAACCTTACTATGTTTTTCATTAAAAAAAATAGCTATTCATCCAAGCAGATAATAGAAAACATCAAAAACCGAAAGAATTATGAGAAAACGATTAGAGAACTATATAAATTGTATTATGATAAGGTAAAAGTTTTAATCATAAAGATGAACGGTACGAATGAAGATGCTGAGGATATCTTTCAAGATGCTATAGCAAAAGTCATTTGGAGTATCGATAAAGATCAATTTAAAGGGGAAGCTCATATCTCAACCTATCTATTTACTATTTCTAAAAACATGTGGTTATCTACTTTGAAAAAGAGAAATCGCTATGATGTTTCTTATGATAATATGACTGTAGATGGTAAACGAGATGAAGATATAGACTTCACTGATGAACTACCTTTGGCCGACGGAGATGACCTCGATACCAAGCATAGGTTTAGAGAACTTTTAAACAAAATTGGAGAGGATTGTCAACGGCTTTTAACCTACTTTTATTTTCAGCAACTTACTTATGAAGAGATACTTACGAAGTTTGAAGGGAAGTATACTTCAGAGAAATTTATAAGAAATAAAAAGAGTAGATGCATCAATTATTTACGTAAAGGATTAGAAAATTCAACAGAGAAAATTAGTGATTTGTTAGACAATATTTCAGAGTGTCTTGATAAAAAATAATCCTATAAATGGTGACAAATCAAGGATTTGGAGTCTAATAAATAGAACTAAAAATATCGAAGTATGTTGTCAGAAAAAATTATAGAAGAACGACTTTATCTTGAGAAAATCTCTCAAGACGTAAAAGGCGTGAGGGCTCAGATGAAGAAAGAAGACAACCTTGTGACACTTAGCGTAAGGTGGTCTTCAGCGGCTGCGATACTTCTCTTCTCCTTTTTCTCGATTTATCTTGTACAGCTAGATACAAGGTCAATTATAGAAGAGAAGTGTTACACTAACTACACTAGGAGCTCTCAGTCTGAAAACGAGAAAGACCCACCTCGTTTAGAAGCTGCATTGCAGCAAATCAACTCAGAAAACTATGAAGAGGCAGTAGAAATTTTGAATGATCTTCCCGAGTCAGATCACAAAGATTGGTTTCTTTTGAATGCCAGTCTCGGTTTAGAAGATTATGATCAGGTTGATCAATTAATGGTAAAAATACAAAATGACGAGGAACATTTGTATTTCAATCAAATTGATAATTATCTCCTATATGATATTTACTTATTAAAACTCAAAAGGAAGATATTCAATTAAAGTTTTTTGAAGACTTGATGAAGATATTGGGTCAGAGTCTCCAAATAAAACAATGTTGCCCCAATAAATGGGGTTGATTTTAAGGGAAGGGTTGTCACTCCAAAAATCCTTTTTCGCTTTTTGAAGTGCAATATCCTTTTCCCAGCCTTGTTTTATATAGTCATAAAAACTAGCCATAATAATTGAAGATACCTCATCATTCACATCCCATTTACTAGCTAATATGGAGTGTACACTGGCATAGGCAAAAGCCCTTTGTAAACTAAGGATTCCCTCACCATCAATGTAGGGACCGTCTGCCGAGTGACAACTACTCAAAGATACTAGCTGTAAATGGGATAAATTTTTGTTGGCTACTTCATTAAAACTCAATGAATACTTTTGCGTTTTATCTCCCGGATAGAACTCTATATTCGAATCTTTTGCGGTTTTACTAATTGTGGTGTGAGTAGCAAGGTGTAGAATATTAATATCATTGATTCTTTGAAGCGTATTTTCCATACTCGCTTCTTTATCACTTAATATGTTGTCTGTAAATGCCTTTAACTCATCCAATGAGAAAGGAAGATTGATCTTATTGTAAGGAGCAACACCAAGAATTTCTATCGGATCATAATCTTCATCAATAGGTCTTTGAATAGAATATTCATGATGTAGTGAAAAGCTATAAGAAATAGCCCATTGCTCTAAATAATATCCTTTTCCTGTTTTTAGGATTTCAAAAGGAATAAAAGTAAGGTTACCCGATGGAGAAAAAACAACCCTTTTATCCTTTGCATTTTTTAATTTATCTGGAACTAAAAACTCTCCAATTTCTAAAAGTTGATGATTAAATGATCGGTCGATAAAGAGATTACTTTCACTTAGCTCTTTGTGTACACTCTTAATCAAGTCATTCCAAACATCTGGAAGACATTTGGTTTCTAAAAAGAAATCTCCATCAATATACCCGACCATAATTAACCCTTCCTTTAAAGGATAGTAAGAAACAAAAGACTTTCCATCGTAATATTCTTTAAAATACTTTTGAATTTCTCGGCTGCTTAGTAAAGGTGGACTATTGATTTTATTTCTGAGATTATCGAGATCAGGGGTTTTGATATATTGCTCAAAGGTTAGATTCTCCAAACCTTGACTTCTTTTATAGAGAATATTTGATTTTGAATTTTCTATAATTTCTAAAACCTTATATAAATCTTCTTTATTGTTTGACCCCTTGTATAAACGAGTGAAAAAGATGACTAATTGATCTTGAATCTCTCTCAGGTTTTTAAATTGATACAGTTGATCATCATCATTATACTGGTTACCGACAAATTTTTTGAGCATTAAATAAGACTGCCAATAATACTTTTCCTGTTCAACGATATCCCCTGAAAATTCAGCCTTATAGAAATTTTGGAGTATCAATTGATTTAATAAAACCTGATTAGTATCCTTTTCATGCACCAATAATTGCTTCTCAATCAGTGACTGAGCAGAATCTATATAGCTGATACTTGTGAGTATTTCATGTTCATGATGATAGATATCTAAAGCTCTATAGATTTCAGAAGCCATGACATTCATATCTTGAGTAGGAAAGGAAAGCCCTTTTTGGATTTCTCTTTTTGCTTTAAGGAGGTATTCTAACCTCTTACTGTCATTTTCAAGTCCTCTATAGCACTGAGAGATTTGTAAATAGGCCCTTGCTATATAATAGTGCCTTATCTTGATTTCATCGTTACTGTAAATATAATCGCCGGGATTTTGAAAGAAGAAATTATATTGTTTGATGTAAGAGTTATAATATTCAATAGCTTCATTATAGTGAAGCCCCTTTAGGGCATACTCTCCAAGATAAAAAAAGTGACCTCCAGCTCGAGTTTTTTCTAACTTATTTATTTTTTCAACAGTATTTTTTATTTCTAGGGAATCATTAATTTGAATACATAGACTTAAATAATTACTTAAGATATTATAATCTCTATTATTCTTTTGTATAAGTGTATTTAAAATTTCTTTACTCAGGTTATATTCTTTTCTTCGGTAAAAAAACGTATTGAATTTGCTGAGTATATAATAACTATTTTTAAATTTTTCTTTATTATTTAAATAAGTGAGGCATCCTTTTTTTAAAAAATATTCAGCCGAATCATTTTTACCCAAATACAAGTAATAGTCACCTAAAAATTGAAGCGATAGCGTATATGAAGAAGGCTTATTTTCATTTGATTCTGTCTCAATAGTTTCAACAGTTTTTTTTAGCCATGTTATTCCTTTTGTAAGATCTAATTTCTCTTTACCGTAAATATGCCCTAATGCACGTTGACTAAAAATCTTATTATTTAGGTTTTTGGTTTGTTTTTCAATCTGCGTAAAATAATAAATAGAGGAATCAAACTCTCTATTATTAAAAGCGTTAAAAGCTTTCTTTTTAAGAGCTGCATCATCATAATTCTGAGCTTTCGCAGAAAAGAACAAAAAGCAAATAAATGTTAAAAAAAGAAAAAATTTCATTTTTTTGAAATTAAGTGGTGGCATTTCAAGAATACCGAGTCTAATAGATAGAAAGTAAGTCAAGTAACTATCATTAGAAGAATCTATTATGTTAAAGTTAAAATTTTTTAGTGTAGTATCCATATTTATTTTAATTCTTTCATCATGTGAATATGTTGAGGATGAAAGTATTACACCATCTGATTTGAATAGCTATCATATGCTACAAGACAGTGTTACTAATGCTAATCAAGTAAACTTTATCGGATTAGAAGAGAATGTAACTTCTACTAATGATGAGGCAATGAACTAAAAGGAGAAGATACTTTAGATAAATATATACAATGAAATTCTTCAGTAATATAAAAAGATATTGAAAATACGATTTGTATTCTGAAAAATATTATAAGTGATAAAGCAGTAATTTAATTGAAATGAGTCGCTAAAACTAACCAATTAAAAATGGAAAGGGGCTACTCTTTGTAGTAGCCCTCTTTTTTAAAAGCTAAAACCACCGACATTGAAAATTTTATAATACCTGAAACTATCTATGAAGTAAACACACAATTAGTATTTATAACAATAGTAGACTATCACAGAAAGCAAGAAAGTACTAACAATCTTACAACTGCTAATAAATCTTTGTCCTATAAAAAGGCGAGTTGAAACGGGATTTATTATACTCTAATGAGAGCAGATGTTTTGTAGTAATAGTGCTGAGAAAATGATTCTAGTATAGTAAGCTCACCTAAAGATTTGGGTGAGCTTTACTTTTATCTTAATCTAGGTGATATGTGTCCCTCTCTTAAATTTTACTACTCAATCTTTTGAAGAAAATAATACATGAATTTATAGTCACCTCTTAATAATGTTTAAGTATGAACTAAAAAATTATTGTATTATGGTTGATATTAAACTAAATAGATATATTTGTTTCTAATTCATATACAACGAATTTAATTAGAAATGAAAACTAAAATACTATCCTTATTATTAACTTTGAACTTTTTCATTTTTGATAGGGTTCAAGCTTTTACTTCTTCTGATACTACGAGTAACATTACAATTGATGAGAGTAATAAAGAAAAAAAGAAAGCTAAAAACGAAGATGAAACACCACAAAAGGGAAAAGTTTATGCTGCACCTTTACCAATTGTAGCATCCAACCCTACATTTGGTGTGCTATATGGTTTTGCAGGATCATTTAATATGTTCTTGGGCGATCCGTCCAATACACGTATGTCCACATCATTAGGAACTTTGACCTATTCTACCAAAAATCAGTTGATGTTTACCTATAAGAGTAACATTTATATGCCAGAGGATAAAATGATCTTCTTGGGAGATTGGAGAATGTTTGATACATCACAACCTACTTTTGGACTTGGTACTGGACCAGCTGATGATAAATCTTTAGCAGGAAGTTATGGTGAAGGTTTCGCTCCAGGACAAGACCCTCAACTATTGGAATTTAAATATTTCAGGTTCCATGAGACGGCATTGTTTAAAGTCAAAAAGAACTTTTATGCAGGTGTAGGGTACCATATGGATTATCACTATGATATCAAAGATGTTTACTATGAAGAGCATGGTTACTCAAGCCACAAGGCATATTCTGACCACTATGGTATCAATGATGAAGAGTATGTACTTTCTGGTGTTTCATTGAACTTAATGTATGACAGTAGAGATAATGCCGCTAATCCTTATACAGGGAGGTACGCATTGTTAACCTACCGAATAAATCCTGAATGGATGGGAAGTACGAAGTCTTCTAGTTCATTGTGGCTAGAGTATAGAGACTATTTTGCTCTTGGTAAAAAGAAATCAGGTTTGCAGCCTAATCATATGTTGGCCTTTTGGGGATATGGTAATTTTATAACTTCTGGTATTACCCCTTATATGAATTTACCAGCTCTTGGTTGGGATCAATTTGGTCGATCAGGAAGAGCATATACTCAAGGTAGATTCAGAGGAGAAAATATTGTTTACACTGAATTAGAATATAGAGCACATCTATTTGGAACACACAAGAATCCTAATTTATTAGGTGCTGTAGCGTTTGCTAATGCAACAACAGCAAGTAGTGCTCATGCTGATATTGACCTTTTCCAAAACTACAACTTTGGTTACGGAGTAGGTTTAAGATGTATGCTCAATAAAAAGTCAAGAACCAATATTACCCTTGATTATGCTTGGGGAGATTATGGTGCAAAAGGACTTTTCTTGAGCTTGAATGAGACATTCTAAAGCGATTGAGATTTATAAATTAAAGGCTATGATGCATGTTCATTATAGCCTTTTTTAATATCTGATTTACAGTAGTATAGAAATGAAATTGTGCCTAACAAAATTGGATATACATTAATTGAAAAAAAATCTAAAGTATGAAAACAGTTGGCCTTTTACTGTATCTTGAATGCTTTTTTATCTAACTACATTATAAACTAAATTATCATCAACTTTTAATCGAACTTTCTACAAGTATTTATAGGGTCTACTTTCAAACTTCCTTCTTCTTCATTTTTGTCTTGAAACAAAAACGAAGCAAAAAATTCAAGGCTTAGAAGTCAAAAGCTAAATTTCATTTCTCTCGCCTAAATGATTTTAAACTCGCTGCACTCAAACAGCAAAATCATTCTTAACGGCTCAATAAATGAAATTCTTAACGCTTTTCCCTTCAAGGCCGAGGAAATCACTACCAAACGAATTGGGTACAAAGTCCACTGGTGCGAATGTTAAGCGATAGCGGCATTCGTGTCCTATAGATTAGAAGAAATCTCCCGATTTCTAAATATTCGAGAACTTAGTTTATTATGCGATAATCTTTAATTCGCCTCATATCATCTGAAAACGTCTATACATTTCATCTTTATGTTGTCTACTGACAGGAAGTTGATGATCTTCATTTAGTGTTACAGCGTTATTTTCAAAAGCAGTAACATAATTAGTATTGATGATATAGCTCCTATGAATTCTAAGGAAATTGGAATGATTGATTTTTTCTTGAATTTTTTTCAATACAATCGCATAGGTATAATCCATTTCTTGTGTATGGATGATGGTGTAGTTACTATCAGCTTCAAGGTAGATAATATCACTGATTGCAACTTTCTTGAACTTATTGTCATGTTTGATAAAAAGTGAATCAGGGGAATTTTTATTGGTAGGACTTGTTTGTTCTTCTGCTTCAGAATCTTCCTCCATCAGCGCACTGTTGAAGTTGGAAATCGCAAGGTCAATAGACATACTGATCATTCTGTCATTGAAGGGTTTTAAAAGGTAAGCATGTGGTTTTGCTAATTTTGCTTGGTCAAAAGTTTGTTGGTCTGCGTGAGACGTTAAGAAAATAAAAGGGAGGTTGAAGTTTTCGTTCACACTATTAGCGAGGTCGATACCTGTTTTTTCTCCTTTAAGGGTGATATCAATGATAAGGAAATCCATTTTGGTGGTAAATAATACCTTTATGGCTTCACCGTAACTTTGTACCACGGTAGTTTTGTAGTCGTTATTGCTTTCTAAGCGTAATTGTAAGTCTTGAGCCAGCAGTATCTCATCCTCTACAATTAATATATTGATTTGATTGTTCATATTATTTGTTGATCATTAATACACAAGTAGTTCCGCGGTCGGTTTCGTAAGACACTTTACCATCTAATTGTTTGACCAAAGAGTCTACTAAGTTCAACCCGAAATTAGTCCCCCCAGACTTTCCTTTAAGAATACCGACACCATTATCTTTTACTTTTACAATAATTTCCCCCTTGATTTCCTTCAAGTCAATCCACATTTTAGGGTCTTCAACACCTTCATAAGCGTATTTCATGGCATTTGTAACAAATTCATTGACAATTAATCCCATCGGTATGGCTTTGTCGATATGAAGCATGACAGGTTTGATATTGAAAGTAGGTGTGAATGAAGCTTGAAAACTGTACATCAGGTTCAAAACAAGTTCTTGGAGGTAAGTATCAATTTCAATTTCGGTATGAACGTCTTTTTGATATAGTTTTTGATGGATTAACGACATGGCTTCCACCCTAAATCGGCCAGAATCAATGGCACTAACGGCAGGATGATCCCCTAGCTTTCTACTTTGAAGATTCAATAGACTGGAGATCATTTGTAAATTATTTTTTACTCTATGGTTTAACTCCTTTAATAAAAGTGCTTTCTCTTCTTCTCTTTCAGCAAGCATATCTCTCTGCTGACGAAGTGTAATGTTGATTTTTTTCTTTTTGACAGATTCAAAATAGAAACGTACACCAAAACCTACTAAAATAAGTGCTATAGAAACGATAGCCATTGAAATATAAAAACGAAATTTTGCTTCTTGTCTGAGAAGTTCCATTTCGTGTTCCATTTCATTGAGTTCCATTTGATGCTTAGCTTGTTCTATTTTTTTGATAGATTCTTTGTTGATCAATGAGTCTTTATAAATCTCTTTTTCTTTTTCGTAGAATAATGCTTTATCAAATTGATTTCTTTCTTCGTAGAATGAAGATAACAATTCAGTGATATCTCTGATTTGTTCTTTGGCATGTAGCGCTTTAAAGTTACTATACGCATTGAGAAATAGACTTTCCGCAAATTCTTCTTTATTTTCTTGTAGACGTAATTTTCCTAGCTCTACTCTGAAAATTTCCGCAGTAATATCATCTCCAACTCTTTTTAAATAGTGGACACCTAGCTTTAGATTTTTTTCAGCTTCAAAGGTTTGTTGAATTGACATCTGAGTCATACCCAAATTTCCATGTGCATACCCAAAAACTATTTCATCTTTTTCTGTTTGTTCATTTAGATTAAGAACTTTTGAAAATAAATGGATTGCTTTATCATAATCTTCTAATATTCGATAAGTATCCCCTGTATTTAACAACAGTGACATATAATTTATAATACGATGTTTTGAGCCTGATTTAAATTCTTTGGGATAAGTAGATTGTGCTATTTCATAATACTTTTTAGCTTCTAAGTAATCTTTATCAGCGTAATAAATTCCTGCAAGTTGTGAATAATTAAGAGCTTCTAAATATTTATTTTTAAAGGTTTTATTGATTTCAATCGCTTTTAGAATATAATCAATCGCTTTTACTTTATTGCCTAGGATTCTATTACTATGGGATAAATTTTCTAATACTCTTGATTGTAATTTTAGGTTTTTGCTTTTTTGAGAAAGCTTTAATGCTTTTTCTAAATACTGAAGTCCTTCTATATTATTGAGATTGAAACCAATATTTGAATAATAAATTGCTATTGAATCTTCTGTAAGATTATCAATATTCAATTCTAAATATTCAATAAACCTATCAGCTAGATTTTTGTTTTGAGCTGATAGGTTGTTAATACATAAGAAAAAAAATATTATAATATATTTCTTGCTATTCATACACCTCCTTGATCTCTACTAATACCCATAATAGGATCAATAATACAATAGTACTTTTGTACATCTCCATTATTATCCTTCAATTTGAATTTAAGCACGACATAATAAGAGATTAAAATATCATCATTTTTATCCTTAAATTTGACGGTTTTTGCATTGATTTCGCCATCATCGCCTGGCTCAAAATAAATACAGCCATTAGGAGCCACTGTGGTGAGCTTTTTATCAGCAGGGTCTTTAAAGTCAAAATACTTTGACCAAGCCATCTTACCCATAATGTCTTTAGAGTTGGTTGTCAAGTTTTGTACTTGGAGGTAGATCAACTTTGCTTTTAATTTGTCTACAGTGTCTTGGGCAAGTTTGACAGTAATTGTTTCTCCAGATTTGATGTTTTTGATACCGCTGATATCTGTTTTTACAAAAGGATCAATGACTACAGGTTGGACAGGAGAACCTGTTTCAGTGTACATGTTGTTGAAGTTTTTGATGATTTCATCAGCGTAAAGCTCAACCTCAATGACGTTGGGAGCAACTAGTTGTTCAGACATAGTCAGTAATTAATTTTAAAATAGTTTGTAATAAGTTTATAGAATAAACATTCCATAAATAGATAGCGTAAAATAGAACACTCTAAAAAATCATTGAAAAGATGGATATCTGATTAAAAAGAGAGTGTTTTCTTTACCTATGTTTCTCATTAAAGTTGCATACTTTTTCATCAAATCCCAAGAAAAAATCCGTTTACTAAAAAAATAGTACCACTCACTCAATTGTTGTTTTTATTCTTAAATGAATGTTATTACTTGCAGACGTACCAAAAAGGAAACTATTAATGACGATGTCACAAAACATAGACGGAGATAACAAAACTAATCAACTTGTGGAAAGTGATTTTCTTCAATCAAAGGAAGGTGATTTTATCGTTTTCGGAACTTACGAACATGTGGAAGACAAGTTTACTAAAGTTCCTAAGGGAATAGAGTTGTGTTTTTTGTCCAATGACCAATATTATATTTCAGATGCATTGGTCAAGCAGCTTAAAACACAAAAAGCCGTTCCTGCCATAGGTTACTATGAAGGAGAAAAGTGGATAGAAGTGACGCCTACTATCTACAGAGAGGGTGATATAGTACCTAATCATGTCATGAAAATGTTTCCTCAGGGCATGATCTCAAAAATCGGGTCGTCCCATATCCAAGGTATTACAAAAAAAATGAGTTTAAACAACTTGTGGATTCATATGCAGTCTGCAAGTGATAGCGATATTATTATTAGGTGTTTTTGGACAGCCAATAAGTTGACTAACCCCGTTCTTCACCCGAAACTATTATTTCATATTACCAAATAATACTAATAATCAAATTTCAGAATACACATTAGACTTACTTTGCAAAAGAGATCGGTTCTGCCGGTCAATTTTGTTACATGTTGTAGGAGGTACTCTCATCTTTATGATGGAGTACCTTTTTTTATTTTCTGTTTCCGATAGGAAAACTAAAACTCACCCCTGCCGAAATACTTTGTTCTTGGTCCTGTATATCATGCACATAGCCTACTCTTGGGCAGATATAACCAATGCCTTTAATGGGGATAAAATACATTAAGAAGCCATCTACGTAATCATTGCCGAATTTAAAATCACTTCCACTGACAATGTCTTTGGCATAACCGCCACCAATACCCCAGTGTTTATTTTTACCAAAAAGGTAAGTACCATAAATGGCAATTGAGCTTTTAAAAGGCTGATTGATACCATTTTCATTTTCCCAATCACCGATGATAGAAGTGCCAATCATCCAAGTATCATTGATATAATGATTATAATCTACACTCAAAATACCTGAATGAGCATTTCTCTGCATCACATTAGAACCCGACGTTGTCACGGAGAGAAACCCTTTGGGACGCTCTTGTGCAGATAGGTTACCGATAGTGAGTAGGAGCAACGCCAAGATGAAGAAGTAAGGAAGGGAAGGATAGATACTGTTTTTCATTTTCGTATGTTTTCTGATGTATGATTTTTGAGATGTCTCTCTTTCATCTAGAAAAGGGTAAAGGGGGAGAGGAACCCCTAAAAAATAATTGAAATAGGGATTAAGCGTATCGATTTCCCTTCTGTGAGAGAAAAGACATTGTAAAACGAATCGATATGAAAAAATTATTATTCAGCCTATTGGCTTTCCTTTTATTGTTTGTGCATTCGGTAATGGCACAAGATGCACCAATAGATGCTTCCAAACCGACCAACTTTTATTCTCAAGTGGATATTCAGTTTGAAAGTGCGGGAAGCCAAAATCAATATGGTTTGAGGAATTCATTTATCATTGCTCCTTCGGAAAAACATCTGATTCTTGGAGAATTACCAATTTTAACCAATACTCAGACGAATGAAACGGGGATTGGTGATATCAGATTACGCTATTTTTATTTGCCTTAAGTACTAAGACAAAATTATATACCACTAATTCTATTTATTATTTTGCGATTACTTCCTTTAAAAAACGCTAAATAGAACCACTATTCATACGTTTTTTAGCGTTGTACTCCCAAAAAATAAATAAGAATTAGTTATCATTTATTTTTGACTTAGTACTTATAAAAATTATGATAAACTATTGGGTGCATTTGGACCATCTATAGATGTTTATAGCCCTACAGGTAATGTAGATAAAGGTTTGGGGACGGGACGTTGGGTGGTGGCACCAGGACTTACTTTGGGGGTAATGGCTTTTGAAAGAATACAGTTTTTCCCCATTATTTCTTACCAGTATATGTCTGAAAAAGCAGGACAGATCAATGAAAATGGAGAAAATACAGCGATGCACGGTATGACTTTTCAAGTGATAACACCCATAGTGCTTAGTCAAAAAATGTATATGCAGGTGACACCTATCGTTCAATTACCTGATTTTAGATATGCCACAACCAATTTTGCTTGTGAGGTATTGGTGGCATATTCTTTAAAAGAAAAACTACAACTTTCTGGTTTTTATAAGGCTGACCAAACTTATGGTCAAACCTTTAGGGTAGGGACGACGATTTTCTTTTAGTTTATTGTAAACTTACCATGTTTCAAGTGTTAAGCGTGAGCGTCACTTGGAACTGATTATTGGCGAAGTCTCCTGACTTCGAATATAAATACATTGTAAACTAAATTATCATCAACTTTTAATCGATCTTTCTACAAGCATTTATAGGGTCTACTTTCAAGCTTCTTTCTTCTTCATTTTTGTCTTGAAACAAAAACGAAGCAAAAAATTCAAGGCTTAGAAGTCAAAAGCTAAATTTCATTCCTTTCGCCTAAATGATTTTAAACTCGCTGCGCTCAAACAGCAAAATCATTTTTAACGGCTCAATCCATGAAATTTTTAACGCTTTTCCCTTCAAGGCCGGGGGAAGAAGTAGCAAATGAATTGGGTAGAAAGTCCACTGGCGCGAATGTTAAGCGATAGTGTCATTCGTGTTCTAAAAATCAGCAGAAATCTCCTGATTTCTAAATACCATAAATATTCGATAATTTAGTTTACTGTGTACTCACCATGTTTCAAGTGTTAAGCGCGAGCGTCACTTGGAATTGATCATTGGCGAAGTCTCCTGACTTCGAATATAAATACCATATTTTCATTCACCATTAACCCACAAATTAAGTCGTGAATTGATGATGAGTAAATACATTGTAAACTATATTTTCGTTAATTAATGTGATTACTTTTATGATGGATAAATGGTAGTGTATCGTGGTTCGTGAGGACGTTGCAATGCAACGTCCCTACAGCACTGCATTTTAGAAGATTATGATAAAACCTTTTGTCTTTTGACTTCAAAGCCTTGACTTTTTTGCTTCGTTTTTGTGTTAAGACAAAAATGAAGAAGAAGGAAGTTTGAAAGTAGTTCCGATAAAATCTTGTAGAAAGATGGATTAAAAGTGAGTGATTTTAAGTTTAATAAAATACCCCTAAAGGTCTAATAATATTCAATGTTAGGCCTTTTTTTACATTGGAAATCATAAAAAGAGGAAGAAAGTTTATCCTATTGTCTGATGGTAGTATATTGATGTCAACCAGAAAATGAAAATGAATGACGCTATGAAAATGAATTATTACCAACGATTATCGACTTACTTCACCTTCATCTGTACGTTTTTTTTATCAACTTCAGTTGAAGCGGTTCATTTTGTAATTCACCAACTTCCGTTGCATCATCCTCAAGAGGCCTCCCTTTTTTTGGTAGGTTCTTTTAATGCATGGAATCCGTCAGATACAAAATATCAATTCCATCGAAATCAAAAGGGGCAATGGGTTACTAGTATTTCTTCAAGTCTGAATGCTTTTGAGTATAAAATCACGAGAGGGAGTTGGGAGAAAGTAGAATCAACGCAAGATGGAAAACCTAAAGCCAACCGAGTTTTTATTTCCGAAAATGAAGCCGATACTGTTTTTATTGATGTATTAGGTTGGGAAGATTTGGCAGGTCAAACCACTATCTTGTTGGAAGAATTACCTGCTTCTACTCCTTATGAATCAAGGTTTTTCCTGACGGGCGATTTTAATAATTGGGACCCTTTTAATACAGAATATCAATTTCAGAAAAATGGAGAAGGTGTTTACGCGTTGACACTACCTTCCACTATTTCTCAGTTTCAATTTAAGGTAACGAGAGGAAGTTGGTCCTCTACAGAGTGTTTGTCTAATGGAAAATACAGACCCAATAGAGCGTATTTTCATCAAAGCAAAGGACCTGAAACAATAATCCTTCAAATTGAAGATTGGGAGGATGTTTACAAAGGAAAAGTATGGGGTTTAACACCTCTGACGCAATTTATCTTGTTTCACCTCTTACTCTTGTTTATTTATTTCTCCTGGATCAATTACGAGCATTCCCAATTTAAAATGTCATTATTGATCATAGGGTTGAGTTTTGGGATAACGTTACTTTTTGCGACTTCTTTATTTATGCCTTTAAAAAACAGCTTAAATGGACTTCATTTAGTGCATGACCTGTTTATCCCCGTTTTATTTATAGCTATAGGCGTAATACAAAATTATACCTTTCGATATACACAATGGAAAAGCTACAAAAGAGGAGTTTATGTATTAAGCATTAGTTTATTGTTAGTTGTAAGTCTGTATGTATATCAGGAAGAGCCTTTATTAACGACTTTCCTGGAGCGTAAATATCCGGTGTTGAATCTTTTTATAAAGTTGATAGTATTGGCCGTTGTGATGTATACCTGGAATATTTCAAGACAAAAACTTACGAAATACAACACAGAAACATTACAAGGGAGTGTGGTGAAAATGGCAAAAGAAGCATTTTTACTCTATCAAAAAAGTGTGGTGGTTTTGATGGGCGTTTTTATCATTTCTATTGTTATACAAGCTTACAGATCCGTACTGAGTCCTTCTGATTTTCTTTTGCAAGACCTTTCTGATGATATCATTTGGTATGCAACATTTATTTATATGGTTTTTCTTTCAGGATGGGTCTTTCGATATCATGCTTTATTAAAGCCCGTTGAATTAAAAAGTTCTTACCGAAAAGAAGATGTTCCTTCCAATGACAAAGAATTGACGGTATTCATGGAACAGGTTTCTGTACTTTTTGAAAAAGAGCAACTTTATACAAAACAAGATCTTACTCTCAACGAAGTTTCAACGATTATGAGTATTCCCTCTCATAAATTGACAAAGTTGATTCAACAATCTTACAAAAAGAATTTCTCAGAACTGGTGAATGATTATAGAGTGAAAGCCTTTACACAGAAAGTAATGATGGGGGAAGCAGAAAAAAGTACATTATTGAGCATAGCTTACGAAGTAGGTTTTCATTCAAAAAGTACTTTTAATAGAGCTTTTAAAAAATCAACGGGCATGACCCCTAAAGAATTTATGAATAAATCTTCAGTAAAGAAGATTTTAGAGGAATAATACGTATCGCTTTTAGAAAAAATAGGTCTCAATAATATAAAACGTAATAAATACGTGAAAAGATGTAAGTAATTGATAAAGTGTGCGTTATTAGTGTCAAATTATTTAATTGAGACTTGTTTTTTGCTCCTATTCATTTCAATTTATGAATCTTAGACGATTACAACCTGTTTAGATGTGTAAGATTGCAATATCAATCTATTGAACATTTTTTTAGCAAACATGCTCTTAAAAAGATGCTCATTGTTTAATCTAAGTAAAAATGAAAATGAATTTAAGATCAATTCTACTTTTTTCCTCTCTTACCATAGGGAGTTTTTCTTGTAACCAATTTCTAGAGCAAGAAGAAGGTAGTATACCAGCTCATGAACCCAAAGCAAACATGGATTTGCAGGTGACCAATCACGACGGTGCACCATTTGTAACAAACGAAAGGTCCAACGCAAGATATTATAGTAGCCCAGGTGGACCTGTAATGATGCAAGCGTTTTATTGGGATGTTCCAGCAGGAGGTAACTGGTGGAATACCGTAAAAGGTAAACTAGACGCTTGGAGTAATCAGGGGATTGGTTCAATTTGGTTACCACCCGCTTCAAAAGCACAAAACGGTCCTTTCTCAATGGGGTATGATCCAATGGATTACTTTGACTTTGGTGATTATAACCAAATGGGCTCAACAGAAACAAGATTTGGTTCTGGTTCTGAATTGAGATCATTGATTGGTGAAGCGCACAATCAAAACATGGAAGTGTATGCTGATATTGTATTGAACCACAACAGTGGAGGACAACTAGAAGCGAACCCTTACACGGGTACTGACACTTGGACAAAGTTTGAGCCTGCATCAGGTAAATTCTTCAGAACTTACAATGATTTCCACCCGAACTTAGACGCTAACAATGACGAAGGCGTATTTGGAGGGTTCCCTGATTTAAGCCACGTAAAAGGTTACGTACAAGATTGGTTATGGAGAAGTAACGAAAGTGTTGGAAAATACTACAAAAACGATCTAGGTTTTGATGGTTGGAGATTTGATTATGTGAAAGGCTTTGGCGGCTGGGTCGTTAAAGAGTGGATGAATCATGTAGGTGGTTTTGCCGTGGGTGAACTTTGGGATGGAAATGCCAATACACTAAAATGGTGGGTAGATAACACAGATAGAAAGTCAGCTGCTTTTGATTTTGCTGCATATTATGCAATGAAGAGAGCATTTGACGGAAACAACCTTTGGGAGCTCAATAGCGATATGTTATGGAAAAAAGATAGTTACAGAGCTGTAACATTCGTAGCAAATCACGATACAGATGAGATTTGGAACAAACACTTAGCCTACGCTTATATCCTAACGCATGAAGGATACCCTTGTTTGTTCTACCAAGATTATGAAGAATGGTTAGACAGAAACATGATGGATAACCTATTATGGATTCACAAAAGCTTTGCAACAGGTAATACCTCAATTCTTCATGTAGATAATGACGAATATATCGCAAGAAGAAATGGATACAATGGTAACCCTGGACTAGTTGTTTACATCAATAACTCCGATAACTGGCAAGAGCGTTGGATTCCAACGAACTGGAGTAATAGACAGATCAAAGATTATACTGGACACTCTAATTGGGAACCTTGGACGCAAGGTGGTACTTGGGTGAAAATCCAATGTCCTCCGAGAAGTTTCTCGATCTGGTCAACGAAGTAATTATCATTTCAAGTTAGTTTTCGAGTACCTGAAATATTTTCAGGTACTCCTTTTCTTTTTTAAGCCGATGAAAGTTTTAATCCCTTTTCTTTTTTTATTTACAGCTTGTAATGTGCAGCATTCACAAAAAGAGGTTGCAGAAGAGCAGGATCAATGGCGTTATGAAGCCCATCAGTCCACCCTTAAAATGCATGACAATCCCTGCCTCATTACGATCAAGGCCATACCCGATTCACATGAACTGATTTATACAATAAACTATGAGGGAGAAGGGTATTTGGAACCTTTGGTATTGTCAACGATTGATAGTAGGCCATCGGCCCATCTGATTTCGGAAAGAGTTTGGGTAGAAAATGATACCACAATTTCCCATACCATCAGACCTCATAATAATACATTAAAATACGCTCAAATTAAGGATAAAGGGCCTCTTAGAGGAAGTTATATGATCAGTTATCAGGAGAAAGGTCAATTACAGCATCTTCGATTTCAACTCGATTCAAAAGTATATAATTATTATTTAGAGACCTTCCCTTATGTTTCTAATCAAAAAAGTTATCATCTCTCACCAAAGAACTTGACGTTAGAAGAGAAGATCAGTGCACACTTAAAGGAAAAACTAAAATCAAAACGAGATAATAGAGGAGCAGAAGGTATTATTATTTCAGAAAATGAATTGAATGTGGCGGGTTTGATCAGTCATGTTGACTGTATTTATGATGGGAAAACACTGAACCTTACAATCACTTGGATCAATCATACAGAGTTGGATCTATGGATAACTTCTCCAGTTCCTCACCTTTATATTGACCAACAAAAAGAAGCAGTAGCGTGGACTTCATTTAATGAAAAGATAGGGTTAGCGAAAGGCAAGAGAATTAGTATAAATACCAATTTAGAACTTGATAATGCACCTAATGAGATAAAACTCCCGATTGAGAATGTTCTTTTTTATGATGAAGATGTATTTTTTCCGGAGAAAATGGAAGTGATATTAAATGGGGAACTGTCGATTTAAAAAGAAAAAACAATCATATACTCTCTAAAAACAAAAAAGGTCAAAATCTTACGATTCTGACCTTTTTTAGTGACCCCGCCAGGATTCAAACCTGGAACCTTCACAGCCGTAATGTGATGCTCTATTCAGTTGAGCTACGGAGCCAT
>NZ_JACVVP010000086.1 GCF_014534745.1 Flammeovirga sp. EKP202
GTAATCGCTGAGAAAACTGGTTACCCATCAGAGATGTTAGAAATGGGTATGGATATGGAAGCTGATTTAGGAATTGATTCTATCAAGCGTGTTGAAATCTTCGGTGCGATGACAGAAGCGAATCCATCAGTTCAAGGAGTAGATCCACAAGAATTAGCGGAGTTAAGAACATTAGCACAAATCGCTGAATATATTTCAGGAAAAGCAGGTGCAACATCAGCACCAGCAGCAGCTCCTGCACCAGCGACGGCTCCAGTAGCAGCAGCTCCAGTTGTAGAAACACCAGCTCCAGCAGCAGCAGGTGGCGTAACTAACGCAGAAATCGAAGCATCACTTTTAGAAGTAATTGCAGAGAAGACAGGTTACCCAGCAGAGATGTTAGAAATGGGAATGGATATGGAAGCTGATTTAGGAATCGACTCTATCAAGCGTGTTGAGATCTTCGGTGCGATGACAGAAGCGAATCCATCAGTTCAAGGAGTAGATCCACAAGAATTAGCGGAGTTAAGAACATTAGCTCAAATCGCTGAATATATTTCAGGAAAAGCAGGTGCCACTTCAGCGCCGGCAGCAGCTCCTGCACCAGCGGCGGCTCCAGTAGCAGCAGCTCCAGTAGTAGAAACACCAGCTCCAGCAGCAGCAGGTGGCGTAACTAACGCAGAAATCGAAGCATCACTTTTAGAAGTAATCGCTGAGAAGACTGGTTACCCAGCAGAGATGTTGGAAATGGGAATGGATATGGAAGCTGATTTAGGAATTGATTCTATCAAGCGTGTTGAGATCTTCGGTGCGATGACAGAAGCGAATCCATCAGTTCAAGGAGTAAATCCACAAGAATTAGCCGAGTTAAGAACATTAGCTCAAATCGCTGAATACATTTCAGGAAAAGCAGGCGCAACATCAGCACCAGCGGCAGCTCCTGCACCAGCAACGGCTCCAGTAGCAGCAGCACCAGCAGCACAAGGAGGCGTAACAAATGCAGAAATCGAAGCATCACTTTTAGAAGTAATTGCTGAGAAGACAGGTTACCCAGCAGAGATGTTAGAAATGGGAATGGACATGGAAGCTGATTTAGGTATCGACTCTATCAAACGTGTAGAGATCTTCGGTGCAATGACAGAAGCGAATCCATCAGTTCAAGGAGTAGATCCACAAGAATTAGCCGAGTTGAGAACGTTAGCTCAGATTGCTGAGTACATCTCTTCAAAGGCAGGAGCGTCCACCCCCAGTGTAGAGGCGAATACTAATTCGTCAATCGCGGAAAAAAAAAAGTCTACTAACGAAGTAGCAGAAACAACAGTTGCAGAAGATCATACTTCATTCCTTTCTGGAAACTATGATCGCGTAGCACGCTACGATGTACAGTTGAAATATATTCCCGAGCCAGATCAATTGGTGATCGAGAAAAATGCAGATGCATGGACAGTCATTACAAATGATGGCTCGGGATTAACAGTTTCTTTAGCTCAAGAATTATTGGCTGAAGGAAGAAAAGTAGCTGTATTGACCATGCCAGCTTCATTGGTTCGTCAATCAGCAGTGACTTTACCAAACGAGGTAAAGGAGATTGCTCTAGCTGAAATTTCTGATGATGCGATCAAAGCAGCATTAGCGCAAGTAGGTGGAGTAGATCAGTTTATTAATGTACATCCTCACTTTAGATTCCCGTTAGGTCAATGGGGTATGCATTTCGACAAAGAAAAAGAATTGTTGAAAGCAGCATACTTATTGGCAAAACACCTTAAGCCTGTATTAAATGAATATGCTTCTAAATCAACTAGAGCTTCATTTATGACAGTAACGCGCTTAGAAGGTGCTTTCGGAACGAAGAACCCTGGTAATGTTTCAGTAATCGGAGGTGGATACTTCGGATTAACGAAATCATTAAACTTAGAATGGACAAACGTATTCTGTAGAGGTGTAGATCTTTCTCCTCAATTGAAAGCAGAAGTAGCAGCAAAGAAAATCGTAGCAGAATTAAATGACGCTGACGTTTCTACTACTGAAACTTCTTACAATGAGGAAGGAAAACGTTTCACACTAGCAGCAGTTGAGCAAGAACATACAGCAGGTACAATGCGTACTTCAGGTATTACTTCTCAAAACGTATTCTTAGTAACTGGCGGAGCCAAAGGTGTAACGGCGGATTGTGTTAGAGCAATGGCGAAAACGTACAAGTCTAAGTTTATCTTAGTAGGTCGTTCGGCATTAACAACAGAAGAGCCAACATGGGCACAAGGTGTAGCAGAAGAGCCAATCTTGAAAAGAAACGCTATGATGTTCTTGAAGGAAAGCGGTGAGAAACCACTTCCTAAGACAGTCAACAGAATGGTAGGTGCGGTACTTTCTCAAAGAGAAATCCAAGAGAACTTAGCATATATCCAAAGCGTAGGCGCGGAAGCATATTACACTGCGGCAGATGTAACAGATGCTGAAAAATTAAAAGCAGCTGTAGCACCAATCGTTGCGAAAACAGGTGTAATTACAGGAATCATCCACGGTGCAGGTCGTTTAGCAGACAAACTAATAGAAAACAAAACAGCAACAGACTTCGATAACGTTTATGATGTGAAGATCTCTGGTTTATTAGCCGCTACTGCAGCTGCCAATATCCACGATATCCAACACGTTGTATTGTTCTCTTCTGTAGCCGGATTCTACGGTAACGTTGGTCAAACAGACTATGCAATTGCGAACGAGGTATTGAACAGAGTAGCACACTTATTCAAGAAAAACCATCCAGACGTACATGTTGCTTCAATCAACTGGGGTGCATGGGACGCAGGTATGGTAAGCGGAGAATTAAAGAAATTATTCGAAGCGCACGGTGTTTCTCTAGTTCCTTCTGATGAAGGTCCTGTAGCAATGGTGGATCAATTAAGTGACGCTTTTAAAGCACAACCTCAAGTGATTTTAGGTGGTACTTTACCACTTGCGAAAGCAGATATTACAGGTGATTTGAAAAGCTTTACGATCAAGAGAAATATGACTGAAGAGAAAAATCCTTTCCTTCAGCATCATATGATCCAAGGTAATGCAGTATTACCAATCGTAAACGCTTCTACTTGGATGGTTCAAACGGCGACGGATTTATATCCTGGCTTCAACATCCAAAGAGTAGACAACGCAAAGCTTTTCAAAGGAATCGTATTTGATGGTACTCAAGCGGAAGACTACACAATTAAAGTTACAGAAACGTCAAAATCAGAAAAGACTGTAACGTTGACAGTGAACGTTTCTAGCGATAATGGAGGTAAACTTCCGCTGAACCATTACCAAACGCAAATCACTTTGACTTCTGAACCAGTTGAAGCACCCGTATTAGCATTGCCAAACAGTGCCAATACACCAGCGGTTGCCGATGCTTCTTCAGTATATACAGACGGAACACTTTTCCACGGAGCGGATTTCAATGGTATCAAGTCAATCCTTGAGATGGACGAGAAAAACATGATTTTCTTATGTGAGCACGAAGGTGTAACAGAAGAACGTCAAGGTCAGGTTCCAGTGAAAAAAGTGAATCCTTACTTAATGGATATCATGTACCAAGGAGCAGTCGTTTGGGTACGCCGCTTCCACGGTGCAGCAAGTTTACCACTAAGCACGGATTACGTTGAGATCTTCGATGCTCTTCCATTCGGAAAGCCATTCTATGTGAAGATCGAGGTGAAAAAAGCAGATGACTTCTCTATGGTTTCAGACATTACAGCTTACGATGCTGAAACTGGAAAAGTTTATATGAAAAGTTACGGAGCGGCTATGACTATCAGCCGTGAATTAACTTGGCAATAAGTTGAGGGAAGAGTTTTGAGGTAAGAGGGAAGAATGAAGAGGGAAGAGATTTTAACCTTGATCTGAACCTTACCTAATAACTCTCACTTAACAGGCCCACACACACATCCTGGTTCAAGTCTTAAGCGATAGCGAGACTTGGACCTAGATTCTGAAAAAGTCTGTAGACTTTTAAATCTATAAGTCTACAGACTTATTCAGAATAACAAGCACAAGTGATGCTTCGCTCAACACTTGCGCTAGTAAAATATAATGATTCAGGTCTTTCGTTAGACCTGAGTCATCTAAGTGATAAAGTGGAAGACTTTATCATTGGTCTAGGTGAAAATCTTAGACAACAAAATTGAAAGAAAAACTCTTCTTGTTTGACCTTGAAGGGTAAAGCGTTAAGAATTGATTGAAGAGAGCCGTAAAGAACGATTCACTGTTTGAGCGCAGCGAGTTTGAATCGTTTAGGCGAAAGGAAACCAATTTAGCTTTAGACTTCAAAGTCTTGAATTTTTTGCTTCGTTTTTGTTTCAAGACAAAAATGAAGAAGAAGGAAAGAAAGTAGGGATAACCTATCAATTAAAACTTCAAGCCTTTTAAAAGAAGGTAAAGAAGAAAATAAGATATAGAATGAGTAAAAAAGACAAAATTGCGGTCATTGGTATGGGAGGTTTATTCCCTGGTTCATCTACACTAGATGGATTCTGGAATAACCTACTTGATAACAAAGACCTCGTGACTTTATCTGATGAAGTGACGTTCGGACAAGATCCCGATCGTCTTTATCATACAGAAAAAGGAAAACTGGATAAATGTTATGCGATTCGTGGTGGTTATGTTCGTAACTTCGAATTTGATCCATCGGACTACAAAATCCAGAGAGACTTACTAGCAAAACAAGACGATCAATTCAAATGGTCGTTATATGTAGCTCAACAAGCTTTAAAAGATAGTGGTTACTGGCAAAATACGCAGGACAAAAACTGCGGTGTTATTGTAGGTAACTTGTCTTTCCCAACGCGTCGTTCACGCCAGATTTTTGCTCCTATCTATGCAGATTTGGCCACTAAAGTATTCACTGAATTAACAGGAGAGGAAGTAAAAGTTCCTTTCGCTAATACAAGTTACTACGCCAATATCCATGAGACATTATTGACGAATTCACCTTCTGCCTTGATCGCTCAAGCGGTAGGATTGACTTCGACCAACTATTCATTAGACGCTGCTTGTGCCTCTAGTTTATATGCCATCAAATTAGCCATTGATGAATTACAATTGGGGAAAGCTGACATGATGTTGGCAGGGGCCGTGAGTGGTGCCGATCCATTGTTTATTCACATGGGCTTCTCTTACTTCCATGCGTATGCACGTATGAATGAAAAGTCTGCTCCTTTGGATAATACTTCAGGTGGATTGACTTCATCAGAAGGAGCAGGTATGGTCGTTTTAAAACGATTAAGTGATGCCCAAAAAGATGGTGATAAAATCTTAGCCGTTATTGATGGCGTAGGTTTATCGAATGATGGAAAAGGTAAATTCCTTTTAAGTCCTAACCCTAAAGGACAAAAACTTTCTTTCGAGAGAGCTTATAAAGGAACAAACTTGACTCCTGCTGAAATTGATTACTTAGAATGTCACGCGACAGGTACGCCTTTAGGTGATACGACAGAGATCAATTCAATCAGCGATTTCTTTGCACAAGAAGAAGTAAGACCTCCATTCTTAGGGTCTGTAAAATCAAATATGGGACACTTATTGACAGCAGCCGGAATGACAGGTATGCTGAAAGTGATCCTTGCGATGCAAAAGAAATTTATCCCTGCAACGATCAAAATTGACGGTGCAGTACATTCCAATGATCAGAAAGTTGGTAGAGACCAAATGATGTTGGAAAATAAAGAGTGGCCATTAAAAGGAGAGCAACCTCACGCGGGTATTAATGCTTTCGGTTTTGGTGGTACCAATGCTCACATGATCTTATCGGCTTACGATGAGAAAGTGGAGGTAGAAAAAGAACAAATTACATCGCCTAAGCAATCGCTTTCAATAGTAGGTATGGACCTTCACTTCGGTGGATGTGCCAGCTTAGAAGACTTTTACTTATCTCTTTATCAAGGACAGCAATTCTTTAAAGAGCTTCCGGCCAACCGTTGGAAAGGAATGGAAGAGTTGGAGACCTTGAAAAAAGGACTTGGGCTTGAAGATATTAAACGCTTGAAAGGAGCTTGGTTGGAAGAATTTGATTTGGATATTCTTCGTTTCAAAATCCAACCGAAAGAAGCGGAACGTTTAACGTTGCAGCAGACTTTAATGCTTACAGTAGCAGACCGTGCATTGCA
Organism: Flammeovirga sp. EKP202; assembly: GCF_014534745.1. Lineage (GTDB taxonomy): Bacteria > Bacteroidota > Bacteroidia > Cytophagales > Flammeovirgaceae > Flammeovirga. The sequence continues at coordinate 6,120 of NZ_JACVVP010000086.1, forward strand.
TGATGCAGGGTTAAAAGATTTAGAAGGAAAAGGAGCAAACGTTGCGGTATTGACGGCAATGGAATCTGAATTAGAAATCCACCACCGTATGGGACGTTGGGATCTAATTTGGCAAGTGGAAAAAGCATTGGAAATGGCAGGTCTTCAAATGGACGTGCAAAAGAAAGAATCACTTTCTGATGTTTTAAAGAACACTGTTTTCCAAGCCTTCGAAGATCACTCTCCATCAGAACATACTGGATTTATTGGTAATATTATCTCTAGTAGAGTTTCAGCACTTTGGGACTTCACTGGTCCTTCATTCACGATTTCTTCTAACGAAAATGCCGTTTATAAAGCATTGGATGTGGCGAGAAATATGTTGGCTTTAGGTGAAGTAGATGCCGTTGTGGTAGGAGCGATTGACCTTGCCGGAAGTATGGAAGGGGTATTAAGCCGTCACGTTTTAAATCCAGTTAATACCGGTGATATTTCATTTGGTTGGAATACAGAAACGAATGGTTGGAATATCGGTGAAGGTGCAGGTGCCATTGTAATCAAGAGAGCGGAAGATGCGAAAAATGATCGTGTGTATGCGCAGATTGATGACATTGCGATTGTACAGTCCAACCTGTCTTCTTTAAACGGAGAGATCAACAGTCAAACTGTAGCTCAAGGAGCGGAAGAGTTATTACAAAGTAATGGTTTGGACGCCTCTGATATTGGATTACTAGAAGTATCAGCTTCGGGTATTCCATCAGAAGATAAAGCAGAGATTGAAGGCCTGACTTCAGTATATCAATCAGAAGAAGGTAAGTTGACGTGTGCATTAGGTTCAGCCAAAGCAACGGTAGGACATACATTCTCAGCATCAGGTATCGCTTCTATTATCCGTTCAGCTTTATCACTTTATCATCGATTTATTCCTGCTGCACCTCAGTGGTCAGGTCCTAAATTCGAGGAGAAATTTAAAAACACACCTTTCTACGTTCCTCAGGTTTCATCACCTTGGGTCATCGAAGAAGGAAAAGATACATTAAGAGCGGCGATTTCAGGATTAGCAACAGATGGTTCTTCAGCGCATGTTTTAATGTCTGAAGGTTCGCATCCAAAGTTAGACGAACGTAGCCCTTATTTAGCCAAAGGAGGAGAGCGTTTATTCCCACTTTCAATTGAAAGACCAGCGGGAATCAACGAGCAACTTTTAGGCATTCTAACTGATGTAGAAACGCTAGGTTTCAATGAAACATCAGACAAACTTTGCGAAGCATTTAATCCTAATGCACCTATTAAGCCTATTTTCGTTGCGAAAAGCGAGAAAGAATTAATGCGTGATGTGGCGTTTTTCCAAGCCCACATGAAGGATGCTTACAAAGGAAAGAAAGCCTTACAAATGCCAACGGGTAGCTATTACAATCCAAACCCAATTGGGGGTAAAGTAGCTATGATGTACCCGGGTTCTGGCGCGGCATATCAAGGTTTCGGAGCTTCATTATTACAGATGTTCCCAAGCTTGTATGATCACATCAAAAATTCTGTAAACCACCCGAACAGAGCGTTCTTTACAGAATATTTATATCCAAGAACGTTGAAAAAGCCAACGGCTGAGGAGATCAAAAAACAAGAAGAGAATTTGGGAACAAATGCACTTCCTGTAATGGCGATCGGTGTGGCCTTTGCTTCTGCTTATACAACGCTTTTACAAGATATCTTGAAAGTAAAAGCCGATTCATTGGCAGGATACAGCATGGGTGAGACGTCTAGCCTGTGGTATTCTCAAGGATTCTGGGATGCTCATTTAGTAGATGAGAAGTTCTTGGAATCAAATATCTTCTCTGAGGTTGTAGGTGGGGCTATGACGATTCTTGGTGAAGAATGGAGGATGGATGCTGCTACTGCAAAATCAAAATGGAGAAGCCGTCTCATCACCTTAAATGCTACAACTTTAGGGTATGATACATTAGAAGATTGGTTCAGAGGTGAAGTAGAAGGGAAATACGAAAGAGTGTACCTGACTTTCATCAATACCGATTCTGAAATCATTATGTCTGGTGATAATGACATCTTAGAGGAAATCATGCAAAAGCATGCCCTTTCTTCAGTGACATTAACCATCAACAACTGTGTGCATCATCCTTTCATCAGCCGTGTAACGGAAGAGTTTATTACGATGCATCACCTTCCATTACAGAAGGCGATTCCTCAAACGGTTTACTCGGGGGTTACACAAAAGCCTTTAGCCTTAAACGAAGATGACATTGCCAAGAATGCCAAAGATGTCTGCTGTGAAGAAGTAAACCTTCCGAAGTTGATCAGAAGCATGCATGCAGATGGACATGAATTGTTTATCGAAGTAGGTGCCAATGCAACGCTTTCGAGATGGATTGGTGAGATCTTGAAAGGAGAGGAGTTTGCAACAATTGCTACAGACCGTAAAGGTTCTGATTCGTTGAAAAGCTTTATGGGAATGATTGCTCAATTGTTAGGTCAAGGCGTAGAACTTGATCTTCAAGCCATCATTGCGAAGACGTCAACGAAAGGCATTCAAAGAAAGAAAATCTATAAGACTTTACATACAGGAGGCAACCGTTTTGAAGAATTCGCATTTACTGCGGAAAACAAAGCAGCCTTCATCAATTCAACAAACAGAGTCAATACAGCGGAGCCTGTGCTAGCAGGAGAGGAATTTGACATGTTTGCTTTATCAGAAAAAGAAGAACAAACAACCACCAAAGATATGGATAAGAATTCAACCTTAGATGTGATTGAAAATAAGGTGAAACAAAAGATTGCTGAGAACGGCTTGGCACTTTATGATTTCGATGCACCGGATTACAAAGCGAGCAAGAAAGATGCGATCTGGGACGAGCAAGATCTTTTGACTTTTGCTACTGGAAAAATCTCAGATGTATTCGGACCTGAGTACTCAATTATCGACACGTATCCTTGTCGTGTAATGTTGCCAATGCCTCCATACTTGTTGGTGAGCCGTGTAACAAAATTGAATGCGAAAACGAATGAGTACAAGCCATCAAGCTTGACAACGGAATACGATATTCCTTACAACTCTTGGTTTGCAACTGACGGACAAATTCCTTGGGCTGTTGCCGTAGAATCTGGTCAGTGTGACTTATTATTAATTTCATATTTGGGGATTGACTTCCAAAACAAAGGAGAGTACAAATACCGTCTATTAGACTGTACATTGACTTTCTTGGATGACCTTCCTTTCGAAGGACAAACGTTACGTTATGACATCAGCATCGATAGCTATGTACGTAATGGAAACAACCTTCTTTTCTTCTTCCGTTACGATTGCTACGTAGAGGACAGAATGGTATTGAAAATGCGTGGTGGATGTGCAGGTTTCTTCAACGAAGCGGATCTTGCAGAAGGCCAAGGCGTTGTTTACAAGCCAGAGGAATTAGAAGAAAGAAACAACCGTAAGAAGCAATTCTTCGAGCCATTATTACACTGTGATAAAACAACATTCAACCAAGAGGAGCTTTTAGCATTAACTCAAGGTGATTTAGCAGGTGTGTTTGGTTCGGATTACAATACATTAGGTAGAAACAAATCATTACGTCTTCCTCCAAAAGACATCTTAATGTTAGACCGTATCACGAAGTTGGACATCAAAGGTGGTCACGCTGGTCTAGGATGGATTGAAGCTGAGAAAGACTTGAAAGCAGACGATTGGTACTTCCCTTGTCACTTCAGAGATGACGAAGTTTTAGCGGGTTCATTACAAGCTGAAGGTGGCGGACAGTTACTACGTTTCTTAATGTTATACATGGGTATGCAGCGTTTGACTAAAGATGCTCGTTTCCAACCTGTATTAGACATCCCTCAAAAAGTAAGATGTCGTAAAGAAGTAAATGCCAAAGACGGTAAATTGATCTACCGTATGGACGTGAAGGAAGTAGGTTTAGTACCTGAACCTTACGTAGTGGCAGATTTAGAAATCGTTTATGATGGATTGTCGTCAGTGTACTTCGAAAACCTAGGTCTTCGTTTACAAGAAAAAGACAACCCTCAATATAAAAAGGATTTAGCGAACACGAATCACGGTGTGTATGTGAAGCCTGTAAACAAAGAGGTTTTACTAGACGAAGGTGATATCACACAATTCGCATTAGGTCCAGTATACAAGTGTTTCGGTGATGAGTACAAAGTATTCGAAGGACGTTCTTTATCACGTCAGCCAAACACGGATCTTCAAGTGATCTCAAGAGTATTGTCAATCAGCAATGAAAGACACGACTTCAGTAACAACCCTACAATCATCTCTGAGTACGATGTGCCTGTAGATGCTTGGTACTTCAAGCAAAATGCTTCTCCAGTAATGCCTTACTCAGTATTGATGGAAGTTGCCTTACAGCCATGTGGATTCTTAGGTGCTTACTTAGGTTCTACTTTATCAGTGCCAGACAAAGACTTATTCTTCCGTAACCTTGACGGTGACGGTGAGATGCTAGTAGATGTAGATCTTCAAGGAAAAACAATCACGAACAAAGTAGTGATGACGTCACATACTAACCTTGCAGGTACAGTATTACAACGTTATACATTCGAACTTTCAGTAGACGGTACAGTATTCTACGTAGGTTCATCTTCATTCGGATTCTTTACAGTAGCAGACCTTTCTAGCCAAGCAGGTTTAGACTCAGGCGAGAAAGTAGCAGCATGGAAAGACGTAACGGATTATGACCAATCGAAAGCCATCACTTTCAACTTGGATTCATTATTCGGTAAAATGAAATTATATAAGTCTACCAACCCAGCTTCACCAAGATTACACTTGGCAGAAGATCAACTGAACTTGTTAGACAGTGCAACAATCATCAAAGAAGGTGGTAAGTACGGTAAAGGATATATCCACGCCACTCGTGCCATCCATAACTACGATTGGTTCTTCACTTGTCACTTCTACCAAGATCCTGTAATGCCAGGTTCATTAGGTGTAGAAGCAATTCACCAAGCAGTACAAGTTTGGGCTTTACAACAAGGGTTAGGTGACGGTTTAGCGAACGTTGGTTTCAACCACCACGCTCCAAACAAAACCGTTTGGAAATACAGAGGTCAAATCCTTCAAGGTGATCCAACAATGAACTTGGACTGCCATATCAAAGAAGTAACAAAGGAAAACGGTAAAGTCGTAATCCTTGTAGATGCGAACCTTTGGAAAGGCGATCTTCGTATTTACGAATTGACTGATCTTTCATTAGTAATTGGTTAATTCCAACCGCATGATCAACCCATGATTTAAATCATGGGCTGATGATGCGATATGCGATATCGCAAGTGTTAAGCCGACAGGCGTCACTTGTGATTCAACATTGGCGAAGTCTCCTGACTTCGAAATAAATACAAAGTAGGATTCGAAGTCGGGAGACTTCGCCAATAACTTAGTTCCAAGTGACGCTAACGCTTAACACTTGAAACATTAAAAAAAAATTAGAATGTAAATGATTAAGAACCATAAGAATCTTCATTCTTAACTCTTAATTCTTAATTCATAAAAATGGATACATTGACAATTAAAAATAACGGCTTGAAATCAGCAGCGATCTCTACTTCCAAGTGGTTTGGTGCTTCAAGCTTTGCAAAATATACAACGGAGGAGATCAAGCAGCAGTTTGAGAAATTAGACAAGCAGTTGTTTGTGATCAGAAACCAAGAAGGTACAGTAGGTGTAGCAGATGGAATGGGAACAGCCTCTTCATCGGATTTACAGTCTGCAGAACTTTTAGCGAATATTCCAGCTTATGCGCCAGAAGCATTGGGTGATCCTTCATTCAGAGCGGCGTATGGTTTGAAATATAACTATATGGGTGGTGCAATGGCGAACGGTATTTCTTCGGAAGACCTAGTGATTGCTTTAGGTAAAGCAGGGATGTTATGTTCATTTGGTGCGGGTGGATTAATACCTTCAAGAATTGAGCAGGCGATCGACAAAATCCAAGCGGCTTTACCAAACGGTCCTTATGCGTTCAACTTAATTCACTCACCGAACGAGGTAGCTTTAGAGCGTGAAGCTTGTGAGTTATTCTTAAAGCGTGGTGTGAAAGTGATTGAAGCTTCAGCATTTATGGATTTAACGCCATTCGTTGTGAAATTCAGAGCGGCAGGGTTAAAGAAAAATGCAGATGGATCGATCCATATGGAGAACAAGATCATCGCTAAAGTATCTCGTTTAGAAGTAGCGGAGAAATTCATGCGTCCAGCTCCAAAGTCAATCTTAGACAAGTTGGTAGCAGAAGGTCAGATTACTGCTGAACAGGCAACATTGGCGTTATCAGTGCCTATGGCAGATGACATCACTGTAGAAGCAGATTCGGGTGGACATACAGACAATAGACCATTGGTATCTTTATTACCATCAGTATTGTTGTTAAGAAACAGAATCCAAGAGGAATTGAACTACCCTGAGCAAGTACGTGTAGGTGCTGCCGGTGGTATCTCAACGCCTCAATCTGTATTAGCGGCTTTCGCTATGGGTGCGGCGTTTGTAGTAACAGGTTCAATCAACCAAGCATGTTTAGAGTCAGGTGCATCAGATCACTCTCGTAAGGTGTTAGCACAAGCGGGAATGACAGACATCATGATGGCGCCAGCATCAGATATGTTTGAGTTAGGAGTGAAATTACAAGTGTTAAAGAAGGGAACATTGTTCGCTTTAAGAGCACAAAAATTATACGATACGTACATCGCTTATGATGGCATCGATGCGATTCCAGCCAAAGAGCGTGCTACGTTAGAAAAGACGGTCTTCCAAGATACTTTAGAGAATATCTGGAAGATGTGTATTGAGTTTTTCCAAGAGCGTGATCCAGAGCAAATTACAAGATCAGAAAACAATCCAAAGCGTAAGATGGCATTGATCTTCCGTTGGTACTTAGGACTTTCTTCATCATGGGCTAACCGTGGTGTGAAAGGCAGAGAGTTGGATTACCAAATCTGGTGTGGTCCTGCCATGGGTGCATTCAACGAGTGGGTAAAAGGTACTCCTCTTGAAAACTGGGAAAACCGTAAAGCAGTAGACGTTGCTCACGCATTGTTCAACGGCGCTGCCTACTTGTACAGATTGCAATACTTAGAAATGCATGGCGTACAAATCGACGGCAAATTCAAAGCAGCAAGTGTGAAATATTAATTTTCACGCTTAGCTGTTCATTCATATCTTATTTATTCTGATTGACCCCGTGGCTTATGGCGATGGGGTCTTTTTTATACAAGTGTATTTGTGAAAATAATATTATCATTGTTGTAGTCATATGCCCATGAAAAGCATGGTTCATCTTTCTTATTATAATTATACACACGTATATTAGGATGAATACTTTCGGATATCATAGTACCAAATTTAAAAGCTAATGAGTTTGGTCCTGCATAAAATAGATGAATAGTTTTGATATTTGAATTTTCTTTTATCTCATCAAGAATCTTTCTAAATTGTTTTGATAGTGCATTAATTTCTTTAATTGTTTTAAACCTATCTCTTTTCCCATTTTCAATATTTGGTAACTTCAAATTATAAAATTTGTAATAATCTTGAATTACCTCTAGACAATCATCTTTTGAAATATTAAATGAAACACTAATTGATAAAATTACATCTTGTGATGAACTTTTTTGAATAATAGGTTGATCAAAAGTAAATAATTTAGGTTTAGTAATTAGGTTTTTAAATTTACAGTAAGAAAGTTGATTCCATTTTTGCTCATCCCTCTTATAATCAAAAACATGAACTTTTTGTGTATCACTTAATTTTGTTCCAAGTCTGAATGTTAAAGGAATTCTAGAAATTCCCCAATATGCTAATTCATGATGCATAAATGAATTTTTTAAGCTTTCAATATCAATAATTTTTTGATCTTGATTAGTTATAGCTTCTTGATAATTACCATTTAATTGATGATCTATTTCATCTATTGTAATTACACGGACTTCATACCTACGAAAATCTTTACAAGCTACCTTTTGATTAAAGTCGGGTAGATTTATTGGTTTTAAACCTTGGTGTTTAATTGCTAATAAATTTAGAGGGTACTTTACTTTACTCCATAATTCGTATTTACTTTTCAATAAAAAAATAATAATTGATGTAATAATAAATATTACTCCTAAGATTAATTCAATACAATTAGTCTCAGTGTCCTTATTGAAATTAATTGACTGAGATTCATTATTTAAAATAATAACGAATCGCTCCCAAATGTTAATATTAAAACTGTCTTTAACTAAATAGATACCTAAACCAAGTATTGCATAGCATATTTTATTGTAGAAATCTAAAATGAATAAATTGATTTCTAGTTCTTTGTGTTTTAGTTTAAACATTTTCTTTTTTTAGTTTAATTACATTTTTTTGTTTATCAGTCACCCAAATTTCAATATTCTTTCTACCTACAATTATTGAAATTAAAAAGTCTAAATATAAGTTATCTTTCATTATACGTCTTTTCCAATCATTTTTATCAATGTTAGAAGGGGTAGGATTATCTTCTGCATGTGTGTGCCACTCTCCCAAATAGTTTTCAGTTTTCTCTGATTCTTTCCATCTTGTTTCCACTACTTTCTGATGATTTTCCTGTTTTCTTTTAAAAGAATATCTTTTTCTAATGTCATCGGGAAATGGTATTGTAATCTCATCAATTATTAAATTATTAGTACCTATTAATTTTCGACCAAGGATGATACCTCCGGCTTCAGTACTATCTGATTCAATTTGTTTAAATGTGGTTAATTTATTAACAATATCTTCGTTTATCTGGATTATACCACTTACAGGCAATCTAAACTTTAAAGCTTTGCACATGTTTCACAATTATTTTTTTTAAAAGAATACCTTGCGTTAAACAAATCCTCAGAACTTAATTCATACCTTTTGGATAATTTGTAATGATTATCAGTAAATGTTTTACTATCTCCTTTCCAAGAAATAATTGGGTTATCTTCCTCGTTTCCTAAAAGATATTTCAATGCAAGTCTAACACAAGTATTAGCAGACTGTTGTGAATCTAGAATTCCATATGGAGTGAAAACACTTGAACAACTTGAAATGCTTTTGATAAATGATTGATTAGGCGAGTAAAATGCGGCTTCGTTGTGGTTTGTAATTGGATCCATTAAACATCGGTAACATCCCTTTTTGGTATTATTGATTAAAATACTATGTCCTCCTATTCCATATGGTTCTACCCAAGTTATTATTAATGGAACTTTGTGTTTACTGATCAATAAATCATTTAACCATAAATTAATAGTAGGGTTTCCAGTAGCTGATATTATTAAATCGTAGTCCTTTAATGTAATATTTTTAATTTTTATAGCTTTTTCGATTGTATTATTTTCAGTCGAAATATTACATCTAATGACTGATTTATTAATAAAATTTTTTAAGCATTCTGTTTTTAATTTATTAATTGAATTTAAACCCAATATATGCCTATTAATATTATCAGGTGTAAATTTATCATTATCTACAAGAGTTAAATTTACAATCCCAGACTTAACCAGATAATGGGCAACAAAACCTCCTACTGAACCACAACCAATTAATAATACTTTCTTGCTTTTTAGATCATTATAGGCACCTCCTCTATTATTAAAATAGTTTGAATCTAATCTATTGATATAAGAAACATCAATTTCAATTTGTTCTGAACTAATTGAAAGCCCCCTTTTTTTTATATCGAGTCCTATTAAGCATTCGCTTAAGTTTGGAGCTATAAAATGCAATAATATTTTCGAAGTTTTATTAGTATGCATTAAGGTGTTCAACTTTGCTTTATTATTTTTGCTTAAGCGTTCTGTTATTGTTTTTATAGTTTCATCTCTGTACCATTTTTTGTCAAATTCAATGGGTTTTATTGGTGAATCAAGGTGAACATAAATGTAAGGTTCTAATTCATCTATTTTCTTATTTTGAATTGAACTTAAGTTGCTTTGCTTTAGCTTAGTTTTACTTTCAGATAAAAATATTGTGTTATTTATTTTGAATGCCTTAATTTTTTTTATTGAATCATGAGTATCGACTAGTGAATAGGCAGATTTTTCTATGTATTGATTTGACTTTAGATAATTATCGAATTCATTATAAAAGTCATCTTTATTTGAACCAGAAATACCATTGTCTAAAGTTGAAACTGCAAGATTTATACTTTCTTCTATTATCCCTTTTGGATTCTTGAAATCAAGAACTAATCCTTCATCATGGGCAAAACAAACAAAACCATCAGGTTCAACATGGGGAATAAATCCATATTGATTAAATGATTTGATAAAAAAAATCGGCTTTACAAGTGGGAAGTTTTCATTAAACCCTATGTAGAAAGACTCCAATTGATTCTGAAATTTCATTTCAAATTTGAAAAGAGATTCAACTCCTCTTTTCGGTTTGATAGAAGAGTCTGTTTTTTCAATATTTGAAATGAAATTAATTGATTCTAAATGATTTGTGATTTCTCTAATATTCATTTAAGCTGATTCTCCTGAACTAGTTATGGCAGGTCTTGATGATTTTTCTGAAATTGTTTCTTTCTTGATAATAGGAAAATCAGGTCCTAATACACTGCTTATTATTTTAGAGGCTTCATGAGGGTCGATATTATCTCTTGCATTTACTAATTTAGTTTTCAATACTGTCAGTTTATCCTTAAAGTTTTGCATTTGTATAGGAGTCATTTCAGAAAAAAGATTATTGTAAGGAGAAACGGGTAAATGAACTTTAATATCAGACCAAATACTTGAATTATTTATTTGATTTACAGTATATATTAAAGCTTCTAAGTCGTTTACTTCTAATTCATTAGTAAAAACATTTTTTGTGAAAGGACTAAAGTGATCATAAGTTAAAGCTGTTAATGCTATTCCTGTTGGTTTACCTGAACCACTATTTTCACCTTTAAATGCTTCCTCTTTCCATCTTTTAAGATACTTAATTATTCTTTTAAATTGCTTTCGTTGTTCTGTATCTAGAAACTTATCATTAATTTTTTCTTTAAGTTCTTTTGGAGAGGATTCATCCCATCTTTTTTCAGCCTTTAGAGATGTTTCTTTTCCTCTTGCTAAATAATATTTTTCATCAGAGTTTTTTCCAGCATATATTGCGAAGTCGACATGGTACATGTCTTCACCAGCTTTCGTGTATTGAACTGTTATGCATGGTTTTTTCCATTTTACAGTTCTATTTGCCTTTTTATCTAATGCATCAAAGATCCATTTTTTTACAATAGTTGGGTTACTATAGTCATCTTTATTTATATCTAAGACTATAGCTACGTCAATATCAAAATCACCATCATCAATTGGTTTAACACCCGTATACATTGCATAACTACCTTGATTGAACCATTGGTATTTAATTTGGTCATTTTGATCAAGTGTTAAATTCTTATTATCAAAATATTTTTTTATGTCATTCAATAATAAATCTCTTTTTTCTCGTAAGATTTTATTGCTTTCTTCAACTCTATCTAAATCTTTAATTCTGATTTCATCATGGAAATCTTGAAAGCATTTTTGTATTTGTTTGTCCATCTTATTGAAGGAAAGGTTTAAGTTAAGATATGATATAATATAAATTTGATCATATTTAGAGATTAATTTTTTACAACATTCCTAAAAAATCACCAGTAAAGATTAAAAGGTTTTAGTTCATTTTCAGTCTGCTGTTAGGTTCTTTAAATTTAAAAACTCTTTGTTAACATAGCAAACAATTAAATTAAGAAATACGAAAAAAAGAAAGGGATTTTGAGGTGAGAGGCGTTTTGAGGGAAGAGGTATGAATGAAGAGGGAAGAGGAACTTGTGGTTTGTAAGTCGTTGCAAGCAACGCTTCTACATGTGTGATTTATTAGGTTAGTGCTATTATTGGAAGTTTACCGTTTTGTAGAGACACAATGCCTTGTGGCTCACATACCATTAGCAATTAACATTAGGTTGGATATTTGATTTTGGGTGATTGGTGATAAGTCATAGACTTATACAAAACGCAAGTTCTTAGTGACGGCTAACGGCTTGACACCAAGAACAGTGGGGGAGAGTCGTTCTGAAATTACAAGAAGAGCACTGCCACTGTTTTATACCTTTTAAACAATAATGCTTATTACAATCACATTTTTTACAGGTAATACCCTCTTTTTCACGAATTAACTTATAGTGATCAATACAGGACTGATCATCAGGAAAACTTTCAGTAAATTCTATTATTTTCATAACTTCTAATTTAAATTCTTAAACTAAATTAGAGGTTCAGGACATATTCTTAATACGTACTGTTATTTAAGCGGATAAGCATATAAATCAATATAAAAGCTCTTAGTGATACCTGTCGGCTGAACGCAAAGAACAGTGGAAATTTATTAAAACCTTATTATGATTGAATTAATTAAATCGATTAAAGAACTCCATAAAACTTTCTTAAAAGAAGAAATAGATGTTGAAAATGAGACACTAATAACTGATAGCCAAATACTTGAATTGGAGAAGGAAATTGGTTTAAAATTACCTTCTGACTATGTGATGTTTTTAAAAAACGTGAACGGTCTAACATCTTATTGTGGAGGGTATTCTTTTGGCTCCTTTTTGGGGATTAATGATATTAGATTATCATCTGAAAGGGAATCGATGCTTTTAGAGCTATATGGCTCAGAAAATGAGTTTAAATGGTTAAAAAAAAGTATTGTTATTGGAGGTTTACCTGATGAAGAAACATTACTTCTTTTATCTAAGGAGAAAGGTAAATATTATTATTATATGTATGGTGCATGGATACCTGGTTTTATGAAATTTGATTCTTTATCATCTTATCTAGAAAAATATTTAAAAGCCATGAAAGAGAATATTGAATTAAATGGTTAACTCTCCTATGAAGGAGATATAAAGCTTGTATTTTTTTGTTATAAGTTATAGACTTATACAATAATATAGTTCTAAAGAATACCTTTCGGATTGATAATTAGAATAGTGTGGAGGGACAGTGAGTAGGGACTTTTTTGTTAATTATAAATTTTGATTTCGATTTTGTCACAAGTTGTGACAGAATTAGTTAAGTGTTCTTGAAATGGATTTTACAAGCTCAGGTCTTCAGGTATAGGAGTTTTTTGCTTGTGGTTCGTTGGGGCTGTCGCAAAACCATCAAAAATTCCAAATACTCTTCATTTTTAAATCGTATGAACATAAACAGTTTAAAAATG
>NZ_JACVVP010000087.1 GCF_014534745.1 Flammeovirga sp. EKP202
GTCTGAGAACAACTTAATTTAGCATCTACTTATTAATATTTTAACTATTCGCAAATTTTAAGAGAGCGAAAGATCAGATTTTAAATTTTATTTTTTTGATGTTACAAAAGTCACCAAAAGGGAAATATTGAAAAAGGACATTTGTCCCAACTGAATTTATGTTAAGAGAAAATCAAGCATTTTTAGCTTATATAGAAGGACTTTATCAGCAACAAGAGCGTAAGGATAAGGTGATTAAAAAGCACTATTCTGAAGGACAAAAACTTCTGAATCAAGATGAAAAACCGACAAAAGTTATTTTGATCAAAGATGGAATTACCAAATGTTTTTTTGCTGGAGATAATGATAAAGAATACCTCTTTGAGTTCTTAGGTCAAGGAGAGATTGTGGGCGAAGTGGAATTTATAAAAAAGAGAAACTGCCTGTGTAGCATTGAAGCCATCACGGAGGTGACCGCCTATGCTATTTCTATCGATTACTTCTCTAAACTCATCAAAACAGACCTCCAACTGAACAACCTCCTCTTAGATGTTTTTGCGGAGCGAATTATTAATACATCCACAAGAGCCTCTTATCAGCAATTGTACACTATTGAGCATACATTAAGTAGGTTATTGACGCTGCAGTCTGAACAAAACCTTTCGATCTCTAAAGAAAATATGGCCTCTTATTTAGGGGTCACTGTAAGAAGTCTCAATAGGGCTTTGAAAAAAGAGGAAAACAAAAAAGACTTTCCATTAACATGAAAAGCCTTAATCTGATGGAAGAACTATTTTGAAAAAAGGTGTATAAAAAAGTTATAAACTAAGTTTTCGTTAACTTCTAATCGACATTTCTACCAACTTTTATAGGATCTTTTTTCAAGCTTCTCTCTTCTTCATTTTTGTCTTAACACAAAAACGAAGCAAAAAAGTCAAGGCTTTGAAGTCAAAAGCTAAATTCCATTCCTTGAGCCTAAATGATTACCTAATTACAAATCAAAAGACAAAGGTTTAATAATAATCTTCTAAAATGCAGCACTGTAGGGACGTTTTAGTAAAACGTCCTCACGAACCACAATACACTACCATTTATCCTTCATACAAGAAATTTCATTAATTAACGAAAACTTATTTTACAATATAATTATACCGTTATAAAATATGATAATTTAAAATCAGACCTACAATAGTAATATCTAACACAAGAATTATGTAATCTATCCAAGTACCTTTTCCTTTAATAATTGTGGTGATCAATAGCCCAAAACCACCCAATGAAGGAAAAATAAGTGCTAGCCATTTTGCCCAATCTACTTTTTGTAAAAGTAAAATGGCAATTATGGCATTGATCAATACAAAGGCCATAACACCCGCTGAATTGGATGCTTTGGCTTTGCGTAATTTTTGAAATGAAATGATATGTGCAATAGCATTTGCTACGAGCAATACAATTATTGTTGTTAGCATTATAATAATCCTATTTGTTGTTTCATCATTGCCATATAAGCATCATCATCTAATTGTTTGCGGGCTGCAATAATTTGTTCTGCATCAGGTCCTGCAATATACCTTAGTTGATTTTTACCATCTGTTGCTGCCTCATAGATTTTTTCTGAAACTACAATGGGTTCTGAATTAACACTTCCGGCCTTTTGCATACCCGCCATCACTTTTTCTAAGAATGGAGCATATTCCGTTTGAGTAGGATCAACATTCATGTTCTTCGTAACAGTCTCTTCAAAGTTGGTGTTGATCATACCAGGTTCTATCATTTTAACCTTGATACCAATCGCTTCTAATTCGAAAGAAAGTGCTTCGCTCATCCCTTCAACTGCAAACTTAGAACCATGATATAGTGTACCTAGAGGGAAAGATATTTTACCACCCATGGACGAGATATTAATGATAGTCCCATCACCTTCTTTACGCATATAAGGAATTACATTTTTAGTGACCAACAACGTTCCTATTACATTGACATCAAATTGCATTCGAATGGCCTTCTCAGGAGTAGCTTCCAAAATACCGTAAGATCCATAGCCTGCATTGTTCAACAAAACATCGATTTTTCCAAAATGAGCTATTGTTTTCGCAACAGCCTCTTTTATGGTCTCCTCTTTTGTGACATCCAATGCGACCACCAACACATTTTCTAATGCGTTCAGTTCTTCATCTTGTTCAGGATTTGAACGAACTGTAGCCGCAACATTCCACCCTTTTTCTTGAAAATACTTTGCAGTCATTCTTCCAATGCCTGTACTGCATCCTGTGATTAATATTGTTTTGCCCATTTCTTTAATTATTGTTGGTGATCTAATTTGGTATCTTCAAAACCGAAATGATTGTAATTTATCATTTGAGTCTGCACGTTAGTTGAGCCTACTCCTAAATTATGCAACTGAGTGAGGAAAGCATATTTCTCTAGATTAGAAACCGCTCTTGAAGTTTCCCACCAAGCAGGTCCAGTGGCCATAAAACTAGCACCCAATGCCTCTAATAAGAGTGTTTCTCCTTCATAGGTGCTTGCAATGATTTTAGAGTTCATTCGCATAGAACCATCAGGCATTACTCTTAAATAGTTCACACCACTTATTACCCCATTGATATTGCCAGTTGTAGGGCCTGAGAAATAACCATTCAATCGCATGCCCTCTTCAGGAATTGGAACTTGTCCTGAGAATACCTTATTGACATCAGCACCAAAAGATTCTACTGTATTTAAATGACCATTGCCCGTATATATCACTGTAGCCTTCTCATCTCCTTCAAAATCTTCTAATATAAAGGGGAAGTTTTGATAATCGACCTTACTAACATCAGGATCATCCCATGATAATGTTGTCTCTAAGGGGTTTTCATCAAAAGCATAAATTGTAAGTGCTGTTTTCTGAGAGGTAGCGTTTGTATCTCCTTTAGCAAAAAGATACTTTTCATTCACCCATTGGTAAGCCTCTCCATTATGTCGTAATTGAATTTGATAGTTGACCTGACCATCAGAAGTGGTTTCACCAAGTACCTTGACTGCAATTCTTTGCCCGTCTTTGGTTACTATCACACCATGTATATTTGTAAAACTTTCAGTAGTATGCACGGTCAAGAAATCTCGGCCATTTACAACACCTTCAATTTTACCTGTTATATTTCCTAAAAGACTGAGAATGATACGTGTGCCATTTTGAGCATTACCATTCATGATATCATTGGGATTTAGTCCCATTCCTTCCATTCCTACCACTCCATAATCCAATGTACCAAATTGGGTAGCATCCGAATGTTGTTCTAGAGATTCGAAGAATAATTTTAGGGTTTGATTCATGTTATTCGTTTTTAAGGGTATAAGCAGTCCAGAGTGCTGTAATTAAATCAACTACTCCAATCAAAATGATGTTCCATGGTGCAACGTCAAATACAGCAAGCATTGAAGAAGCAGAGAAAAACCAGATCCTTCCTTTCCATGAAATATCAAAGAAATGTTTGTCCTCAGCTTTTGCAGAAGAAATATAATAGTAAGCAATTCCCAAAGTAAGAATTGCCACTATTCTAATCCAATGTTCTGAGGTAGCTTCAAAACCAAATAATTCTAAGCAAAAATTTGGCATGAAAAGAAAGCCCAATCCTGCACCTATTGCATAAATACCATAAGCCATTATTGTTTTAGCAGTCTTACTCATATCTAATTATTGAAAATCTTTTCTTTTGAAGTTATCCATTACCATTTGCCCTGCGAGCTTAGCAAAGTGTCCCCAACTTTGATCGATAGAGAAATAAGAAGCGTTTTCCAATAAATGTTCTACTCGTTTTCTATTCGTCAGTTCAAAACTTGTTGAATTAAAATCATTTAGTATTACAGATTTTTTGATGTTGTCAAAATTCAACGCATTACCAAAATTACCAACACCAGATACAAAATCTTCGGTTGTTTCTCCACAACCACCCCATGTGAGGTAAGCATTTAACCAAATATTAGGAGGAACATCATTGACAGCAATACCGCCATAATTTAATTCTCTTACAGCTTGATGTACTCTAGCCTCATTTGCTTTCATTGTATCATTATCCACTAAAATCATACAACCCAATGAACCTAATAGTTTATTGTTACAGAAGTCAGTGGCTTTTGTCAAAAATTCATCGGTATCTGTTGATACATCCAATGGAATTTCACTATAAATTTGACAGAAAGCTTCATTCGTGACTGCGAAATCATCTTCAGAGATGTTTGGAATTAGAACAAAATCGCTTTTATTGTGCACACCATGTTCTGGTGTTAATACCTCTGCCGTAGATTGGTTTTCTAAAAATGCTTCTTTGGTTTTATCAACTCCAGGATAGTGTGAACCACAAGCAAACGTCTCTTCTGAAAGTGCTTTTCTTAATTCATCAAGGAATTGTTCTCTTTGGGCCCAATCCTTAGAAGTCACAATGGTCTGAGGTCGCCCACAAACGGCCCCTCCATTGAGTTTCCCAACAGAAGCTAACTGAATAGCTTGACGTTTGATATCCTTATCCGACCATTGGCCAGGGACTATGATACAAGGGTTATTTCCTCCACACTCAGAAACTAAAGGTGCACTTGCTGCATTTTGGATGGCATGAGCCACACCTGTAGAACCTGTAAAATAAATAGAGTGCAAACCTTCCAAAGCAGACATTTCTCTTCCCTGACTAGCATCACAGAAAGCTACTGCCTTAGCTTCTATCAATGGAGCAAATATCTTTTCCCAAATAGCATCTGTTGCTTCGTTGAGTTGATGGGGTTTGTGAAGTACCACCTTATTTTCTAGAAATAAAGCCATAGCCATTTCAATTGAAGAGCTATAGTTCCCCGCTCCAGAGACTGCAATAACACCGGGAGGTTTATCCATCGGGTTCGTTTGTTTTGGCGTCCCTTCTATGTGGAGATACCCTTTTTGTTTTGCAGCAGCTAGTTTGTCTTTTGAATAGATGGGAAAGACTTCCACTTCAAATAGGTCCTGATCAATTTCCTTTACAGAAAGAGGGCTTTGCATTTCTCCTACAACCAAAGACTCATAAAGCTTATGAATTCCCATTAAGGTATTAGCCATTGGCATTACAGTGGTTCCCATTCCTTCTGCGATACTGGTAATGCTTTCCTCCAGTAAATCATTTTTCATGTTAGCATCTACTTCACCAAGCTCTACAGCATATTTCTTTAAATTATGCTGAACTTGTTCAAGCAATGCCAACCTTTCAAAAATTGAGGTATCTTTCCATTTCTGAGGATCTAAGCTATTATAAGCGTCTTGTGCTGTCATAGTATTTGGATTTTATTCTGTTTCAGTTACTTGATACACAATTTCGTAAAGTAACAATCTACAGACTTACACAAAACGCAGGAAGGATAACACAAAGTGCAGTATCAGTTCAGATTACGGAATTCGATAGGAGTATGTCCCGTTTTGGATTTAAATAAACGAGTAAAATAGTGAGGATATCTAAAGCCCAAGTCGTAAGCTATTTCGCTTACAGATTGTTCCGTTCCCACCAATAAATTCTTTGCCTCTTCAATCACAAATTGATTGATATGGTCTTTGGGCTTTCTACCTGTTTCTTTTTTAATTAAATCACTAAAATAATGTTGTGATAAATTAGCAATATTGGCAAAATGTTCAACGCTTGGCAAACCTGAATCTAAATGCCTCTCTGTCTTAAAATATTTTTTTATTTCTTTTTCAAATTGAGATATTACCCCCTTACATTGAATAGAACGAGTGTTGAATTGTCTCTCATAAAATCGGTAACAGTAGGTAAGTAGTAACTCTAAGTTCGACACAATCACCCTTTGACTATGGTTATCAATACGCTGCGAATATTCTGATTCGATATTTTGTACAGTGCCGTTGATAGTCCTCTCTTCATCTTCAGATAAATGAAGTGCCTCTACGATATCATAGTTGAAGAAAGTAAAGTCGGAAATGATTTTCCCCAAATGGGTATTCCTAATTAAGTCTTGATGAAAGTAAAGCATCCATCCTTGAATATCTCCTTTCTTTAATGGTTTGGTGGGCATATAAACCTGACCTGGCGAAGAGAAAACCATTAAGCCTTCATCAAAATCAAACGAATTTCTTCCGTATTCTACCCCACAACTCCTGTCTTTTAGAGAAATCATATAGAAGTCATAAATTACTTTGGAACCCACATCTTTCTCTAAAACTTGAATTTGTGAGGCATCAATTAATGAGATAAGTGGATGTTTGGGAGCAGGAAAACCAAAAAGAGAATGTAATTCACTTATTGACTTTATGTAGTAAGTGGTCATAATTAAACGTTATTTTTAAAACACAAAGACTGATATTTTTTAATTTTTGGAACGAAAACAGTAATGAATAGATTTGAATCAAGTTCTGATATTTTGAAATTGATACATCAGACAACCAAGACTACACTTTGTTATAGCAATATAAAAGGTAAGGTTTTTTAATAATATTTTGTCAATCTTAGGTGATATTTTTTCTATAGTAGTGCAATATGAAATGATATTCTGACTCTTGAAAACCATAGAAACATAAATCTATCATCCTGCATACTTAATATGATCTACTTTCAAGCTTCCTTCTTCTTTATTTCTCTCGCCAAAATGATTGTCTATTTACAAATTAAAAGTCAATTGTTTTATAATCACCTTTCAAAGTGCAGTTATGTAGGAGCGTTGCATTGCAACGTCCTCACGGACCACAATACATGATCAATTACCCATTATAATTAACTGAAATCTAGTTTACCACCTACTATTTTGAAATGGTAAAATAAAAAGTACTTCCCTTCCCTATTTGCGAAGTCAACCATATTTTTCCGTTATGTAGCTCCACCACTTTCTGACAATGCGAAAGTCCAATTCCCGTACCTGAATATTGGTCTCGTGTGTGAAGTCTTTGAAAGATTTTAAAGATTTTGTCAAAGTGATTCTCTTCAATTCCTATCCCATTATCTGTGACAGAAAATTTGTATTGATCGGAATGCTCCTCTGAATTGATAGTGACAACGGGTGAAATCTGTTCCTCAGTATACTTGATTGCATTTACAATCAGATTTTGAAATAGTTTTATCAGATCAAACTTATACCCTTTTATTTTTAAAGGCTCTCCAACATATGTAACACTAGCTTGTTTCTTGTCTACTAAGCTATGTAAATCCGTTTTGACATCAGAAATTAATACCTCCACATCTATTTCAGTCTCATCTGTTCTCTTCCCTATTCTCGAATACTCTAAAAGTTCTTTGATAAGGTCTCTCATGCGATAAGAAGAGTCTGAAATCACTTCAATGCTTTTTTGCCCCACTTCGCTCACTTTACTTTTTTCATTATTCAATAAGTCCGAAAATGAGATAAGAGAGTTGATCGGTTCTTGTAAATCATGCGAGGTGATATAAGTAAATTGTTCGAGTTCTTTATTTCTATTTTCAAGGTTGATCTTTATTTCATTAAGATCTTTCTCTATTTGTTTACGGAGTACAATTTCACTTTCCAACTCATTTTTTGAAACAATCGTTTCTTTCAATTCGAGCAAGATGGATTCAATAAAACGAGATAAAATTCCAAATTCGTTTCCTGATTTTATATTGAATTTATAATCTAACTCCCCTTTTGCAACATGTTCTAACCCTTCTTTTAGTTTCCTAATAGGCCTATTGATTCCTCTATAAATAAAATAGGATACAACAATGATTATTAATGTGGTGAATGCAAATAATCCAACAAGCAAAGAGAAAGTTGTTTCTTTTATTTGTTCAGGTTTTGGACTCCTTACTGCTAGTAGAAGTAACTCCTCCCTTTCAATCTCGGAAATTTGTGATCGAATGGTATCCATCAAAAGTTTTCCAATATCATTATCAACGACCTCTTTAGCAGCCTCAAAACCGTACTTTTTTCTTAAATGAATAGTTAAGTCTAATTCTTCAATTTTCTTATTCACCGTCAATTTTAGAGAATCAATTCTGGGCGTTTGCCTGGAGTTATCAGCCGTAAGTTCTCGAATAGAGTTTAATTCCTGATCAATAATTCTTTTACTATGTATAAAAGGTTCTAAATATTCTGATTTCCCAGTAATTAAAAAGCCTCTCTGACCTGTTTCTAGGTCAACCAATAAAGCCTCAATGTTTCCCAGCTGAGTCAGCACTTCATGCGTATGCACAACCCAATCTGCACTATTAATGATTTTATTAGAATTATTGTGAGAAATTGAAATAGATATAATTGCTGAAGCAGTAACAATTGCAAAACCGATAAGTATTTGCGTGGTG
Organism: Flammeovirga sp. EKP202; assembly: GCF_014534745.1. Lineage (GTDB taxonomy): Bacteria > Bacteroidota > Bacteroidia > Cytophagales > Flammeovirgaceae > Flammeovirga. The sequence goes on from NZ_JACVVP010000087.1 coordinate 8,247, forward strand.
ATATTTATATTATTTAAGTTTTGGTTTTTAGCCATACCATAACAAGTTTTTCGCTTCGTAATTCGGGTTTAAATCCATGTCCTTATCATCATTATTAAGCCTTTGTATTGTAACCTACACACCTTCAACTTCCAAATTAAGGTAGAACATAGAATTCAAAATTGGTCCATCTCTCTCTAAAAGACTGAACTACATTTATTTAAATATAGTTCAATCTTCAAGAGGTTGCAACCCTTTATATCAGAGATCTTTTCAAAAAATTTAATGATGAAAGTTTTATCGCCGTATTCTATGTATTATTCTAATTCCGCTTTGTCTTTTACAATTTTAGAAAAGTAATACCCAAATAAAAATGAGCTCAAATGAGTAGGACTTGCATGACCGATATACATCGCAGTTCTCCTTCTTAATTGATCTAATAATTCATACTCTGTCATTTTATATGATGAATAAGTGAAATTGCCTAGAATAATTCCTTGCTTACTAGAAGTTGTAATGATGATAATTAAGGCTCTATAAAAATTTCTCCATTTAATGGTACCCAAGTTCGAGGACCAAAGCTATCGTCTGTTATTTTTAATTGCTGTAAATTAAATAACTCTTGACTGGTTAACTCACTCCAATATTTTAAAGGTATTTGCTTTACTATTCCAAAAAGTAATCTGTCTCCTCCTTCACATGACGTATTAATATGAAATTCAGATGGAGAAAAAGTTAATTCATATTTTAATTTCCCTTGATCATCATATATTTTCCATAAACCGTCTCGATAATAATAGAAAATGGAAACATGACCTACTATACCACAGTTAATATAAGAGCTTAACTTGTAATTCCCCTCCATTTTTAAAGTCCCATTCTCAGAATATTCTTTCCAATACCCTACTCTTAGATTACTGACTCCATGTTTACTTACAGCAACATTTCCTACTCCAATAACTATATCTTTATGCTTTATTTCAACAGAAGTTGTACGTTTTGGTAGTCCATTATTTAACTTCCCATATAGATTTTTGTCCGAAAAGTCTTGAGCTTGCACAGTTATCATTTTGAATGAATAACTTACAAGTAATATGATAAAAAAACTCCTCATTCTATTTTTATAGTTTATACCTTAGATTAGGTATTCTCATAGAGAATTCCTTTGCTTTATAAAACTCCATTTCCAACCCTCAAATATCAATAAATAAAGATCTACTTACCTAAACTTTTTTAAGAGATAAGGAAATGGTGCCATCGATACATTTAATAGAGTCAATTGTGTGAGATGGTAGTGTACCAATGCTAGAAACTTTAACTAACTCCCATTTGTTTATTAAGTTAGTTAGCTTCAATACTACTCTTTAAAGTTACTTCGTCATTCTGCTCACTACAGGAAATTCCTAATACTGTAAAAAATAGTGCAATAATTAGTATTCTTGTATTGTTTCTACTTTTCATACTGATTTAATTCTATGTTTTAATTTTCGTTTTTAGGAATTCAATATATTTTGGCTCTTCGTCTTCAAAAATTTCCTTGCCTTCTAACATGTAAGCTCTGGTCAAACTATCTGCCGATTTATCTAATTGTTGTAATTCAAAATGGCATTGTCCTTTTCTTAAGTGAACAAACGGATTATCTAATGCTTCCTCAAAATTGAGTGAATCAAAAAACAGTTTAAGTGCTTGGCTAAATTCTCCTTTTAAAAATTGATGGTCTGCCTTTTCAACTACTGCCTTAAAATCCAATGGTTCATCTACCTTTACAATTAGTTCCTTGTATTTAATGTCCTCATCAATAAAGCATCGACCGAAAGATTTTTTATTGGCAGTAATAAATTCATTTCGAGCTTCTTGGGTTTTTCCTGATTCATAAAGAACTTTTCCCCTCCAAAATTCTCTATCTCCATCATCGCCCCGTTCCATATGACACGTTTGCATCTGATTTGCCCATTTAAGTGCTAGTTCGAAATCCTTTAATTCAAGATTTACCATGATCAGATATTTGGCAATATGAAAACTTTCACCCTCGGATTCTTTGGGCTCAGATAGTGAATTCCATGCTTTATTTAAATGGTCACGTGCAGCAGAAAAGTTTGAATTACCCCACTCCTCAGAGCCTTGTATTATATGTTCTTCAACTTGTGATTTCATTTTATTAGAAATAACGGTTAGTATAACAAGCGTAACCTGCCGATAGACGGCTATGATTTGTTATATAGTGTTACCAATTGGCTTTTTTATATTTCATGTTCATAACCAATTTCATTCAAATCGGTTCTAAGCTTTTCAAAATCGTCTAACTTGGGATTAATTTCAAGAACCAACTCTCTTGATATATTGATTCCGGAATAAATCTTTTCTATCAATTCTAATTTGAGTTCTCTATTTTCAAAATCTTCTTCATAATATTCTTCTGCCCACTTTTTGTAAGTCATCGGTTTTCCATCTAATAACTCAAGTAAATCTGAAGAACCATCATTATATTTATCTTCTGAAAAATTAATTTTTCCAATTTTCCAATCTGTATCTGTTTTAGTGTTCCATATACAAAATGTTGTTCCAATACTCTTGACAGGTTCTCCAAAAATGAATTCGTTAAAAACCTCTGGTAATTCAGTTACGACTCCATTTGGTATCTCTTGAATCAATTCTGTTTTTGGTTCTTTTTTTGAACCAAATAATTTGTCTATAAAAGACTTTTTCTCTTCTATTGGAGTATTTTTCCAACCATTCATTTCACTTTCATGGTCAAATCCATTTATACAAATCCCATCATTGCTGAATAGAATCAACATATGGTCTCCTTGTCCGTTTCTCATTTCACAAAACTCTTCCGTTTCACTCCAATCTTTTTGATAAGAATAATATCTGTATTCCCACTCAGGACTAATAATAGCCTCTATCGCAGAAATTGATTTACAAAGTTTTCTCAAATTTTCTGGATTGGTAATTAACTTCAAATTTTCAGTTGATGGTTTGTCCATTTGAGTAATTGTGCTTGTTGGTAACATTAAAAAAACAATAGTGTTTACCACTTTAGATTTCATGAATAAACACCATGGTATTTATCTATAAGTGAAAACTACTTCCAACTTCTTTCAAAAAATAGTTTGCTGTTAGATTGTTGAAAGACAGTTAAAGTTATATTGTTATGTATTAACAAGTAATGATTTTTTAGAGAGTAGAAAAGTGTGAGAGCATTTTGATCAAAATTGATTGGATTAGACATACCTCTTCTATTCACTACTTTGGAATTTTTCAACAAGAACAATTATTCAACTAGATCTTGATTTTTATATTTATACTTTCATTTCTACTGATCTATCTAGTTCCTTTTTGAGGGAATGTTATCTTTACTTTGTTTCAATTGACTACAACACTTTTTGTATAATGAGTTTACATCACGAAGGGTACAAATCGTTATTTTCTTTTTACTCTTTTAATCTTTTCTTGATCTGTCAAGTACTCTTCAGAATTGATATAATCTAGTTTTTCTTTCAAAATATTTTGATCCAAAGCATCCTTCGAATGAAATTTAGCCACTTTTAAAGCGTTGATTATTTGTATTTCCAAATTTGACCTTTGAGTAATTAACTTTTTATCTAGATATACTCTTCCAGGAATGTTTTGACGTTCATGTACATTCCAAACAACATGTTGCACAAATTCAATCTCAAATTTTTGATTTCGATTATCTCTGCATTTTAATGTGATTGAACCTCCGTCCATCCACGCAAGTAATTCTTCAATTTCTATTTTTGAGTTAAAATCAATCATTAGTCCATTTTTACGAATTTAACATTACGTAATCGCCATGCTATAGCCAACGGCATATCGACCAGTGGATGGAGATTAGCTACTGTTTGGGAGTTTGTTATATTTCTAGATCTTCTCCATTAAAAAGCTCTTCGATGGTTGCTTTAAAAACTGAGTCAACATCAATTAGTTTAGAATTAAATTTCACATATGGTTTATCAATAAAACCATTTTCAAATTCTTTGTTTGTAAATCTTCTTTTAACTTGCCTTGCCCCTTTTCTATGATCATAGATTTCATCAAAAAGATAAAATACTGTATCGTTTTCATTGTAATAGTATTGACTGATATTTTGTGAAAAAATTAGTTCATTCCCATTGAAGATCCACCTATCAACATATAAACCATTATCTCCACAATCAGTTATGGAATTAATTAATTTCCAATTATTCACTGACTTTTCATTTATATTGGTACAACAATCTCCAGCACAAAAACCATTTTCACGATTAACTTTTAAATTATTTAAGCCGTTCTGAATTAGTATACTATCATAAATTGAAGAAAAATACATTTCAAGGTTATGTGAACCATTGTATTTGTATGGAATATTTTCTTCTAATTCTGGTTCAATAGGAATTTCACTAATTTCAATAGTCAAATTACTTTGATTCTTTTCAAGTCGAGTTTTTTCGTCATCTTTTTTTATGCTCGAATTACAACTTGAAATAAAATTCAATACTACTAATAGACTAAATAGTTTCTTCAAAATTCTTTATTTTTATGATCCAATAATTAGGGCTTAATTTTGGGGTCTGAAGACCAAACTAAGCCCTAATTAGCTACTTTTATATTGAATTTACACTTTCAGCAAATACTTTATAAGACTGATTTCTACCATTGGGTAAAATATTTGAAATTCTCTTAAACATTTTATTATCTATCCAACTATCAGACACATCCAAATGTAAAAAGAAGTCTGTATCCTCGTTTTGAAAAATCCCTTCAGTTCTTAATTCAATTAAAGCTTGAGTAAATAAATCAAAGATTTCATCTTTATGATGTTCATTTTCTCTTTCTGATTCAAATTCTCCAAACTGATAAACTTGTTCATTTAAGCGATTAAGTCTATCATCATTGAGAGTAAATGATATATCTTTTTTCCACTCTTCCATCGTGAATAAAAAGTACTCATCTATTTCTTGAAACTCTAAATCTAAATCGCGATCATCACGAATCCCTTTTTCTAAATTTTCTTGGGTATTGAAATATATACTTATTGATCTAGCATCACCATCTGTATAAATACCAAATGATAGCAATGATTCACTTTTATCTATTGAGTGATAATGGTCGATAAGAGAAGTTTTTAACTCTTTCAAAAAAATGTCCTTGTCCATATATCTTATTTTTCGCAAACGTAAATGCTAAACTCGGTCAGCGGGTGTGTCAACCGATGGATGGAGATTAGCTGTTATTATGCTTTTTTTATTTTAGATTTAATCGAAGAAATATACATATCCTTGATAAACAACAGAAATAAAATAGTAATTAGAAATACACCAACTCCAAAAGGAATGTTTAGAAATAAGAAACTATCCATTAATTCTTTGATTGAGTTAAGAGGTAAGGTTGAAACTAACTCTTGATCAACTGAAAAAATCCAATCATCTATTTCCACAAAGTAATCCCAAAGAATTGAAAGTGGTAATAAAAATGAAAAACTAATAAGCAGTAAATAAAATCTTTGATTCAATCTTTCGAGTTCGTTTCTTGAATTGTAAAAACTAAAAAGAATTAGATAAATCAGAATACATATCCCTAATAACAAAGACCAAAAAAGATAATTCGTACTATCTATAACTTTACCTATTATTAATTCATCGTAAATTGAGTTTCTTGAGTTCAAGAAATAAATCCCGAATAAAATAGCTAGAGTTACTATAAATATGATTAATATAATTGACTTCTTTTTCCAAATGTTGTTTTCCATATGTATTAAGCATAACATTAAATAAAAAAATAGCGTTTACCCCATAAATTTCAAAAATAAACACCATGGCATATATTTATTGGTAAAAAAATTTCCAACTTCTTTCAAAAAATAGTTTGCTGTTAGATTGTTGAAAGACAGTTAAAGTTATATTGTTATGTATTACAAAACAAGTAATGATTTTTTAGAAAGTAGAAAAGTGTGAGAGCATTTTGATCAAAATTGATTGGATTAGACATACCTCGTTCATTCACTACTATTTTTCAACTAGAAAAAAATATTTAAATCTCACATACCAAACCAAACCTAATGGCTTTACTATTTTCTTTTCTTGTACATGGTCTTGTATTTTTTTTCTAATGGCTTATCTTCTACCATACGATAACACTCTTCGGGCTTTGTTGCATATTCTTCGTATTTTAACAGTAAATCATCAACTAACTTTCTCCAATTATCAAATCCATGACTTTCTGTGGATGAATACATATCTAAATAATAGGATGTACTTAGTTCATTATAAAAAGATTTTGCAGCATCTCTTGCATGTAAAGCTAAGGTTGATCCTACCCTTGATGTTAATAGGGTATCAGGGTTATTTATAAGTATTTCAAGATTCAAACTATCAATACTTATAGAAATATGATCATGATAGCCTTTTAGTAATTTGCGTCCTATTCTAGAACTTACCTCCATAATATCGAAAAACAATTGACCTTCGCTCACATCTTTAGTTTCACTCATAATAGTAGAACAAGATTTTTGAAAAGCTGGTGCAAAATAGACCATCTCAAATTTATTTCTACGATAATTCTTAGGAATATCAACTTCTAAGTATAAGCCGAGACATGGCACAATACAAGCTCCTTTTTCCTTACAATGCTTTATATCTTTAGACTTAGGCTCTCCTTGAAAATCATTTGCTGTTAATTTTCTATCTGGCTGCCAAAAAATATGCGTACCGGATTCCGTTATTACCTGTCCCCAAATACGGCTTGATTGGCTTGAGCAAAGTATTAGCATTATGATAAATATTGTTCTATGCATTTGTAGTATTTTTTATTTGAAAGTTAACTTTAAGTACTTGATTTTGTCTGAGATTACGAACATTTAGCTTATCATGTTCCTATCCAAAATTAAGGAAGGTGATGCCACTTGTAAATCTCTGGAAACTTACAAAGGATGTACATTGTTACCACCTATTATAATTCTCCTATTTTCTTTAGAAAGTATTCTCCTTTTCCAAATTCATTGGTTTCTTTAGATTTCAATTCAATTGTGATTTTATCAAAACCTTCTACCAATTCGGAATTATTTGGCTTTTGTTTGCTTTCGTCAGGTTTCATTATTTGAATCACATACGCAAACATATACTTTCCATTCCTTACATATTCTCTAATTTTATCAATTGTAACCACTTCCGTTTTTATACCGTTGACAGCAACATTTATTTCTTCTTTCGAAATAGTTTCTGGAGCTATGTTTATAGTATCTGATTTAGATTCTTTGGATAAACCCAAAGCTTTTGTTAAACTCATTGGTCGAAAATAAATCATATACGTATTAAATGGTCCTCTTTGAGGTTCAAACCCATTAATTCCGTAAATTTCCATTCGATCATACTTGGGATTGATTTCTAAGTCCTTGTAAATTGGAAGATTCCAAGCCCAATATTCCAGCTTTGTTTTCCCATAGTCATTTTCATAAATAGCATACAAACAATAATATGTTCCTACCTCAATTTCCATTGAAAAGAATCCATTGCTATCCGTAAACGTCTCATAGCTGTTTTTAAATATTTCTGCTTTGTTTTCAGACGATAAGGAATCAATATTTTGTTTTAACCAGACAGATGCACTATCAACAGGTTGATTATTAACATCTGTCACTTGACCATAAATTCGAACTGTATTCTGTCCATGTGAAATTGAAACAGAAACTAATATCATTAAAATTATTAAGTAGAGTTTGTTCATTTTAAATGCCTGTTTGAATATGTGAAACGTAAAATGCAACAGCAGGTGTGTTACCCGATTACCGAATTTTCACACACCTCCTGCCTTGTGCAGTTTATATATCGTTAGCAATCAATTTTATTCGTATTCATCTTGATATAATACTTTTCGAATAGCTTCGGCAATTTTAAAATGGCTAGTATTTTGATTATTGTCGAGTAGTATAATAGTGCTATTATCTTCTTTTACATTGTGGATTAAAGAGCGAAATCCTGGAATTTCCCCTTCGTGACCATAAAGTGTAAAAGTTCTTCCATATTTCTTTGTTTGATCTAAAACTGCAAATCCATAACCATAGGGAACTAAATTGGGAGTCAGCATCTTATCAAAACTTTCTTGGCTAATTAATTTATTGGATTGCAAAGCCAATTGCCACTTCAATAAATCTTCTATAGTTGAATAGATAGTACCCGCTGCATAGGCTGCTGTAGTGTTCCATCGTGGAGCAACGGTTAATGTGTCATTGATATGAATGTATCCGTAGGCTTTATCTTCAAGTATTTCTGTAATATCTATGGTCCCGGAGTTATACATTTCTAATGGAGTAAAAATATATTCTTGCAGCATTTGAGAATATGATTTGCCAGTAATTCTTTCAATAATTACCCCAAGGATAAAATAGTTTGAGTTAGAATATTGGAACTTTGTGTTTGGCTCAAAGTCTAATTTTAAGTTCCAAAACACTTTTATAAATTCATCAGGAGCGTTTTCCTTATACAACAAACACTCTAGTTCTGGTAATCCTATATAGTCTGGAATACCTGAGGTGTGGCTGAGCAAATTATGAATTGAGATTTTATTCCCTGTTTCAGAAGGATATTCCGGGAGATAAGCTGTAATTTTTTCATCCAAATCAATTTTGCCTTTTTCCATTAACATCAATATCAACATAGATGTAAATTGCTTTGTACAGGAACCTATTTCAAATTTAGTATTGACAGTGTTAGGAATTTTATACTCAAAGTTGGCGTAACCAAATCCTTTTTTATAAATATCCTTTCCGTTCATTGATACTAATACACTCCCATTAAAAATTCCTTGTTCGTAACTGACGCTTAATACAGAATCAATCTTCTCTATTTTATCATTTTGAGCAAATACTGATTGGTATAAAATAAAGGAAAGTAAAAATATTGTCACTTTTCTCATATGATATATTTAATTGGTTGCTTTCGTAAATGTTTATCCTTGCATTTCATGAATAAACTATGTAGGATATACCCATTAGTAATGGACACTTCCAACTTCTTTCAAAAAATAGTTTGCTGTTAGATTGTTGAAAGACAGTTAAAGTTATATTGTTATGTATTACAAAACAAGTAATGATTTTTTAGAGATAGAAAAGAAAAGTTAATTCTTGTGAAGTTGGAAGTGAGATGGAAGAGAGGAGGATTTGAAATAGTTTTGATCAAAATTGACTGGGTTAGATGTACTAGAACAGCTTTTATATCGCAGGTGTTAAGTAGGATAACATTTAGCAAATGTCTCCCAACTTCGAAGTAAATACATTGTAAACTAAATGATCGTCAACTTTCAATCGACCTTTCTGCAAGTATTTATGGGATCTACTTTCAAGCTTCTTTCCTCTTCGTTTTTGCCTTGAAGCAAAAAGAAGCAAAAAATTCAAGGCTTTGAAGTCAAAAGCTAAATTCCATTCCTCTCGCCTAAATGATTTTAAACTCGCTTTGCTCAAACAAGAAAATCATTTT
>NZ_JACVVP010000088.1 GCF_014534745.1 Flammeovirga sp. EKP202
TCTTTTCATAGGAGAAAGATCGGCTTTCTGTCAAAGAAATGAAAATTCAAAATTTTAAAAGAGCGATAGCTCAGTTACTTAAAAATACTCAAGTCATTTAGTACTCTACCAAAAAAAGTAACAAGCTGATTTCGGTAGAATAGTTCTCAAATAATAAATTATTTATTTCTTCAATAATTTTCCAAAGGTGACGGTTTTTCCATCAATGACTAAAGTATAGAAATATAACCCAGAAGATAAGTGATTTACATTGTATATCATTTCCTGTTTACCAGCAGGTCTTTGCCCTAAAGCAAACTGATCTACTAATTGTCCATTATTATGAACAATAATCTGGATTGCTCCTTTTTGAGGTAAAGTAAAAGATATTGTAGTTCTATTTTGTGCCGGGTTAGGGAAGTTACTTAACTTTATTGAAGAAGCTAAATCGTCGATACTTGTTACATTATCATCAGGGTTTTCTTCTTCAGATACAACTTTTACAGGAACAACTACGATGGTAGATGTTTCATGATCGGCTGCAAATAAGGCAACTTCATTAAATCCTTCCTTAAGCGTTGAGATGACAAACTGATCATTGGCAATCCCAGTGATAACCACTCCATCATTATTATTAGCGATAGAATAAGAAAGCTCATCACCATCTTCATCACTAAAGACAGTTTCAGGGTCGATATAATAAACATCTCCTAAAGTAATTTCTATCGTATCCATTGCCGTTCCAATTGGGGCCCTGTTTGTATCGGTGACAGTTACAGTAATTACTTCTTCAGTAGTAAGACCATGTTCATCTGTAGCGGAAATTGAGAAATTGTAATCTCCAGCCATGTCGTAACTTGGAGAAAGAGTAATTTCAATTCCACTTTCGATGGAGGAAGTACCTAGATCTTCAAGGTCTTCCACCTCATATGTGATTTGATGACCTTCGATATCTTCAGCAACAAAATTCAATACTAGTTCTGAAGCTTCAGCTACTTCATATTGATTTTCAAAATCCATAAAAGTTGGAGCTTGATTAAGAATCATTTCTACAGGAATATTTACCCCTTGATGTACGGGGTCATTTGTAGTAATTGCAATTGAAGCATAAACTGTTTTGTCAGGAGCATACATTGCATCAAATAAAGCTTCAATAGTAAGAGCGTCACCAGCTTCTAAAGTACCTTCAGAATGACTTAGAGATAACCAACTTCCCTCAATTTCATCTTTAGCTAAGGCACGCACCATAAAAGCTGTTTTTGACCAACTTGATTCATTGGTTAAGTCGTACCAACCATCAGCATCTGGAATAAAGAAAGTATTTTCAATTCTACTATCTACCGATACAATACCTTGAGGGTATGTGATACCATTTGGATAAACGAATTCAATAAATATTTTTTCATTCCCTAGGAAATGTACTTTTTCAGCTAATTCTAAAATAATGATTTCACCATCTTCATTAAGCTCAGAAATATTCATTGAAAATGACTCTGAGTATAGTGAGATAGGGTTGGCTGTTGTACCAGTATAAATATTCACATCAATTTGTCCTTCGTTAATAGTACCTTTTGATGTAAACCAAGTGGCGACATGTGATAAATCAAACCCTTCAACCGGAGCATCAAAAGCAGTGATTGTAGTAAGTGCAGCTCCAGCATAACCTATGGATTGATCTGCAACAGTTTTATTATCATATCGTAACACTTGATGATATTCTGAATCATCAATAGTATATGTACTTATAGCAGTAACCACATCGTGTGTCAAGGCAGAAGTATTGACTATAGTTGATGTACTATAAGACGCTTCAGATACAGCTCTCATAAAATTAATATTTAAGAGATAATCAAGAGAAGATTCTCCGTTTACGTTACTAATTTCAAAAGCTTTTGATTCTTGGTGCGTATTTGTCAATGCATTTACGTTGAAAGCAGTATCACCATTAAATTCAAAGTCAGGTGGAGCGATCAAGTTTGCTTTGAAAATGATCGTAACATCTGAACCATCAATATTTTTAACAGTGACTTCTTTTGTTACTTCACCTAATTCTGAAATAGTAAAGTCCACTTTGGCTTTTAAACTAGACTTTGGTCCAATGATTACAGGTTCGTATTGTGGATCTTCTGTTCCCCACCATTTAGAGAAAATTTGGAATGGATACACCCACATCTCTGTTGTTGGCCATGGTGACGGCGGAGTTTCAATTAATTCCCACCAAAAAGCAGGTCCTTCTCCAGTAATTGGACTACCAAATCCTTCAGAGTAAGATAGCTCATCTTCTTTCAACGTATAAACATCAGTTCCGATATTCTGTAACTCAAATTCATAAGTGAATTCTTTTGAGCTTCCATCAGAAATAATAGTTCCAAAGTCTACTTCTGTTTCACTCCAAGAAAGTTCATACTCCCCTGTTACGTTTACAGTTACTGGAATAGAAATATTTTCAGCACCTGGTGTTTGGTTGACGAAAACTAGATCATGATTGTAAGTACCGCCTAATAGATCTTTAGCGTCTACTGTAAATGTAATAGCTTTTGTTTCCCCGACAGGAATTATAGTTTTTTGTGATGGAGCATATTCAACAGCGAGGCCATCTGTGATATAAGGGCGATAGAAGTTGTTCATTACACCTTGTGTACCATCCTCATTTTCCATTCCTAACGTAAAGTATTTATTAAAAATGTTAACGGCATCTTGATCGATGGTTTTGTACTGCATTTTAATAGTACCATTTTTATAAAAAATAGTTTGAGCAGAGACATAACCACCTAAGAAACCATAATAGTGAACATAACGCTCATAAGTGACGATTAACTTTTCATCGTCTGACCACATCCATATCCCTTTTCTAGGATCTTCATCCCAATAGTCTTCTCCAACATTTGACCAGAGTGGTGCAATAAAGTTATGAGGAGCCTCTTCTCCATTTGGAATTTCTATGTTAAAAGGTGGGCAAGTTTCTGTAGGCTCTGTAAAAGTGATGATACCAAAGTAACCTATCCACATTTTATTGTAAGTATCATTCCAGAAAGGTAATTCAAATGGGAGGTCTACTTCTTGCCAGAGCAAGTATTGATCTTCTACTTCAACTTTAGTCCCTTCCTTTGTGATGTCTACCCATTGGAATTCAGGGGCATTAGGATCAATTACACCATCTAGTTTGTCCTTATTATCTTTCCAAGCATATGTAAAGTCCTGAAGCCCGCTTATACTCATCGCTTGAGTGGTTTGCTCATATAACCATGTAGTACCTGAAGGTAGAACTTCTAAATCTGCCGTTCCATTGTTCGTGATATCTACAGTGAAAGTTGTAGTCTCTCCTACTACTAGATCAAAAGTCTTTCTCTCTTGATCATCTAGCACAATACCTGGAGCTTCAATGACAGTAGCTTCAAGGTTAAAAGTATAGGTTTCACCATCTCCATCGGTAAAAGTGATCACTTCAGAGAATGTACCTGTCTCCTCTGTATCAACATTAACTTTCACATAAGTTCCCAACCTAGGAAGGATATCGAAAACCTCTTTATCTACGGAAAATTTAGAATCAACACCCCCTCCAATGGAAGTAGAGACGATATTTACGATGGCACTTCCATTATTTACAAAAGCGATATTATGTTTCTTCTCAGCAGTTTTAAAAACTTCTCCTAAGTTAATATCTTTATCAGAAGTAGTTAAATCAGATACACCACCATCAATAACATCCACTTTTACTGTGAAGTGAGCGATAGGTTGAAGAGGATCATTGTTTACTACTGCAATGTTTTGAATATTCATTCCCTCTACTAGGTTTTCAGTATTTACATCGTAAGTAATTTCTACTGAAGCCCCTTGAGGAATTACACCTTCTGTGTGGGATAAATTAGAAATAATATCAGCTCCTGGATGATTTACTCTAATGACAATATCTCTATAAACAGGATCAAATAACAATTCTGGTTTTGCAACGAATTCATAGATGTAAAAACCATCTTGTTTGTCTGGACTTTCAAGACCTACAAATGGGTCCGTTGCTTTGCTATTACCCCATCCCATATCCTTATAACGCATTTCAATATTACCATCATAGAATAAAACAACCTGGAATGTCATTAAATCTTGTGACCTGAAGTGAGCTTGCTTAGGAAGCATATCCTTGAATTCTGCGATAACTCTATCATCAAAACGTTTAAATAAGATTTTTGAAGTAGGTGCAAAATCCATATACTCATAAAGGAATGCGATATAACCATTTGAAGTGAAATCTCTTCCTAATAATTGACCAAATGATCCGTTAACAGGGTCTTTGTCATCTATAGCGAGCATCCCAACATGCGATAAGTACATTTCTGAAACCAATGTATCATAGAATGGGAAGTTGAACCCTAAATCTACCTTTACAAAGTCTAAGAAAGGGTTTGATCTAAAAGTGTCTGTATAATCTATGACATCTTCCGTATCATCAATTTCTTGCCATGCTCCAGCGTCAGTATATTTTTCCCATGAGTACCCAAATCGGTGTGCTCCTTCAACAATAGCGTCAGTGTATTTAGGCAAAGAGTAGGAAAGAGGATAATTTCCTGTATTCTCAATTACAACAGAACCCTGTGTAGTTTCACCTAAAACAGCTGTGAATGTTTGTTCTAATGGTGTTATTGCTATTTCTGCAGGCTCTTCACCATTACCAAAAAGATGAATTTCTACAGAGTAACCTTCCCTATCTGTAATTGTGATTTTATCATTTTGATTACCTGCAATAGTAGGTCGGTAAGTGACAATGAAATCTTCTGAAGCTCTAGGGTAAACACTGTATGGTTTATTAGAAACAGTGAAATCACTTTCTTCATTATACTCCCAAGTTAAACCACCTTTAAAGACACCGTAACCATAATTATCCAATTTGATGACTACTTCTTTTTCTCTACCGATCTGTATACTTCCAAAATCTACTATTGATGGTGCTATTACGTTAGGTTCATGCCCTGAAATATTTACCTTTACAGGAATTCGAACTTCTTCTTGGAGAGGATCATTCGATTCAAGAATTATATTTGATTCTACATATCCATTTTTCAAATGACTAACATCAGCAGTTAATTGAATTTCTGTTGAGTCTGAACCATTTATTTCACCCTTCATAGGTGATAAAGTGATATGTTCTCCTGCATATTGTTTGTCGGATTCAAGGCTTACCACAAAGGCCATACTTGATGTACCTAATGCTTCTGAAAGTAGTTGCCAGTTTTCTCCATCATCGAAACTCATCCATTGGTAATAACTATTCGGGTCGTTATTTACATCACTGATACCTACAGGATATAAGTTACCTGCTGGCGTTTTGTATACTAACCAAAGAATAGTTTCATAAGGGAAAAACATTGTTTCTCCATCCTCAAAAGAAACCGTTTTTGATCCTATTGAAGTGTCTGTTATTTCTCTTTCTAATATTTTTCTGGCACTAGAAAGGTTTGGTCCTTCATAAATCTCTACAACCGCATTTCCTACTGTTAGCTCATTTAACCAAACCGTAGCTTTTGTTAGGTTGAATCCTTTTTCATTGGAAACAATAAACGCTGAAGCTGTTGCATTAGGTAATGATAAATCAACTTCTCCGATAACCATACTTGCTCTATCACTGTTGGAATAAGTAAGGTATTCATTTTCGAAAGGTTCCAAATCTTCAGGTGTCTCAGCAGTGAAAACTTGAGGTTGGATTCTACTTTGAGTACCTATATTGCTCTCTGAAGAAAATGTAGACCCAACATTTGGTAAAGAGGTACTCCATGTTTTTATGTATTCATAAGTTTGGCGAATTGAAGTAAATTCCCAAGTCAATAGAGCATCATTAGAATTACCAATTTCAAAATTTGTTTGAATAATGGGATTTACTGTAACATCTGCATATAAATCTACTGATGGAGACCATGGATTTGGTGCCATAGGATAATCCATCATTGGACCTCCATTTGTAGAAGTAGTAAGACTATTAGAACTTTCTGAAGTATTGCCCCATCGATCTACAGCAATAATAGCAAAAGAATATTGAGTGGAATCAGCAAGTTCCTCAACTGAGAATAATACCTTGTTTCCAGCTTCTTCTGAAGAAAAGAAAGTGATTGGTTCCTCATCAAAATCAACAGTTTCTCCCTCATTATTGTAAATGAAATATTTGCTTGGCTGATTGTCATCTTCATCAACAGGTACTGTCCACTCAAGTTGAATAAATTTGTCAGTGATTCCTTTTGCCATTAAATCTGTAATAGCCAAAGGTGCTAAGCCTTCATTTTCTATGACAGCTAAACCGGCATCGATTAATCCTGTGCCCATTTTACCTTCATAGTATGGGTTTGTGTCGTCTAAATTTTGAGTTGAAGAAAGTAATTGATTCCATAATAAATCAGGTGTGTAATTTTCTCCTCCCATTGCAGAAAGTACCAAAGCAGCAACACCGGAAATATGAGGACAAGCCATTGAAGTGCCCTGTAAATAGCCATAACTGTTATCAGGCAAAGTACTTAAAACACCAAATTCTAGTACTTGGTTAATATCGCCTCCTGGAGCAGTGATATCAATCCAGTTACCATAATTAGAATACCATGCTTTTTCTCTTTGAGCGTTGGTAGAGGCAACTGCTAAACAGTTTTCATAAACGGCAGGATAAAAGTCTGCATCCGAGTTACTATTACCTGCAGCTACGATAACGACACCTCCTTTCATTGGGCTTCCCTCAAAATCTCCTGCCTCAGCAATAAAGTAATCTATTGCATCTAATGTTGCTTGTTCAAAAACTCCTGGAGATGTCCAACCCCAAGAATTTTGAGAAATAACAGCACCATTATTCGCTGCATACACAAAAGAAGCAGCAGTATTATTGTAAGGTCCGCCTAATATTTGGCAAGGCATAATTAATGTACCATCTTGATTTCCGGAACCACCTGCTACACCTGCTACACCTATACCATTATTACTAACGGCAGCCACTGTACCTGATACGTGAGTACCATGTTCCATCGCATCAACAGTTGCAGAGTTGTTCGCAAAGTTGTAACCATATACATCATCAACATAACCGTTTCCGTCACTATCTACACCTTCTTCTCCCTCTAATTCGGCAGTGTTTACCCAAATATTATCCCTTAAATCTTCATGGTTAATATCAATACCTTCATCATGAACGGAAATAATTACGTTACGATCTCCTTGGGTAGTACTCCAAGCTTGAAGAAGATTGATACTCGCATTTTCGACAAAATTATTTTGACCTTCATTGGCATAATGCCATTGATTTTCTAAAAGAGGATCATCGGAAGTTACTGATTGTGTACTCAACGTTTTGAGTTGATCCACTGTAAGTACCTTTGCACTTTTTTTACCCCCAATAATTTTTTTCTCTAAAATTGGTTCAGATAATTCAACTTCAGCAATTTGGCTATAAGCGTTTGCTACTAGTTGAGGATCAACTGAGGGATCAATTTCAATTTGATACCATAAATGTAATCCATGTTTTATGAGTTTATGCTCATTTTTTGCATCATAGGGAAACACCCTTGTCATATCATGCCCTTGGTAGTGTGTTGATGTAGCATCAAACGCTGATATTCCAATTTTGGCAGTTGAGTTTACTCCCATTGGTGAGAGTTGCACAAGTGCTGCAGCACTTTCTTTTAGTTTTACTCGGATGAAACCTCTGGCTTCACCTTTCTCGGTATAGGTTACCGGAGATGGTAGTTGCTGTGCATTTAACGTCCCCGGATTAATGGTATTAATTCCGATTGACAGTAAAAGCAAAGCAGCGTAAAGTTGTAGCTTTTTCATCAATAAAAGTTTATTTAAATGAATTGGAAGAGGAAGCAAATTTTTTATATAGCTTCCGAAGTACGTCGATCTCTTTCTTTCGTACCTCTATTAATTTTAGAAGCTCTTCTTTGTCATCAGAAGGCTTTTGTGTTTGTTTAGCTGGCATATCAAAAAAATATTAGACCAACAGAATCTGCTACAACGTTACGAGTTTGTAAATGAATTTTAACAATAAGATAATGCTATTAAATTGCTACAACAATAGCTATTAAAATGCTACTAATACTACATTCTTTGTAGTTGTATCACTACTACAATTATGCTACATTCAAATATTAAATAATTGACTATTAGTGTTTTATTGTTTTTCTTGTTTAATTTGTTCCACTGTAAGGTTAGTATGGTCAAATCGGCTTAAAAAGCTTTGAAAATCGATTTCTGAATTGATTAACCCTAACTTTTTCCTTAGACGATAACGGGCAACTTGAATTGATTTTATACTTTGGTGAGTGATATTTGAGATATCTTTTGTACTTAGGTTTAGCTTAAGAAAAGCACATAGCTTTTTTTCATTAGGTGTAAGGTTAGGGTAGGCTTTTGTTAATTCATCAAAGAAGTTATGATGAACTTGACCAAAACGAACCTCTAGCTCTTTCCAAATTTCACCTTGAGTTGATGTTTGTAAATTGTAAACAATTGAGCGTATCTTCTTTCTGCTTTTAGCATCTAATTGTTCATCAATAGACATCAGTTCTTCTGAAACAGCATTGATGAGTTCATTCTTTTGCATCAAGTGCATGATATTGGTTGTAATTTCTTTATCCTTAAAAGAAACTTCTGCCTTTAATTTTTCATTTTGTTCTCTTACCCTTTCCTGTTCTACAATTGCGAGTTCTTTCTCAATCAATGCCTTTTCCTCATTGTCCTTCGCATTTTGTGTTTTTAATCGATGAAAACGGAAATACATACCACTAAAAACGATTAACAAGGCTATAACTACTCCTAAAAATATCAACAGGTATTTTTGTTCTTCTTTCTCTTGGATTAATTGAGCTTGCTCTAATTCAAGAAGATGTTTTTCCTCTAGTTGATTGATTCGTCTAGAATTGGCTTTCTCGAAAATGACATCGGAGTATTTTTTATACTCTTCAAAGTGAACAAGAGCACTTTCTAAATTATTCTGATGTTTGTAATAGAGGTATAAATTATGATAGACATTCCGGATATCAATAGGTGACTTTAAGGATAAAGCAACATCTAGTGCTTGTAGGTATAACCTTTCACTCTCTTTAGTGTTATTCAAACGGATTTGATAATCTGCGAGAGCTAACAAGGAATTGATTTCACCTTGTTTATCAAAGGTTAGTTTCTTGATTCTGAGAGATTCTCTAAAAACTGGAAGAGCATCATCATCACGTCCTACTTTGATATACTGATTCCCAAGGTTATGCAAGGCTTTTCCTTTCAATACCAATAATTCTTCCTCATTATTACAAAGGTTAATAACTTCTTGAAATCTCTTTATAGCAATCTTATTATCATTTAACTCATCATATAAAGTACCTTGATTTAGAAGAATATGGGGGATCAGTTTTTTGTTGATCTCAGAAGGTAAAGAACTAGCACCCTTCAACGCATTAAGGTATTCTTCTTTTGCTTTATCATAATCTTTTTCCCTTTGATGAATGGAACTTAAATTAATCAATGTCTTGACTTCATATTCATGATCATTGATTTCTTTGAAAATCCGTTGAGCCTGATAATATGCCTGTTTGGCCTCTACTGTAAAGCCTTTGTAGAGGTAAATATTTCCTTTGGTATGATACAACTTCCCTAAAAGTTGAGAGGAAGGAAGGTCTTCCAACAACTCAATACCCTCTACGGTATAATCAAGAGATATATCTAAGTCGTTGTTTAGATTTGCATTAGAAAGTTGTAATAACAATTCTGCTCTCTCATTAGTTGTATACGTTTTTGCTAATTTTTCTCTAAGAATATCAGTAGAGTCAGAAGCAAATATTTGGTTTAGGCTAGTGATAGTAGTAAATACTATGAGTATAAATTTTTTCAAATTGTTTTTAGTAAATATATTGTTAGTACTTAAACAATAAAGATGGAAGTTAGATATTTCGATGTCAATAAATTTATAATATAATTGATTCTCTTTCACTTTATTTAAAGATTAATAATGTTATTTACTTCAATTTTTTATAAAACCTGCTCATTACCTATCGCCTTATCCTTATTGGATTTATCGAATGGTCGATTTTGATTCTGATCATATGAGGTGAATTGAAACGATCAATTTCTGTATTGGAATAACTATTTTCCTTGATGTACTGAAGCGTGATTAATGTGTTTTTAAAAGCATACCTTGTTATCCCAAAATACCACCTGTTATTGGTGACTTGAAATGAATCTAGGTTGATAAAAGGTTCACAACCTAGAGAAATTAAACCTGCACTAGTAGAAAACTTTATCATAGGGTTGTATCTCACCCTGTAGTTAGTTTGGTCAAGTTGGGGGAAATATTGCTCTTCAAAACGTACTCGAAGAGAAAAAGTAAACGAAGAAAAATCCTCTTTATGCATCAAGTCTTGATAAAATCGAAGTTCACTTGCTGATTGAGTACCTTGAACATGCATTACACCTGCTCTCACACTTACATTTTCAATAATATCATACTTCAAACCTGATCTTATTTGCCACCTTTCCATTCCCTCAAAATCACTTCTATATCCAAGATCTGTATCAATAGAAAACTTGTAGGATAGATTCATTTTATTGAAATAATGAAACCAAGCAATCTGATCTTGGCCATAACTCACCGTCAACTTCAGGAAAGTAAGGAGGATGGTCAAAGAAATGATTCTTGGTTTCATAGTAGATGATAATTAGGATAATAAAAAGGAAAAAATCGTACTGATTATTTTCTTAATACAATAGTAGTGACGACTCTAAACTCCCCTTTTGGAGCATGATCAGGTCTTACTACATTATGGTAATATTGTACACCAAGGTTTACAGGTACTTTACCTCCTATAAAGACAAGTTTATTTATACCTCCACCTACAGGAATTGTCCATTTTTGCCCTTTATCTGCATTCCAATTGGCTGTAATGGTCGGAAAAGTATTGACCACCCATCCATTTCCAATGCCATAGGCAGCAAGTGCTTGCCAAACAAAACTGCTTACATCTGCCCTGTTTTCATCTCCTGCAATAGAAAAAGTTTGTCGCATGACCATATCAAATGTCCATTTTGGAGTTTGATAAACCATTACCAATGCCGCACCTGCTCCCCATTTCCCGGTACCTAACATTGGGTTGGAAGCGGTTGGAATATCAATAGATGGACCAATACCCCATGCTAATTTGTTTGACTTTTTTGGTGACAAGAAAAAGGAGTAATTTAAATCGCCTACTCCCCAAGTACTTTGATTTCCTTCGGTGGTCGCAGGTAAATGCGATATATCAATCACACCTCTATGGATTAAATTAAAGTGCTTATGTTCATTTGCCATAATAGGTTGTAACGACATGGTATAAATGGAACCATCATAATTAGGAGACCCAACACTCACATTATTTTGAATCGGTAGTGCAACGATATTGGCTAAAGGATTTTGAAGCTTTGATGCTAATTCATCTTTTTGGGCCATTGAGGTATGTACAAAACCCAATAAGAAAAAGCTTAGATATAAAATAACATGTTTCATTGTAGTTTCTTTTTGATAAATGGATAACTAGTATTTTTAGCTATTTAAATTATGGTTGTGGTAATCTTGATAAGGGTTAGGGGATGAAAGTTTTTGAATCTCAATTAAACTTTCTTTTTCTTGAGCATTCTTTTTCAATTCCTTCACTTTCCTTTTCTGCTCTTTTTTACAAGCTTTCCACTCTTTTCCGTTGAGTACATACGCCTTATCAACAGTTTTCATAGTTAGAGCCGCTTGTGTTGTAGGAATAGGTGCAACTGCCCAGAAAATTGGGTTTCCAGCTACCGCCAGAGTCCATCCAGCTACTGCTAAAGTTTGTGAGGTCCTGGATTTTTTATAGCGTTTAGTATTATAATACTCCAAAACGTGCTGATCCATTTCCTTGATCATTAGGTCATATTCCTCAACGAAATGTGCTGTTTTATCATAAGTGTCAAGGGATTCATAACGAACATATTCAATATCTGAGATAGGAATATTCTTATATTCCCCCATTCTTTTATAGACAATTTCAGTTGGTGTCGATTTCTTTTCTTTTAATTCTCTTTTTGAAATAGAAATCAACTCTCCATCCTTCATATGTATATTAATGTTATCTGCTTCTGTTGGAATTGAAATAGCAGAGATGATAGATTGTGCAATGACTACAATAGGCATAATTTCCAATTGTTAGGTTGATGATAATTTGATGTATATGCCTTTATAAACGGAATTTCAGTTACTGAAAAATGATACTTAAATGTAATTTTATAATCAAAAACAGGAATTATATAATAAAGCTTTGTATTGTTATGGAGTAAGAATATGATTTTACAAGGAGAAAATTCAATTCTCGTTTTTCGTTATTTTTTTGACAAAAATAGACATTGAAAGGAATATTGAAGTCGTTAAAGAGAGTGTGTTCAATCAAAAAAATTACAAGAAAATGAAAAAAATCTATGCTTACTTTCTAGTTATCGGATTAGTTATTCTATCATCATTAGCAGTTGCACAAGACAATAAATCAATCTCTGTTACAAAAGATAATTACGCTAATGCAATGGCTGATATGGCCATGAATAAAGAGTTTTTACAAGGTGCAAATAATATACAGTGGCACCACCATTATAATGTGATGCAATTGGATAAGCAACCAGCTCCAATGATGAATAGAGATACCAAATATTCTTTTTCGATTATGGATGGCGGTGGAGACGTTGCTATAACTCTACCCGAAACAGACGGTCGTTATATGTCATTGCATGTTTGGAACGATAATCATGTTACTTATAAAGTTTTCTATGGTCCTGGTAGATATGTTATTCCAGCTTCAATGACTAGCGACTATTTTGTTGCTAATGTCAGAATTCAAGTAGATGCAAAAGATCCAGAAGACATCAAAAAGACCTCTGAATTTCAAGATTTGTTAGAAATTGAATATTTAAATGGGTATGAACCTCAACCTTTTCAAGTGAAAAACTGGGACATGGAAGAGTTCATGAAAGTACACCAACACTATGTACAAGTTGCCAATGAAAAAGGAGTAGAAGGCTCAATGGGAACGTTAGAAAATCCCGTTTCTAAAGAAGATACTAACCGTGGTATTTCAATAGCAACAGGTCTTTTACCAGATGAAGATGCCGCTTATTTAACAGCAAATTATAAAGTTGAAAAAGGAAATTCATACACAGTAACTTACAATGTTCCTGAATTAAAAGATACTGAATTAGGGTTTTACTCTATCACTGTATATGGAGATGATCAGCATTTGAAAACGGATGAAGGTTCTTCGATTAGTAACCGTGAAATTCAATTGAATGCAGACGGAAAAACTTTTGATATACACTATGTATTTGAAGAAGATTTTCAGAACCGTCCAAATGAATTGATCATGCCTTCTGAAGATTTTTGGATTAATATGAGAGTCTATATTCCTGCAAAATCTATTATTGATGGGGAGTATAATCTACCTAATATAAATACACAAAGAGAAAATTAGAATACTTTAGTAAGTTCATAATTATCCTACCTCTGAGGAGTCTTCATTGACTTTTTAGAGGTTTTTTTATTGAATAGAATATTGAGTTAGAAGTTTAAATTCGACTTAGTAGAAGTATTTTTTTCATAAGAGGTATAGCTTGATTTGTTTGCTATTAACATTTACCTTGTGGTAGGCTATCATATCAGTGCTAAAATATAGAATAGGAAACCAAATTATTAGGTAAAGAAGCATTACGTCAAAAATTAGATGAACTTTTTAAAAATCAGAAAATTTAGTGCTTTGTAAACTAAATTACAGCAAAATTTCAATCAATTATTTTGTAAGCTTTTATGTCCTACTTTCAAGCTTCCTTCTTCTTCATTTTTCCATTGATGAAAAACGAAGCAAAAAATCTAGGCTTAGAAGTCAAAAGCTAAATTTCATTCCTCTCGCCTAAATGATTTTAAACTCGCTTTGCTCAAACAAGAAAATCATTTTTAACGGCTCAATTCATGAAATTCTTAACGCTTTTCCCTTCAATGCCAGGTGCAGTACTACTAAACTAAAATGGTAGAAAGCTCAATGGCGCGAATGTTAAGCGTCAGCGTCATTCGTGTCCTTCAGATCATCAGAAATCTCCTGATTTCTAAACACCATGAATAAGGAAAACTTAATTTACAATGCATTTAGTGTGGTTGTTAATTATTTGAAGTGAAATATATTTTGTCATGTGGTTGATCATGTATTTTCAAGCTAAATAGAAATTGTAGACATGATTATTGGTACTTTGTTGTAGTAAAAACAACAAATAAAAAAATCGGTAAAACTAGAGAAAAGTACCTCTAGTTTTACCGATTTTTTTTTATGAATCCAAACTTCTCTTAACTCAGAAAATTCTCATCCTCATAAGCAGGGTTAGGGTATTTATAGAAACCTTCACCTGACGAAATTCCCATTTTCCCTTTGTCGATAAAGTTGTTTTTGATGTAATGGGCACGATCAAAAGCTAACTGATCTCCTGTACTTTCCCCAACAAATGTATAGATGTTGTAGATGGTTTGCATTCCAATGATGTCCATAATACCCAATGGACCTACTTTGGTATTGGTACAAATCATCCAGGTTTTATCGATACTTTCGATGTCAGTAACATTATTTCTCAATAAATCGACACCTGCTTTTAGTAAAGGAATCAGAAGAGAATTAATAATATAGCCATTCTGTTCTTTGTGAATAGGAATTGGAACCATACCTATTTCCTCTGCAAATTTTAATACTCTATTAAAAACCATGGGATCAGTACCGGAGTGTCCCATCACTTCACCGATGTTCGCGTCCCAAATTCCATTAGCAAAATGTAAGGCCAGGAATTTTTCAGGGCGGTCCGTAAATGAGGCGTAATCACTCGGCAGGGTGGCTGAAGAATTGGTTGTGAAAATGGTTTTTGCAGGAGCAAATTGTGATAACTTCGTATAAAAGTGCTTTTTGATTTCAATATTTTCTGGAATAGACTCATTCACTAAATCAATATCCCTTGAGGCTTCTTCTAAATTGGTGGTATATGATATTCTTTGGAAGGCATCATCTCTTTCTTGTTCAGTCATTCCTCTTTCGTTTATAAATAATAAACCAAATGCCTGATGATAACTTTTACTTGTTTCTAGCCCTTTTTCAAAAGCATCATACACTACAACATTAAATCCTTTTACTGCACATTGCCAAGCAACTTGAGAACCAAGGTTCCCTCCGCCAGCAATCATTATATTTTTTATATTCATTTTTTATAGATTTTAGGGAGCTTACAGATAAATAACATCATCTTTTGAAGAGGAAGATTTTTGAGTTGAATTTTTAAACTCCTCTTCAGTAAGTACTTCAATTTCATCCTCTTTCTCCATTTCTGTTTCTGAAATAGTATCCTTATCTGTTTCCTCTTCTTCAGTAGTAGAAGCCTTCTCTTCTTTAAATTTTTTATTTAGTTTTCTGTACTCTAATCCTAGAATAATACTATAAACACCCGAAGAAATAAAGGCTATACCCGCAGTGAATACAATACTAAAACCTGCAAATAGAGGATTAATAATCAATATGGTAGATAGAATGACACCAATGACACCGGCTCCAATTGGTAGACTTCCCAACCCTGTTTCTTTTTGAATTTGACTCCCTAAAGTGATTCCAACTATGGATTTAGCAAGGAAAAGCAAACCGATATACAAAGGCATTACCGTGGCAGAAAACCCAGGGTTTAGAACTAAGAAAATGCCTATTCCGATGGAAAACAGTCCATAAAATAAAGTCCATCCCCACCCCTTTATTTTTTTTCTATTCATGATGGAGAAAATGATTTCAGAAAAACCTTCAATAATATATAAACAGGCAAATACCACAGCTAAGCTAACATAACTGACAATAGGAAATGTGAAGGTCAACATTCCAGAAATAATGAAAGTAATTCCAGCAATTAATAATAAATACCAGTAACGAACGGTTGATTCTAAATTTTTAAACATGATGATATGATATGATTTTGATTTTAATGTGATAATAAATTGATATGATGATTTAGTGATAGGACTGTAAAAAGTCCATCTATTGTATTAGGTAACTCAGTAGCATAAAGGCACCTTACTCAAATTTTAAAGGTTTGTTTCCAATCAGTACTCTTTTGTCTGTAAACTGGACAAAGACTTCATAGTGATCGAAATATTTTTGTCCTTCATATAGAGAAGAATTTGTACCGATATAGATATTGTCAGACATTACTGTTTGAGCCAGTAATTCAAACATTTTTACTGATGTATAAGAATACTCAACACCAATAGGTTCGATTTCAAAAATCATAGTAGAACCTTTGTGCGAGACGTTGATATTAATTTTTCCCTCTTCATCTCTTGGAATTTCTTGTCTAAACTCATCAATAAATAATCTCTTTTGTGATTTGCATGAGTTAAATAGGTATAGAGAAAGTAAAGCTGTAGAAGCAATTAATAAGATGTTTTTCATTTTCTTTTGACTGATGAAAGTTGTTAAGTATGTCTGTATAAACGGGAAAGAGGATAGCTAGAAATGTCAAGTTTCAGCAAAAGAATACTCAAAAATCGGAATACTAACAAAGAGTACTACTTGCACTTATCAAGTATACCTTATATAGGGGAAAAGAGCTTTTGGAATAAGAAGATCAGCAAAAAAACATAATTCTTATTTTTCATTATTTTTTTACAAAAACAGATCATTTTTAAGAAATGAAAAGGCGTTAGAGTAGGTATGTTTCACAAAATTAAAAACGAAAAAATGAAAAAGATCTATTCTCTAATTGCCGGCTTATTAGCTATGACATCAGTAGCAACTGCTCAAACAGATACTCCAATTGATGTTACACCAGAGACGTTCAATAGAGC
>NZ_JACVVP010000089.1 GCF_014534745.1 Flammeovirga sp. EKP202
CTTTTACTTTTCATAATACTGCAATTTACTTAATTATTAATTTTGATTGCAGTCCATTTTGATGGGGTAACTATAATCCAGGTTGGTACTATTATTTGATCAAGAACAAAAGTCTATTTTTCGTGTCCTTCGATGATTGAATTGACGATAGTATAAATTATATTGAAGGCAGTCTCATTGAAGTAAATGAACGATTATTATTGGATGGGCATTATGATCAATTGAAAGGGAATTTATACAAGAAGTAAAACTAAAAAATATGAACACAATAAACTGTTTTGATCAAAAATTGATTAAACATTCTTTTAGAAAAAAGCGTGGTAATTATTGGGTTTTAGAACTGGATGGAGGTTTTATTATTATCAATTTGCAAAGATCAAGATTTAATAATAAAGTCTACTTTATCAATATTGGAGGGAAGTCAAAACAAATTTCAAATTCAATAGGTAAATTACATCAAGAATATTGGCATTTTAGAGGAAGGTATGGAAGCTTGATAGGAGAGACAGAGTTATTGTCCGAATTGATAAATGAAGAAGATTGTAATACAGGGTATATAGATGATTTAGTTTGTAAGATTAATTCAATTGTTGTCCCATATATTTCTCAGTATTTTGATATAACCTTTTTTAAAAAAGAGATTAATGAAGGTAATTATGACTTTTTACGACTACTCACGTCAGTAGACTATTAATCATAAGAACTTCATTCTAGCTTAAAATCAATAGATAAACAAAACAAAAAACCAATGATGGGTCTACGAATGAAGGCAAAAACCATCACAAATGATTTTATTCTTGATCTATTCGTATTACATTGAAAGAGCTTAACGAATTAATAAAACTGACTGTTTAACGAATCTCATGAAAAATCTTCAACTTTATCATAGAAAAGTCATCCAACGTCTTATTGAAGACAAACGATTTACCGTAGCAGAAATTGCGGAAGGTTTAGAGGTATCCCCGTCTACGATCTACCGTGAGTTGAAAAGAAATACCAATCCAAAAACCAAGAAGTATGACGCCGAGTATGCACATAAATTATTTTTAGCACGAAAGAAATACGCAGGTTCCAAAAAGAAAAATCCATTCATACATCATACAAGGAGGAAAAATGATTACGAGCTTTATGCTGAAAGAAAATATATCTATTGGTACTCTGATCAGTACTATGATCTAAAATTTAAAGGCAAGAACTACGATGCTGTCTACCTCAAAAAATGGTACGCCTACCGCATTGGTAAAAAGTATCATCACCATCAAGACGATTGGGAATACTACGATCTTTGGATGGAACATTTCCAACTCCTCAGAGCACAGCAAGCACAACCCGGTCCGAAATATTATTGGATGCGTGAACTGATCAAAGATCAACCACGATTCAAACTTTGGAAGAACCCAATCGCTGTATTGGAACACAAAAAGTGTGTCTAATCCATTCCATTTTCATGAAAATTTATCTCAACTCACCAATTTCCTCTCACTTCACTCCACAATTTTTCACAAGATTCCCTCTTCAGGGATTTTTTTATGCCCAAATTTTCCGAAGTCACATCAAAAATCAACACCTGCACAAACTTGAAGAGATAATTTGCATTTGCTCACGAATTGATTTGAAAAAAATATTTTTTGAAAGTCGATTGGTTGCTTCAAAAAAATCAATTCTTGTTTTGTAATACATAAACATGTAAATTCAGATTGTCTCTCAACAATCTAATAGCAAACTTAAAATTTATGGAAGTTGGGAGTTTTTTTACTAATGGATATATACAATATGGCGTATATCCGTGAAATTTTTTAAGGTTAAATAAACGCTATTGTGTTTATTCAATGTCAACCACAATTACATGAGAGAATGAGCGTAGAAATTACATTATATACAAAAAAAGCTACGAAGACTGGATTAACCAGGCTCTTGGACGAGAATGGATTCCAAAAGATTGACCATGTAATAGAAGAAATGAATAATGAAAGTAATCTACACTTCATGTGGTTTGGATTTGAGAATCATGAGTCAAATGTCGGAGTTGAAGCAACAGTAATTAAGATTGATGAAAGTAATAAAAAAGAATACAAATGCTCTGACTGGGTTTTACACACAAGAACTAAAGCTGAAGGAACCTATGAGGATAAAGCAAAACAAAATGAAATAATTAGAATAGCAAGAAAACAATTTGGGGGTTCTTTTTATAATGATTGGTATGGAACTAATAGATATACAAACCTAGATGATTATGAAAAACTTCAACCTCATGAAAAAGCAGTTTTTAAAATAAAGGAAAACGCATTTGATAAGTTAAATCAAATCATCAACTGTTTAGATAGCTATAAAAATCCAATGAGTGAACATTTACAAAGCATTGGAGATAATATGCTTGGGAAATTATTAAAAACCAAAGACCCAAGTATTACACTTTATAATGGATTGATTCCCTTTTTAGTTTCAGTAATAGAATATTTTTTTGGTGAGACATTTGTAAATTTCATAACATATGATTCTTCGGCTAGAGATTTGATAATAGATGAAAAAGTAAAAATAGGAGTTTCTGAAGTTGTAAAGATTCAAAACAAGGAAACTTCACTTGAGCGAATTATATCCGAGACCTACAATTTTCAGAACCTAGATAGCATAAATAAAGCATATAAAAAGTATTTGAAAATTGATGTTTTTGCCATTTTAAGCAAAAGGAAGAAAGTCAACGGAAAAATATTCAGAGTATTAACAATACTCGGAAAATTAGTTGATTCACGGCACAAGATTATTCATAATTTGGAATTTAATCTAGATTTGACAAAAGAGGACTATATTACTTATGTTAAAACAGTTGAATTGACCATCGAAATGATAATTGATGAATTAAAGAAAAAAAGAATCTGAAAATAGAAATGTATAAATAAAAGTGGCTAACAATATAGTATACGCAATATGCCTGTCGCAAGTGCAACACAGGCACACTGCGCATCTACTCAACCGTATGTTCAATTAATAATATGTATCGAAAATCATTTCCAAAATGTGAAATTCGAGGCGATAGAAGCCCTTCAAAGAAGAAGAAAATTATGGGATCAATTTCTGCTTTGCCGAATAAATGTTTGAGTTGTGAATTCCTATTTGAAGGAGAATGTTTAAGAGCAGAAGAATTAGCTGAAGACTATTTAAGATTGGACTATGGTAGTTGTGGTATCGAAGGCAATACTGAACCTAGAACGATTAAAGTGTCAAAAACTGGTATAGAAATATTTGTGCCTAATAAATGTATTGATTGAGAATTCCTTATTTACGATAGCACAAGGCAATTTGTTTGTAGTAAAGATCAAGAAATATGGGGAGATGGATTTCGTGAATTAGATTGGGGAGATTGGCAACCAAAATTTCCGAATGTTGGGTTAAGGAAATTTGGAAGAGATGATTTGGATTTAGGCAATGTTGCAATAACTAATAAAGTAATTCAACTTATTTTAGATGGTCATAAAACAAAAGCTTTGAAAGTCTATAAAGACTTAAATAACATCTCTACAATTAAAGAAGCAAGAGAAGATATTGAGCAGATAGAAATAAAATTAAAAAAGTGCAAAACAAGGTGTAATTGACCATAACTTGCGACTGCTTCGTCACTGGCAATTACACGGAACGTTTTAGCTTTAAACATTAGTATTCACATGATTAAAGTAATCAATCATGAAAACTGTAATTACTGCTTTATTTTAAATTAAGAAATGGATAACGAATTAACTATAATAAAAGATAAACTATTAGATCAATTTATTTCAAGATATAGTTATGGTGATACATGGTGGATGTATATAGGAGAGTATTACTTAGAAGCTCATACCATTGAATTTGAAGACATAGCTCAAATTGATGATTGGTTAAAAAACAATTATAAAAATTATGAACATTGCATCGATAAGGAAGAAGTACCCAAATCAACTCTAATGAGTGCCAACATGCGAAAAAACATTATTAATATAGAGTTGGATAGATTAAAAAACCTGACTTTGTATTTTGAAAATGGCTCAACAATGAAGGTATTAACGAATACAGATATAGTAGACTGGCAATGGTCAATAAGTAAAAACTGTAAAGACCCTTATCAAGAATTTGATATTGCATGTTTTTGGGCGGGCAAAATAGAAATAAGGGATTAATTTAAATAAACTACAACAATAGCTAATCCCCATCCACCGACTACACACCTGCTGACCGTATATTAATCATTACTTTGTACACAATAACCCTAAAAATATAAGATGAAAGAAAACATAAATATGGCTGTCTTAATTGACGGTGACAATATACCATCTGCCAATGTAAAGGATATGATGGAAGAAATAGCCAAATACGGCAACCCAACTATTAAGAGAATTTATGGTGATTGGACCAGACCCGGGTTGACAAAATGGAAAAACTTACTGTTAGAGAATGCAATTACTCCTATTCAACAGTATGGATATACTACTGGGAAAAACGCAACCGACTCCGCCATGATTATTGACGCAATGGACATTTTATATAGTGAGAAAGTTGAAGGTTTTTGCCTTGTCTCTAGTGATAGTGATTTTACCCGATTAGCGACCCGTTTGAGAGAAGCAGGAATGCTAGTTATCGGAATAGGAGAGAAAAAAACACCCAATCCATTTATTGTTGCTTGTGATAAGTTTATTTACATAGAAATTCTGAGGAAACAATCTGAAGATAAAACAGACACAAAAGAAACTGCCAAACCTTCAGTAGATAGTATTACAAACAAAGAGATTCACCTCATTTCTTCTTCTATTAATGATTTATCGGATGATGAAGGGTGGGCTTTCCTTGGAGATGTTGGAAGTTTAATCCAGAAAAAACGCCCCAATTTCGACTCTAGAAATTATGGATTTGAAAAACTTACACCACTTATTAGATCAATTAACAAGTTCGAAATAGAACAACGAGAAAATACAAAAGGAAGAAGTAAATTGATTTATGTTAGAATAAAAGAAAAGCATTTTACAAGGGGAAGAAAATCATAGTGACTCTCCTTACTGTTTTTAGTGTTAAGCCGAGAGTCGTCACTAAAAACAATAGCATAGTTTATGTCTGTTACTTATAACTATATAAAACTATCGGAAAATACTTGATAAAATGAGAATTGTTATAAGTTACAAGCTTAAAGAAAAGTCAAGTTCGAAGTGACACCTCCCGGCTTAATACTATTAAAAAGATATAGGGAATATACTTGAAAATACTTTGTACCGAACCCAGACAATACCTTTCCTAAGACAGTACTATTTTGAATTAATTGCGAAAAGATTTTTTTAAAAATTAACATAATGTATCTTTGTTGAGTGTAAGGTGATCTTAGGGAAAGTTAACATTGTTTTCAGTCACTACATACATACTTTCTTAAGAGATCTAATACACATGTACTTAATAAATGTTGATTAGCAAACTATCCTACAAGCCAATTCTTGATAATATCAATTTAATATTATCCTAACCTTGAAAAGGAGCGTATGCAATGTGTTAATGTGTATATTCTAAACTATAACAAGCAAAAAATGAGAGCTAGGCTATTCTATCTATTATTGATTTTTACATCAATTTTCTTTAGTGAAATCATCAATCAATTATTAGAAAGAATATCCCAATTGGAAGGGAGTAATAATCAAAAATAAACTATTGTGAAACTATTTATATTTCAATCATCAGTATATGGTGATAGCTATGAAAACATAAATAATAATATCTATTTAAATTAAAACTAACAATACAAAATGAGAAGAATAAATTTTTTATTGGTCTTAACAATGTTGTGCACACTCAATACAGTGTATTCTCAAGAATATCTGAAAGTTAATGGATCAAACCATATGACAGGTTCTCTAGAAATAAATAAAGAGAGTGGATATTCTTCTATAGAATTAAAGTCTGGGGTGGGAGCATTTATTGATTTTACTTCTGATCATACCTCAGATTTTAACGGAAGAATAATATGGAATTATTATAATTCTAACAAGTTTGATATTTTAGGTGATGTTCGATTTAAAAATAGCGTAAATCTAGATTATGCATCTGCCAATGAATTTATAGTTAATACCCGATTTTTTCTTAGGAAACCTGAGAAGGTTGAAGATTGGAACACAAACTGGGGTAGTAGTTTCGTTGAATCTTATAATGCAAAGAATGCTCCTGAAGAATCTGGGTGGTTTTGGGGTTTAAATATGAACCATGGCTCAAATAATGAATCATATAGATTTAATGGTCAGATTGCGATTAAAAATTCATCTACCAAGCCTACCATGTATTTTAGGAGTACAACAAGTGATGGAACAGGAGTATGGGCAAAAGTACTAACGAATCGTAACAACCAATATATAGATGGCGGTTTAACGCTTAACGGTAAATTGCTTTCAAAGGAGGTTATGGTTCGTACAGATATTGAAGTGCCAGACTATGTTTTCAAAGAAGATTATGCATTGATGTCTTTGGAAGAGGTTGAAAAATACATCAAAAAACATAGTCATTTACCAGAGGTGAAATCAGCAAGTGAGATTGAAGAAGAAGGGCTTCATGTAGCAGAAATGAATTTGATTTTATTGAAAAAGATCGAGGAATTAACATTGCATACTATTGAACAGGAAAAACAGATCAAGGACCTTACTAAAGCATTGGATAAAGATGAAAAGCAGGATGAAATCATTATTCAACAACAAAAGCTGATTATTCAATTATTAAAAAAACAAGAAAACTATGATTATAATGAATAAATTAAATAAAAGATGATTGATCATCAGGTTATTAGATTCAAACTTAAACTTCTACTAATATCAATTTAAAATTAGGAAATTCTTATTTATAAGACTTTCTATCAATTACCTCCTTTCAAGGATGTAGTTGAATGCAAACATAAACATACTATGACAAAATTTTATATTTGCTACTTAATAACTTTTTCTTTGTTATTTCTTAAAAGCAATTTTTCTAATGCACAACCAGAATTTGATTATCATGGTTTTAATGTTGCTCTTCCTACTGCAGATGCAGCAAAGATGTCTAAATATGGTAATCAAATGCCAGATCTTTTTTCAGGTAAATTGAGTGTTTCCATACCGATATTCACAATTCATACCCCTGATATTGATATTCCAATTACATTGGTTCATAGTGGTGGAGCAAATAAAGTTAGTGATCCAGGTAATAGAATAGGCTTAGGTTGGCATTTAAATTACGGAGGAGCAATATCCAGAACTAAAAATGGCAGACCAGATGATGTATTTGGTTGGTTAAGTGAGGCTGTTCCCAACGAACCTCCGACAAGAGTTATTGATGATAATGAAAGGTATATAGTTCTGGAAAACTATGATACTCAGCCTGATATATTCCATTATAGTGTAAATGGTCTGTCAGGAAAGTTTGTATATGAAAATAATTCAGATATTTATCAAACCTTTCCTCCTACAAACGTAAACATTGTAAAACATGATGATGCGGGAGGTATTTATTTTTTTGAACTAATTGATGATAAAGGGTTTACGTATGAATTCAGCGCTGGAACATTCAGTTATTTTCCTTCTTATGATCCATACGAAAGTGTTGATTATACATCTAGTTGGAAACTAACGAAGATAATTCCTCCTAATGGGGACGAGGCTTCTAATGAAAATATCATAGAATTTAAATACAAAGTCTTACCTCATCGATGGACAAAAACTCGAATTGATACAAAATATGTTTTACATTATGGTACAGAGCCTCATATCGATATAGAGAATTATCCGAAAAATGGAATTAGTTCAGAAGAATCTTTAAGCTATCATAGTGAATCGATATTGGAAAGCATAACATGGAGTGAAGGCCAAATAAATCTAAAATATGAAATAGAAAACGAGGGAATTATTGGAGGAGATTTACTGACAAGTATTGATATTCTTGATGAAGAAGGTGTAATTCAGAAGACAGTAAGGTTAGATAATAATTCATATTTTTCATCAAATTCAGATAGTAAGAGAGCAAAACTCAATGGAATTACTTTTGAAGATAAAAATGATAATGTGATTGAAAAGTATTGCTTTGAATATAATTCAGGAGCTTTACCTACTTATTATTCTGCATCTCAAGATCATTGGGGTTACTATAACGGTCAAAACAATTCAACCCTAATTCCTTCATTTGAAGTAGTTCCGACAGAAAGAGATGTAGATAGTAGCTTTAAAGGAGCAGATCGGAACCCTTATTTTATATCAACAAAAGCAACATCTCTAGCAAAGGTGATTTATCCTACAGGTGGTTATACAGAATATACATATGAGCCAAACGAAGGAAAAATGAACCCTACATTAGAAGACTATTTTGAGAAAAGGCTAGACTTTTTTTTCTCCGCTGTACCACAGATGATAATAGGTTGTTCAGACGGAATATGTACTGCTACTGATGTAAAGAGTGAGGAATTTGTGATCGATACGGATAATCTCTATAAGATAAGTCTTGAAATAAACGCAAAAGGTTTATTATCCCCTGAAGCAGGAAATCCAGTAGGTGTTACTGTGGAAATGGAAGATGAAGGAGTTTGGGAAAATGTACTTCATGTAACACTTCAACCGGATGATCCACAAGGTTTTTCAGAGCCTAGATTTATTAGCTTGATTGATAAAGAAATTGAAAAAAGATTTAAATCTAAACATAAATATAGAATTGTAGTTTCAGTATTAGATGAAGTATTACAGGATGGAATCCTTAAAATAAGTCTTAAAACTTATGAAGATAAAAGGAAAACCCAACCTCAGTCTACAATAAAGAAAGGAGGTGGTATAAGAGTCAAAGAAATAAAAGATGTTACTCCTTTAGGAGGGGAAATTGTAAAAAGTTTTAACTACGAGGATGGTGAATTTACAATCCAAAAGATGTATGACGAATTAAAAACAATTGATTTATTAAAAAACATCGGAAAGACTATACAAGGAGATAAAGCACATCAAGCTATTTCAACAGATTTTCTAGTTTTCTCAGCATCATCTAACCCTTATAATCTTGAGTCAATAAATGGAGGTGATGTAGGTTATGGTAAAGTAACAGTTGACTATTCTGGAGCAAAAAACGGTAAGGAAGTTTATTATTTTACGCCTATTCATCAAATAAATCCTAAAGATTTCGAGACTAGAAAAGGTCTCGATTACAATTTTTCGAGTGGTAACATATTAAGAAAAGAGGTTTATAATAACAATGGAGATCTCATTAGTTTAATTAAAAATGAGTATGAACCAGAATCATTTTGGTCAAATGCTTTAGGCTATAAGATGCAATATCGTTCTATAACCAAAGGACTTAACAGTATTGGAGAGAGTTATAATAACCTTGAGATGTTATGTTATTACCGACCACTTATTTATTGGAACTTGAAAACTAAAGAGACGAGTGTTTTTTATAATGAAGGAAATAAAATAACTACAACAACGAATTATAAATATTATGATTATCCTTATTTATATCACAAGGAAAAAATAACACAAGCTTCAAATTCAGAGACTTTAAGAACTGTTTATAAATATCCTTTTAATGATAATAAAAGTTTTTCAGAAGATTTAAGTATATCTGAATTGGAGAACAAAGAAAACTTATTTGCATTAGGTAGATATGGTCAACTTATGGAGGTGACAGAGTATTTGAATGAAAAAATAATATTTAGAAAGAAGGTCACTTTTCAAAAATTAGGAGATGAACAAATTTACCCAAAAAAAGTTTTTATTGCTAAAGGTGATCAGCCTTATGAGAATAGCAATATCACATCATTTATTTACAACACTAATGGAAGAGTGATCGAAAAGGAGGTAAACCAATCATTAGAGTCTTATTTTTGGAATGCTAGAGGATCTAAATTAATAGCAACTATTAAGGGCTTGGGGTATACAGATGCTGAGCAGTTTTTAGGTACGGATTTATCATTACTAGCACCTTATAATAGACCTGTATTACCCTCTGATATACAGGGTTTTAGAAAGGTTAATTTTGAGATGAGAGAAAAGTTACCTGGAAATGTATTAATGAATACTTTTACATATGATGGGTTGAACGGTATTAGCTCACAAACTGATGCAAATGGCATATCTACTTTTTATCACTATGATTCTTATGGGAGGTTATTCAAAGTATTAGATGATGAATTGAACCCGATTAAGGTATTAGATTATAAGATAGTCAACTCTCAAAACTTAAAATAAATATTTTTGGTGGCATAAAACTGCCTTTATATAAGCAAACATACTCCAAAAAAATGAAATATTTTTTATTATTATTAATACTACTTTCTGCTAATTCCAATGTATTCTCATTTATTGTAGGTCCTCATGAAGTAGACATTGATGTTATTACCGAATTTTACATTGAAGTGACATGTAATAGTGGTGGTGGAACAGGTTTCTTTGGAGAAGGGACCGGAACTGAAATATGTGATGTTGAATGGATAGTATCTTCCAATGGACAAATAATAAACACATGGTATGTTGATGATCGGTACTTTGTAAGAGTAAGGTGGCAATCAGGTTGTAATGGGAGTATTAGCCCTAAAGTAAAGGGTAATATTGCTGATACACATTATGTGAAAATTTTATATCCAGATTTATCTCCTGGATCCATATCTGGTGAAAGAACCATTTGTCATGGTTCTGCTAGAGGTGTTATTGAAAATACTAATTTAGTTTCAGGTGTTACACATTTTAATTACCAATGGTATGAATCTATTGATGGAACAAATTGGAGTGCTATGTCTGGTAAAACAGGTGTAAGTTTGCCTTCTGAAAACATTACATCAACCAGGTGGTATCGTAGAGGTGTTGTACTTTGTGATGAATTACTACCTCAGTTTAATACCGAACCAGTAAAAATTACAGTACTTAACCAAATTAATATATATGATTTAAATGCTGAATTTTATTATTTCTCGAATGAAACAACCGCTAAGGTTACCTTGAGTGGTTCACAACCTGGAATAGTCTATAAGTTATTTAGAGGTGCTGATATTCTTGTTGGTGAGCAAAGTGGTTTTTCTGATAATCGTAGCCTTACTTGGAATATTAATATTGATGATACATATAAGGTCATAGCATATCAAGGGGAACAATGCTCAAAAGAGATGAACGGAAAGCCGTCCAAATATACTATATGTACAGGTACTTCTATTACGGTAGGTTTACCAGCTTCTAAGGCTGGTGCAGTATATACTTTATACAAAAATGGCCAAGCTCAATCACCTACTAAAGTTGGAGATGAAATAAGTTCAATAGAATGGTTCGTAAGTGACCCCGCAACATATATTATTAAAGAAAAGGTAGATCCTTCAGCTAACAATTTAATAGTAGGGAGCTATATACTTTCCAATTTTATGGAATTTACATTTACCGATAATAACGATGGTAATATTCTAGTAGAGTATAATGAAGCTTCTAAACCATTAGGAATTTCATATCAAGGAGGGGATGGGAATACAATTTTTAAATGGGAAAAATCTTCAGACCAAGTTTCTTGGGAATCAGTCGGTGAGGAAAGTACGTTTACACCTACATTAACTGACGAAGATTTATATCAATTCTATAGATGTGAAATGGTTAGTTGTGGCAAGACGTATCATTCAAGTATTTATACTATTGTCAAAAGAATGGAGCCAGCTTCACCATATTGGGATAAAGTGAATAACAAACTCTATTTGAATAATACTTTATCTGGTTATTCTTATGAGTGGTTTAAAGACGGTATCAGTTTGGCTTCAGCAGTACCTATAATTGAAACTCCTGCTGAAGGTAAGTATACCGTTAAAGCAAAAATTTTGGATAATATATATGTTGGAGAAAGTATTTCTACAAAAGTAAGATTATGGTCTACTCCTTATAGCGTTGAGCCAATTGAAACTTCAGGACACACTATGTCTAATGTCAACTTCATTCGAGAATATTCATTTTCTTCACCTTACTCTGGAAGTTTAGATCCTTCGAATTTAAATAACCTTAACCCTGTTGATCATGTAAGAACAACTACTGAATATTATGATGGATTAGGTAGACCAATTCAACAAGTAGTAAAACAACAAAGTCCAAAAGGGTTTGATATGGTTCAGGTTACTGGTTATGACAAAATAAATAGAAGTCCAAGAGAATATTTAGCATATATATCTACTTCAAGCTCAGGAGATGTACAGTTAAATGCATTTGAAGATCAAAAGAGTTTTTATGAAAAAGGTATAGGTCAAAAATCTACAAGCTTTCCATATTCTCAAAATGAGTTTGATAATTCACCACTCAATAGAATTTCTTTCAAGGCATCCCCGGGTGATGCATGGGCTGGGAAAATGGCAACTCTTGAAGATCATAGTATTCAAATTAGAGAAAGATCAAATGTATTGCAGGATTTAGTGAAGAAGATGAATATTGAAGAGGATGAGAAAGATACACCAGAGACTATCATTTTGGAAAAACCTCATTCTGGAAATTATACCATAGTAGCGGAGGAAAGCATAACATTGAAGCCTGGTTTTGAATATAGTAGTGCCTCAGGAAGTTTTATTGCTAAAATTCAGCCTCCTGTTATTGATGTTAACCTTGAGTTCTATGATTACAGAGAACTATTGATGACAGAAACTTATGATGAACATGGTTATCTAACAATTGAAGGGAAAAATAAGAAAGGGCAAATTATTATAAAGAAAGTTCAAAACGGTATTGATGAAGCCACTGGTTTAGTCACCTACTATGATACGTATTACTCTTATGATATCTATGGAAATTTGGTATTGGTGATTCCACCTTTAGCAGTAGAGAAAATTGGAAATTCGACTACTATTTCGGATGATATTTTGAATAATCTCTGCTATCAATACAAATACGATGAGCAAAACCGTATGATAGCCAAAAGAATTCCTGGAAAGGAATGGGAGTATATGGTTTATGATCAATGGGATCGTTTGGTTTTGACTCAAGATTATAATTTAAGAAAAAATCAGGAGTGGTTGTTTACAAAATATGATGCTTTAAATAGACCTGTAGTTACTGGTAAGAAAACAATTACAGGTACGTTAGCAACTATTCGATCAGAAGTAGCTAATAATACTAATCGTTATGGTACTAATAGTTACCCTTCAATCTCTGGTGCAACTGTCTTTTCAGAAACCTTTTATGATAACTATGATTGGTTAGCACCAGGCTATACTTTTAGCCTACCTCAAGATATTTTTGTTGCAGATGAGGCAAGAGGAATCGAGGTGCCTTCACAGTTTAAAACAAGTGATGGGAAAACAACGATTAGAGGTCAAATTACAGGAAGTAAAGTTCGTGTTTTAGATACTGATGACTTCCTCACAACAGTAACGTATTATGATGACAAATATAGAGTCACTCAGACGATTACTGAATCTTTGGATGGAGGGAAAGATATATTGACCACTCAGTATAATTTTGTGGGAGAAGTGGTAAAAACCTACTTACAGCATGAAAGTTATGTTGACATCACAGTCTTAGAAGAGAATGAATACGATCATGTCGGAAGATTGATGAAAGTATATCAACAACTGAATGATGATCCACGAAGGTTGGTTGTAGAAAATACTTACAATGAATTGGGTGAACTTATCTCCAAGAAAAATGGTACAGAACAGCAACTTCTTCTACATGAGTACAAATACAATATCAGAGGATGGCTATTAAGCCTTAATGATTCGGAAGAAGGAATCAGTCAATCAAGGCCTTTTAGTTTCGATCTTGCATATGATGCAGCCGGGCAATACAATGGCAATATTGGTAGTCAGTCATGGCAAAGTTTTAGAGATCCTAATTTAATGAGAACATATGATTATTCTTATGACCCTTTAAACCGTTTGAAAAAAGCAAAATATCAAACTTATAACCAGATTACTAAATCAATTGAAGATGATAATTTCTATAGTGTAGGTGTAGATATGCAGGGTAATGGAAATGGAATAGAATATGATGCAAATGGAAATATCTTACGTTTACAAAGAAATGGTCTCCAAAATAAAATAGGCGATGGTAATAATTATGGGGTGATAGATCAATTGACGTATAATTATTCTACCAACAGTAACCAATTACTATCCGTAACAGACGGGGCAAATACTATTGGTGATAATTTTAAAGAGGACCATAGTTTTTATGATGGGAATAAATCCAACAATGATTATGCGTATGACTTGAATGGAAATCTTCGTTCTGATCTAAATAAAAATATCGAAAGTATTGAATACAACCACTTAAACTTACCTGTAAAGGTGACTGTTGAAGGTGGAACCGTAAAATATATCTATGATGCGGCAGGAATTAAGTTGCGTAAAATTGCGACTATTGGAGATAAAACTAAAACAACAGACTATATAGGAGGTTTTGTCTATGAAGATTCCATTTTGCAATTTATGCATACAGCAGATGGTAGGGCATTAGCGGAAGGATCAGGGATTGTATCTCATAGTGAGGGGTTAGAGTTTGTGCATGAATACCATTATAAAGATCATTTGGGGAACTTAAGAGTAGCGGTTCGCCCGAATTCTGTTTATTTAGAAAACTTTGATGATAACACTTCCATTTTTGATAATGCAGATCAAAACCGTGTTGCTTTAAACAGTTATTCCCCTCAACATTCTCAGCTTTTAACAGGGGAGGATGGTAAATCCATAGGTGCATCTATCACTTTGGTAGTCAAAGAAGGGGAAACCTTTACCGCTTCTGTTTTGTCGAAGTACTATAGCAGTAGTAGTGACAATTCCCAAACGACCCAAACCTCTCAAGTAGGGACAACTACGGTGGGAATAACAGGTGAAACATCTGGACAAGCAGTACAATCAACAGGAATGAGTATGCCTTTTCTCACTGCCGGTTCTGATACACAAGGGGATGCTGAAGCTTATATCAAAGTAAGTTTTAAAGATAGTGAAGGGAATAGTGTTGGTAATGATCAAATAAAATATGTTTCTACTCCAATGCAATGGGAAGAGTTAAAGCTAGACGAGACTACTCCTGCTACAGCCACCCAAGTAGAAATAGGTATTTTTAATGATACAGAAGGCTATAATGTCTATTTTGATGATTTAAAGATCGAATTCAACGATTACATCGTCCAAGAAAACCACTACTATCCGTTTGGTATGAATATGGCGGGTATTGAGAAGGAAGGTACACCGGATCATAAATTCCAATACAATGGAAAAGAGAAGCAGGAGGAAATTGGTTTTTATGATTATGGAGCAAGGCACTATGATGCTAGTTTGGGGAGATGGTTTGTAGTGGATCCGTTGGCGGAGAAAATGAAAAGTAATTCACCATATAATTATGCATTTAATAACCCAATAACGTTTATTGATCCTGATGGAGAGTTCCCAATAGTAATTCATATTAGAAGTTTTGCTCCTTATGAATCGTTTGGAGCAAGAGGTTGGCGTGGTGATGATAGAAGTTTTAGTCTTGACCCTACTGCTTCATCAAGGTTAACGCAAAGGACATATTATGAAACCTCTAATGGTGATTTTTCACATTACAAGTCAGGAGCGATGTCTCATTCAAATTATGGAGCACAAGCGTATTCTGAGGCTTATTTAAATGATAAGGGGTCAAAATATGGGAAAGTATCTGCACATTTATTTGGAAATAATGATGCCTTATTACCTGCAATAGAAGGGTTATCACCTGATTTGTATGATGGAGGTCCAACATGGGATATTGATATTCATACGAGTTTATATATAGCTACATCTGAATTAGATAATGGTAATCAACTTTTAACTATTAAAGGTCAAATTTCAGGTGATAGATTCCCTAATGCGGAGGCTTATGTAACTGATGCTACTGGTAATCAAGTTTGGCTTGGAGCATTTGCGAATCAAGAGGGACCCAATATGGGACCATTTATAACTTTGGGAGGTGACTTTAAAAAGCCAATGATGAATATTAATGTTAGCATTTTAACAGATAAAAATGGCATTTTCACGGGAGTGAGAGTAGGAGATCGAACAATTTCACTTGAACAATGGAATAAGGACAATTCAGGACCTATGTCAGTAGATGAGTTTAAAGAGGAGTACAAGGAAATATTTAACTCCTTATTTGGTAACCAAGATTAAAAATTATTAAAGATGGTAAATTTTATAAAAAGAAAAAAAATAGAAATACCCTTGGTCATTATGGGAGTTCTTGTTGTGACTTCTTTTATTCCAATTATTCAGATATTGATTATGACCTTGAATGGAGGAATTATGATTTTATTCTCCTTACTAGTTGATGATAAAGAGCTATCCAGAAATTTTATATTGGCGATTGAAGGTTTCATATCATTAATTGGATTGATTCTTTTTTATAAGTCAACCAAAATATTATGGAGGATATTTTCAGTGATACTTACTCTTTTGTTTTTATTCCCTTTGATGGTCTATATTTTTGAATTTATTGTAACAGATAAATATTTTGTACAAAATATGGTTGCTGGTTTTGCAGTAGGCTTGATACTTCTAATTGTCACTTTATTTAAAAAGAGACCTTCAGAAAAGCGTTAAATATAGAACCCTCACTGTTCTCAGTGTTAAGCACAAGCGTCACTAAGAACTTGGCTATTGAATAAGTTTCCAACTTATAACCTCAAACCAAAAGTAGAAGAATATATAAGGTCAATTTTTGATTTTGGAGTATCAAAAATTGACCTTATATATCGTATATTTACGCCATAAACGAACAACAGTTATGTGCACTTCACGTTATATCAAT
>NZ_JACVVP010000008.1 GCF_014534745.1 Flammeovirga sp. EKP202
TAAAAACAGCTTAATTTAGCATCCTTATATTTATACTTTTACCATTCGCAAATTTTTGGTGAGCGAAAGGTCAGTTAATACGGGAAATATTCTTTGTTAGAATAGAACTTCTTGTCCACTACTCCCTTCTAAAAGGTATTTTAATTTCAAAGAAATGGAGAAGAAATACTTTGTTACATCAGCACAGAAATAATATTAGGGCACAAAAAAAGGTGAAAAGATCTACATCTTTTCACCTTCAATTCAATGATGTGTGTGAATTAATAAGGAAGCAAGTTGAAAGTAAGCTCTACGTCATCTGCGTATTCTTCACCACTTTCTAACATGTCAACATCGTTTTCTTCATAATACCAGTTCACAACAACTTTACCTTCTTTGTTATTCTGGTATTCTTCAAGCAAAGTCAAAATCTCTAAAAATCTTCTTGATGAAGATGTATTAAAGTAAGACATCTTGAAATTCATTGTAATTTCTTTTCCCGACTCTTCTAAATAGTCCTCAAGCCAGCTAAAAATAGGACCAAAAAATTCTGTAGTATATTCGTGATACGATTCCCCTTCTATTTCTAAAACTCCTGTTTCAGCATTGAAATCAATTCTCGGAATATAAGTTGATCCGTCAATATGGAAGTTTTCCATGCTATTTTAATTTTGTAGTTCCTTGTTAACTCTAACCGATAATATAAAAAATGATCTGGTCTCGTCGTACTCTTTTATATTAATTTCAATCGGGTTTCCTGATTTACGAACCATGTCGATGAAACCTAAGTTTGCTCCCGGCTTACCTTCACGCTGAGGAGCCTTACGTTGCTCACGATAGAATTCTTTTAGTTTTTCAGGCGATAGTCCATTGATGTAATTAGCCCTTTCAATCAAAGGGGGAACCTCTGTTTTGACTATACAGTTTCCCGAAGTAATTATATAATGATGATCATCTTCTGCTATAGCTACAATTCCCACGCCAATATCTCTTCCATCCTTCTCGGAGTATTGTTTTTCTGCAGAATAGTGATGAATATTTTGCGCCATTTCAATTACTATTGCAAAAAGGCGCTTTGCAATTACTCTACTTTCGGGAGTGTTGCGTAAAC
Source organism: Flammeovirga sp. EKP202 (assembly GCF_014534745.1). GTDB lineage: Bacteria > Bacteroidota > Bacteroidia > Cytophagales > Flammeovirgaceae > Flammeovirga. The sequence continues at coordinate 1,091 of NZ_JACVVP010000008.1, forward strand.
TTTTACCTATCAATGCAAGAACATCCTGAGAAAAAATTCCCTGGAATGCAAGCGATATTTTTTTCATCGCCAGTTGCTGCTTGAAAGTCTTCACGCTAAAATGTTCCATGTACCCCATAGATATCCTCGGTATAATGCGTTAAATCGTTTAAAAAATTCCTAATAATCAATAAGCTTCCGTCAAATATTACACGAGAGTGCGAGTAGATCAATAGTATCTAAATCCAATAATACTATTTTTTTTGTAAATATTTAAGAACCAATAAGATTATTATTATTTTCTTTAAAAAGGTTATTACAATAACGTCAAAAAAAGATTATCAGTATATAAAACTTATCTTTATTTTTGCATTTATAATACCAAACATGAAATTTTTAGTCATTAATGATGAAAAAGACATACATAAGTTTTTCAATTTTAATTTTTTCGTTCTTAGTAAATCCATTATTCGCTCAATCAAAAATTGTTTTCGATTCATTAGTTCATGACTTCGGAGATATAAAAGAAGAGGATGGAGACGCTGAAGCGATCTTTGATTTTACAAACCAAGGAAATAAGCCATTACAACTGACAAGCGTAAAAGCAAGTTGTGGATGTACCACACCCAATTGGTCTACTGAAGAAGTAGCCGTAAAAGGTAAAGGGTATGTACAAGTAAGTTATTCCACTAAAAATAGACCTGGTCCATTTACAAAAACAATTTCAGTGAGAACAAATGGTAATCCACAAGTATTGGTATTAACCATTAAAGGAAATGTGATTCCAAGACCGAAAGGCCCTAAAGATTGGTACCCTCACGAAATTGGTAATTTGAGATTTAAAACTACTCATATTTTATTCGGCAATATTCTAAACACACAGAAAGACACAGTCTCTACTATTATTTATAATCAAGGTATTGCTCCTGTTAAAATAAAGTTTGATGAAGTGAAAGTGCCTGATTATATCAAAGTGTGGGGTACAAAAGACAAATTGAGTATTAACGATACAGCGACGGTTTATATTAGTTATGATGCTTCAATGAAAGACGATTATGGCTACTTATTTGAATATTTCCAATTGCCTACATCTGATTTAGACTCTCCTAAAAAACGTATCAATATTAGTGCACATATTAAGGAAGATTTCGCAAGTTTAGCTGAGGATGGAAGTACACCAACAGTTGAATTTGATAAAACAGTACAGCAGTTGGGAGAAATGAAAGCATTGGATAAAAAATCTGTTGCATTTACAATTTCCAATAAAGGAACATCTGAGTTAATCCTTAGAAAAGTAAAAGCAAGTTGTGGATGTACTGCCACAAAGCCTCAAAAAACAACGTTAGCTCCAGGTGAAAGTACAAAATTAGATGTCACATTTACAGCGGGTAATTACAACCGTCAAGTAAAGAAGTCAATTACAATTATTACGAATGATCCTAAAAAACCGGAGAGCACATTGTATATTGAGGCAGATGTGAAATCGACAGAAGGAAACTAAAAAATGACAAACAAGATAAAAGTACTAGTAGGAGTAAACCTATTGCTGATCGCAGCTATAGGTTTCTCCTTTGTTGATTTTTCAACAGCAAGCAAACCAGAAAATCTTACTTTTTTTAAGGTTGAACACTTAGGTGATATCACTCAATTTGATATTGACGGTCATTCTATTCAGAAATTAGAAGATGGACGATGGGTAATGGATCAGAATATTGATTTATCTCCTCAAAAAGTAGGTCGTTTATTTCAAACAATACAGCAAACACGTATCGTCGAAAACAAGGACAGAGTCATTGAAGGAGGAAAAGATGTTGTCATCTATATTTCTAACGTTCCGGTGATCACTGCAAAAATTCAATCTGAAAGTGATATTGTTTCTTATGGCGAAATCAATGGCGAAACGTATGCTATTGAAATACCTGGACAGTTTGTAAACTTAGAAGAAATATTTTCTCCAACTAAGGCAGAATGGAGAGATAAGACAATATTTAGAACTTCTTGGAAAACATTGAAAACTTTTGATTTGCAGTATGATAGAAACCCTGAGAATAACGTGTTGATTTCATTTGAAGATCCTTTTTACAATGTTATAGGCGTTAATATTTTAGATTCGGCTGCTGTTTATCAATTTGTTAGTTCCCTGCCTAAAACGCAAGGATCTAACTTTGAAGTGAGAAATTCTTTCATTGCAGATACAGTTTCAAAATATAAACCATTTTGTAAAGTGAAAATGGAAGATTTAATACCTGCTTATAACGTAGAAGTGGGAATTTACCCTTTCCAAAATAAGGTTTTTGCTTACTTCCCGAAAACAAAAGAAGTGGCTGAAATTGATACAAAACAGATTCAAGATGTCTTGGTGTCATGGCACTTTTTTGATGCAAATGATCCTCGAAAAAGAAAATAAATTATGATTGCTTTCTTTGATTCTGGGTTAGGAGGTTTATCAGTATGGAAAACCTATTATCAGCAGGTACCTCAACAGTCTATGCTCTACTTTGCAGACCAAAAGTATATTCCTTATGGTTCGAAGACAAAAGAAGAGTTAATTGATCGTGCAATTAAAATTACTGACTTTCTGATTTCGAAAGGAGCAACTATAATTGTGGTGGCTTGTAACACTGCGACTGCTGCAGTTATTAAGCCATTGAGAGAGAAATATTCTATCCCTTTTGTGGGGATGGAACCTGCTATTAAACCTGCAGCCATCTCTTCTCAAACGAAGTCGATTGGGGTACTAGCTACAGAAGGGACTTTTTCAGGAGAACTATTCCAACAGACCAAAGAAAAATTTACTAAGGGCATAAATGTTATTGTACAGCCAGGCTATGGAATGGTGGAGTTGGTAGAGGAAGGTTTGATGAGAACCCCAAAAGCAAAGGAATTATTAGAGCCACTCGTGCATCCAATGCTAAAAGAAAATGTGGATCATATTGTGTTAGGTTGCACACACTACCCTTTTTTGAAAGACGATCTTCAAGAGATTGTGGGAGAAAAGGTTCAATTGATAGACCCTTCCCCTGCAGTAGTGAAACAAATCAATAGATTGTTACCCGATCCCTTATTAAATAAAGAGGCTAAATATCAATTCTATACTTCAAGTCCCAATGTAGTTTCTTTTCAGGCGGGTGTAGAAAAGCTCATCGGTAAGAATATAAAAGTTGATTATCAATCATTTGATTTATAATTCAGATTAAAATAAAGTAAAAGGGTAGGCCATACGTTTACCTTTTACTTTTTCTATCTATTTTACTCTTCCCAATCTAGAATAAATAATGCTCAATACTTGTAGTATAGGTTGTTGTTTATTATTAACTAAATTTCATTTCATCTTACCATTAAATGGACGAAATTTCGTTCGTTAAACCTACACTTATTAGAAATGAAAAAATTATCAACCTATACCATTTTATCTACCTTATTATTTCATCTACCTTTTGCATTTATTTATGCACAATCGCCAAAAGAGAAAGGACTAAAGGCAATAGATGAGGGAACAATAGCTTCTACAATAACATATCTTTCTTCAGATTGGATGGAAGGAAGAGAGGCAGGGCGACCTGGAGCTTACAAATCAGCTGAATACTTAGCGAGCATGTTCGAATTTATGGGATTGGAACCCGCTGGGGATGTTATTAATGGTAAACCAACTTATTTTCAGGCCTTTGATGTATTAGAATACAAAGCAGCGGAAGAACAACACCTGTCTATTAAAAATAGTAAAGGACAGGAATTTACATTTACCAATCATACAGATTTTGAAGTTAAAGCGGCTCCGACTAGCATTAATGGTGGAGGAAACCTTATATTTGTGGGTTACGGGCTACAGGTTGACTCTCTGGGCTATGATGATTTCTATGAAAAGAGTAAACTTCAAGGGAAAATATGGGTGAGGCTTAAGGGTGTACCTCAGGAAGGACAAATTGCTAATTCACTGAAGGAAGTACCACAAAAGCAGATCCATAAATTAAAAGAACAATTAGCAGACAAATATGGTGCATTGGCGATTATCGAAATTGAACTTAATGGATTCCTACCTCAGCATGCAAACAATATTCCTTTTAGAGATAATAGGAAATATTATGAGGGAGATAGACCACTATCTTCATTTTATGACACAAGGATATACAGTCCTGTAACAAAACAGAGTACAATACCTCCTGTTTTTATGGGTGGAGAATATATAATGGCTTCTTTGGTTGACAGAACGGAAGTTGAGACGTACGAAGCTTCTATTGGTAAAAGTAAACTACATAAAGTCTCTCTTTTGGCATCTTCAGCGTCTTTTCAAGCGAATGCTGATGTGGAAAGAATTAGAGTAAGAAATGTTTTAGCAAAGATCGAAGGTGCTAAGTCAGATAGTTTGGTCATGATTGGAGCTCATTATGATCACTTAGGTAAGCGTGAAGGATATATTTGGAATGGTGCGGATGATAATGCTTCGGGTGTTGCAGCCATATTGGGGATTGCCAAGGCCGCTAAAGCTACAGGGGTGAAACCGAATAAAACATTACTTTTTGCAGCTTGGACAGCGGAGGAAAAAGGATTACATGGCTCAAAAAATTTCTTGAGAACGTTTGAAGATAAGTCAAAAATCAAGATGTATTTAAACTTTGACATGATTGGAAGAAGAGGAGATTGGCATTCAAAAGATAATCAAGTCAGTTTTATCTACAACGAAAACAGTCCTTCTACTTGGACGCTAAATGCTGATAATATCGAAAAGTATAATATCAACCTTGAGATGTTTGAAGGAAAAACAAAACAAGGTCAAGCAGGAGGGTCTGATAATGTAAATTTCGATAAAGAAGGAATTCCCTATTTCTGGTACCATACTGGAGGGCACGAAGATTATCATCAGGTATCTGATCATGCAGATAAAATTATGATGGATAAGGCAGCTGAAATCACAAAATTAAGTTTCTTGAATATTTGGGATATGGCAAAGTAAAAGCCAGTATTTCATTATAAATAAAGAGTCACTCTATCATAATTTAACGATGATAGAGTGACTTTTTTAATTTTCAAATTGGAGGTATTATCCTTTTTGAGCAAGCATTTCCATTTCCTTGTCCATTTTTACCTTTTCTTTAAGCTGTTTAATTTTTGCCTTCTGTGCTTTTTTTACCGCTTTCCAGTCTTTACCACTTACCACGTGGGTTTTATCTGCGGTTTTCATCGTTAAGATTGCTTGAGTAGTAGGAATAGGTGCTACAGCACAAAATAGTGGATTGACAGTTACGGCAAGTGTCCAACCAGAAACAGCAAAAGTTTGGGAAGTTCGTGACTTCTTATATCTTTTAGTATTATAATATTCTAAAACATGTCCATCTAGTTCTTGAATCATGAGGTTGTATTCTTCAATAAAATCTGCGGTTTTATCATAAGTATCTAATGATTCATAGCGGACATAATCAATTTCATGTGCAGGTATCTTGTGATATTTTTTTTTCCTTTTATAGACAATTTCTGTAGGAGTTGATTTTTTCTGTTTCAATTCCGCTTTAGTGATAGAAATAAGGTCTCCATTTTTCATATGGAGATTGATATTATCAGCTTCTGTTGGAATTGATATAGCAGAAACTATAGCTTGTGTGATGACGGCAATAGGCATAGGTATCTCAATTGTATTGTTTGTGATATTTATCTAAGTATACGTAAAATGTACGATGTGTAACAATGTGTATTGGTTCAAAAACTTTACTTAAAAGCTCAAAATTATCTTTATTTAATAATTTTTTATCTTATTTATTCTAAATAATTAAAAAGATTGACATTAAACAAGTGATTTTAGTTTCAATAACATATTCTTGATAAAGAAGTAGTAAAGTACATGTTGATAATTGTTGGCTAACAGGTTTAGATTACATACCAAATATCAGAGTGAGGTGATTTCAGAGTGTGAAAAAGAAGGTATTAAATATTCATTATCAAACAACTATTTTATAGCACTCTAATTTTCAAGACAAGTATTAATGATTTCTTCAGGGTAATCATTGAGTTTGAGAATTTCAATGGCATTGAATCTACTAAGCTTCCCTTTTTTTAACTTATGATCAAAATATATTTTTTCATCTTTTACGATTTCAGAAAAATGCCAAAGTTCATATCGGTCTGATTGTAATTCTGTCAATTCCAGGTCGTGCGTAGCTACGAAGGTATAGTGATTACCTTTTGATAAGTAAGATAATATGGCGTTAGCACTTTTGATACGTTCTATCGTATTTGTTCCTTTGAAAAGTTCATCCATTACAAATAAGCTTGGAGCGGATTCTTGGGAGGCCTCAACAATTTTTTTGATAGATTTTACCTCTTGTAAATAGTAAGAGGTGTTTTCTTTTAAACTATCACTGATTCTAATGCTCGAATAAATTTTAAAGTAAGGAGCGTTGTAATGTTTGCCAAAACAGAAATCAAATGTTTGTGCTAGTAGTGCATTGATGGATACCATTCTTATGAATGTTGTTTTTCCAGACATGTTAGACCCTGTCAGTAACATTCCTTTTTTATTGAGTGAAAATGAATTGGGTGTGCAATCTTTTAATAAAGGATGTATTATTTCTTCAACATGAAAGTGTTTAGAAAAATGAGGCTGACATGTAATTAATTCACCAGATAGTACATTAGCAATAGATTGAGCACTATCAATTAGACCTATATATTGGAATAACTCATCTATAGTATTCTTATGTTTCCCTAGTTTTTGGACACAACTATAAAATGCAATCACTTCTACATTGAAAAGAATTTTTAAGAGTTCAACGTTCCAAATCAACAATTGAGCAATTGGATCTTGATCATTGTCAGAAGTGAATTGGATGAAGTAGGAGTAAATTTTTAGTTTCTTGAGTTCTTTCGTAGAGACATTGTTTATTTCATTTTCAAAATAAGGCTTTAGCTTTGATTTTACTTTAAGCATTTTGAATAAAACGGAGAGCCCTTCACTGTAATGATCAACATTTTTCTTATTGACATAATGCATTGCCATATTGATAATAAATAAAGGAATCACTAGCAAAAGTAATGATGGATACCATACAGATAGTACGATTGAAATAAACGTGGTAATGCTACTCAAAAAACAAAACCAATAATAAGAAGGAATTTTGAGATGTGGATCATGTATAAGCTTTTCCACATTGTATCCTCTAGGTGATGCTAATTGTTGTAGAATAGATTGAATTTGAATACGTTCATTTTCTTTTTGTTGGAAGAACTGAACAAGATTAGTGAAATTATTTTTTTGATGAGGGGACTGAATCGTTAGAAATTTATAATACAAAAACTGCTCACCGATACTTGATAAAGTTCTATTGATAAACCGAAAGATGTCATGAAGATCAAGGTCGGCAACTGTATTTTCAGCTATTGTTTGATAGGTATTTGAACTATGTTTCGACTTTAAGAAATACCGATTAACCCTATCAAAGTTGATATACCTGTCCTCATTCTCTTTACCCCAATTTTCAAGAAGTGAATGATAGCGTTTCTTTTTCTCTTTTCTATTGTGATAGTACTGAAGAAGGAGAAAAAGAAATAATAGAAATAGAATGACAAAAAAGAGAGATTTCATTAGCGTTGAATCAAAATAATCTCATCACTTCCTGTAATCTCCGGCGTTTGTTCTCTATTGTTTAAACGTCTTGCCATGTAAGGAACATTATCAACAATATAGGCTTTCATTTCTCCTAAAGTCACTTTTCTGTCTTTATTGGTATCTGCAGCACCTTGTAGTCCTTTCAGATAATAATAAGTGAATAGAGAATGGTATTTTTCATTGTACCAAGAAGAAACTTGCTCTGAAGCAGCTGAGGTGAGAATGACTACGTTTTCATCTCGTAACACCTTATTTTCCGATTTGATAAATACAGGAGAAATATTTTTCAATAACATTCCCCCTTCAGAACTTCCACTGAAACAGGCATCCACCACAATAGTGAGAGATTTGTATGGTACTAAACCTAAGTTTTCATAAAAAGTATCTAAAGAATAGCCATTAAAATGAATCAAAGAAGGATCAGTGTCAACAGGTACAAAATAGCCTTTATTGGTCTCTGGATTTGGGGCTCCATGTCCTGAATAATAGACAAAGACATCCGATACGTTGGGTTTTACATAATTGTAAAGTTTGCCTTTGGCATTTCCTTTAATTCCAAAAATGGCATTGAAATCAGCCTGAGAAGCATCTTCAATATAAATGATATTTTCTTCTTTGAATCCAAATCCGTATTTAAGGTAAGACTTTACCATCTTAGCATCATTGATCGCAAATTTTACCTCAGGGACATCATTGTTTCTGTATGTTCTATTTCCTATTACAACAGCCACGGCATTTTCGTTGACTTTACCATAGGTAGGAATATTTTGATCAACATCACTTAACGGAAATTTCTCTACTACAGGAGCGGCTACTACCTCTTTTTCTTTAGCACCTTTGCTACCTTTTAGCGGTTTTGGTTGTTTTCCCTTGGTGTAATCTGTCTTTTGTGTAGGAGCAATTGAAGGTATTTTCATTGATGAAATATCTACTTTTGTTCCGTTTTTTCGAGCCAAATTACATTGTTGCTTAAAGTCGTCAAAGTTCAATTGAATAAGTCGTTGAGCAAATTCTTTGATATTGGAAGAATAGCGTTTTTTCGATGTCATTTTTTGAACAACAAAAACATTAGAAGAGTTGGCGTCTCTTAAAAGTAGGTATAAATCCAGGTAATTCCCTTTAGGTGTTTTGTGTAATTTATAAGAAACCTCAATGTATGATTTTTGACGTTGTCCCATTACAGCTTTTCTGATTTGATTGTTTCTGAGATGACAAACATTTTCAGCTTCAATTTTTCGCATTCGGGTTTGAGTGTCAATTACATTAAAGGCATTATAAATACATGCTTCTTCTATGGTTTGCAGGACCATTTTTGTATTGTAGACATTGTAATTGTCACATATTGACTCACCTTCTTCGGTGTAAGGGAAGATGACAAGGGTATTCTGAGCGAAGGCTAAAATAGGGAAAAACAATAATAATGATAGTATCGACTTCATTTGAGCTTATTAGATCTTTGTTTTTTTGTTGTTCAATTTCATGATGAAGATAATGAAATAATTTTACAATAAACTTACAATCATGTAATGCTATTGCCATTAATAAATAGTAATTTTGAATAACAAATAACATATATATCCAAAAAAATCCTATATACCGTAATTTATGATAAACCAAGAGAAGATAGCAGCATTAATCAATAGTAGTAATTACATCAGTAGAGATTTAAGCTGGCTTCAGTTCAATTATAGAGTTTTATATCAAGCACAGATGTCTTCGAGAACAGTTTTCGAAAGACTGAAGTTTTTGGCGATTACTGCCTCAAACTTAGATGAGTTTTTTATGATTCGTGTCGGATCGCTTTATAATTACATTGATTACGGTAAACGCAGAACGGATTACTCAGGATTAAGAGAAGATCAATTCAAGCAAAAACTATTTCAAGACGTTCATGATTTTTCTAAGCAACAGTCTGAATTGTTGTTGGATGAATTGCAGCCTGAGTTTGAAAATAACGGTTTCAAAATTTTAGATGTAAAAGATCTGAATGATAATGAGAGAGAGCATGTGGATAAATACTTCAACAGAATGGTTTTCCCAATGCTTACTCCGATGGTCTATGATACGTATCATGCATTTCCTGTATTACAAAACTTACTGACCATCTTTGGAGTCGTGACTACGGATAAAAGAGAGGAAACAGGTAATAGAAGAAAAATTTCATTTGTTCAAATTCCTAAAAACCTTCCGAAGTTTTTCCAGATTGAAAGAGAAGATTATTGGGTATTTGTACCTATTGAATCGATCATTGAAGCACACATTACGCGTCTTTTTAGAAATGTAGAAGTAGAGTCAGTTGATTTATTTAGATTAACAAGAAACGGTGACTTCACATTGGATGAGAGTGATGATTTGGATACTGACTTTTTAAATGAATTAAAATCAAAATTAAGAACTCGTAAAACAGGTAGGGTAGTGAGAATGGAAATCACTGAAAACCCAAGTCCAATGTTGAGAGAGGTCTTAATGGAGCGTTTTGATATAGATGAGGACAATATTTTTGAGTCTCCAGTATTATTGGATCATACAAGATATTGGCAGATTGTAGGACATAAAGCCTTTGCTTATTTACAACCTACTTCTCCTCAGTTTACAACTCCTGTTGCAATGCAAAGCATTAAGAAAGGAGATAGCGACAATATTTTTGACCGCTTGAAGAAACAAGATATTTTCTTACATCACCCTTACAATAGCCCAGATACAATGTTGGAACTGTTGGAGGCAGCGGCAGATGATCCGAAAGTATTGGCAATCAAAATGACAATTTACCGTCTAGCAAAAGATTCTAGAGTAACCAAAGCGTTATTAGCTGCGGTGGAAAGTGGTAAGCAGGTGTCGGTACTCTTTGAAGTAAAGGCTCGTTTTGATGAAGAGAACAACTTACAAGAAGCGAAGAAATTGCAAGAGGCAGGGTGTTTTGTGATTTATGGTATGTCAGCCGTAAAGACACACACCAAGTTGATGCTTGTCGTAAGAAATGAAGGGGATCAAGTGACAAGATATGCTCACTTAGGTAGCGGTAACTACAATGAATCAACGGCGAAGCTCTATACTGATATTGGTCTATTGACTTCAAAGGAAGCTTACGGAGAAGATGTATCAGAGTTCTTTAATGCCATTACAGGTCACTCTCAACCGAAGCGTTATAACCAAATCCTCACTGCACCTCGTCAGATGAGAAAAGGTTTTATTAACTTAATTGAGCAAGAAGCTAAAAACGCTAAAGATGGTTTGCCATCAGGTATTATGATCAAAGTGAACTCATTCCAGGATGATAAAATGATGGATGCACTTTATGCTGCTTCTCAAGCGGGCGTAAAAATACACTTGATTGTCAGAGGTATTTGCTGTATTCGTCCTGGCCGTGAAGGATTAAGTGAAAATATTACGGTAAGATCGATTGTGGGTGATTTCTTAGAGCATACAAGATTGTTCTATTTCCATAACAACGGTGATCCAATTGTGTATGGTGGTAGTGCGGATGCAATGACAAGATCATTTGACCGAAGAATTGAATCTCAGTTCGAAATTGTAGATCCATTATGTAAAAAAGAAGCCATCAACATTCTTGATTTCAACTTAAAGGATAATGTCAACAGCTTCGTAATGAACGAAGATGGTTCTTACACCAAACAAACGATTAAAGAGGGAGATAGATCATTTAATGTCTTCAATGAGTTCTACAATGTAACTCAGAAAGTAGTCAATAAATCAAAAATATTTTAATGGATTATACCTATCAGCAGATTCTCCCCAAAATAGCCGCTTATTGTTCTTACCAAGATCGTTGTCAGCAAGAAATTGTAAACCGATTAAAAAAGTGGGAATATGCAGAGGAGGATATCCCTGAAGTATTAGCATGGTTGAAGGAGAATAAATTTTGGGATGAAAAAAGGTATGCTTCTTCTTTTGTAAGAGGAAAATTCAGAAGTAATAAATGGGGGAGACGCAAAATTCAGATGGCTTTACATCAGAAGGGCGTCTCTCCTTCTTTAGGAAAAGAAGCCTTGAATGAAATCAACGATGAAGAGTATTATGAAATTGCCTTAGGCATTGCTCTCAAAAAAGTTGAAAGATTGATCGAAAAAGGAGAAGAAAATCATTTAGTCAAAGGGAAAGCACTTCAACATTTAGCAGGCAAAGGGTTTGAAACAGAAGTTTGCTACAATGCGGTAGAAGATGCTCTTTTCGAAGTGAAAAATAAGGAGGAATAATGAACTCTTCTAAAACATAGAGGAGGCGAATTGAAATGAAAAGTTTGATTCGCCTCCTTATTTTTTATCATTGGAGTGATGCTAAATTCTCACTTTACAAGAAATCTCTCCTTGTTTCGTATTACAATAACCAATAAATTGTGAAATGCTTTCAACACTCTATTCAGCAAACTAATTTTTTAAGGATAGACGTCATTGTGTTTATTCAATGTTAGCCAATATTTTCTTCAATCTTAATCACATATTTAAAAGTAATATGAAGAAGATTTATTTTAAGATATGCATATTCGGAATATTAATTTCAATGATAATGGTATCATGTAAATCCAAATTAAATTATTACCAAAATAGAAAAGTAATAAAAGAAGCTTGTGAATTAAATTTTCATATTAAAGATACAGTAGTAGTTGGTGGGATTTATTCTAATTGTATGGAATATTCTTCATTTAACTTAATAGAAAAAGATAACTGTTATGATAAATTTGATATGCACCTGAACTTTGATAAAGTAACTTTCACACAAGAACAAAGAATTAGATACTATGAAATGCAAGGTTGTATGAAAAGTATGAAAATGATTTTAAAAGGGGTATTAATACAAGATGAAAAATCTGAATATGGACATTTAGGTTCTAACAATTCGGAATTAGAGGTTTTAGAAATTGTGTATTTTGGGAAAGTGAAATCTTCTAAAATAAAAACCCCAAAAATTTAGAAGCAGAACCTAGTGTTTTAGTTAAAGTTTGAAGTCATTTTTTCTATTAAATAGAAGACTTTAAAGATATGTTGTCAAACCATTGAAAGACTTACTGAAATCCCAACTTATAATTTTCTTTTTAATTATTGAGCTTGGGTGTAAAAAAAAAGATAAGGATCGTAAATGTCCAAATTGTGGAGGTGACTGGTTAATAAAAGGTTTAACATTTAATGATTTTTGCACATTTAAATGTGATGATTGTAGATGAATTTCTGAGTTTTCATCAAACAAATAATAACTAAATGGTATCAGTAACTAAAAACAGCATTTTCAACAATACTGTCTTCAATACAGTTTAGTAACTTCGTTATGCAGAGAATAAGTGAAAAATAAAGAGGAAGATGAAAGAAGAGATTCTATTTATAAGTAACCTGATTGACATTGATTCTGGACATGTTCAGATTAATAAAAAGTTGTTTTATCATAAAATGAGTTTTGAAGAAGCACTTAATCAGTCTGAAGATGTTAAACATGAAACATTAGACTATAAAAACGGTTACAAGTGGATTAATTTAAAAGAGGTTGAATTACCTGGTGCCTTTTTTCATTTTAATTTCTGTTTCAAAAATGACCAGCTTGATTTTATTGACTTTGGATTTTCTTTACTTAGCGAATTAAAAAAGACATGGGCAGATTGGACTGAAGCAAATGAACTAAGAAAAAAGGAATTATACGAAAGGTGGTTAACTGATAATCTAAGCCAAAGAAGAAAATTCAAATGGGGTAATATTGAAACAGATTATGATCCAAAAGGCGGAACAGCTAGAATTATGATAAAATATAAATAGCGAAAAGCACAACACTGTAAAGACCTATAGATTAGACGGTAGTAAATTCAAGTGCTGTAGCTTCGTTTCAACTTTCATGTAACTTGACAGGAAAGTGATAGGAAATAGGTTGCTGTTCTAATAAGCAACGTAATTAAAGTATAAATGACCTTAACCCTAAAGGTAGACATTCCATTTCGTTACGAACTTTTTCTAGATTGTTTTTCCTATCATTTTAGCCGAAATGTACTTGAATCAAGTATTAGAATCGCATTCTTTACCAAATTTGAACCCTATCTTCTTCTTTTCTCCACATTCCATCATACTGACGTACATCAAAAGCTTCATAAAAGGGAGTGAAATTAGAAAGAGGACCGTTGACCCTATATTCTCCCGGAGGGTGTGTTTCTGTCATTAATTTCTGTCGGAGTACCTCCACACGAGTTTTCGATCTCCAAAGTGTAGCCCAAGAAATAAAGAAGCGTTGTTGAGGAGTGAAACCATCAATTTTTGTAATATCAACATTCGCCCCTTGTGTTTGTTCCAAAGCATGATAGGCCATTGCCAAGCCACTAAGATCTGCTATATTTTCGTTGAGTGTAAGGTTGCCATTGATGGTAATACCGGGGAGAGGTTCATAGTGATCAAACTGATCAATTAATTTCCTCGTTCTATTTTTGAAAGCGTAATAATCTTTAGAGGTCCACCAGTTTTGGACGTTCCCTTCCGCATTATAACGTCTTCCAATATTATCAAAACCGTGTGTAATTTCATGAGCGATCACGGCCCCAATAGCTCCATAGTTTACAGCATCATCTGCTTGATGATGAAAGAAAGGTGGCTGTAAAATACCTGCCGTTATTACAAATTCATTATAGAGTGTATGATAGTAAGCGTTGACAGTTTGAGGAGTAATAATCCATTTTTTAGCACTGCTTCCTTTATTAAAAGCATCAATTTTATTTTGAAAAAGCCATTGGTTGGATAGGATAATATTTTCGTAATAGGAGTCACCTAACTTTAAAGAAGTATAAGAAGGGAATTTTTGTGGGTAGCCAATTTTTACGGTTAATTTGTTGAGTTTGAGTAACGCACTTTTCTTGGTATTGCTGTCCATCCACTCAATATTCCTAATATGTTCAGCAGCCGTGAGTAATATATTATCAATCATCTCCTTGACTTCAGCTTTAGCTTCCTCTGGAAAATAATTGGCGATATACATTTCTCCAACAGCAAACCCAACAGCCTTATTGGTCGCTTTTAACACTGCTTTCCATCGGTAGGGCTGTTCTCTTAATCCATCTCTTTTTTTACCAAAATATCGGAAGTCTTCCGTTACAAATTGATGCGATAGATAAGGAGCGGCATGATGTAAAACCCTCCATTGTAAGTAATTTTTTATTTTCTCAATTCCATTTTTCAGAATGATGGCATCTATGCTTGAAAAGTAAGTGATGTTGGTGACAATAACAGTATCAGTTTGCACACCAATTTCTCTGTTGTACTGTTTCCAGACAAAGGATTGGCAAAGGTCGGTTAACTCAGGAAGTGATTTAAGATTGTAATACTTTTCGTTGGTGTGATTCCGGATTGAAATATTAAACTGTTCAGCAATATCTTCTTCCACAGTGTAGGCAGTTTTTGCTACTTTAAGAGATTTTGGATCAGAGTAGCCCAATAGTTTGAACATTCGTTGGATATGTTCTAGGTACTCCATTCTCATTTTAATGGCATTTGAATCTTGCAGGGCGTAAAAGTCAGTATTATGAATACTGATTCCCGATAATTCAAGGAAAATACTCTGTTTATTATTTCTGTAAGAATCTTGAAAAATGGTAGGTTTGAAAAAAGGATGAATCCCTTTGGTATGAAGTTGAGTTACTACTTTTTGAAGGTCAAAGAAGTTCTCAATGGCATTAATTTCTTTTAAGATGGGTTGAATTGGTTCAGTTCCAAGCTTTTCAATTTTGGCAGAGTCCATTCCCTCTTTGAAAAAGAGAACAGCTTTGGAGGTATTTGAGTTTTCTTGGTAATTTCCTTCACGCAAAGTGGTTTCAAGCAATGATTTTATTCTGATATTATTTTTTAATCTTAATGCAGAATAATTACCCCAAGAACCTCTGTCCTTTGGAATGGGCTCTTTATTTTGCCAGTTACCGTTGACGTATTGATAGAAATTATCTTTTGGAGAAGTGAGTGTATCAAAATCACTCAAGTCAAAAAAATGAGAAGGATGGAATTGTTCTCCTTGTTCTTCTTCATTACACGAAGAGAAAAAAAGGACGGAAATGATGAATAAGAGATAAAAAATGGTTTTCATACTTCTAAAATACAACCTGAATCCAAATTATAACTTTTCAGAAGTAAAAAAGAACACTAGTCTTATAAAACTAAACTTAATGTCTTTCTATAATACCATTCTTTAATAGCCATAGCACAGTCTCTTGCCGATGCAAAAGAATCGACTGTAATATCTCTTAAGTCGTTGGATGCCTGCATTAAGAATACTCTTTTTGAAAGAATGTAGGAAATATAAATGGTTAAATGTTTTCCTTCAATTGCCAATTCAATAAAACCATCCAGCTTGTTTCCATTCGAAAACATTTTTGTAATATCTGTTTCAATATCTTCTTGAATCAGGTATTCCTCCAAAAGGAAAAGGTTTTGTTGTTGTACAATAGCGGCATTTCGGATTCTCATCTGAAATTTATGCAATGCATCATTGATCGCAGTGGCAGAATAAGATTGCTCTAGAATTTCTTGTTGATGAGAAAGTACATACAAAGGTTCATGAATGTCCTCTAAGAAATCAACATTGATCGAAAGTTGATGGAACCATTGTGATTCCCATTCCAGAAATAATGGGGAAGGAATGATACCGGATACATCAAATGTATTGTGCCAGATGTTATAAAAGAAGGCTTCATTTTGCACTAAATCTAACTTGGTGTCATTGAGTTCTTCTGCTATTTCTTGCACGGCACCTAGCTTGTGTCTTAATACCGCATTCGTGGATTTTTCAGGTTGGAAGTTTTCCCATTCCTGCCAAGTATAATCTTCCCAATCAAAGAAGTAAAGATTGTTTAATCGCTTTTTATAGTCAAAAACAGAGTCTTCATCTAACACATAACCAGGGTAATAGAAGCTCTTGTTAGTGCTTTGTGCATACTCGATTTCAAGGAGCATGGTAGTGATACCCAATGATTGTTTGCTGTAATCTGGATCAAACAAAGCCAGAATACTACAAATTGATTCTTTCCCTAAATCCATAAAGGAGATGGCAGCAATTTTATCACCATCGAGGATTTGAAGTTCCCAAGTCTCAAAAGGCGACTCTTCATTGCCTTCTTCAAGGAAATAGTTTTTAAGTGAGGTAGGAGAGTTGGGTGATTGAAAACGTCCTTTATGTTCAGCATACATTCTTTCTTTTTCCTCTGTAATTTCCAGAGGTTGTATTTTGACTTCATATTGGCTGTTTTTACGAATAAGCTTTCGTTGGCTTTTCGAAAACTTAAAACCGTCAAGACCTACACGTATGGGCACGATGGAGTAGACATGATTTCTAAAGTAAATCATCTCATAGCGGGACATCATTGGTCCATCTCTAAACCAAGCCTCTTCTAAATACTCATCTAATGTCTCGCCTGTACAGTCTACAGGCATAAAATAATCAAAAGTCATCGTCATTTCGCCACTTCACGTTGCTTCTACTCCCAAATAAAAAATGAAATACGTACTTTTGCATGACGAATGCAAAAAGAATCTCGTTTGAATCTTCAAAAATGAAGTAATTTTAACGAATATATAAAATCTGAGTGAGATAATTGTGGAACTAAACAAGCAAAAAATAGGAGTTGTTGGTGGTAACCAAGGATTAGGGAGCTGGGTTGTGAAATTTTTCAGAGCACAGGGAATCGAAACAAGGTTTTCATCAAGAGGAAAAGAAAGTGAATTTGAGTCGAATAGACAGTTAGCAGATTGGGCGGATATTGTGATCCTAGCAGTGCCTATCTCAGCAATGTCTAATGTGATGGAGGAAGTGTTTCCATCATTGGATGATAAGTACTTGGTAGATTTATGTTCAGTGAAAAAATTTGTGGTAGAGAAATACCTATCTCTAAGACAAGTCTATTCTGAAGTATTGCCAAGGTATCTTTCTATTCACCCTATGTTTGGTCCTTCAATCAAAAGCTTTGATGGCAACGTGGTTTTGTTCAATCATGTGGATGGTGCTGAAGACCTAGAACAAGCTTTCAAGGCATTTTTTACTTCTCATAAAGGGATTGTAAAAGATGTTGAATATATCAAGCATGACAAGCAAATGGGATTAGTGCAAGGCCTAAATCACTTCAATGTTTTTGTGTCAGCCAAGACAATGGCAAGATATAACGAAGACTTTGAAGATATTAAGAGTGTTGCTTCCCCTCCTTACAGAATTTTTATCGTATTTTATACTCGATATGTCATGCAGAATCCATTGCTATATGCTGACATTCAAATGAGAAATGAATTTGTGTATGAGGTAGTACGTATTTTCAGAGATGAAATGAACAAACTGTTTGATATCATTCAGACAAGAGATAGAGATTCATTCATCGATTACATTTCAGAAATGCAGGGTTTCTTCTCTCAAAATGAGGGAGACATAGAAGTGTCGAGTCACTTGATGCAGAAGTTGAGCGAAAGGCTAGAAATGTAATCTTAATGCTGTAAACAATTACACATTTTACATTGTTGTAAGTTTAGATTAGAATAAGAAATTATTTACTGCTTTTTTCAGAAGAAGGGAAAGGATAAAAATTTGGAAGTGAAGTTCACTTCATAAATAGATATGGAAGAATATAGTCAAGGTTTAGAATTGATTAAAGAAGGTAAGTACACTGAAGCCGTGTCTTACTTTAATGCTGTATTAAAAGAGAACGAGAAAAATGTGGGTGCTTTCTACCACCGATCAGTTGCTCGTTACAAAATGAAGGCTTATGACGGTGCATTAGGAGATATCAATAAAGCGATTAACCTTCAGCCGTTGAATGCAGACTTTTTCGCTCACCGTGGAATTGTATTGCATATGCAAGGAAATAGCAAGAGAGCTATTCTTGATTTTGATAAAGCCATCCAAATAGAACCTCAAAACCCTTTCAGGTACTCTAGTCGTGCATTCGTGAAAGCACACATGAAAGACACAAAAGGGGCCATTGCTGATTATGAAAAGGCCATTGAGTTGGACCCTGAAGATGCAATTGCACACAACAACCTTGGGTTAATTCAAGAACAGACTGGAGCTTGGGACAAGGCTCAAGAGCACTACAAAAAATCAAATGATCTTGTAGGCTATGAAGGTATTGATCCTGAGAAAAAAGAAATCACAGAACTTTTAGAAGACTGGAAAGAAGAGAAAGCAAAGCAAGAGGAAGAACAACGTCAGTTGATTCAAGAAAAAGCGGCAATCTCTAAAGCTCAAATGGAACAACAACAAGCTGTTGGTGGTTTTTGGGGTATCGTTAAGAGCGTTTTTACTGATAAAGCAGTTTTCCAGGAGTTTATCGATTTCGTGAAAAACGGATTTAAACTACCAAATCAGAATAAATAAGTATACTTAAGTGTACACACGTTAAATTGATTGATTCACGCTTATGAATTGAATTCAAATAAGAATTCATTTTAATCTTTAATTAAAGAGTGAAGGGAACTTTTATAATTGGATCGTATTCTTTTATATTAAGCAAGAGTATTGTGTTACGAGATGTATAAATTGACGATTTTACACTCAAAATGATAACTTTCAAAATAGTAAATCAACACTCTTTCTTTAAACCAATTTAGAGTAAACCTTAAACCAAAACTTGATTATCAACAGAGATGAGCGGAACAAGCAATTACGTTAAAAAAGAAGAAATTAATCATCTTAATGACGAAGAAATGTCGAAAAAAGATACCTCTCAGGAAGAAGTAAAAGATTCGGCTAACTTACTGCCTAATAACACAACTGGTGAAGAAAATAATGCTTCTGACCCAACAGCTGTTAATAAAACTCAGTCTTCAGCTAAAGAAGAAGAGGAAACGGAAGATTATTACTACAGGCCAGAGGATTTCAACCTCACGGAAAAAGACTTACAGTCTTTAAATGAGTTTGATGAATTACGCATTGAAGTAGACCCCAAACAGACAGCCCTTAGAATTGATAAGTTTCTAGTAGATAGAATTCCTAATCTATCTAGAAACCGAATTCAAAGTGGATTAAAAGACGGTCACTTCCTAGTGAATGGTTTGCCTGTAAAACCAAATTATAAAGTAGCAGCAGGTGATGTAGTGATGGTATTTATGCCAAAACCTAGAGCACAAGAAATTGAACCTCAAAATATCCCGCTTGATATTGTATATGAAGATGAGGACCTTTTGATTGTCAATAAAAAGCCTGGAATGGTGGTGCATCCTGGTTTTAATAATACATCAGGTACTTTGGTCAATGCCCTTTCTTATCATTTTAAAGACCTTCCAACTTCTTTCAACGGAAGTGATAAACCGGGGTTGGTTCACCGAATTGATAAGGATACATCAGGGTTGTTGGTGATTGCAAAAACAGAACATTCGCTAACACACTTGTCAAAGCAATTTTATGATCATACCATTGAGAGGACTTATAACCTTTTAGTTTGGGGTACTTTCCCGGATGAAGAAAAAGAAGGAACTATAAGATCTATGATTGGTAGATCAGCACAAGATAGAAGAGTTTACACTGTACTTCCTGATGATGCAACCTATGGAAAGCATGCCATCACACACTATAAGGTATTGAAAGATATGCGTTATGTAAGTTTGGTAGAATGTAAGCTGGAAACGGGTAGAACACACCAAATTCGTGTTCATATGCGTTATTTAGGTCATCCTTTATTCTCAGATGCCATGTATGGAGGAGATAAAATATTGAAAGGAGTAAGTACTGGAAAATATAAAACATTCGTTGAAAATAATTTCAAGATTTGTCCACGTCAAGCATTACATGCCAAGTCATTAGGATTTGAGCATCCTGTAACAGGAAAGTGGATGCAATTCAATTCAGAAATCCCTCAAGATATGCAAAGGTTAATTCGCAGATGGGAAGATTTCTTAAGATATGGTTAAAAAAGAAAAGCCTCACTGAAAAGTGGGGCTTTTTCTTTTTTGAGAAATATATGATAATGGACTATAAAGCAAACTGAGCCATTTCCTCTTCAGTATATTTGTGCGATTCAGAAACATTGTTTTTGATTTCATTGATCACAAAATCTACTTCTTCTTTCGTTAGTTCTCCAGCCTTAAAGAACAATACTGTTCCATCAGCATCTACTAACAAGATTGGAAATGTATTATTGACATCACCCGTATTCCAGGCGTCTTGAATAAAACGTTTAGGGTCTGTAAGAATCAGAGCATCTGCTTCTTGCTTCGAACGTTTTCTCACCTGACGAGTCATAAAACGAATAATTCCGTTCGGATAAGGAGAGTCAGCAAGATTGACAATGCCATAAGCTAAATACTCTTCATCAGGGAATTTCCATTTTTTTACTTCTTCAATAAAATATTCATTTTGTGAAGGCTTATCTGGATCAGGATAAAAGATTAATGTTACTTTCTCTCCTATACCTGGCGTAACCGCATCTTTGTTATTCAAATCACGGATATCCACTTTTTCTATTTTGTCACCTCTCTTTAAAGTGTTTTTTTCTTGAGCTTGAACAGAAATAGTTGTGAAAGCTATTAGTATAAAAGAGATAGAAAGTTGTAAAATCTTTTTCATGAGTTTTTTTCATTTAATACAGTTCTAATAACGGAGCTGTTTTTGTTTGAGTTGAACTCATTTATATTTATTAAGTGACTTCAGAGGAGGATGTTAATTTGAGAAGGTTGTTTTGTATTGTGTTAATAATTAGGTAGGTATTGATAATAAGAAGGTTGCAGGCACAAAAAAAGCCTTTCATTATAGAAAGACTTTTATTGCGAAAAAACTAAGATAATTCATATTGTTTTACCTTAATCTGTTATTATTCATTTGTGTTTTTGAGTTTTTTATCAAAAACATTTTTGTTTAAAAATTCATTAAGTTGATCGACAGTGTAAGAGCTTTCAATTTCTCCTGAACTATTGATCTTGATGTCAAAGCCTTCTAATTCTCGATTGACTTTAGGCTTAGCTTCTGTGCGCTTAAAGTGATAGCGCTGTTTAATTGATCTAATCATAATAGATAAAAATTAGGTTTAAATTAATAGTAGTTGTGTCTTAATAAGACTGTGCTAGTAATGGGTATTTTACATACCTCTTGAATCATTAAGTTATTACAATTTACTGAAAATGCAGTAATTGAGCTAGTTGATGTACAGATTTGAGGATCTTTAAATAAAAATAGGTCCTTTCATAGAATATGTTTTATTTTGTGTACAATAAATTCTTACTAAATTAATACAATACCAAAAATTGAATATATTAGAGATTAGGGGTGTAACGAAAAAATACGCAAATCATATTGCTTTGGACAACGTTTCTCTGACTGTACCTCAACAGTGTATTTATGGTTTGCTTGGACCTAATGGAGCAGGTAAAACTTCCTTGATTCGATCAATAACTCAAATAATCTCTTTAGATGAAGGGGAAATCTATTTTAATGGACAATTATTAAAGCCCGAAGATGTATTAAGAATGGGCTATTTGCCAGAAGAGAGAGGGCTATATAAAAAAATGAAAGTAGCGGATCAGATTTTATACTTGGCACAATTAAAAGGGATGTCTTTAAAGGAGGCAAAAGCCAAGACTAAATTCTGGTTGGATCGTTTGGAGCTTAAACCTTGGTACAAAAGCAAGGTAGAGGACCTTTCTAAAGGTATGCAGCAGAAAGTGCAATTTATCACTACTGTAATCCATGAACCTAAATTATTGATTTTAGATGAGCCTTTTTCAGGTTTTGACCCTGTTAATGCACAATTGATCAGAGATGAGATTTTTAGATTAAGAGATTTAGGTTCAACTATTATTCTCTCAACACACCGTATGGAGTCTGTTGAACAACTTTGTGACCGAATAGCTTTGATCAATAAATCGAAGAAAGTATTGGAGGGAACGCAGTTTGACATTAAGAACGCCTACAGAAATCATCAGTTTGATCTAATCACAGAAGAAGAAGTAGAAATTTCTTCAACTCCTCATAAAGTAATCAGCCCTTCAGTGAAGGAGCTGTATGGATACAAACAAACTTTAAGACTTATAAATGCTTCCCCAAATCAATTATTAGAAGAGGCTGCACAGCAAAGTACAATCTTAGGTATGCAGGAAAATATTCCTAGTATGCATGATATTTTTATTGAGGCAGTACAAAACGGGAATATTAAAACGACTTCGGAACAGCAGTAAACGTATGAACAAAATACTTTTAATAATTAAAAGAGAATACCTGACGAGGGTAAGAAAGCGCTCTTTTGTGATCATGTCTATTTTAGGACCATTGCTTATTATTGGTTTTTATGGAATCATCATTTGGGCAAGTATATCAGATGGCGATCAAAAAGAAATAGCAGTTGTTGATGAGTCAGGACTTTTTGAAAATGATTTTGACCATAATACTTCATCCTTTAAGTTTTTAAGGATTTTTGGAGGTCTAGATCACGGAAAAGAGCAATTGAACAACGGAGAAATTGATGGTTTTTTATTTATACCCAAAGATTTTACGATTGACAATACGAAAGGCGTAGTGCTTTTTGAATCAAAAGGTTTAGGAGCAAAAGCTGTTTCGGAATTGGAGCAAAGAATCCTCAAAAGAGTCAAAGAATTAAAACTCCCACGACTTGGCGTTACAGAAAAGCAAATTAAGTCGTTGGACCAACCCATTCCCATAAGAACAGTTAGCCTTACCGTTGATGGTAAAGAGTCTGACAGCAATGTAGGTATCTCCAGTGTCATTGGAATTGTAGGGGGATTGGTGATTTATTTCTTTGTATTCATGTACTCCACTATGGTCATGAAAGGTGTATTAGAAGAAAAAACAAGTCGTGTAGTCGAAGTTATAGTTTCTTCTGTAAAGCCCTTTCAATTGATGTTGGGAAAAATAATAGGAGTTGGAGCCGTTGGTTTAACACAGCTTTTTTTATGGATTGTGTTAGGTATTGTGGCGGTAAGTGCTTTATCTACTTTTGTAGATGTGCCTTATGAACAATTTGAACAATCTCAACTATCGCAGATGAATGCTAACGTTCAGCAAGTAGAGCAAGTTGAAATTGATAAAATCACTAAACTCTATTATTCTATTGAAAGTTTTGATTTTGCTACAACTACCTTGGTTTTTATCTATTACTTTATCTTTGCCTATTTGATGTATTCGTCACTTTTTGCAGCAATTGGAGCAAGTGTAGATAATGAAACCGATTCTCAGCAATTTATGTTGCCAGTCACCATGCCGTTGATTTTGGCAATCTCTCTTTCAGGAGGAGTAGTCTCTGATCCACAAGGAGCAATGGCTTTCTGGTTGTCAGTATTCCCATTGACCTCTCCAGTAGTAATGATGATAAGATTACCATTTATTGGATTTGGAACCGAAGTGGTCATTTCAATGGTGACCTTGTTGATAGGTTTTGTAGGGGCGCTTTGGGTAGCAAGTAGGATTTATAGAATAGGTTTGTTGACCTATGGCAAAAAACCAACTTATGCCGAAGTTTTCAAATGGATGTTCCGAAATAATTAAACAAAACGTTTAAGTATAAAGTCAAAAATAAATTATAGTTAATTCTAATTTGTTTTTTGTGAGTACAACGCTAAAAAACGTATTAATAGTGGTTCTATTGATAGTTTTTTGAAGGAAGTAATCGCAAAATAATAAATAGAATTAGTATTAGATATTTTTGAATTTGTACTTACTAAATAAATGAATTTTAATTCGGAATGTTGTTCGGACGGAATAGCATTGCGAATCGGCTAAATTATTAATGAAATTTCATGTGTTTTATGCCAATTTAACAATGGAAGATTTAATATCATTTATTTAGAATATTTATAGCCCGTTTTACTTTTAAAAAGAAAAGAAGGCTTTTATATTTGTAGCCGATTAAGGAAATTTTAAAACTTATCTTTCCAAATTTTTATTTATGGAACTATCAGTAGTAGTACCTGCAGCGATTGTGGCCTTTACGGTCTTGATCCTGTTTTTGGTTTTCGTACTTCTATTCGCACAGATGAAGTTAGTTCAAAGTGGTGACGTAAGCATCGTTTTAAACGGTGATGAGTCTAACCCAGTAGTTGTTGCTGCGGGTTCAACACTTTTAACGACACTTTCAGCGCAAAAAATCTTTTTGCCTTCTGCTTGTGGTGGTGGTGGTACGTGTGCGATGTGTAAATGTCGCGTTACAGACGGTGGTGGAGATGTACTCCCTACCGAAGTAGGTCACTTAAGCCGTGCCGAACAACATGAAAATGTCCGCCTTGCTTGTCAGGTTAAAGTAAAAAATGACATGCAAGTAGAAATACCAGAAGAAATCTTCGGAATTAAGAAATGGGAGTGTGAGGTTGTATCTAACTACAACGTGGCATCTTTCATTAAAGAATTCGTAGTGAAGCTTCCTGAAGGTGAGACACTTGATTTTGAGGCAGGTGGATATATCCAAATCGACGTTCCTGAAGTAACTGTAAACTTCAAGGATATCGATATCACTGCTCACCCTCGTATGGGTAAGAAACCAGACGAATACCAGCCAGAATGGGACAAATTCGGTCTTTGGGATCTTAAGATGGTTAACGATGAGGAGATCTTCAGAGCTTACTCAATGGCTAATCACCCTGCAGAAGGTAACATTGTCATGTTGAACATCCGTATCGCGACTCCACCTTGGGATAGAGCGAAAAACGGTTGGATGGACGTGAACCCAGGTATCTGTTCTTCTTACGTATTCTCACGTAAACCAGGTGATAAAGTAACAGTATCAGGTCCTTACGGTGAATTCTTCATCAAAGAGACTGACGCTGAGATGATCTATGTAGGTGGTGGTGCAGGTATGGCGCCAATGCGTTCGCACTTATTCCACTTATTCCACACATTGAAAACGGACCGTAAGGTACAGTTCTGGTATGGTGGTCGTTCTCGTCGAGAGTTATTCTACGAAGAGGATTTCAAGAAAATCGAGGATGAATTCCCGAACTTCCGTTTCTACAAAGTATTGTCTGAGCCGCTTCCAGAAGATAACTGGACGCCTAAGAAAGATATGGATGACAGAGAAGGCGATGGTTTCGTTGGATTTGTTCACCAAGCTTTAATTGACAACTACTTAGGTAAGCATGAGGAGCCAGAGGAAATCGAATTCTACTTCTGTGGACCTCCTATGATGAACGCAGCGGTAATTAAGATGACTGAGGACTTCGGTGTACCGAAAGAAAATGTATTATTTGACGACTTCGGTGGTTAATCAATACATTCAAATATATACAAAGAAAGACTGTTCGAAAGGGCAGTCTTTTTTTGTTAAAAGAAAGATTTGTAGCTCAAGAACTATTTAAAGTTATTAACTTTGTATTATCCCCTATAGAATTAGTACCTAATAATAACTCAATCCTGTATGCGTCATTTCACTCTAGTTATACTATTTTTATTTCATTTTATTATACCTCTAACAGCTTCAAGTTCTATTTCTGAAATTACCCCAGATGCTATTAATACTTTAAGAGATCAAGGGAAAATTAAAGAAGCGAAAGCACTTGTAAATAAGTGGATTAAAGAAACTGAGAGCGAATATGGCGATGATGCAATCGAAAATGTGATTCCGTTACTTGCTTCTGCGGAGCTTTCCATTATTTATTATGAATATCCAGAGGCCGTTCAATCTCTAGAAAAGGTATTGGGAATTATTGACCTTACTTCGGGATGGCTTTATCCTGACTACGCATTAGCACTCAATTATTTGGCGTATTGTAAGGTAAATATGGGAGATAAATTTGCTGCTTTCGGTTTATTGAATGAAGCCGAAATGATCTACTATAAGACACTTACCCAACAACATCCTGATTTCAATTTATGTAATATTAATAGAGCCATTCTCAATTTACACCTTGGTGAATTTGAAAAAAGTGAATCCTATTTTTTAAAATCTTATCAATTTATTGAAGACCATAAAGAAGCATTTGCTACTAGTAAAACGGCAAGTACAATCACTATTGATTGGTTGAATATAAAATTTGCTCAGCTCTATACGAAATGGTATAAACCAGAAAAAGCACTTCCACTTTTAGAATCAGCTCAAGCAGGCTTGATTAAGAGGGGATGGAAAAAAAGTCCTATTTATTCTATTCTTTTAGAAAACTTAGCAGAGCATTACTATTATTCCAATAATTATAAAATGGCTTACTCATTTTATGAGGAGTTACACAGTCATCGAAAGGAATTTTATGGAGAAAATCATATTGCCACGGCAAAGGCAACATTGGAAATGGGTGAAATTATGTCGCAAACGGGGTACATTAATAATGCCTTATCCTATTTTCAACAAGCGAATAAATTGCTAAGTAAAGAAAAGGGATACGTCAACTCCAAAGCCGAAATACTGCTTCATATTGCTGATGTATATTTACAAAAGGGAGATGCTGTCAATGCGAAGGAGTATTTTGATAATGTCAAAATCGAAACGACAACCAATCGAGATTTGTATTTCTTTTATTTGAGAGTGATGGGGGACCTTTATTATATCAATGGAGATTACATTAATGCGGAACTCAAATTGATGGAATTAGTGTCTATCGTCCGACAAGAGAGGGTATTCTTCACAAAACATTACAGTAAGGCAATTGTAACACTAACAGAGCTTTTTGTAACGTTGGGAAGATTACAAAATGCCATTGGCTTGTGTGAAAATGAAGTCAACTTTTTGAAAAAGAGAGGGAGAGATAAGAGCGTGACCTATTTGGATTTGAGACTTACGCTTCTCACCGCCCAGTGGTATGAAAAGTTGATTGATGAAACGGAAGCAATGGCTCAAATTACAAATATTGAAGATACTTTGGTTCGTTTTGTAAACCCGAATCATCCATTATTTATCAAAACAAATACATTGAAAGGAGGTTTGTGTTCCGATCTTTTAAAGTACGATGAAGCGATTTCATATTTTAGAAAGGCATTGGACTTTGCTAATCAACATGGAGTAGAGGAACTGCATTTTCAAAGGATACAAATTATAGATTATGCAGGAAATATATATATCAAGAAAAGAGAGCTAGAAAAAGCACTGACTGAATATAGAGTGCTCAAAGGAAAGTTTACGGATGAATCTGTTTATTTTCCAGGCTTTTTGGGGAGGATTGCTTATGTAAAAGCCCTTCAAGGGAAGTGGGAAGAAGCAAAAGAATTAATCATAAGAGGTGTTGATATTCGTTTTCATCAGTATGATACCCAATTGAATTTTACGAGTGAAGATGAAAAAATCAATTACGTTCATCACACGTCATTAGTCTTTAAATACTTTTTTAGTTTGATGTCAATGCCTGAAGGGTACAAGTCTCCTTTGATGGTGGAGAAGTGTTATGACCTTCAAGTCAATTATAGAAAGTACTTTCTGAAAGAAGCTATTGCAAGAAAAAAGAAAATTGAGAATCTAGGGCAATATCGAAAAAGTATGAACTTTACGAATTACAATCAACACCTAGATCAGCAGAAATCTAAACTAGCAACAGCCAATTTCTTTTCGATTAAAGAAAGAAATGATTTGAATATTGATACCTACATGCTTACCGATAGGATCAATAATTTAGAGAAATCCTTAAGTTTTGCGTCAAAATCAGATGATGATTCATTAAATGTATCAGAATATATCTCTTGGAGAGATGTACAAAAACGCCTCAATGAAAAGGAAGTCGCTTTAGAAATCATCAAATTGAATACAATAGATAAAAATAATGATTTCTATGTGGCAATCGCTATTTCAAAAAATTGTAAGACACCGAAGTTTATCCCGATCGGTAATGCAAAACTACTAGAAAATGACTTGTTTAGTATTTACTCTAAAGAAATAAAACCGAAAACGAGATCATTGGTTTATAAGAAAACCACCACTAAGAAAGTATCAGCTTATAAGTATTATTGGGAACCGATAAAAGAGGGATTAGCAGAATGGGGAGAAGAAATAGGAACAATATATTTGAGTAAGGATGGTATTTATAATGCAATCAATTTGAATGTCTTATACAATAGTGAATCGGAGAAGTACCTTATTGAAGAAGAAGATATTCACCTTGTAATTAGTACTTCTGATATCCGATCAAAGAGTCAATTATCGAATTTTACTAATAATGATATTTGTCTTTTTGGAAACCCATCTTTTGAAGGTGATGCAGAAGATTTAGGAGTTAGAGAAGCGGCCGGACAAGCTTCAGCAGATCAAGAAAAATATACTTTTTATCTTGAGAATCTGCCTGGAACGAAAACGGAGCTAGAAAATACACAGACATTATTTAAAAGTAGAGGATGGAATGTGGATGCATATTATGAAGATAGGGCGACTGAAAATAACATTAAAAACTTATCGTATTCACCTTCTATCATGCACATTGCCACCCATGGTATTTATATAGATGAATTGATCAATCCAATTTTGCAAAACCCTTTATTAAAATCGGGTCTTTTCTTCACGGAAATATCTACAAATAATGAGAAATCTGTAGATGAAATCTATAAATCAGGCAATGATGGGATCTTGACGGCTTATGAAGTGAAAGGTTTAAATCTAAAAAATACTTCTTTATTGATTCTTTCAGCTTGTCAATCAGGAGTGTCAGACATCGCTGATGGTGATGGGATTTCTGGGCTGCAATATGCTTTTAGTATAGCAGGGGTAAAAACGATTGTAATGAGTTTATGGAGTGTTGATGATGTAGCTACCCAAAAACTGATGAATGAGTTTTATGAGCAGTGGTTCCAAACTAAGGACATTGATCAAGCTTTTCGAAATGCACAACTTAAACTAATGAAAGACTATAAGGACCCTTACTATTGGGGAGCCTTCGTGATGGTGCATTAATCAAGAGTCAGGTACTTTTTCAATTTTAACATTTTCTATTGTCACAAAATAGTTGATCGTCTTGTCTTATAATTATAAGTGAATATTCATTCAAATTTATAAAGTCATGTACCTACTAACCCGTGATCGTGAGGAAATTTGGAACACAATAACACATGCAATTGGTGTATTATTGAGTATAGTTGGTTTATTATTTCTATTATTAAAAGCAAACACCCCTTTTGACTATTTGGTGTACAGTGTGTTTGGAGCAAGTATGATCATTCTCTACTTATCGTCCACTTTATATCATCTTATAGCATTTACTAAACTAAAGCAGTTTTTAAGAAAACTGGATCATAGTGGTATATACCTGTTGATTGCTGGGACTTATACGCCTTTTGCTTTACTTTCTCTTGAAAATGATGGAGGCGTCACAATTGCTATTATTGTTTGGACGATAGCTTTTATAGGAATGATTTATAAGTTATTCTTTAAAATTAAATACGAATGGATCTCAGTCACATTATATGTTGGAATGGGCTGGATTGCTGTATTTAAGTTAGGAGCTTTATACCAAGAATTAGGAGCGGGATTTTGGTTGATGATTGCAGGAGGAGTAGCCTATACTTTGGGAGTGCTATTTTATGTTTGGGAAAAACTGAAATACAATCATGCTATTTGGCATTTATTTGTTTTGGCAGGTAGTATCTTAATGTATCTATCTATTTATCTTTATACTTAATTTTAGTCAATCATAGAAAGTAAAACTTAGTACCTAATAAGCATAAAAAAGAGGCAAATCAATATTAGTTGAAATGCCTCACATATTAATTATGAATCGAAAGTAAATTTTCTAAATGCTTTAATTACTAAACACAAGAAAAAATAAAAAATTCGATTACTGAAAGATTATTATGTTAATCGTTGTAGAGTCCAAATATAATATTGAATTAATGCTAACATTTAAACCCAATTAAAAGAATATCATCAATTTGTTTACTGCCATTTTTCCAAGCATCAAACTTTTGAGTCATCTTTTCTTTCTGCTTTTCTAATGGAAGCGTATTCCAACTACAAAGATCTTCAATGAGCTGTTTTCTCATATATTTCTTATTCTCTTTCCCTCCAAACTGATCTTGAATACCATCTGAATAAATATAGAAAGTATCTGTTTTTTGAATGGCAATGGTATGCTCATCGTATGTTTTCTGCTTATTCTTCATTCTGTTGCCACCAACATGACGGTTCGTACCTTTGTAGAGATTGTATTCACCATTATTTTTTACGACTAATAGTGGATTTTTTGCTCCAGCATATTGTAATGACTTTTTATCTTTTGCAATGGTACAAATCGCAACATCCATTCCTTCACGCGACCATTCATTTTCTTCTTGATGTAGTGTTAGAGCAATGTACTTATCAATTTTCGCTAATATTTCAGCAGGTGAAGTAAGTCCCTCGATATTGACAACTTGATTCATCAGTGCATTTCCCATCATAGACATAAAGGCACCAGGAATACCGTGTCCAGTACAGTCTAGAGCAGCAATAATAGTTTGTTCATGTTGTTGCCCGACCCAGTAAAAATCACCTGATACAATATCTCTCGGTTGGTACATCACAAAATGCGAAGAGAAAAATTCAGTAAAATGCTGTTCTGCTGGTAACATAGCATTTTGGATACGCCACCCTGCATGAATACTTTCTTCCGTCTTTTTACTTTGTATTTGTAAAGAGGTGAGTGCCTCTTCTAATTGGTTGGCTGTAGATCGAATCTCAATGTTTTGTTCAGAAATTCTTTCATTCCTCGCTTCTAATTCAAGATTAGTTCTTTTCCTTTGTACTGCATTTTTGTACTGTAAACTTCCGACTACACCCAGTGAAACCAACAATAATAATAAAGTGGCAGCAGCCCAATATTGCTTAGCAATCAGTGCTTTTTGCAGTTGATTTTTTTGCTCTAAAATCTCAATTTTCTGTTTTGCAGCCTTCTCGGTTTCTATCAATAATTTTTTCAAATAAGAACGATCAGTTTCTAAGTCATTTACCTTGTTATTTTGTTGGTCAAGGTAACTTTTCAATAAATAAACAGCCTCTTCATCATCCAATTGATTGATACTATCCAAGAATGAGTAATGATTTTTGAGTTCTGTGAGTGCTTCCCTCAATTGTTCTAATTCATCTTGATCTGGATTCCCAAACAGTTCTAACTCTTCTTTAACAGCTAGGTTATATTGACTTTGAGAAATCTCACCTCTATAATATTTAATACTGTTGAGGTATGATAATGCTTGAGAATAGTAATTTCTAAACTTCATCACATCGTCAAGACTTCTGTATTCTTTTTTCAGAACAGGCTTGTATTTAAATTTCTCTAATAATTTTACGGAGGAATTGAGTTGACGGTAAGCATCACTAATCTTGTTCATTCTTAGGTATGTTCTGCCTAAAAATATTTTGGATATTCCTTCAAAGTATCTATTCTCATTAGCTTTACTCTCTGTTACTGCCTCCACAAAATATTTTCGTGCTTTGGATAAGTTTGGATTTTCTCCTAGCAATTGATTTATTCCCTTTCCAATTATTGAAAGAACATAGGCATCTTTGATATTATTCTTATTGGCAATTTCTTCTGCTTTTTTAAAGTAGGGTAAGGCCTCGTCTTGAATCTCCAATGAGGTATACAAGAATCCAATATTTAAATAGGCGATCACTTCTAAGGTATATAACTGCAGTTCGCTGGAAAGAAGTTGCGCTTCTAAAAATGATGATTTTGCATTTTCAAAATCAAGACTGACCCTATAGGTTGCACCTAGGTCAAGTAAAAAGTTGACTTTATCTGACTTTTGCGTTGACCTTTCTGAAAGCTTTAATGCTTTTTGGTGAAAGTTGACGGCTTGAGGGAAAGTGGAAAATTCCCTAAAAACAATAGCCTTGGTGTTGTAAGCCATGGCAAGTGCCTCATTATTGGATATTTTCTTGGCTGTACGTATTGCTTGATTAACAAGTTGGAAAGGCTCTTTTTGAGAAGATGGATTTCTTTCCACAGCCATTAAAGCCATTGCCGTAAGTGTTTCTACTTTTTCGGCACTGTCTTCCATTTTCATTCCTTGTTCAATATTAATAGGTTTAGTATTAGTATTTGCCGCCAATAAATTGAAGCATACTACTAACCCAAGTGCCAATGTGACTAATCTGTATCTAGTTTGCACTTTTTTATTATTATGATGGTTTAATTATTTTTTTATAACAGGTTTAACCTTTCGTAGTGCAAAGATTTAACCAATTTTGTAGCAATAAAGTACCATAATCTTCAGAGACCTCTGGATGAAATTGTACTCCCCACCAATTCAAAGTTTTATGTTTCATCGCCTCATTTTCGCAAGATTGTGAGTGAGCTATTAATTGAAAGCTGTCGCTTAAAGTAACGCTTTCGCAGTGATCTTCTTCAAATACACTGTTTTGAGGGATTGCATGGAAAAGAGGAGAAGGAGAGGTCTGTTTTATGGTTTCTAAACTTCTAGCTTCTGTTGTCCTTTTAATTTCACCACCTTCAAGCATTCCTAAAATCTGATGTCCAAAACAAACACCCAACACAGGAGTATCTATAGTTTTTAGTAGCTCAAATTTTTTTAAATAAGGAGCTGGATCTACTTCTGTCAGTAAAATAGGAGCTCCACTGATGATGATTTTATCAGCATTCTTTAAATGTTCTTCAGTAAGATGTTCTATGGTAACAATAGCATAGTTTAAACTTTCTTGTGATAGGATCTCACCAAAATGCTTTGTTTTTACGCTTCCACAGTTAATGATTAAATGCTGTAATTCCACTAGAAATTTATTTAGTTTATAATGTCCTTACCATCAAGATATAAAAAAGCCCATGGAATAAAAAGTTCCACGGGCTTGTGTTTTAATGTCTACAATTAAAAGCGTTCTGTTTTAATATGACAATATGGTTTTGCCTTTTTCTTGAAGTAATACATTTGATGGTATTCTTCAGCATCCCAGAAAGTAGAGGCTTTTGTAACTCTTGTTGCTACATCATATCCTTTATCCTCCAATTCCTTGATTAACTTTTCGGCAATTTCTTTTTGATAATTTGAAGTATAAAAAACCTCTGATCTATATTGTTTACCAACGTCTGGCCCTTGTCTATTGACTTGAGTAGGATCATGGATTTCAAAGAATAACCTTGCTAATTCTTCATAAGATACTTTGTTTGGATCATATTTAATTTCCAAAGCCTCAGCATGCCCAGTGTCAGTGTAACAAACTTCTTTGTAAGATGGATTATTTTTTTGTCCACCAGTGTAACCTACTTGAGTACTAATTACTCCGGGTAATTTGGCGAAGTAATATTCCACACCCCAGAAACATCCGCCAGCAAAAATAGCAACATTCGTTTCTGCTACTTTCTTTTCTTCAGCAGGAGTGAAATTCAATGAGGCTGAGTTAACGCAGTGTCTTGTATTTTTGGCAGTTAATCCTTCACCAATAAAGACATGCCCTAAGTGAGCATCACAATTAGCACATAAGATCTCTGTTCTTCTGCCATCGGCATCAGTCTCTCTTTTTACAGCACCTTCTATCTCATCATCAAAACTAGGCCATCCACAGTGAGAGTCAAACTTATCATCTGATTTGTAAAGTGGAGTGTCACATCTTTTACAAGTATATGTACCATCTTCAAAATGTGCATTATATATTCCAGTACCTGGGCGTTCAGTTCCTTTATGTACAATGACATATTGTTCAAAATCTGTAAGCGGGTTAAACTTTTTATTTTTATCCATATCTTGACTTAATGTAACGCTATGTAATGCTAATAATAATGTAAGTAATCCGAGTATCCTTTTCATAATGTTTAATTTAGGTTTGTATTATTTTATGAATACAATTTTACGGAAGTATCTACACAAGAAATGTGGTATAGTTCACATTTGTTTTGAATCGACGTTGATTTAACACTTTTTATACTCCAATTTCTTCTGGATCAATTTCCTTATTAATCAATTATGGGAAATAAAAAACCTCTACCAGGATATTTTAGTAGAGGTTTTCTAGCAAATTTACTACGTTGTAAACTGAATTATCATCAACTTTTAATTAAGCTTTCTACAAGAATTTATAGAATCTACTTTCAAACTTCCTTCTTCTTCATTTTTGTCTTAACACAAAAACGAAGCAAAAAAGTCAAGGCTTAGAAGTCAAAAGCTAAATTTCATTTCTCTCGCCTAAATGATTTTAAACTCGCTAAAGCTCAAACAGCAAAATCATTTTTAACGGCTCAATCCATGAAATTCTTCACGCTTTTCCCTTCAATGCCGAAGAAGATACTACTAAATGATTACCTAATTACAAAAGAAAAGGGTTTTGTAATCATCTTCTAAAATGCAGTTCTGTAGGGACGTTTTACTAAAACGTCCGCACGCACCATAATACACTACCACTTATCCTTCACAAAAGGAATTGCTATAATTAACGATAATTTAGTTTACAGTGTATTTGCTTTATGCATTAATTTTTAGGAGTAGTTTGTAACGATTGCAAGACCTTATCAATTCCTAAAGAGGAGCCTTGTACTGGAGGAAACTCTTTAAATGTAGCTAAGAATTCACCTGTGTAGGCTTGAGCAGGCACGAATGTCCACATATTGTCCGCAAACCAACGAATGTATAAAGCAGATTTATAAGAGACTTCATAAGGGTCAGCTCTGAGGTTGATCAAAATTGGCCATGATGGTGTTTTTCTATAAGCAGTATTGATGGCACCTTCCATGATGGCAAAGTGTAATTTCCAATCTTTATATCTTAATGCATTCAGGTTTCCAGCTGCATCAAAATAAAATATCTCATTACGAGGAGCTTCTTTGATGTCACCTTTCCAGAATCCCATTTGATTGTAACCGTCAAGGTGTACTTTGAAGGTCTTGTCACTTGCTTTATAGCCATTCAAAAGTTTCTTTTTTACATCTGTCACTCCTGCAGCAGCCAATATGGTAGGCATCATGTCTTCATGAGAATAAATATTATTGTCTATCGTTCCAGGTTGGATTACACCTGGCCAACGGATCGCACAAGGTACTCTAAAACCACCTTCCCAAGTAGTTCCTTTTTCACCTGCAAAAGGAGTAGAGCCACCATCAGGCCATGAGAATTTCTCTGCACCATTGTCGGTAGAGTACATGATCATGGTATTGTCGATAATACCTAGCTCTTCTAGTTTAGCTAACACAATACCTATATTCTTGTCGTGTTCTACCATACCGTCAGGGTAAAGACCTATACCTGTTACCCCTCTACTTTCTTCTTTAAGATGCGTCCAAACGTGCATTCTAGTGGCACTTAACCATACAAAAAACGGTTTTCCATCATTATGAGCTTTTTCAATAAATTGTAATGCAGCTTGTGTAAATTCATCATCTACAGTCTCCATTCTCTTTCTTGTCAATGGACCTGTATCTTGAACGCGACCATCAGCATAAGAGTGAATAACGCCACGAGGGCCGAATTTTTTGTGGAATTCAGGGTCTTTAGGATAATAGTACGTTTCTGGTTCTTCTTCCGCATTTAAGTGGTAAAGATTACCGAAAAACTCATCGAAACCGTGATTAGTGGGTAGATGTTCATCTTGGTCTCCTAGGTGGTTTTTGCCAAATTGACCAGAAGTATAACCTAAAGGTCTCAATAATTCAGCAATAGTAGGTTGATTGTCTTTGATTCCTTGTTTTGAACCTGGCATACCGATCGTCAACAAACCCGTTCTAAATGGATGTTGTCCTAAAATAAACGCAGCCCTTCCTGCTGTACAGGACTGTTGAGCATACCAATCGGTAAACATTGCCCCTTCGTTGGCAATTCGGTCAATGTTTGGGGTTTTATATCCCATCATACCGTGGTTGTATTTACTAATATTGGCCCAGCCAATATCATCACCCCAAATAACTAAGATATTGGGTTTCTTGTTTTTATTTTTCTTTTGTGCATTGGTTGAAAATGCGATGAGCAATAGTGATAAAAAGAAAAGTAATTTTCTCATAGTTTAATGGTCTTAATATATAGAAATAGTGACTTATTTTAAATAAGTTGTCGTTTTTGCTTTCTTAGGTTTCCTCTGAGTTAATAATTAGCTGTTTTGAGTTCAATAGGTGCTTAAGTACCTGTTCAAAATTATCTATAGCTTAAATGCATATGAATTAAACTATATTTAATTATGATCAGCTACTTATAAACAAATAAGTACCTACTAAAACAATTATTAATAGGTACTTAAAGTTAGAACAATATCAATTAATTCCAATCAAGTTCTTTTCTTTTCTGCCAATAGATTTCGTTTTCTTCATATATTTCATCTAACATCTGAAGATCAAACATATCAAGTTGTACTTCGGCTCCTTTTAGGTTTTCATGAAGCATATCTGCAGTAGAAGCACCACTCAAAGCCACTGAAACCCAGGGTTGAGAGAGCACAAAAGCCATTGCAATCGCATCAATACCAACATCGTGTTTTTGAGCGATAGCTGCCAGTTTTTGTTTGAAAGGTTGAAAATCTTCTTCTTCATTTCTACCGGTTAATCGACCATTGGCTACCACTTCTTTAATGATGACCCCCCATCCTTGATAAGCCGCTTCCTCTAACATTTTTGAAGCTGACCTTTCCAATATATTATAGGTAGCTTGCACAGATTGGAACAGGTGCTCACCTTCTCTTTGTATCTTTAAAGCTTTCTCTAGTGTTTCGCTTTGTTTCTCACCACTCAACGAAAG
Source organism: Flammeovirga sp. EKP202 (assembly GCF_014534745.1). Taxonomy (GTDB): domain Bacteria; phylum Bacteroidota; class Bacteroidia; order Cytophagales; family Flammeovirgaceae; genus Flammeovirga. The sequence goes on from NZ_JACVVP010000008.1 coordinate 38,169, forward strand.
ACCAATGATAGTACCTGTAGCTTTGATGTCCCACAGTTGTTGTAATACTTCCTCGTTATCCAGTACGCCGCTTTCTAGAGTAGCAGAATGTATGTGATAAATATTAAGGTTTTCATCCAGTAAACTAACGCTTTCCATCCACTGTTTTTTAAGTAAATCCAAAGTATGACTCTTAATTTCGTGGTGTTCAGCTTTTACATTCCATTCTGCGGTGTATTCATATCCCCATTTCGAACCTACTACAAGTTTTGAGGTATTTTCTTGTTGGTTTAGCCAACTTTTCAAAAACAATTCTCCTTTTCCGTAACTTCTAGCTGTATCAAAATATCGAATACCATTCTGATATGCCACATCCATGACTGCTGCAGCATTCTTTTGCATTACTTCAATGTCGTAGTTATTGTTAAGGTCATCTCCATGTCCTAGGTTTATATATCCGGGTCTTCCTAATGCTGCTAGCCCCAATCCAACTCTAGAAACATATAGGTTAGTTTTACCAAATGGAATAATTGAGTTTTTATTCATAAAATTTTCGAAGTCTAATAAGCATTAATGAGGCATCAAATCAGACGATGCACTGTAAAATTGCTTACGATATTAATAGAATATGGTTCGTTCATCGTTATGAACCGTTCTTTTGATTGAAAAAGAATATCCTAGACTAAATTTTCAATCATTAAAAAATATGGTCAACCAAATTGCGGTCTTTTTTTCTTAAAAACAAAAAAATGGATTGCATTATTTGATAAAAGAATAAATAATTGTTGGCATCTATATTTATTCATCAGAAGAGTACACCAAAAGAAGCTTTTTCTTGTTATAGCGTAACTATTTTTCACTTTTTTGAAATTATTTTTTCTGTATTATTTACACTTTATTTTATGTGTTATTGAAAAGAATTAGAAGGGTTATTTTTAAGATTTTAAAAAATAGGCCTATCCTTTGAAAAATCATAAATCTCCACTTTTATAAGTGTAAAAAATACTTTAAAAAAAGTTTGGTAATAATAAGGGTAAGATATACATTTGAAGTACAAAGTAAGAGCATTAGTTTAATCATATATAAACACTATAGACATGAAAAATTTCACAATAGCAACAGTGGTTATCGCGGTAGGATTCGCAATCGCTCTAGCGGTTTCACTATAGATAAATACCTTAACCAATAAAGACATATAATATACTTAACACTTTAGCCTATTGGGTTTTTACTCAATAGGTTTTTTTTGTTACTTTAGTACAAAACATTAAAGATACGCAATGAAACATGTCTCTCAATTTGGTTTACCGAAGAAACGAAAACAAACTTTAGATATTCTTGAAAAAGCATTTACGGAAGGAAATCTCGATCCTCATGATTATGAAAATAGATTAGACATAGTGATGCAGGCTGATTCAATTGATAAATTAGATCTAGTATTGTCAGATTTTCCCGAACATTATGTAAAAGAATTAGGTTCCAATATCAAATCTTCTAGTGTAATTGCTCCTGAAAGCATTGCGCCACAAGATCATGATAAGTTGTCATTAAATATTTTAGGAGGGAAAAGTCTTGTGATTGATAATGTGAATACAAGTTCATCTAGGATTTTTACAATTATTGGAGAGCAAAATATTAAGTTTAATGACCCTAATTTAAGAAATACGAAGTCTGACTATGAGGTAGTTACTATTGTAGGGGAGACGAATGTTGATCTAAGAAACCAATGTTTAGAAGGTGCAGTTGTTAAACTACGTATGACAAAAATTGTAGGAGAGGTGAATATCAAAGTTTTACCTGGCACTGTTGTAGAAGATCGTACCAAGAAAATTTTAAGTGAATATTCTCATGTTTTAAAAAGTAAGACGTGGAAAAATAAAATATATAATGCTTTTAGTTCTTCAAAAGAAGACGCTGTTCCGACAGTGACAGATAAAGTAAATTGCCATTTAATATTAGAAGGAATTAGTGTTTTAGGTTCTGTGAATATAACAGTCTATGATGTGCAATAAAATAGAATAATTGGATCCTTCAAAAGAATATCAAAGCCACTTTAATAAAGGTGGCTTTTTGTATTTGGTTAGTACATTGTAAACTAAGTTTTAGAATATTTATGATATTTAGAAATCAGGAGATTTCTGTTGATCTGTAGGACACGAATGACACTTACGTTTAACATTCGCACCAGTGGACTTTCTATCCAACTCGTTTAGTAGTGTCTCCCCGGCCTTGAAGGGAAAAGCGTGAAGAATTTCATGTATTGAGCCGTTAAAAATGATTTTTTTGTTTGAGTGCAGCGAGTTTAAAATCATTTAGGCGAGAGGAATGGAATTTAGCTTTTGCGTTCATTTTTTGCTTCGTTTTTGTGTTAAGACAAAAATGAAGAAGAAGGAAGCTTGAAAGTAGAACATAAAAAGCTTGTATAAATATCAATTGAAAGTTGACGATAATTTAGTTTACAATGTAGTTGGTTTACGTGAAAGCAATGGAATCTTAATGACTGATGGAAACCTATTTTTCATTATGTTTTTTGAATGGAGATAATTATCTTCAAGAAAATTATTCTGTGTTACGGTACTTATTCATGCATTTATAAAAAGTAAACTGCTTCTATTACAAATGAAGTCGAGCTTTTGATTGGAGTAAGTTCTGTATCCTGTTTTTAGCAAACTATTAATATAAAATTTTATGTCAACGCTTACACAACAAGAAAAGTTGGACAAACATGATGAAAGAATCAATTACAACTTAATGCTTCAATGCAAGGAAAAGTTGAAACAAGGAAGAATAATCCTTTTCGCTATTGCAGCTACTCAACTATTTGGCATCTTCGGAGGACTTTCAGCAAACATTAGTTTTGTAGTGGTATTGTATTCTGTCATTTTGATCTCTTTTGCTATTTTAGGTTTCTTGGTGACAAAAATGCCCAAAAAAGCAGTATTAGCAGGATTAGCGATTTATTTGACTTTGGAAGTCTTAGGGCTTTTGATTGGAGCTTCTCTCTCATTTTTCGGGCTATTGATTAAAGTAGCGATTGTATCAGGACTTATTAAGGCCTATATGGCTGCAAAAGATGCTGTAGAATTACAAGTGAAATTAGATGCTATTGAAGAAAGAAAACGTCAGCGTAAACTGCAAGGTGAAGATAAATAGATAGGTTTGATTCTTTTTGCAGAATCTACTCTAATAGTCATTATTCCCAAGGAGGGGTAATGACTATTTTGTTTTTCTGATGAAGAGAATAATATAGTAAGTGATTTTGCTAGTTTTGTTTTGTAATTGCCGTTGGAATTTAAAGTATATTTTGTTAACTTATTTTATCAACTCAATGAATATTACTTATTGATTTATAGTTCTTTAAACTTTACCTTTCAAAAACTATTTTGCTCATGCAGACTCAGCAAAAAATTATAGAGAAAGAAAACAGGTTACTCAATTTGTTTCAAAAGCTCAATAATAACATTTTGGTCAATAGAGCTTTGTTGGCACTAATGATCATTGCACCTTTATACGATATTTTTAATCATTATTCAACCGAAAACTATGCTCTAACAGGAGTGTATGTCCTTATGATTCTGGTGCTTTTGATGGGGGCTTATTTCTTTGATCATTACCTTACAAAAACGGTAATAGGCATCGTTGAAGCTATCATTATTCTAGAAGTTGTAGCCATAATTATGACTCAGGCTCCACCAACGCTCATTAGCATTCAATTTAAGTTTTTTATGGGATTAGGTTTTTTGAAAGCCTATTTTAATGCCAAAAATATCTCCATCTTAAAAAGAGATTTACAATTTCGAAAGGCTGAAATTGAATTGTTACGAGAAGAGATAAGCCATCAACACAAGACACGTTTAAGAGGATTGAGCGTTTATGTAAATCCTCAATACGGTTAACATGTTTGGAAGCTCTGACTTCCCAAACATGTCACCTTTAATTATTTTAGATATGAAGGTACTGTGGACATTGGTGTACCTAATTCAGATAGGTTATAAAGCCACGTATTTTGATATTCTAATGCCAAACTTCTATGATAAGGGTGAATAATATTCACAAAAGGAGTATTAGGTTCAGTAATGAATTCCATTACTTTACGAATAATGCTCACATCATCTTTTGTCAGTTTCTCTTTCTGAGCACCAGAGTGCGGGCATAACTTTGCCAATGCACTTTCTGCTAATGCTTTATGATCGGGTAAGACAACACTCATATATTCTGCTATAAAACCAAATTTCATTGACTCACGCAGACTCGCCTTAAGGATGGCAATGATGTCTTGCTCTTTTTTCGTTAATGCTCTCATGATAGTCGTTGTATAAGTTATAAGTTACCTAGAAAGAACGCACACAAAAAATGATACTTTAATATCAACGTCCTGATATGCATTATATGAAAAATATACCAAAATAGCTAATTTTGACTCTAATTATTCAATGTTAATAGTTTTAAATTACGATATTTGTAACAATTAAACCATTTCAATGTAAATATATTAATGCTTGCTTATGATTTATCACATACTAAATGGCGATAGTAGTTTTGAAATCTGGAAGAAGAATAACTTTGAAGGTACTTCGATAGTTTTCAGGGAAATGCTCGTAGAAGGAGACTGCTTTGGACCACTGTTCACTCTGTCTTTCTTTGAATCAAGAACAAGCTTTCTGAATTCTAATTTTAATATATCTTCCGATGAATATGCTCGTATTTTACATGATGAGCTACAACAACTTAATCACTTAAAACCCGAAGATGAAATTGTACTTTGGTTTGAAAATGACTTATTCTGTCAGGTGAATCTTATGGCTATATTGGCTTTTATTACTCAAAATAGCTTTGTGTACGATAAGATTTCTATCATCAATACAGACAAGAACAAAGGACTAGGAGAATATAAAATTAATGATTACCCAAGGCTCTTCAATGAAAGATTGTTGCTATCGGAGAACGACCTTGAATACGCTTCACGATTTTGGAAGAAGTACACGAGTGATAACCTAAAGGATTTTCTTCGGATGATCAATAAACACCCGGTAAACTTTGCCTATCTAAAAGAAGCAATGATAGCTCACCTTGAGCGTTTCCCAAATCCAGCCACTGGATTAAACAAACTGGAAAGAAGAATTTTGAAATACTTGAATGACGAACCACTGACCTTGTTTAAACTGATCGGGAAATTACTCCGTAGACAAACTTGGGAAGGTTTTGGAGATTTGCAATATGAAAATATCATCAAAAGACTTTCTCTGGATTTGATCGAGCAGAAAGAAGGTAAATATTATCTCACGCTAAAAGGGGAGCAAGTGCTTAGAGGAACGCAAAAATATGACGACAGTACTTTGTCGTATTTATCTCTTGGCGGTGCAGCTCGTACGGATTATTATTTTGACGGTGTTAATAATTTGGTTATCGAAAGGAAATGATGCACTTTTGCATTCGAATTTTTACGAGAGCAGAATGAAACAATACCACGAATTATTAAACAGAATCTTAGAGGAAGGAGCTGAGAAAGGAGATCGTACCGGAACGGGTACAAAATCAGTTTTCGGTCATCAAATGCGTTTTGATTTATCAGAAGGATTTCCAGTTTTAACGACAAAGAAGTTACACCTTCGTTCTATCATTCATGAGCTATTATGGTTTTTGAATGGGGATACGAATGTAAAGTACCTTCAAGATAACGGCGTGAGAATCTGGAACGAATGGGCAGATGAAAATGGTGAACTTGGTCCTGTTTATGGTAAACAATGGCGTTCATGGGCTGGTGCTGATGGAAAAACAATTGACCAAATTTCTTGGTTGATCAATGAAATCAAAACGAACCCTAATTCAAGACGTTTGGTAATTTCTGCATGGAACGTAGGGGAGTTGGACGAAATGGCTTTAATGCCTTGTCACGCTTTATTCCAGTTTTATGTAGCAGACGGTAAACTTTCATGTCAGTTGTACCAAAGAAGTGCAGACGTATTTTTGGGTGTTCCATTTAATATTGCTTCTTATGCATTACTGACCGTGATGATTGCTCAAGTTTGTGATTTGGAACCAGGGGATTTCGTTCATACTTTAGGAGATGCTCACCTTTACAACAATCACCTTGATCAAGCCAAATTACAGCTGACAAGAGATTTCAGATCATTACCAAAAATGGAAATCAATCCTGAGGTGAAAGATATTTTCTCTTTCAAATTCGAAGATTTCAAATTGACAGATTACGATCCACATCCACATATCAAAGCAGAAGTATCTGTGTAGTAATTGGAGTAGTTAAAAATAGAAACAGGCTATCTTATTGAAACGATAAGGTAGCCTGTTTTATTTTTTGATGTTTGTGTTATCAGTTTTTATTGAGGAAGGAATTAATACCCCGCTGCCTGTCCGTCCTTTCTACTCTCACTCGCCCCATGATATACTTTTTTGAGATCATCCCAAAGGATAGCCTGATAGCCACCATAAGTACCTCTCGTAAAACCAACTTGATGCCCTTTGTCCATCAATCCTCTTACTGTTTCGTAAGGAATACCCGATTCTACTCTGATCATTCCTTTGTTTTGAGTAGTTTCACCCATTGGAGAAGCACCACCTGTATGATCCCATCGAGGAGCATCGCCAGCTTCTTGTAGGTTCATCCCGAAATCAATTAAGTTCATCACAATTTGAGTGTGACCTTGAGGTTGGAAGTCTCCGCCCATCACTCCGAATGAAACATAAGGTTTTCCATCTTTGGTGATAAAGGCAGGAATGATGGTGTGGAAAGGTCTTTTACCCGGCTCAAATGTATTTGCTTGACCTTCTATTAAGGTGAATAATTCCCCTCGGTCTTGTAGCATAAATCCTAATTTCGGAGGTACCATACCTGATCCCATTCCTCTATAGTTGGATTGGATAAGCGATACCATATTTCCTTCTTTGTCCGCTACCGTCATATAAATCGTTTCACCCGCACTGATTTTACCTGCTTCGTAAGTAGAAGCTCTTTCTCCGATTTCTTTACTTCTTTCTTTAGCATATTTTTCAGAAAGTAAAGTAGATAGAGGCACATCATAGAAATCCATATCAGCATAATATTTAGCTCTATCTTCAAATGCCAATTTCTTCGCTTCCGTAAATAAATGCAGGTGTTCAGCACTCCCGAAAGGAATGTTTGAGAAGTCATATTGTTCCAAAATTTTCAACATTTGAAGTGCTGCTATACCTTGACCGTTGGGAGGAAGTTCCCATACATCATATCCTCTGTAATTGATAGAAACGGGATCTAACCATTCTGAATGATGATCTTCAAGGTCTTTTCGACTCAAGAAACCGCCTTGTTCTTTGATAAATAATCCAATCGTTTTCGCAATTTCTCCTTTATAGAAAGCATCTCTACCACCTTTTGCAATTTTTTTATAAGTAGCTGCCAAGTACGGGTTTTTATAAATATCTCCTTCATTAGGCAGTTTACCTCCATTTTGATGGATGTATGTATCTTCAATATTTGGAAAACCTTTCGCTTGATACCTAGGAATCGATTTTTGCATATACCAAGCGATTAGTTCTGTCAGAGGAAATCCATTTTCAGCATATTCGATTGCAGGAGTGAGGATGGTATTCATATCCATTGTTCCGAATTTTTTATGCATTTCAAACCACCCATCCACAGTACCGGGTACACTGACAGGTAAAGGACCCAGTGCAGGAATTTTTGTATAATTATTTTCTTTGAAATACGCTAAGGTTAGTTTTTTAGGAGATCTGCCACTGCCATTCAAAGCGTATAATTTTTGAGTTTTCGCATCCCAGATAATGGCGAAAATATCTCCACCAATTCCACATCCCGTGGGTTCCATTAATCCTAAAGTGGCGTTGGCTGCAATGGCCGCATCGATCGCATTTCCACCTTTCTTCAAAATATCTAATCCTACTTGAGTAGCTAAGGGGTGTGAAGTGGCCACCATACCGTTTTGAGCTAAAACTTCCGAACGGGTCGCAAAAGTGTGTCCTGTTACTCTGTCTTGTGCAGAAGCTAAAAGTGAACCTGTAAGTAGGTACCCTAATAAAATAACAGATTTAAAGTGTGTTTTTAAGAGTAGTTTTCTCATAATAATTGAATTGATATATATGCTTAATAATCGTACCTCAACAATAAACTTTGTAAATCCTCAATTGTTTCTAATTCGTTTAATTGAGCTTCTAGTTGTTGTTTTTTATGTTTTTCACTCTCTTTCAAATGTAAGGCTTCTCGTTCAATACCACTTCCAGATTTACCCACAAAAAGATTATAAATGTAATGTTCCTTAGGTCCTCCAATAATTCTCTCTTTTTCTTCTTCCAATTCCTTCACTTGTTTTTCTAAGAGTTGTAGTAACCTTTCAGACTCCTCTTCTTTAAATTCTATTTTGTCCTCTTTAAAGTGAGTGCTGTACAGGTCTAAGAGCGTTGTAATATCTTCTTTATTTTTGGCTTCAGTAATGATGGACATTAAGTGGTGTCGTTCTTCTTTTTCATGTTCATCTTTCACTAAGTCGGGGTGAAATTTTTTGGCCAGTTTTTTATAGAGTGAATGGACAGAGGTATAATTTATTGTTGTCTTCTCTCTTTGGTCTGCTTTCTGAAATGCTTCTTTTAGAAGTTGCTTTTGTTGTTTGCTCAATAAGTAAGGTTGCACTTTCTCCTCAAATATTTTTTGAACTTGATGATCGTCTTCAATCATTTTTTCCCAATCGTTATCGGTTAACAAGTGGTCTATCTCCTCCGATCTTGATTTTAAAACCAGTTGCTTTTTGATGTGTTCAATTCTTTCCTTCCTTTTTTGGGACTTTGTTTTTTTAGAAGAAGCGTTTTCGGCGAGCATTTGAAATTCCGGAATCAACTGATCGAACTTTAATGTTTTGGCAAATGGAGATTGTAAGCCTTCCACGAGATAATGCTGTACTAATAATTGAAATAGCTGATGATTTTTATTGGTCAGTTTCGCTTCTTTCCCTAAAAAAAGCATTCTTTCAATAAAAGAATATAAGGTAGTGAAACGAGACGAGGCTACTTCCTCAAGGTGTTCTTGATAAGCTGTAAGCATTAAGTGAACTTCCTTTGTCAGTAAAGCATTTCGCTTTTTCTTTTTTTGTACTTCAAACCACAACTTTGTCAGTTTATCCTCATTTGTTTTTGCCTTTTTCTTAGGTTTTCCTTTCTTGATTTTAGTAAATGAGATGATTTTCATGGTTTGTGACTATTTTTATGTACAGAACTAAATCCTAAAATTAGAAATTACTGTTGCCGAATGACAATAAATGAAGATAAAATAATCAATGTAGATCATAATGATGAAACCTCTTTTCCAAATCAAATTGCAGCCTTAACGGGTACAATGTTCAATGGTAAAAGAATCAAAACACAATCAGAGTATGGATTAATCGACTATCATTTTTTTACATTACTGAATGATATCAAAATAATAGTGCACGATTGTGTGATTGAAAAAGAGGTAGGCGTAAGGCATCATCCCAAAAGTGATGCTGACTTTATCTATATCATGTTATTGAGAGATGGTAACATTAAGCATATTTATGAGACAGACAATAAAATAGAGATTTTTGGCCCTGGTAAACAAAGAGGTTTGATGATTTCTAATTTAAGAAAGTCCGTCATCAATTATGGTGGTATTGGATCAAACGCTCAATGGGTCACCATGATGATCAAAAAAAACTTACTGGATGATTACTTTGGAGATCGCTTTCATGAAATCAAAGAATTGATTCACAATCCCGAACCTTGGTTGTTTTTTGAGTCTCCTACTTATGAAATTGCAACTGCTCTTGATCAAATTTTTGAAGTGGAAAGAGATAGTATTTCTTATAAGTCGGTGGTCTACAGTCAATCCATTTTTATCTTGGGACAGATCTTTGAGTTTTTAACCAAACGTGATGTCAATGATGCTAAAAGGTTAGACTCCTTCGATACAGAACGTCTTTTTGCGATCAGAGAATTTATTTCAAAAGACTTGTCTCAGCCTCCTTCCTTAGAGGAAATATGTGACGAGTTTGGTATCAGTAGATCAAAGTTGATTCGGGATTTTAAAGCGGAATTCGGGAAACCTCTTTATCAGTTTTATACACAACTAAGAATGGATGAGTCAAGAAATATGTTGATTCACCAAAAAAAGACCGTGACAGAGGTGGCACAAGACTTAGGTTTTAAAGGTATTTCTAAATTTTCTGATGCTTTTAAGAAATACTATGGGATGTCACCCAAAGTGATGATTGAATTGAAAAATAAATCGTAACAGCGTTATGATAGCCTTAACAGGAGCTAGCGGACATGTAGGTTATGTGCTGCATAAATACCTCCAGAAAGAAAATATACCACACCGCGTACTTGTCAGGAAGAGAACAAACAGACTCACTAATGTAGAACAAATTGTAGGAGATTTAAGGTATCAACATAGTCTTCAACAGTTTGTGAATAAAGTAGATACAGTTATTCACAGTGCAGCAGTGGTTTATCCAAAGTATGGTGTCAATGAAGATGTCATTAATGTGAACTACATTTACTCAAAAAATCTTTTTGAAATTGCAAAAAAGGCAGGAGTCAAACACTTTATATTTATCAGTTCTATTCATAGTATGGAAGTGCCGATTACAGGTGTCTTTGATGAAACTGCTGCTTTGGTAAAAGATGAAAATAGAAGTTACGACTATTCCAAGGCACAAATGGAGCGTTACTTAAGTCAGCAAAGTGGAATAAAGATTACAATTCTAAACCCCACATCAATTATCGGTGGAGGAGATTTCTACTTCAATGGTTTCAATCAGCTTTTTCGTTTGATTCATTTTTATCGTCTTCCAATGTTAACCCAAGGAGGCTTTGATGTAGTAGATGTTAAAGATGTCGTGAAAAGTTGTATTTTTGCGGTACAGCATCAAGTGGAAGGAAAATATATTTTGGGGAATACCTACTATTCTATTCCAGAAATTGCAAAAATATATGGGAATATTGCACAAAAGTTAATAAGTCCTATTAAGTTATCAACACCGGTTATGAAAATGTTGGCAACTTTTACTGACTTTGTGGGTAAGTTTTCAAATTCACCACTTCCAACTAACTCATATTCAATTAATGCACTTTTAGAGCTTAATAGTCCTATTTCTCATCAAAAAGCAGTGAATAACTTAGATTTTAAGCCTAAAGTTATTCACAATTCTTTACGAGATATTCACAAATGGATTGAAAATCAGGAGCTTATTCTTGATTAATTTTGACTTTATTCACAATGGTGTGAGTTAGTTCGTTATTAACTCGCTCATTATCTATGAGTTATAGTGATTTTGTTCATTTTGAGTTCATCTAACTTTTTGAAATTGAACTATTTAAGGTTTTAACGAAAAATGAACGATTATTGGAAGCATTATTTTGAGAAGATGACTCAATGCGTTGATGGAGAGCTTGGTAATTTTGATCAAAGGTCTCTTGATTAAAAAGAGAATGATTATTTAAAGCGATTTGAAATGCTTCATTGAAGCTTCTTTTATGTGTTACCTTTTTCATTTTTAGTAGGTGTAGTTTAAGTAGTGTAGATAAATGTAAAACCGATACTAGGTCCTTTTGTTTAAAATTGAAGTCATACTATAGTATCACGTATTTTGACTCTTTCACTTCTATTATTTTGAATTTATTTAGAAACAATATCGATTTCATTTTATCCTCAAATTAAGTTTAATGTTATGCTCATTTTGTGAGCTTCGATAGTATGACCTTTCAATAGGGAAATACCCCTATTCGAGGTTGAAAAAAAGTGTATTTTTTTATTGAATGTCTGTTTTTGATATTGAAAAGGCTGTTTTATTCTTTGTTTTAAGAAAGATTTTAATTTGAAAAACTTACTTTTGATCTACTTTTTATTAATTGCATATTTGTGATTAAGCGAAGTGTTTTAATATCCCATTTTACAAAAACTATATTTTGGTAGAAGAAATCATTACAAAAGATAAATTTGAAAAGTTATTTAGGGAGCAATACCCTAAGCTATGTGCTTTTGCGAATACATTTCTGAAAGATATTCAAGCCTCAGAAGATGTGGTACATGATATCCTTTTCAAATTGTGGGAAAATAGAGAAACAATACAGATTGATATTTCAATTGAAGCCTATTTGTATAGAGCGGTTAGAAATAAATCATTGAATGTTATACGACATATTGAAGTCAAAGAACAATACAAATCTTATAATGAGGAAGCAATCAATGATGCATCACAACATGAGGTAGATACCATGGAAAGTAGTGAATTAGACCTGAAAATTCGCGAAAGTATTGACAGTTTGCCTGAAAAAAGGAAAGAAATATTCCAACTCTCTCGTTTTGAAGGACTGAGGTACGCTGAGATTTCGAAGAAACTGAATATCAGTGTTAAAACAGTTGAAAATCAGATGTCTTCTGCCTTAAAATATTTAAGGTCGGAGCTTACCGGATTTTTTACAATCTTAATTCTATTTTTTTTGAAAAATTTCTAACCTTCCAATAGGGGTAAATTAAAAGTGACGTGTCATATCATTGATTATGGAAAAGAATAATAACATAGATGAAGTTTTATTGACCAAATACCTTCTTGGCGAGACTACAGAGGAGGAGGGAAGAGCAGTGAAACTTTGGATCGACTATTCAGCTGAAAATAAAGCTACTTTCGAATCTTTCCGGAAGGTTTGGGAAGCCACGCTTACGGCCTCTATTCCTGAGGTGAATGTGGATGTGGACAAAGCATGGAATCGAATGGATGAAGCTATCGAAGCTGAGGTAAATACCACTAAGGTGGTCCAATTCACGCCATGGAAAAGAATAGCATCTTCGATTGCTGCAATTGTTTTATTGGCAGTGGGTGTTAATTTCTATACTTCAAAAGAAGACGTGGATGCACCTACTTTTGTGGCGGTAGAGGTGTATCAACCCGAACAGCCCGCAATGGAAACATTAAAAGATGGTTCTGATATTACTATTAACGGTAATTCTACTTTATCAGTAGCCTCTTTTGAAGGGAATAGTAGAGAGGTGACTTTAGATGGTGAAGCCTTTTTTGAGATTGCTCATGATGAAAGCAAGCCATTTATTGTGCATACATCAAAAGGCGATATTACTGTCTTGGGAACAAAATTTAATGTAAAAGCTACGGCAAATGATGTTATTGTCACCGTAACGGAAGGGTTAGTCAAACTTGAAGCGGTATCATCATCGAAAAAAGACCGTTTTGTGTTGTTAGAAAAGAATTCCGAAGGGGCAATTGATGCCAATAGTGCTATGCCTTATAAAGAGGAAAATGTTTCGATGAACAACCTGTTTTGGAAAACCAAAGCGTTAAATTTCCATAATACTTCTTTTGCGAAAGTAATCTCTACTTTAGAAAGTGCTTACAAGGTAAATATTAGTGTAAATAGAGAAAGTTTGAACACTAAGAAGCTAACCGTAGATTTCAAAGAAAACAGCATCGAAGAGGTTTTCGAAATACTACAAGCCACTTTAAATTTACAAGTTCAAAAAACAGGTGATAAAGCCTATTATATCGATTAATGAAACACCGATTATTTATTCTATTTCTTTTCCTTTCCTTACTAATCCATCCAGTTTTTGCTAATAACGAAGAGGGAGATTTACTTCAACGTGTTATTAGTATTGAGATCAAAAAACAAACATTGGAAGCGGCCTTAGATGAAATCAAAGATCAAGGTGGCTTCTCCTTTTCCTATAATCCCTCCATCCTCGATTTGACGCAAGAGATCAATTTCAAAGGACAAAATGTCACTGTAAAAGCAGCTTTAATTGATATTCTAGGCTATAACTACGAGTTCAAGCAGATTGGAATGCATGTGATCATTCGTGAAGCTTTTTCTCTGACAATTCGTCCAATTGATCAGCGTAAAAGAAAAACAAAAGAGGAGTTACAGCGACTCAAAGAAGATATTTTGCTAAACGGTAGAGTGGTGGACGCTTCTACAGGAATGGGCCTTCAGAATGTGGTTGTCTATGATGAATCGCAAAAGGTATTAACCCTTACCGACAGTATGGGATATTATGCATTGAAAGTTCCATTGGAAAGGATGCAAAAAGGTGTTTATTTTCGTAATCGTGGTTTTTATGATACCATGGTGCAATTTAACCCTGGAGATGATGAAAACGAAGTGCTATACAATGTAGGTTTATCTCCATATAATGAAAATTCCAATCCTATAGACTCTGACCTTACTTTATCTACTCAAAATCCTCATCAACTCAACATTGTGAAGCGATTTGTGCCTAAAAAGGTGGATATCATTTCTAATAGTATTGAATACATAGAGCATCGAACGGCACAATTCACGTTGGTTCCTTTCTTAAGTAATAGTAATTTCCTTGGAGGTTCCTACACAAACCGTCTTTCTTTTAATACCCTTATTGGTTATTCGGCAGGTGTAGATAGAGGGGGTGAAATCGGTGGATTGGTAAACATCAACCGCTTCCATATGCAGGGAGCACAAATTGGTGGTATTAGTAATATTGTAGGCGGAAATGTGACTGGAGCACAAATAGGTGGTATTGTCAATTACAATATGGGAGAAGTTAACGGTATGCAGGTTGGCGGTATTACAAATATTGTTGCTGATTCTGTTTTTGGTGTTCAAATCGGTGGTATTAATAATGTGGTGCGAGAAAATGTGAAGGGTGTTCAAGTTGGAGGAATTACAAGTGCTACCCGAACTTTTGTCAAAGGTTTACAATTAAGCGGGATCTACAGTTATGCCAAAGAAATACAGGGAGCTCAGGTGAGTGGTATTTTGAATACAAACCAGAAAGACATAAAAGGGATGCAGTTGGCAGGGATAGCGAACTATTCCAACTCAGTGATTGGTTGGCAGGTGTCGGGTATTTATAACCATACCTCTAATGAAATAAAAGGAATGCAGGTTGCAGGTATTTATAATTTTGCTGACACTTTAAAAGGAGTACAAATCGGTCTGATCAACGTTGCCAATGATGGTGCAAAAGGTTTACCTATTGGCCTGTTTAGCTATTACAAAAATGGTTATCATTCCGTGAGCTATCATTTGGATGAATTTAGTATGTTGAATTTGTCATTTCAGACCGGTACAAGGAAATTCTACAATTATTATAAAGTGGGAACAAGCATTTTCAATTCAGGGTACTTGGACGGTTATCAAGGGTATCATTTTGGGATAGGTTTCGGTGCTTATCTCTTCAAACGATTGCTAATAGAGGCAGGAATGCATGGTAATTACAACGACGCCACTTCAGAGTTTGAACATCGTTTTGTAAAGTGGAGTTTGATGTACGAACAGCCGATCTGGAAGAGAATTTCTATTACTGCAGGACCTAGCGTAAACTATGATCCTTTTATTCAGAACAATGAATATTCAGCACCTCCTTCATTTTATTCAGAACAAACTGATATTGGTCTTTTTTGGATAAGTGGTTCAGTGGGAATTAGGTTTTCTTGGTAATAAAATGTTAAATTGATTGTATAAGTAGTTATTATACAGTCTTTAATTGTTCGTTATGGATCAGCAGTTATTAGAAGTCATTGGGTGGGGTTGGATTAATGTAGCATTGATTACATTTTGTATTCTTTTCTTCTTTAAAGTTGTGGCTCCATTTGGAAGGCACACTCGATCTGACTGGGGGTCTGTAATTTCAAACACTTGGGGATGGTTTTTTATGGAGATCATTTCGCCCATTACGTTGTGGACTGGTTTTATTGCTTCTGGAGGGCTAGAGTCTTCCTGGGTGGCAAAAGTTGGTATTACCTTTTGGACTGTACATTACATCAATCGCACTTTTATATTTCCATTTAGAATGTCGAATAAAAAGAAAAAGATGCCATTGGTGATTGTTGGTTCTGCGATGTTCTTCAATAGTATCAATGGAACACTCAATGGTTATTTCTTGGGAGGTGGCTGGTTTTATTTTTCGCTTCCACTATTTGTGATCGGAGTAGTACTCTTTGGAGTAGGAATGTATATCAATATTATGTCTGACAACATTCTTTTGAACTTAAGAAAGCCAGGAGAAACACATTATGTTGTACCCAAAGGTTTTTTATTCAATCGCTTAAGTTCGCCTAATCTATTTGGGGAAATTGTGGAATGGACTGGCTTCTTTTTGATGGTACCGAGTGTGGCAAGTTTGAGTTTTTTAGTGTGGACATTGGCTAATCTGATTCCAAGGGCAAGAGATCATCATGAGTGGTACCTGAAAACGTTTAAAGATTATCCTACACACCGTAAAGTGCTTATTCCAGAGATTTGGTAATACAGTCTTTATTTATGTGTAAAAATGAAATTTGATAGTTGCTAAAGACTTTCAACCGATTTTTCTGTAAGTATTTATAGGACCTACTTTCAAGCTTCCTTCTTCTTCATGAAGTATTAATCATCATCATCTAAAGTGCAGTACTGTAGGGGAATTTTAGTAAAACGTCCACACGAACCCTATTACGTAACTTGTAACCATCGTATAGCTGATGAATTTATATGTTATATAATATTCAGTAAATCAAGTTTATAGCCTTTGGTTTGTGTATTATGTTTGATTGTGATACAGAAAATAGAAGAAAAACTATTTAATTTGCAATATACTTTAAACTATTAAGCTTTAATTTCTATTACTTTTCAGAATATTTCAACGTGCTACCTTCGGTAAATTATTGTGCTTATATCTCATAAATTCTTCCTTGAGAAGGAGAATAAGCAGTATTTTTTTATAATGATTTGTGTGAAAAGTATACCCTTTTTTAAACTATTTAGATATTACTTTTAAAATTAATGGAGAATAAGAATAACTTTTTGACCTCAAAGTTAAATCTCATTATGTTCTTACTTGTAGGTTTTATACCTATAGATATTCCTTTAGGACTTTATAATGAAGCTAAGTTACTTGCCATTCATTCTGTTGTTTACGGTTTGTTGCTTTATATTCCTTATAATAAAGGGGTGAAAAACTATGTTTTGCATGTTTACTCTTTGTTTATGGTTTTCTCTCTTTGCTTTGTCCAAGGAGGGGTTTCATCTCCAATTATTTACTTTTTCCTTTCCCCTATTATGTCTTCTTACCTCTCTTTTGGAGGTAGAGTCGGGAAGCGTTTTGCTTATGCCGTTTTGGGGTGTATAACATTACTTTTTGTATTAGGACTTTTTGATTTAATTCCGTTCTCTAATTTGGATGATGCGTCTTCGAATATTCAAATTTTCACTTATGCCATTATTGTTGGTGTTGGAATCGATGTAATTATTACAATCATCAATTACGATTCACTTCGTAATGAATCTGAAGCTATTGTTAGAGAAAAGCAAAATGAAATATTACAGCAGGAGGAGGAGTTAAAACAACAGCAGGAAGAGATCATTGCTACACAAGAACAGATGATCATTGATGAAAAAAGGGAGAAAGAGCAGTATGAGTCCGATAAAATCAAAGCAGAGAATAGTTTAGAGGCTATTAAAAGTAGTATTGAGTATGCTTCTAAGATTCAACTTAATACTTTGCCAAGTGATAAAATTTTGAAGGATTACTTCGCCGAGTATTACATCTATTACCAGCCCAAAGATACAGTAGGAGGAGATTATTACTACGTGAATAGCTTTAGAGGTACAACAGTAGTGGTATTGATTGATTGTTATAATCAAGGTATGACTGGTATGCTATTAGGGTCAGTGATTACTTCTTATTTAGATACGCTGCAAGCGCTGCCAGAGCGACCTTCCGAATTGATTTATGAATTGCATCAATACATCAGAGATAATTTTAACTACTATAGTAGTATCAATGATAAAGGTTGTAATCTTTCGATTGTATACATAGAAGATCGACATGTTGTCTATTCAGGAGCCAATGGTATTGGTTATATTATTCGAAAGGATGAAGTGACAGCTTTTAAGAGTTCTGATAGATCAGTTGGGGTAACAAATAATGCTCCTTCTTCAATCCCTTATATGGATAAGGAATATGAAATTGATTCTGATGATGTAATCGTGTTGTCAACAGACGGTTTTATTAATCATAAAACTAAAGAAGGAAAAATGATAGGACGTAAAGTGCTGGAAGAGATTATCAAAGATTTCTATCAAGGTTATAAGCATACTTGGAAAGAAAGTTTTGATGATTACATTTCTGAGCATTTTGAGAAAGAGCAAGAAGATGATATTACGGTGATGTGTTTTAACCTAACGTAATAGACACTCTTCACTCTTATACACTTTGTTAAGAAACATTAGCGCTCTAAAGTATTGTGAGTCAATGAAAATATATTCCTTTGCAGCGGAATCAAGCTTTCAGGAATTATATCATATTTCATCGACTTCACATATTGTAGTTTTATATACTACAAAATCAAACTTATTCACTAACGAACTTATTATTGCGGACTTCTTTTCAAGACAAATTATCATTCAAAAAGATTGATGTGTGGTAGTCAGAAGTATTGTATAATGTGCTTAAAAGGTTGAACTCTTTATTAATCAGGCTACATTAAACACTACGTTTTTTAATTAAATGAATAATCAGAATAACTTTTTGACTACGAAGTTAAAACTCATCTTATACATGCTGATCGGTTTTATCGTTGTAGATATTCCATTAGGACTACATAGGGAAGCTATAATGCTTGGAGTTCATACGTTGATTTACGCTCCATTGCTTTTTATTTCTTACAATAAAAAACTGAAAAACTATATACTGCATGTGTATATCACCATTATTGTACTTTCTTTCTGTATAGTACAGGGAGGTGTTTTTTCACCTGTCATTTACTTTTTCTTGTCACCGATTATGTCGGCTTATCTTTCCTTTGGAGCCAAAGTTGGGAGGTATTTTGCTGCTGCGGCATTTGTATGTATTGTTACACTTTTTGTGATTGGAATTTTAGGCTTAAATCCATTTCCTCCATTAGACGTGAGTAGTATCAATATTCATATCTTCACCTTCGCCATTATTATTGGTGTAGGAATGGATGTCCTCATCACAATTACGAATTACAATAAGTTGCGTGATGAAGCAGAAAATATTTTAAGAGATCATCAAAATGAAATCTTACAACAAGAAGAAGAACTGAAGCAACAGCAGGAAGAAATTATTGCGATTCAGGAGCAGGAAATCAAAAATGAAAAACGTGAGAAACAACAACACGAATCGGACAAGATAAAAGCAGAAAATAGTTTGGAAGCCATCAAGACAAGTATTGAATATGCTTCTAAAATACAGTTAAATACCCTTCCTTCAGATAAAATTTTAAAAGATTATTTTGCTGAATATTATATTTATTATCAACCTAAAGATACTGTTGGTGGAGATTATTATTATGTAAATAACTTTATGGGAACAACGATCGTCGCAATGATAGATTGTTATAACCAAGGGTTGACAGGTATGCTATTGGGAACGGTGATTACTTCTTATCTTGACACACTTCAAAGGCTCCCATCTAGCCCTACAGAGTTGATTTATGAACTGCATCAATACATAAGAGATAACTTTAATTATTACAGTAACCTCAATGAAAGAGGCTGTAATATGTCAATTGTGTACATTGAAGACCATCATATTATTTACTCCGGTGCCAGTGGAATTGGTTACATCGTCAATGAAAATGGTACCCTACCTCTGAAAAGTTCTGATAGGTCGATTGGTAAAACAGTCAATACTAAAGCATCGATCCCTTATAAAGATTATGAATACGATATTTCTTCTGATGATGTGATTATTTTATCTACGGATGGCTTTGTAAATCATAAAACCAAAAAAGGGAAAGTTGTAGGCCATGATACGCTGGAAGGGTTAATCAAAGGTTTTTATAATGGATATCATGAGTCTTGGAAAGAAAGTTTTGATAAATACATTACAGAAAATTTTGCCAAAGAGCAAGAGGATGACATTACCGTTCTTTGCTTTAACCTGACTTAAGTAAGTTGTAGTGGCATTTTAGCTATTTTGGAAAGAATTCCATATATTAAGAAACACCCTTTTACCAATGTGTAAGTAAAAGGGTGTTTTTTTCTTTTATAAAAACAGGATTAACGATATGGAGAAGAGTTATTTTCCCAATTTCTCATATTGTTCATCTGATCTGATTTTTCGAAAAGTAGATGTACCAATGCATGGATCTTAAAATCAATATTTTCCATATTTCTCTGTATGATCTGCAAAGAGGCTTCCACGTCATTTGTCTCATCAAATTCTTGTTTGAGTAATTCAATGAGCCCAAGGGAAGTGGTCACTTCACCACGAATATCATGTGATATTAAATCCAAAGCCTTATTCAGCCTTTGATTGTTATCTTTCATATCTCGGATATACGAGTAAGTTTCTGATTCATCATTATAGATGTTCAGAATAAGATCACTCCCAATTTTCTTTAACTTATTTGCCCTATAGAGTATTTCTCCGTTAGGCTTTTCATAAGCGTGAAAAGGAATGGTCATTTCTTTGTCACTGTCAAAAACTTCTTCAAGTTGATCAATGAATCCAAAAGAAACGATTTCAGGGTAAACTTCATGTAGGTATTTACCCAAATGATTTAGATTAAAACGATCCAACAATACACCTACTTTATTGATATAGTAGATTTTGTATGTATTGGGCGAAATTCTTTGATAGGCGGCTACACCTAATGTAAAATCATCGTATAGCTTTAGTAGGTCATTTTCCATAGTATAAAGGGTTCGGCTCGTTCAGTTTGTAATTATTTTGTAGACTATTTACTGTATTGTTTTACTTGGTTGGTAAGTCAATGATAAATGAATAGTACTATAATTTACAGAAATTATGCAACTAACTACTTGTGATGTAAGTATTTATGTGTTTTTGTAAATAAAACTCAATAAAATTAACATTGTGTACATCTATCTTACGTTTTTTGGGTGAATGAAGCTTTATTCTTTACAACTTTTGTCAATATAACTAAACCTAAAACTATACTTAAGAAAAAAGAGAGGGATAGTTTCTTTATAAGAATATTCTTTTTACCTTTGCAACTCGAAAATTTTTGTACGATAAATCTTATTTACAATGGATTTAATTAAAAAAGTTGAAAAGGATTTCTCATCTAACATGGAGAGACATCCCGCTTTCGGCGCAGGAGATACAATCGAAGTATACGTAAAAATTAAAGAAGGTAACAAGGAGCGTGTTCAGAAGTTCCAAGGTACTGTAATCCAACGCCGTAATAAAGGTAGTTTGGGAGAAACTTTTACTGTACGTAAAATCTCAAGCGGAATTGGTGTTGAGCGTATCTTCCCATTAAACTCTCCATCTATCGATAAAATCGAAGTGTTGAGAAAAGGTAAAGTAAGAAGAGCAAGATTATTCTACTTACGTGGTCGTTATGGTAAGGCTGCTAAAGTTAGAGAAAAAAGATTCTAATCTTTTATCTTGGCTTTTTACCAAAGAAATACAAAGACCGACTTTCTATATCAGGAAGTCGGTTTTTTTATTTAGAAAATGATATTTTAAGGTTTAATCATTCTTCCTACTTCCTCCTTAATTCTTAACTTTGAAGCATGGGTAAAGTATATTTCGCTTCTGATTTCCATTTGGGAACACCATCATTAGAAGAAAGTCAAAAAAGAGAAAAAAAGATATGCCGATGGTTAGATATGGCGGCCAAAGATGCTGATCATATCTATTTAATAGGGGATTTATTTGATTTCTGGTTTGAATACCGATTCGCTATACCTAAGGGTTTTTTAAGATTCCAAGGGAAGCTAGCAGAATTGGTCGACAAAGGGGTCAAGATTTCTATTTTTACAGGTAATCATGATATGTGGATGTTTGATTACTTTGAGAAAGAGTTTGGAATCAAGATCATCAGAGAGCCTATTGATGTAGAAATCTATGGCAAGAAGTTTCACATTGGTCATGGAGATGGATTAGGTCCTGGAGATTACAGTTATAAGTTTTTGAAAAAAGTCTTTGCCAACAAGCTTTGTCAATGGTTGTTCGGATTTTTACACCCGACTATTGGAATTGGTATCGCATCAACATGGTCAAGACATAGCAGAGCCTCTGGAGCCAAGAAAGAACATGGCTTTATCAGTAAGGAGAAAGAATTTATTTGGGTGTATTGTCAGGAGGAGCAAGCTAAAAAATACAGAGATTATTATATCTTTGGTCATAGACACTTGCCACTTGAGCTGGATTTAGATCAAGGAGGAAAATATATTAACACAGGTGAATGGCTCTCTTATGATACATATGCAACATTTGATGGAGAAAAAGTGGAACTACTTACTTATAAGGAGTAGTCTACTGTTTTTATTATCCTTTACTACAACGCTTACAGAAGCACAGCAATTACTTTATGAGATTGAAGTAGGAGAGGTGGTTTCGGTAGATATTGATCGGAAAGGATATATTTATGTTGCAGATGAACAGGGGAACTTGAGTCAGTGGATTGATGGTGAAAAGAAAAGATGGTATTCTCCATCTTCTCCAGCAGCGGTTCAGATTGATGCTTGGGCAATGCTCAATACGGTTTTATTCTCTGAGGATTGGCAGGGTATTCGGATTTTGGGGCAACAGCTTACTGAGCAATCTGAATATATTTTTGATCCAGGTCTTGTAGAGTACGCTTCAGTAGCAACTAATGCAAGTGATGGAGGAATTTGGTTATATGATCAAGGCAGTTTTCGCCTGAAAAAGTATTTTCCTAATGTGAAAAATATTTCTATTGATGTGCCTTTAGAGCAACTGATCAATAGTACCTCATGGGAACCGATTTGGATGAGAGAGCATCAAAATAACCTTTATGTTTTGGATCAATACAGAGGTATTTTCACATTTGACCTTTTAGGGAATATTCTATCAGAACCTTATACGGTCAAAAAAGCAAAAGCCATTGGATTAACCTCAGATGAAGTGTATTGGTTA
The DNA here is from genome assembly GCF_014534745.1 of Flammeovirga sp. EKP202. Taxonomy (GTDB): domain Bacteria; phylum Bacteroidota; class Bacteroidia; order Cytophagales; family Flammeovirgaceae; genus Flammeovirga. Next base: position 61,018 of record NZ_JACVVP010000008.1, read on the forward strand.
GAAAAAGATGAGTTGCACTTTAAAGCACTTTACAGTTTAGAAACCCGCTACATCAAGCTTCCCTTAAAAAAAGTAGAATTTGCATTGTATGACCATGCAACACAGAGAGTATTCTGCTTTAAACAAAAAATGATGTACGCTTATCAATTATAAAAATGGACTTGTATGCAGATTGGCAAAAAAATGCCAAATCAAAATATAAAGAAAATCAAACTTTTTTGAAACGCCTTAAAAAGGTCAAGAAAGGAAAACAGATTGATCAAATTGTCAATGATGCAGATGAAGATGCATTTCAAAAATTTGATTGTTTAACGTGTGCGAATTGCTGTAAGACGATTAGTCCTGTAGTCACTGCTACAGACGTGAAAAGAATAGCAAAACACTTCAGAATGAAAGAAACAGAGGTGATTTCTGAGTACATGCGTGTGGATAGTGATGGTGATTATGTGATGAACCAACAACCTTGTCCTTTTCTTGGTGCTGATAACTACTGTTCCATTTATGAGGCAAGACCCAAAGCGTGTAGAGATTATCCCTTAACTCAAAATCAAGGTTTCAATCAAAGACCTGCATTGCATGCACGAAATACCTTAACATGCCCTGTTGTATTTCATGTGGTTAAAGAATTGAAGTCTAAAATTTAGAGCTGTATAAAAAAATGTAGAAAGAGATAGGGGTTTCGGTATTTGTTTTCCCTTTTAAGGTTGAATCAAAACTTTATAATAAGATGAATACAAAATCACTTCTTTCTATTTTTTTAGTGGCAGTTTTAGCTCTTTTCTCATGTTCAAATGACAATGAAATAGCACCTGCCCAGCCTCATGCTCAAGTTTACCAAAGAACAAACCTTGATCAGGATTTTAAGAATGAAATCAAGCTTTTTGCTGATGGAAAGTTTGAATTAAGAAACTCAAGAAATGAGTTTGCTAAAGGAGATTATTCAAAAGCAGCGAAGATTAATCCTGATGATAAGCAAGATTATGTACTGCATTATAAAATGATCAGGAAGGGTTGTGATAATGATTGGATAGAAGAGGATTTAAATCAATTGATGGAATTTGAATTCTATGATCAAATCAATGACTTTACAGTTTTAGAATGTAAATAAACTTCTCAAAAACGAAAAATGGGATAGAATTCATAGCAATGATTTCTATCCCATTTTTATTTCTTCTTGATTGATAAGATTGTGCTGTATTGGATTAAAAACCAAAAACAAGGTCAATCGTTGCACCAAATGTAGGTTCACCTGTTTGTACATCCATGCCTGGAGAAAGGGTAAACCCTGTACTCCAATGACGGTTGATAGAATAAGCCAATCCGGTTTGAACAATTACGGCTCCATTCCATTCTCTATGCGTCTCAGTATCAGAGGTACTGTAATCATCAGGATGAGGTGCGTCATGTAGCTCAACATCCAAATAATGCTCATCATGATCTGAAGGAACTTCATGATCATGGAAGCCAAATGTACCACCCACACCTACGAAAGTACCCCATCTGGAGTGACCTATCGGAATTTCTCGTACGACAACGGCTGCATAGTGTTTACCTGTAAATTCCACTGTACCTTGAAATTTCGTCAAATGGGCAAAGTAGATTGATCCAGTAAGTTCATACTTACCACCATTATTGTAAGAAATTTCTAATTCATAACGGTTATGGTGCTCCTCATGATGATGTTCTAACTCTTTTTCTAGAGTTGTCTCAGGGTGAGCTGAATGTTTAGGGAAAGAAGTGTAATCTTCTTCACTGTTCTCAGTATATTCATACTTTTCCGGTTTTGTTTGTGCAAAAGAGGAAAAACTTAAACCAACTATACATATAGCCGATGAAACAATGCGAAATAAGAAATTATTGTAAAACATAAAGATAGTTGATAATATTAATGAGTCTATTAGGTCATCACTCCTACACTTTTAATAACAGAGTGTAGATGTGATTTTAAACGCAATATTATCACTTATGTTTATGATTAAACAATTAATGTATCTTAATTAAGGAATGTTGTCATCAAGTTGATTAGAAACCAAATACTAAGTCGAGTGTCATGCCAAAATTAGGCTGACGAGTTTCTACATCAATACCCGGAGAAAGTGTGAAACCAGTACTCCAATGCTTATCTAAAGAATAAGCCAATCCTGATTGTACAATAACATTACCGCTCCAATCTTTGTGGTTTGTACTTTCCTTAGAATGAGGTGGGTGACTTCCATTGTCGGTTTCTTCATGTAAATGTTCGAATCCAAAAGTAGAACCAAGTCCTACAAAAGTACCCCATTTAGAATGACCAATAGGAATTTCTCTCACAAAGCATCCTGCAAAGTGATGACCAGTTAATTCAACAGTTCCCTGAAATTTAGTGAGGTGGGCAAAGTAAACCGAACTTGTGAATTCTAGTTGATTACCATTGTTAAATGATAATTCTAGTTCAAAGTGATTTTCATGATGTTCCCCTTCTACCAAGGTTTTATCATGTTCGTCTCCAGTTTTTCCTTTTTTCTTCTTACCGCCTTCTTCAGCAAATAATTCATTGGGAGCGCTTATCAAACAAATAGCCGCTAATACAATAGCGTAAAAATATTTAGTAGACACGTGAAGTTACATTTAACTTATGATAGTTTATTTTTCAGGGTATAAATAAGATGCTTTTGCTGAAAAAACAAAATGATGAAAATTACTATTAACAAAAATTATAAAATATAAGCAATTAAAAGTTAAGCAGGGGTGAACTTTTTTAAAAGTTTATGTTATTATTCAGTCGGTTTTAGTGATTTATGGTTGGGAGACCTTCATTGGAAGCTGTAGTATTATCAACATTGATATCCCATAATTGAGCTTCTTTAGTGCTTGATTGACTTACACTTACGCTATATTTTACAGAGGCGTAAGGGAAATTTTCTTGGTTTTCATAAGGTTCAACAGTACAGGAGCCTCTGTATTCGAAAGACTGTATACTGACTTTCACGGTGTCACTTGCTCTGGTAAATACTCTGGTTCTTCCATAAACAGGAGGTTCCATTGGATAACGATCCAGTACAAGAACTTTTGCAGTTAAAGCAGTGCTATTACTCCAATCAAAAGCAACTTCTCCTTTTTTGAGCGGGTAGACTGTCACTGGTTTACAAGAATGGACGAATAAGAAAAGTGGTAAATAGGCAATAAGAAATAAAATTGGTTTCATGTTTAGTTTTTATAAGTATCAGGATCAACAGCTTTAGGTGTCCATCCTTTTAAGAATTGAATTATTTTGTGTTTATCATACCCGCTCCCTTGTTCCAAATATGCAGAATTTTGAGTATGGATAATTTCACCATTTCCATCAATGATCACAAATACAGGGTAACCAAATCGTTGAGGGAATTTCAGGTATTCCATTGCTGCGGGGTTTTTATTTTCTTTACTCCAATTGACAAGCACTTTTACGTAGTTGTCATCCATGATATTTGCTATATCTTCGTTATCATGTGTAAATTTTGCATAAAGTTTACACCAACTACACCAATTTCCTCCTACTTTTACGAAAACGTGTTTATTTGTTTTTTTCGCTAAATGAATAGCAGCTTTTACATCAGCAATCGCATTTGCATTAGGATCATAGTTTTCTTCCTGACTGAAGGCTAAATTACTTACAAGAGTGAATAATGTAATAAATAAGATTGCTACACTTTTTTTCATCTTAAATTTAAATTTCGTTCGTAAATATGGAATTTTCACCTGAATATGTAGGTTACTTGGCCTCACTATTATTAATGATATCATTTTCCCTCAAAAACGTTAAACTCCTTCGTATGGTAAATTCTGTAGGATGTATTGTATTTGTGGTTTATGGTATAATGTTAAGTGCTTGGCCAATTGTAATCACAAATGGTTTTATTGCCACTATAAATATATTCTATCTTATAAAGGATAAAAAATAAACATAAGGAAGATAGGCAGTGTTATGGACATGTCGATAAAAATTAACCATTATTAAAAAAGTTATTGAGATATAACGGGGAAAAATAGGGAATTCTTAGTGAATGATTTTTTCTGCATGATATTGAGTAAGATAAGGTTATAAAAAATCCATCATTGATGTTTTATTTTGCAATAGACACAGCAATGATGGATTAATTTTTTGTCTTTTAGTACTCAATACATTGTAAACTAAATTATCGTCAACTTTCAAACTTCCTTCTTCTTCATTTTTCCATTGATGAAAAACGAAGCAAAAAATCTAGGCTTAGAAGTCAAAAGCTAAATTCCATTCCTCTCGCCTAAATGATTTTAAACTCGCTTTGCTCAAACAAGAAAATCATTTTTCACGGCTCAATTCATGAAATTCTTAACGCTTTTCCCTTTAATGCCAGGTGGAAAGCTACCAAACTAAAATGGTAGAAAACTCAATGGCGCGAATGTTAAGCGTCAGCGTCATTCGTGTCCTTTAGATCATCAGAAATCTCCTGATTTCTAAACAATATAAATAACGTAAACTTAAGTTTACAATGTACTCAATTAGTAAATGAAGTCTCTTTTCAGAGGCATAGACATACAATGTGATCCACCTCTAGCTCTTGAAAGTTCTGCTGAAGGCAGTAAGATTAATGTATCCTTAACGTCTTCAGGTAAAATTTTCTCTTGAGCAAAATCTTGAATCAAGTCAGCAGCCTTTACGACTTTCATACCATGTTTTTCAAAACCTTCTGAAGTTTTGTCATTTCGATCATAACCAATAACAACTCCTTCTTTGAGTGCAAGAACATTACAAGAGTCTGTCCATTGCTCTCTTCTTCCGTGAGGGAATTTATTATTACCAGAATAGATAAACTGAGTGGGTTCTGTGGAGTGAAGGTCATTCAAGCTAATATCATTGAGTAAGTCTTCCAGATAATCAAATCGAATAGGATGATCATAGCTTTTTCCTTTTACATATTGAAGGATTTCTAATTCATTTTCGCTTTTAGAATTGCCTAATGAAGGAATAAAATCACCTTGTTCTTTTTTCAGACCTTCCTTAGAGAAAGAACCAAACATTACCCAAAGGTTACGTTTTACTTGAGTGAAAGTCGTGTCAATATGCATATAAGCTCTTTTTGCAGGAATCTTCACAACGGTAACTTTATCAACAATATTTCTTCCGTGCATTTCATGTACCACTTTACTAGCGGCATGAATAGAAGTTCTTTCACTGACTCCCACCAAAAGGTGATTAGGAGCAACCATCATCACATCACCGCCCTCAATTGTTACGATCTTTTGTTCTTGTTCTTCATCGTCAAGTAAAAAGAAATCTTCAGGATCAGTAATCTCAATAACCTTGTCAGTGTATTCTGCAAACATTGGGTGATTAAAGAAGATATACTTCATGATAATCGATTCCCTAGTTCTAGCTTTTTTCTTTGGCTTATTTAGTAAAATATGGTCATTGACAGTAATGCCAAGGTCTCTTGTAAAGATAAAGTTAGGAATAGGAGGGAAAATCATTCTTTTGTCAGGAAGTATCCCTGAAATCATTGTTCTGGCAAGAATAGTAGATTCCAACTCCATCAATTCGTCTTGAAGAGAATATGAAGTCCCTTCGTGTGCACATACAGAGGCGATCATTCTGCTTCTAATGTCATTTTTTTCTAAAATGTGTGCAAGTAATGCCTGTGGTTCAATGACTTTATCACTGTTGAAGTAATCCTTTTTGTCAGGCTTGTAAAAATGTCTTTGTGCTTCTGGTAGATCAATAGAATGAATACGAGGATGAATGTTTTGATAGTCTAGAAAGTAAAGGAGAATTTTTAAATAAAGATCATATTCCTTCTTCCTCATTGTCTCTAAATGAATAATGTCTTCAAAAAGCCAATCTTGTGCTTTTGTAGGAATTACTTTGCCAATGCCCTCATCTGGGCTGTGTATCATTAATCTTCGTAAAGTTCCTACTTCTGAACTCACATGAATGTCTTGGTTAGTATGCATGTCGCTATTATGATAATGTATGTGAAAGGGTCAAATATGCGTTAATCTATTAATTCAATCAAACAAAATACGCTTTAATTTTAAATGTATAATTTACGTATTAAAATCATGTGTAAACGATGATGAATATTAGTGATTATGTCCTAAAATTGAATATTTTAAAGAAAAAGACTGAATTATGCTTTCTTTTCTTTTGTTATATTAAACGTAATATATACATTTGATGAGTAATTCAATTATTAGAGAATTATTTCCGTTGAAAAATAAACTTATTTTTTACAAATAATTCAAAGGTTTAAAATTTAACTATTTGTTAATATTCTGTTAATCAGTTTATTAAGGTATGTAGTAATAATATTTGCCTAGGATAGTGATAAAATTCCTAATAAATGTTGATGTAGGTCACTAGAATATGATAATATAGATTGTAGTATTGTATAGTAAACTTTAAACACAAGCAACAACACATTACTCAAATTACTTACTATCATAACGCTGAAATCAACCCATTAGGTACATTTTATTAATTGTACTATTATAATATTTTATTACGAATTAAAACCTACCAATATGACAGCAACACACAAATTAGCCAGTAAACTTTTAGCAGAGTCTAAACAAGTAAATCGCGATCTGTCTATAGCCCAATTGGTCGCAGAAGCAATTAGAAATGGAGAAGGTGCTCTCAGCTCCACAGGTGCAATCATGTGCGATACCGGAAAATATACTGGTCGATCTCCTCAAGATCGTTTTATCGTGGAAGATGATTATACCAAAGACCGTGTTTGGTGGGGAAGTATCAACAAGCCCTTTCCACAAGACAAATTTGAAGGTTTAGCCAGTAAAATGGTGGATTACCTTTTAAACAACCAAAAGTTGTATGTCAATAACGTTTATGCAGGAGCTGATCCAGCATTTCGTATTAAGGTAAGAGTTGTAACTCCTCTCGCTTCTGTTTCACACTTTGTAAACAACATGTTCATCGTGCCAAGTGATGAAGAGTTGAGATCATTCGGTGAGCCTGATTATGTTGTATTACAAGCGCCTGACTTTTATGCAAACCCTCAGCTTGATGGTACTCGTCAAGGTAATTTCTCAATTTTAAATTTTGGAGAAAAGACGGCTCTAGTAGGAGGTTCACGTTATACAGGTGAAATTAAAAAAGGTATTTTCTCTGTATTAAACGCCCTCTTGATTGATGAAAATGTATTACCTATGCACTGTTCAGCAAATGAAGGTGTGAAAGGTGATTCTGCCGTTTTCTTTGGGCTTTCAGGAACAGGTAAAACAACGTTATCGGCTGATCCTAATCGAAATCTTATTGGAGATGATGAGCACGGGTGGTCTGATAAAGGTATTTACAATTTTGAAGGAGGTTGCTACGCAAAGACGATAGACCTAACGAGAGAAAATGAACCTGAGATATGGGATGCGATTAAGTTTGGTGCAACGTTGGAAAATACTCGTTTTTTCCCAGGAACATCAGTAGTTGATTATACAAATGTAACTGTTACTGAAAATACGCGAGTTTCTTATCCTATTGATCATATTGACAATGCTAAGATTCCATCAGTATCAGAAACACACCCTAAAAATATATTTTTCCTTACTTGTGATGCGTACGGCGTTTTGCCTGCCATTTCTAAGTTGACAAAGGAACAAGCAATGTATCACTTCATGTCTGGGTATACCGCTAAGGTAGCAGGAACAGAAGCAGGAGTAACAGAACCAACACCAACTTTCTCAGCTTGCTTCGGTGCTCCATTTATGCCACTGCACCCTTCAGTATATGCTATGATGTTAGGTGAAAAAATGACAACATATAAAACGAATATTTGGTTGATCAATACAGGTTGGTCAAATGGTCCTTCAGATAGAGTAGGTCGTACGAAGTTGAAATATACTCGTGCAATGATCACCGCAGCTTTGGAAGGACAGTTAGATCATGTTGAATTTGTTAAACACCCAGTATTTGGAGTGCAAGTACCAAAAGAGGTAGAGGGAGTGCCAAACGAAGCACTTGATGCAAAAGCTTCTTGGAAAGCCAATGGCTTCAAGAACTATGATGCTGTTGCAATGAAGCTTGCTGCTAAGTTTGTAGAGAACTTCAAGCAGTTTGAAGAAGGGTTGGAAGATCCATCGATTTTAGAAGGAGCTCCTAAGGTATCTGAAAAAGTATAAGTACTAGGATAAAATCATAATAACAGAGTTTAAAAGGCTGTCACGAAAGTGATGGCCTTTTTGCATATAAGAAAACGTATAATAATCATTTATGAGAAGGTCAATGGAATGTGTAATCAATACAATGATAGATTATAGTGATGCAGGTATTAGGTCAATTCATATTAGTATATGAGCATCTCTTCTAATAATTCAATTTTGATTACTAGAATAACCCTTTACCAATTCTTCAAAATCAATAATTTTCTTAAATAGAAACCCTTAACCACTTACATTTTCTTTTAAAGTCTCGGTGTAAACTTAGATGTGATTAAGAAAAGGATTATTTATCTCTAATTAACATTATTGAGCTTTGCTGTGTTTAATTATGTTATTGATGTATAAGTTGTTTCGAGAGTAAATAATAAGTAGAAATTACACTTGTATAATCGTAGTTGATCATATTGATTATGTCAATATGAATTAATTGTTACGTAATTCGTCTTTTTTTCTAGTGATATTCTATTCTATTTTATTAAAATTTTATGTTAAATTCCATTTTTTTTAATTGATTAATATAATGAATGTATTTGATACACTTATTCTTTAATTATTTGATAATCAGTGTTTATTATATTTTTATTTAAGTTATAATTTGTAAAATATTAACAAATATTGAATTTGCATTTATATACATCTACCTAGTATGTTTGAATTGACAGAAAAACAAAAAGCGCAAGTTCAACTGTTCATTATACTATAAGAGTTTAGTTATTTTAAAAAAGACACTGAATTATTATTTGACTCTTAATTTATTCTATCGTAAATCTTAATGGAATGAAAAATTTTTTACAAACTAAAAATGTTCTTTCGTTACTTGTTTGCGTATGCTTAATGTTATCAGCATACGTTTCAAATGCGCAAGATCGAATGATCACGGGACAGGTAACATCTGCTCAGGATGGCAGTTTTTTACCTGGTGTTAATGTAAAAGTAAAAGGATCTTCTACAGGTACAATTACAGATTTTGATGGTAACTACAAGTTATCAGTGCCAGAGGGGGCAGAAGAATTAATATTTTCTTTTATTGGTTATTCTCAGCAATCGGTTGTGATAGGTACGCAAACTACAATCAATATTGCTTTAGAAGAGGATGTAGAGCAATTAGAAGAAGTAGTTGTAGTTGGTTACCAAGTTCAAAAAAAATCAGTTGTTACAGGTGCAATTGCTTCAGTTAAATCTGAAGATATCACACAAACACCTGTTCAAAATGCAGCTCAATCATTACAGGGTAGAACGCCAGGTGTATTAGTTACGCCAGTTTCTGGTCAGCCAGGTGCAGGTATTGATATTAGAGTACGTGGTACTGGTTCAAATGGAAACAACACTCCATTATATGTAGTTGACGGTGTTCAAATGGATAACATCAATTTCCTAAACCCAAATGATATTGAGTCTATTGAAGTATTAAAGGATGCAGCTTCTGCAGCTATCTACGGTTCAAGAGGTGCAAACGGTGTAGTTTTAGTCTCTACAAAGAAAGGTAAATCAGGAAGAACGATTGTATCTTACGATGGATACTATGGTATTCAGGAGGCTTGGAGAAAGACTCCACTTATGAATGCTAATGAGTATATGATGTTCCATAATGAAGGAGCTGTAAGAGCGGATAGAGTACCAAGATTTACCCAAAGTGAAATCGATAACAACACAACAGATACAGATTGGCAAGGAGAGATGTTCCAACAAGCTCCAATCCAAAGCCATAACATACAAATGTCAGGTGGTACAGAAAAATCTACATTTATGGCATCAGTTGGTTACTTTGGTCAACAAGGTATTGTAGCACCCGAAAAGTCAAATTTTGATCGTTATACAATACGTTTAAATTCTACTCATAAAATTTCAGAGTATTTTAAATCAGGAGCTAATGTTACTTTCTCAAGAGAAGAGAAACAAGGTATTAATGAGCAAAACCAATTTGGTGGTGTTTTACAAAATGCACTTTTACATGATCCTTTAACAACAGTATGGGAGGATAGACCAGAAAAGATACAAGAATTTGATACTTATGATTTAAAGCCTGCCAATAAAGACGGTCGTTACTATGGTATTTCAGAACAAGGTTTAAGAGAGATCGTTAACCCAATGGCTAGAATCAATAATACTTATAGTGAAGATGCTAGTAACAAATTCTTAGGTAATGTATTTATTGAGGCTACACCAGGAATTAAAGGACTAAAATTTAGAACTGACTTTGGTGTTGATATTGGTAATTGGGGAAACAGAAATTACAACCCTGAAGCATACTATAATGTTGATAACCAAGTTAATGCATCTTCTATAAATCAAGCTGCAGGTTCATATGTAGTTTATCAATGGGAAAATGTATTGTCATACAATAAGAAATTCGGTGACCACTCTTTCGATGCATTAATTGGTACTACAATGAGAGATGGTAGTGGTATTCAATTAGGTTCTTCAAGAAATAATTTACAAATTCCAGGTTGGGATTATGCATATGTAAACAATGGAGCTGATAATGATACTCAGAAGGGTACAGGTCAATTAGAATGGCAACATCGCTTAGTGTCATTCTTTGGTAAGGTAGGTTACAACTACAAAGAGAAGTACCTTATCTCAGCAACAGCTCGTTACGATGGTTCATCTAACTTCGGACCGAATAATAAATTTGGTTTCTTCCCATCAGTACAAGCAGGTTGGATACTTACACAAGAGGAGTTCTTAAAAACAAATGATGTTGTAAACTTCTTAAAGTTAAGAGCTTCATGGGGTAAAGTAGGAAACGAGAATATCGGAGCATTTGGTTACTTAGAGTTGTTTGGAGCAACACCATCTTATCCTTTTGGTACAGACAAGAATATGGTGCCAGGTTATGGTATTACGAGAATGGCTAATCCAGATTTAAAATGGGAAGCAGCCTCAGAAATTGACTTAGGTATTGATGCAGGTTTCTTTGATGATAAAATTACTGCTACTATTGATGTTTACTCAAGAGAACGTCAAGATTTATTAGGTACTCTTCCAGTACCAGGATTCACGGGTGTTACAGGTCCTAACTATAACTTAGGTACAGTAAGAAACCAAGGTATTGAGATGGCTGTAACATATTCTAAAAGAGATGGAGACTTCCATTTTGATATCACAGCAAATGCATCTTATAATGATAACAAGGTGATAGAAGTAGCAAATGGAGATGGTAAAATTTACGGACCCGGCTTATTCAATACTCAAGGTCAATTATTAATGGAAGAAGGTTATGCATTACCATACTTCTATGGATTCAAAACAGACGGTATTTTCCAAAACCAAAATGAGGTAAATGCACATGCAAAAGATGGTGAGCCTATCCAACCAAATTCTCAACCAGGTGATATTCGCTATGTAGATATCAATGGTGACGGAAAAATTGATAATGACGACAGAACAAATATCGGTTCGCCAATCCACTCATGGATGTATGGCCTGAATGTAAGAATGGATTATAAAGGTTTTGACTTCTCTATGTTCTGGCAAGGTCAAGCGGGAGCAAAAATGGTTAACGGAACATTACGTACTGATTTAAGAGAAGGACAAAATTACCCAACTCGTTGGTTAAATCGTTGGACAGGAGAAGGTTCAACTAACTCTTTCCCAAGATTTACTTACGATGACACTAACAGTCATAACTATGACTACTTGAACGACATGGTTCATATTGAGGATGCATCTTATTTAAGATTGAAAAACTTACAAATTGGTTACACTCTTCCTCAAAAGATTAGTAAAAAAGCAGGTATTAGCAAATTGAGAGTTTATGTTTCTGGTAATAACCTTCTAACATTTACTGATTACACTGGTATGGATCCAGAAGTAGGACACGGAGGTGCTTGGTTCGGATTTGATAACGGATCATACCCACAAGCTAGAGCTTACTTAATGGGGTTAAATGTTACATTCTAATAAGAAAATCAAAATGAAAATTAAAGATATATTAGTTGCAGGAAGTATTGTTATTGGAACAATGTCAATTACTTCATGTTCAGACTTCTTAGAATTAAAACCGACAGATGCTCAAACTTCTGAAACATTCTTTAGAACGTCTGTTGAAGCAAAACAAGCTTTAGTAGGTATTTATGAAAAGCTTCGTTCAGATTATAATGGTGCAAACCCCAATGAAGTAAGAATGTTTGATATGGCTATGGGGGATGATGCTTATGTAGGTGGAGATCCAACAGGAACAGATATGCCTTACTTCCAAGATCTAAGTAAGTTTAGATCTCAAACTAACAATGCTGCAGGTAAAGCAGCATGGGATAAGTGTTATGGAGGTATTCAAAGAGCAAATACTTTATTGGTTAATTATGATCAAATTGATTTCACAACAGCTGAAGAAGATTTAAAAAATAACTTTAAAGGTGAGGCTTTATTCTTAAGAGGGCATTACTATTTTGAGTTAGCTCGATTGTTTGAAAACGTTCCTGTAATAACAGAACCATTAGCTGGGGACGCTTGGAAAGGGGTTCAACAAGCAACACCAGATGAGTTGTATGCCCAAATTGCTAAAGATATGGCAGAAGCTATAAGCTTAATGGCAGAAAGTGCTCCTGAAGGTGATGAAGGTCGTTTAGATAAATATGCAGCAGAAGCTGAGCTTTTAAAAGTATTCTTATTTTATACAGGGTATTACGGAAAGAGTGAATTACCAGTAAAAGACGGTGTTGTAATTGTTGAAGGCGAAAGTGCAGTCACTTCTCTTAATAAGACGCATATGGTTGATTTTGCAAATGATGTTATAACTAATTCAGGTGCAGAACTAGCAACAAACTATGCTGATTTGTTCAATGAAAATGGAGACTACAACAAGGAAGCCATCTTCGAAATTGCTTTTGCAAATACAGGTTCAGGTGATTGGGGTGATTACTCATACGGTTCTATTTTATGTCAAATGTCTGGACCACGTGGTCACAGTGGCGATATTCTTAAATCAGGTTGGGGCTTCATGTCACCTTCAAGAGAACTAGAAAGCGCTTTTGAAGATGGAGATCTTAGAAAAGCATCGACAATTATCTATTCAAAAGATTTGATTGATTCAAAAGGTGAAGTTTATCAAGCTCATTACAATTTCACTTCTATGCATACGAATAAATATACTACCCATGCATGGAATGAAGCAGAATCAGAAACACCATTAAACTGGGGACAGAATTATCACTACATCCGATTTGCAGATGTTTTATTGATGGCTGCTGAGTTGAATTTAGATACTAATGCAGGCAAAGCATTAGAGTATTTAAACCGTGTGCGTCAAAGAGCTGGTTTGAGTAATAAGTCATCAATTTCACTTGAAGATATCCAACAAGAAAGAAGAGTAGAGTTAGCATTAGAAGGACATCGTTATTTCGATGTGTTAAGAAGAGGTTTGGATGAAGCGGCAGATGAAATCAATGTATCAGGGTATACTCTAACTCCTCCATCTGATACAGATGAGATATATGTTGATGATAACGGGAATAATATGACAGGTGATATTGGTACTGCTGAAACTTTTAATGTGACTTTTGATAAGACTAAAAGAGGTTTCTTACCAATTCCACAAGTAGAAGTGGATTTACATCCAACTTTGATACAAAATGAAGGTTATAGATAATCACAATTAAAGAAATCATACCATGAAAAAATATATATATTCATTCTTAAGCTTTGTCATCCTTATGGGGATGGCAAGCTGTACCAAAGACGACGCAGAGTTAGGTGGTATCGCACCCAGTTCAGTAACTTTTACAATACAAGAGTCAGCAAAAACGCCTAATATCTTAGAGTTAGCAAATACTTCTGAAAGTTTCATGTCAAGTTGGACTTATGAAAGAGAGGTTGTAGAAAATGATTCTACTTATTACAAGGCATTTGGTTCGGCAAATGGAGATTCTGTTGAGGTGGCTTTTGCAGAAGCAGGAAATTATAGAATTTCACTGATGGCTTTCTTTGAGGGTGGTCAAGCATCGAAATCAGAAGTTGTTACAATTGAAAATACAGATGCTTCTCTTTTAGATACAGAAGAATTTAGATTCTTAACAGGTGGCCCTGATAACTTAGAGGGTAAAGTATGGAAATTCCAAAGGTTTGAAGTAGGACATAATGGTTTAGGGCCTACATCAAACTTCTTCCCAGAATGGTGGGCTGCATCAAAGAATCAAAAACCAACTTTGGGTCACTATGATGATGAGTTAACATTCTCAATGGATGGATTTAAATATACATTGAATAACAATGGTGATTCACATGTATTACCTGCTGCTAAAGAATCATTCTTCTCAAATTACGGAGGAACTGTAGGTATTGATGGTGGAGAAGATGGTCTAAGAGTTGATGTTGATTTAAATACAGAAGATTGGCAATGGGAAATGACCTCTGATGGAGATGATAGATATTTAAACATTGTAAATGGAGGTTTCTTCAGTTGGTATGTTGGTGAAAGTAAGAGTTTCTTAATTTTAGAATTGACGGAAGAGAAATTGCACTTAAGAACAATTGGTATAGACGGTAATGCTTGGTATTATATTTTTGCCCCGAAAGATATTGCGGATGCCGATGAGGAAACTGATCCAGTAAAAGAGTTAGAAGCTCATGATCTATTTGATAATTTCTCTGGTCAAAAATCAGATAAATTAAATTTCGAGACAGATGCTGCATTAGTATTTGAAGAGTCTTATGAATTCAGATTAAATGAAAACTCTCCGAGCTGGTTAGTAGGTAAGTATGAAAGAACAAATGCTACAGGAGATCAAGGATGGTGGCAAAACTACCAAGCTGAACTTCCTTATAGAATTGACCTTTCAGAAAGAAATGTCTTCAAAATGAAAGTATACTTTGATGCTTCAAATGATTTTACAACTCCTAGTTCAGCTGATGAAACGCCAGCTTGGTTAGGTGAAGTAGCTATGACTCCAACAATTGCCTTAAGATTAGAAAACAGTACTGATGGTGAGGCATGGAGATCTAGAGCAGAATCGTTGTATACTTTGGGTGAAGATGAAATCGGAACTTGGATAGAAGTTACTTTTGATTTCACAACTGTAATGACGGATGCGAACAAAGATGGATCTTATTCAGTACCGGCAACTGAAGTGACATTCTACGATAAAGTAATCATTCAAATTGGTGGAGAAGGGCACACTAGACCTGGTACTTTCTACCTTTCAGATTTTATACTTCAATAATACAACAAAAGTACTTTAGGTTACTTAATAAATATCAGGGAGCCTTTTTAGGCTCCCTTCTACAAAATGTATTGTTAGTGAGGTGATTAGATTGACATTTCTTTTTAGTTTTTTTAGTGAATTAATTAATAATTGAAAAATTAAATAATGAAAATAAAGAAAATTCTATCTTTGATCAGCTAAAAATTATAAATGAAAATTACTTATTCTATCACTTTAACTATCTAAATTTATTTAAGAAAATGAAATATAATTGGACGAAGGGGATCGCATCTCTAGCTTTGTGTGCTGTACTTTATGGTTTTAATACCCCAGACATTTCAACTCCTGAAAAGAATACAGCAGAAATTGAAATGATTGTAAATAGTAACCTAACTATCGACGAGAAAGTAGAAAAGATTCTTCACCAACTATCACTGGAAGAGAAAGTCGGACAGATGACACAAATTACTCTAGATGTTATTACTAAAGGAGAAAATGTGTTTGTAAGTGACGAACCACTCAAACTAGATAAAAAACTGCTCGAAGAGGCTATCGTGAAGTACAAAATTGGTTCAGTACTTAACACAGCGAATAATAGAGCAAGAACTACGGATAAATGGAATGAGGTTATTTCTCAGATCCAAAAGGTTGCAATGAAAGAAATTGGTGTCCCAGTATTGTATGGAGTAGATGCAATACATGGTACCACTTATACTGCTGGTGCTACATTTTTCCCTCAACAAATTGGAATGGCTGCCACTTGGAATACGGAATTGAACCGTCAGGGTGCTGCAGTAACAGCTTATGAAACTAGAGCTAGTTCTATTCCTTGGGATTTTTCTCCAGTATTAGATATGGGACGTAATCCTGCATGGCCACGTATCTGGGAAACATACGGTGAAGATGTTTATCTTACTTCTCAGATGGGTATTGCTGCCGTTGATGGTTATGAAGGAGAAAATAACGACCTATCTGACAAAACAAAAGTAGCGTCTTGTATCAAGCACTTCTTAGGTTATGGTAGTGAGCGTTCAGGAAAAGACAGAACACCTTCTTATCTTCCAGAAATTGAATTAAGAGAACATTATTTACCGTCATATAAGGCTGCAATTGATGCTGGAGCACATACAATTATGATCAATTCTGGTATCATCAACGGTACTCCTGTTCACGCAAGTTATAAGTATTTGACCAAATTGTTGAAAGAAGAGCTAGGGTTCAAAGGACTTGTAGTGACTGACTGGGCAGATATTGAAAACTTACACAACAGAGATAAAGTAGCGGATACGCACAAGGAGGCCGTTAAGAAATCTATCAATGCGGGTATCGACATGTCAATGGTTCCTTATAACTTCAAGTTTGCTGAAATGCTTGTTGAGTTAGTCAATGAAGGGGAGGTGCCAATGTCAAGAATTGATGATGCAGTACGTAGAATCTTAAAGGTGAAAATGGAGTTAGGATTATTCGAAATACCATACCCTTCTAAAGGTGATTATCCTAAATTCGGAAGTAAAGAACACGAGCAAATTGCCTATAATGCAGCTTCTGAATCAATTACTTTATTAAAAAACAACGACAATGTTCTTCCTTTGAAAAAAGGATCAAAAGTATTTGTAGCAGGTCCTAATGCGAACTCTATGCGTACATTGAACGGTGGTTGGACGTACTCTTGGCAGGGTGAGAAAGTAGAAGAATTTGCTCAAGACTATAATACTATTCTTGAGGCTGTACAAAACAAATTAGGAAAAGAGAATGTAACATTCGCTTCTGGTGTTGAGTACGATCATGAAGGGCAATATTATGAAGAGAAGAATATTGATATTGACGCCGCTGTAAAAGCTTCAGAAGGAGCTGACGTGATTTTATTATGCTTAGGTGAAAATACCTATACAGAGACACCAGGTAATTTACATGATTTATACATTTCACAAAATCAAAGAAAATTAGCGGAGGCACTTGCAAAAACAGGGAAACCAGTAGTTTTAATTTTAAATGAAGGTCGTCCACGTTTAATTTCTCAATTTGAAGAGGAAATGACTGCAGTGGTACATACTTACTTGCCAGGTAACTTTGGTGGTGATGCATTAGCAGATGTATTAGTAGGAGAGGTGAACCCAAGTGGTAAATTACCTTACTCTTACCCAATGTACCCAAATGCATTAGGTACTTATGATCATAAACCATCAGAAGCCTCTGAAAAAATGGAAGGTATGTATGATTATAACTCTTCATTACCTTTCCAATATCCATTCGGATTTGGCCTAAGTTATACAACTTTTGACTATTCTGATCTTAAGATTTCTAAGAATGAAATCACTCCTTATGGTGACTTTAAAGTTTCAGTAACGGTGAAGAACTCTGGAGATGTAGAAGGTAAAGAAGTAGTTCAATTGTATACAAAAGACCTTTATGCTTCAATCACGCCAGACAATAAGCGTTTAAGAAGATTTGAGAAAGTCAACTTAAAACCTGGTGAATCAAAAGTGATTGAGTTTACTTTAAATGGTAAAGATTTAGCTTTTGTAGCAGAAAATCTAAAATGGACTGTTGAAGCTGGAGAGTTCAAAATCATGATTGGAGATCAATCAGTTTCATTAAACGTATCAAAGACTGTTGAATTTGAGAAGATTCACTTCGAAAATTAGACAATAGATGAATAGGTGGAAGGGAGTTTGATTCGTTGAACTCCCTTTTTGTATTCTGTGTATTAAATCAAAAATTTTTTGACATTATTACTTAAATCTTTCTTCTTAATACATTTGAAAATGAATAGCATATTTACAAGCATACTCGTCAACAATTCTAGGGAACGTGATAAAATACTAACAATATTGTTTCTCTCTTTTTTGATTTCGTGCGAAGTTAAACAAGAGAAACCAACAAAATTGGAAGGCGAATTAGATTATCAATTAGTATGGTCAGATGAGTTTGAATACGAAGGGTTGCCTGATACTGAGAAATGGAGTTATGAGGTAGATGGAAATAAAAAAAAGTGGGGAAATCAGGAATTACAATCTTACACATCAAGTCGTCTTGAAAATACTGTTGTAAAGGATGGGAAATTGTATATAACTGCTATTAAAGAGGGATATATGGATTCCGTTAGTAATGAGACTTTTGATTATACCTCAGCACGTTTAAGCTCGAAAGGAAAAGGAGATTGGAAGTATGGCAAATTTGTAATTAGAGCAAAGCTTCCCTCTGGAAAGGGGACATGGCCGGCAATTTGGATGTTGCCCTCTGTTTCTAAATTTGGTGATTGGCCCAAGAAAGGTTCAATTAATATTATGGAGCATGTTGGGCATGAAAAGGACTTTGTTTACGGTTCTGCACATACAGAAGCTTATAATCATGCAAAGGGAACTGAAAAAATGGTAGGAATTTATCTGTCAGATGCTGAAGAAGCATTTCATGATTATAAGTTGGAATGGAGTCCGGAAGGTTATTCTATTTATGTAGATAATGAAAAGTATTTTCACTTTAGAAATGAACAGAAAACCTACAAAGAATGGCCTTTTGATGAGCACTTTTACATTTTGATGAACTTAGCGGTTGGAGGTTCATGGGGTGCTATTGAGGGAATTGATGAAAATATATGGCCTCAACAATTAATCGTAGATTATGTGCGTGTTTATCAGAAAAAAGAGGTGTTGACACAAGAAGTATCAAAAAACTAAGCTTGATGTACTTGTTTTAAATCGTTTAGATGTCATATTAAAATTAGGGTCGAAGTAGAAATACTTCGACCCATTTATTTATATACTATTTTGAATGTTAGCTAATTTACAAAGCTCTAAATAAACTAATGATAGTAGGACATAATGAAATTTGAGAACCTGTTAGTAGTTTATAAGCCTTTACACTAGCTCTTTCTCGAGTACACTGGCCCAAGCTTTCATGTAAGTGACAGCATCTTCCTTGTTTCCTTTTTGAAGATACCTAAAGCCTCCTGGAAGGGCACTTAACACTTTGGTGTTTGAAAGGTACTCTAAATGTGGTATATCTTGTACTTCAAGACCTGCATCAAGAAGTGTGTCAATCATATTGTCTACTGGCATACCACTTGCTGGGCAATAATCATGTGCAAATTCACTCCATTCGTCCAGTTTTTGCCTTTGAGCAGTTGAATAAATATCTTTGGAATTCATAGGAGTAATCGCCTGGACCAAATGCCCACAATTACATTTTCCTACATGTCCCCAATTATAATCTTTACCTGATGCAATATTAGAAGCAGCTTCTCTCAGTTTATTGATCAGTAGTAGGTTGGGTTTTGCCATATTGTTTTTTGATAAGGTGTGAAACATTAAGTACGTTAGTACTTGATAAGGAAAGTGTATGTTCAATTAGATGGTTTTAATAATTTAATTTTTTTTGGGAGAATTCCTTATTTAATGGCTTTTCATGTAATATTCAATAAAAAAAGGGACTGTTATAGCTAAATAGTATAACAATCCCTTTGCTGTAATAGCTCAGTACTAATTACTTCTTAGGAACGTAGTAAGTAGTTGTAGTAGGTGTATAAATACCAGCTGTAACACCTGTTACAAGTGCATTTACAAAGCTAGTACTCGTTTTCACTACGTAGTTTTCTTGACCTTCAGGAAGGTGATCAGCAGGGTTTTGACGAGCGTTGCTCAATGGAACTAATCCAAAGATTACATGGTGAGTCCATACTTTCTCTTGAGTTTTCAAGTTAGAAGTTTTTACATCTCCAACAAGAAGTCTTGTGTTGTAACATGAAGTCAGTAATGTACCAAGTAATAGTGCTGCAATTAATTTTTTCATTGCTTTAATTTATTTATAGTTTAAAAAAAAAGTTTGTTCCTGATATCAAAATTATACAAGTATTTAAGACTAAAAAAAATAATATATTACACTTTATCTATTTCGTTGAATAGTACAATAAATACTTTGTTTCATTTAATATCATAACGAGGGAAATGAGTTATTTACAACTTTTGACTTATTTATTATCAATAATTAAGTTTAATATATGGACTTGATGGAGTAAGATTGTTATTATAATAGTTATATATCGTTCATATTAAATAGTGTACTATTTCTTAGAAATTAGCTTTTCTAGAAAGCTTTACTCTAAGGTATATATAAGTAGTATGAATTAATGAATTTGAAATAGAGGATAGGGAATACTGGAAATGAATAAAATGAAAGAGGCTGATTTAAATGAATAAATCAGCCTCTCAATATTTAGAAGTTTAATTGCTTAAACTATGATTTCAACGTACGTTTAGTCTCAGTGATTTCGAATGCTTCAACAACGTCACCCACTTTGATATCGTTGTAGTTGGCAATACTTAAACCACATTCGTAACCGAATTTCACTTCGTTTACATCGTCTTTGAAACGTTTCAGTGCTCCAATTTCTCCACCTTCAGTACCACCGTAGATTACAACACCTTCACGGATCAAGCGGATTTTAGAGTTACGCTTGATGTAACCATCTGTAACGTAACAACCGGCAACTGTACCCACTTTAGAGATTTTGAATACTTCACGAACTTCAACGTTACCCACGATTTTCTCTTCCATATCTGGCTCAAGAAGACCTTCCATAGCCGCTTTCACATCGTCGATAGCGTTATAGATTACAGAGTAATGACGAACTTCGATACCTTCGTTTTCAGCAAGCTTTCTTGCGTTTGGCGTAGGACGAACTTGGAAACCGATGATCATTGTAGGGTTCTCCTTGTCAGCAGCTGCTAATAGGATATCCGATTCAGTAAGTGCACCCACACCTTTGTGGATAATTCTTACTTCTACTTCATCGTTAGAAAGTTTCAGTAATGAATCTGATAATGCTTCCACTGAACCATCCACGTCACCTTTGATGATCAAGTTCAATTGTTGTAACTCACCTTGAGCAAGACGCTTGAATAGATCTAGGTTAGGACGTTGAGAAGCTCTTAAACTTTGCTCACGTGATAATTGCTCACGCTTGTTAGCAATCTCTCTCGCTTCACGTTCTGTATCTAGTACATTCAGTTTGTCACCTGCTTGAGGAGCTCCTGAAAGACCTAATACTTGAACTGGAGTAGAAGGACCTGCTTCTTTCACTCTGTGACCTCTATGATCAAGCATTGCTTTCACTTTACCATAGTAACCACCAGCAAGCATTACATCACCTACTTTCATTGTACCTGCTTGAACTAGAACTGTAGCTAAGTAACCACGTCCTTTATCAAGAGATGCTTCAACTACAGTACCTACTGCGTTTTTGTTAGGATTAGCTTTTAATTCTAATACTTCTGCTTCAAGAAGTACACCTTCTAATAATTCGTCAATACCTTGACCGAATTTCGCAGAAATTTCGAAAGCTTGGTATTTACCACCCCAGTCTTCAACAAGGATATTCAATGCTGAAAGTTGAGTTTTAATATTATCTACGTTCGCATTTGGCTTATCTACCTTGTTGATCGCGATTACGATCGGCACTTCAGCTGACAATGCGTGGTTGATTGCTTCTTTTGTTTGAGGCATCACCTGATCGTCGGCTGCTACTACGATAATAGCAACGTCAGTAACTTTAGCACCACGAGCACGCATGGCTGTAAAGGCTTCGTGACCTGGTGTATCAAGGAAGGCGATTTTCTTACCTGCTTTAGTAGTCACATCATATGCACCAATGTGCTGTGTGATACCACCGGCTTCACCATCAGCTACGTTTGCATCACGGATGTAGTCAAGTAATGAAGTTTTACCGTGGTCAACGTGACCCATGATTGTAACGATTGGCGCTCTTTCTTGTAAATCTTCTGGCTTATCTTCTTTTTCAAGAGGAGCATCAACTTCCTCTTCTGCTGAAGCGAATTTAGCCTCGAAGTTATATTCAGTAGTAATCAACTCGATGGTCTCTTTGTCAAGACGTTGGTTGATTGAGATGAACATACCATTATTCATACATGTCATGATGATATCACTTACTGGGATATCCATCATTGTCGCTAGCTCACTTGTAGAAATGAACTCAGTAACTGTAATGATATGCGATTCTGCAGCCTCTCTTTGTAAACGTGCTTCGTTTTCCGCTTCACGCTTATTCTTTTTGGCTTGTTTATGTTTACCACGAGTAGATTTGAATCCAGACTGATTAAGCTGTTGGTTAGCTTTCTTCATTCCAGATTGGATGTCCTTCTCGCTTAATTTACCTTTTTTCTTCTTGTTTCCTCCTTTTCCGCTTTGTCCTCTTTGTGAAGTAGCATCTGCATTACGGAATGTCTTTTCTCCTGGCTTGTTACCACCTTGGCCTTGACCTTGGTTTCTGTTGCCACCTTGTCCGCCTTGTCTGTTACCGCCTTGGCCTCCTTGGTTTCTATTACCACCTTGTCCGCCTTGTCTGTTACCGCCTTGGCCTCCTTGGTTTCTGTTACCACCTTGTCCGCCTTGTCTGTTACCGCCTTGGCCTCCTTGGTTTCTGTTACCACCTTGTCCCCCTTGTCTGTTACCGCCTTGGCCTTGACCTTGGTTTCTGTTGCCACCTTGTCCGCCTTGTCTGTTACCACCTTGGCCTTGACCTTGTTGTCTACCTTGTGGGTTTTCAGAGTTTCCTACAGGAACGCGTTTTCTTTTACGCTTTTTCTGTGGAGCACCTTTATCGTCAGACGAAGCAACTGGTTTTGGCTTTTTCTTACGACGGTTTTCAAAGGATGAAAGATCTACTTTTCCGACTACTGTAAGTCCTTTTAGTTC
Source organism: Flammeovirga sp. EKP202 (assembly GCF_014534745.1). Classification (GTDB taxonomy): domain Bacteria; phylum Bacteroidota; class Bacteroidia; order Cytophagales; family Flammeovirgaceae; genus Flammeovirga. The sequence continues at coordinate 84,036 of NZ_JACVVP010000008.1, forward strand.
GTCGGCTTTGGCATTGATAGTAGAATCAGTTTTACTATCAGATGATTGATCTTGATTTTCGCTTGCCGTTGCAGGCGTATTCGCTTTCTCAACCTTTTGAGTCTGCGTAGGATTTTGTTCTTTTTTCTTCACTTCTTGCGTTGGTTGCTCAGATTTCTTCTCTGGAGCTTTATTTGCTTCTTTTGAGGCTTCCTGTTTAGGCTCGCTTTTCACCACGGGTTGTTTAACCTCCGGTTTTGCTTCCTTTTTCTCTTCTTTAGGCTTTTCAGCTTTTGGAGGAGTAGGAGTGCTGGCTACTACTTTCTTTTCCTCAGCCTTTGGAGCAGGAGCAGGAGTTTCCTTTTTAGGAGTCTCTTGCTGTTTCTGAACAGGCTTTGGAGTTTCTTGTTTTGGTTTTGGTGCCTCAGCTTTCTTTTTGTTTTCGTTGAGATCAATTTTCCCAACTACTTTGAGACCTGGACGACCACTATATGTTTCTGGTTCAGCCTTTTTAGGTTGACCTTCTTTCTCACTTTTCGTATTTTCGGATGTAGCAGAATTCTTGATGATCAGATGATCGTCTTCTTTCTCTTCTGTTTTTGGTCCTTTTTTCTTTTTAGACTCAATAACAGTATTTCCTACCTGTGACGATATAGAAATTTGAGATGCTTCTTCTTTTTCCTGCATTGACTTTGCATTCATTTTCTTAAGCATTTCAAATTGCTCAAGCGTAATCTTCCCATTTGGAGAAGGAGAATCAATTTCAATGTTCTTCTTCTTCAGCTGCTCGATTATCGTTGAGTGCCCAACGTTTAATTTCTTGGCCGCCTGGCCGATTCTGATCATCTTTTGATCTGCCATATATTCCTTTTCGTAATACTAATTCAAATTATTGCTTCACAGCAATTCAATTTAAAGCCGAAGCTTTATTTCCTTAAACTTAAAAGTTTAAATCAAAGGAGTGATTTCAATGACAACCCGAAATACATGAATACTCCTAAAGTGCAAAGATATAAGTTTGTTTTTTAAATCTTAAATTAAATTGCATGTGAGTACTACCTTTTTGCACTTATTATTGGATTTCATTCCAAAAAGCCCCAAAAACAGAGTGATGTTCACAATTATTTGTAGAGATAAAAAACAATAGACATAACAAAGAGGAGCCTACAGAATTTTAAGCTCCTCTTTTTATACTCTAAACAAAGATCCTAAAATAGGAATTGAAATTATTTAGAAATTGCTGCAATAACTTCATCAACAGTTTCTTCCTCTAAGTCTGTTTTTTCAATTACAGCCTCTTTTGGAAGTGACATTACGTCTTCTTTTGTAATAAGACCTACTTTTTTGAATTCATCAATGATCCATTCTTCGATGTCATTTTTGAACTCATCTAAACTTGGGCTTTCACTTGAAGCTGCTTTGTTTTGAACTGCAGTGTTTGTTACCTCTGCGATGTCTTCGTCTAAAACATCATCACTGTAATCAACTTCAAAGTCATCCTCATCATCTACCATTTCGTTGTTTGGTTGATTTTGAGGAACCTGTTGTTGTTGATCATCTTCAAACTCTTTTCTTAGTGTATGCATGATCGCAAGAATCATTTCCTCTTCCAAGTCAGTTCTTCTTACTAATTCATCCACTTCATGATCCAATACCGCTTTGGCAGTATCCAATCCAATATTTTTAAGTTCAAGAAGCATCCAATCATCAAATACATCATTGAATTCCATCAAATCAATATCGAAGTCTTCTACTTCGTGCTCTTGTAATTCTCTAAATACGTCGATCTCATATCCAACCAACATTGAAGCTAATTTGATATTTTGACCACCTTTACCAATTGCTAAAGAAACTTGATCTTTTGGTAAAACTACCTCAACACGCTTCTCTTCCTCGTTTACTTTGACAGTATTGATATGTGCAGGGCTTAATGAACGTCTAATCAATAAGTCTAAGTTGTCAGTGTAGTTGATTACGTCAATGTTCTCATTTTGTAATTCACGTACGATAGAATGAATACGAGAACCTCTCATACCAACACATGCACCTACTGGATCAATACGGTCGTCAAATGATTCAACAGAAACTTTAGCTCTTTCACCTGGCTCACGAACAATGTTTCTGATCGCGATCAATCCGTCAAAAATTTCAGGAACTTCTTGTTCGAATAAAAGACGTAAGAATAAAGGTGAAGTACGTGAAAGAACAATCTTAGGGTTGTTGTTGTTCATTTCCACTCTGTCGATTACTGCACGAACGTGATCTCCTTTTCTGTAACGATCTTTAGAAATCATCTCGTTTCTTGGTAAAGAAAGCTCATTGTTGTCTTGGTCAATGATGATTAATTCTCTACCCAATGTTTGGTAAACTTCACCCATGATTAGTTCACCAACACGCTCTTTATATTGATCAAAAAGAACCTTCTTCTCAAGGTCTTTTACTTTCTGAATTAATGTTTGACGAGCAGTTTGTACCATTCTTCTACCAAAGAAATCAATCTCAACCGCTTCTGCTACTTCCTCATCTACCTCAAAGTCTTCCTCGATTTTCTTAGCATCCGTCAAGTGAATTTGAGTTTGTGGATCAAATTCGTCTGCATCATCAGCAACGATTTGACGGTAACGCCAAATTTCCAAATCACCTGCATCTACGTTGATAATTACATCAAATGTAGCGTCATCACCATATTGCTTACGAATCATTGTTTTGAATACGTCTTCCAAGATTTTGATCATTGTAGGACGGTCAATGCCTTTCATTTTGGCAAACTCCTTAAACGATTCGATTAGTTCCATGCTATTCATATCTGCAACTGTTTATTTTTTTCTATTATGGTTGATATTAATTATTAAAATGATACTTCTACAACTGTATTTTTGATATCGCTGAAAGGAATGGTCATCTCTTTAATTTCAACTTTCTTTTTTCCTTTTTCTTTAATCTCAGCATCAATAGTGACCTCTTCATCAGTAACAGCTTTTAGTTCACCTGTAAACTTTGTTTCGTTTCCTCTGGTGATTGTTACTTTTCTACCTACATTTTTGTTGTACTGTCTATGCAGTTCTAAAGGTTCGCCAACACCTGCTGATGTTACTTCAAAATTGTATTCATCTTTGATGAGATCTCTCTCGTCAATTTCATGACCTACACTTCTTGAAATTTTAGTTACAGCTTCAATCGTTACTCCCTCATCGCCGTCCAAGATAATTAAAACTTTCATACGGCGGCCAGCTTTCACTTCCACTTTAACAACATATAAAGAATCATCCTCTAAATGTGCTTCAACGATCTCTTTGATTTGTCCACTTAAATCCATACAACTTTACTGTATAAAATTTTAAAATTTAGTTCAGCTCAAGAATATTAATATAATCTTCAACTTTTTAATATAGAATTAACTATTCACTAAAGCGTTAAAATCCAGCTCAATATAAATAAAATTCTAAAGGTCATCTAAAAAAAAGCAAACAAAAAAGGGAGCTAAATTCGCTCCCTTCTAGATGCTTTTTCGTGATGTTGTCACAAAGATACTTAATCGAAATTAAATTGCAATAGAATTTCTATTTTCTTAATGACTTCGCGTATTTCGTGATGGCCTTAAGCTCCTCATTTGAGATGTCTTTTTCACTAAATGAGAACATAATTCCTTTTCCATTTCTTACAAGATGCTCAATTTCAGCATCATTAAGCTTACTTTCTGACAATTTTGGAGCATTACTTCTTTGAGCGTCTCCGTCAATACCATGACATTGTGAACATTTCTTAGTGAATAAGTCCTTGCCTGATAAAACATTACCGTCAGCTGTTTGAATTGTCGTTGTACCTCCAGTCAATTGTTTCTTCGCTGAAGCTCTGTGCATTTCAGCCATACCATAGGCCATGACTAAACAGAATAACGAAAGTACCATCAAAATCTTATTGAATTTTTTGGTAGCGATAACTGCTAAAGGAATAGAAGCGACAACTAAAGCAAATTTAATCGTTAAAGCCTTAGTATATAATGGAATAACATATAATAAATATCCACCTGTAGCTAAGAATAAGAATGAAATAATCATTTCAGGAACTTTTACGGCTTTAGCAAACTTTTCAAACTTATCTTTTCCTAAGAACATCAATACGGCCTTAACAAGATAAATTAATAAGAATAGGGATACGATTATTCTGTGCGTAAGAAGTAAATTCATGATTTATGATATGTTTTTTGAAGTTTAGTAACCTATAATTTTAATGCGACGCAATATGCATCTAATTTTTGAAATATGCTTTCATTTTTGATGACGAATATCACTGTTTTGCTTAAATACATTATTTTTAATGCTTTAATAACAGGGATTGAAACCTTTTGTTTTTGAATCAATCTAAAAGAGAGTTGATTTCTTTTCCAACCTCTGAACCTATCGCAACTCCCATACCACCCATTCTTACACCTATGGCAATTCTATCTGAAAGTAATTTCACAATAGGGACTTTTTGATCTCCAAAGGCCATTATACCAGCCCAAGTCATATTTATTTGATGTGGAGTATTGGGTAAGATAACTTCCTTTAAAAGCAGTTTTAGGTGGTTAATAATGTGAGGAGAAGTCTTAATAGTTGTCGTCGTTTCCCCTTCGTAATCTAAATTTCTACCACCTCCAAGTAAAATTCTATTTCCAACATTTCTGAAATAATAATATCCTCTGTCCATGTGGAATGTCCCTTTGATCGGTAAGTTTTTGATGGGATTGGTCATTAAAACTTGTCCTCTTCCTGGCGATACCTCAAGTTGGGGTAATAATTTTTTAGCATAGGCATTCACACAAATTGAAATTTTTTCAGCATAAAAATCTACCTTCTGGAATTGGTTTTTACAATTGATAATTACTCTGTCTCCATCATCAATAAAATCGATCACTTCTGTTCCAGTAATGATTTCAATATCAATTGATCTCGCTAAATCGATCAAACCTTTCATCATTTTTCCGGTATGAATCTGTCCTTCGAACTGATTAAAAAGCAGGTGTTTTACTGTTTGATGACGAAAACCAAAAGAACCAATTTTTTCGTTAGCAGTTGAGAAAACATTATCATTGAATATCGGATACAGCATTTTGTTGATTTCCGAAGTTCTATCTAAGTAATCCTTTTGTTGATCGGTGATCAATTCATAACCGCCTAATTGTTGAAAGTCAAAATTTTTATCGCCTAGTCTGTTTCTGAGTTTTTGAAGTCCTCTGTATCGGTTTTCAATCGTTTCTAATACTTTTGAGGAAGGTATATTTTCTAAATCATCACATATTTCGGTTAAGCTTCCAAAACAGGCAATACCAGCATTTTTTGTACTAGCACCCGAAGGAAGAATGCCTTTTTCGATAATCAGAACTTTTTCTTTTGGATGTGCTTCTTTGTACTCAATTGCAGCGGTTAGTCCGACAATACCACTACCTACCACAATAAAGTCATAGTTTACAAAACTTTCTTTTTCCCAATAGCTAATCATGTGTTTGTTGTCTTTGTGAGAATTGGTTATTTTGATTGAAATATTCTCGAGTATGAAGTTTAAAGTATTTCTTATGTACAAATTATAAAACTAAGTGCTAAGTCAAAAAAGGGAGAACCTCTTTCCTTAGTTTTTATTTAAAAAAACTTCATTTACAGTGCAGTTCTCCACAAAACAGGAATCAGAATTTGTAATCAGTTAATTTCGTCTTTATACTTACTTTCAAATAACAGGAATCAACAAATGGCAACAAAAATTGTAAAAAAGGGGAAGGGAATTCGCCTGAAAGATGTAGCAGAGAAAAAACTCAGTAAAATTAAAATTGGTTTAGGTTGGGAAGTTAGAAAAGGAGGACAGCTGGATTTAGATGCGTCAGTATTTATGTTAGGAGAGGATGGGAAACTTCCTAGTGACGAGTATTTTGTGTTTTATAATAACCTGGAATCACCTGATGGAATGGTAAGGCATAGAGGTGATAATAGAACAGGGGATAGCCTTGGTGATGATGAGGAGATTTTATTGAATTTACCCTATATTTCGCCTGTAGTTAAGGAGTTAGTTTTTATTGTAAGTATTTATGATGCTAAAAGTAGAAGGCATAATTTCGGTAATTTAGATGAAGCGTATATTCGAGTTTTAAATTTAGAAACCCAAGTAGAAGTATTACATTATGACCTCGATGCAGATTTTGGAGATGATACCGAAGTAGAGTTTGCAAGGTTGAAAAGGGAAGATGATGGCTGGCATTTTGTTCCTACTGGCTATGGTACAAAAATAGGATTGCAGGGGTATGTCGATAAATTTATTCCTGAATTGTAATCCATTTTACTTTTTGTTCATCATAATTTTTTTCTCATCTTCGCAAAAATGAGTGCAAAAGTACTCAAAGTGACAATTTGAGGTGTAGACCATCTCTGTACTTGTTGTAATAATCCCTTAGAAACAAATTATTTACATACAGCCAAAATTTAATACATAGATCTAAAAAAATAGCATGAAAGTAGGAATCATTAAAGAAGGAAAAGTGCCTGAGGACAAAAGAGTGGCACTAACTCCAGCCCAATGTGAGGAAGTTTTAGAAAAATATCCTGACGTAGAGATTTACGTGCAGAAAAGCCCCATCAGATGCTATACGGACCAAGAATACGAAGAGATGGGAATTGCTGTAGTAGATAATGTAGACGACTGCGATATTCTTTTAGGTATTAAAGAGGTTCCTATTCCAGAATTGGTTCCGAATAAAAAATATTTCTTTTTCTCTCACACCATCAAAAAGCAACCTTATAATAGAGAATTGTTGAGAGCGATCCTTAACAACAATATCGATATTGTAGATTATGAGGTTTTAGTAAGAGAAGATGGATCTAGAGTCATCGCATTTGGTCGCTTTGCAGGCCTTGTTGGTGCCTATAATGGTTTGTTGGCTTATGGTAAACGCCATAATATTTATGATCTTAAACCTGCGCATTTATGCCACGATTTGAATGAAATGTGGATTGAATCTAAAAAAGTAAAACTACCGAATGATTTCAAGATTGCCTTAACGGGAAGTGGTCGTGTGTCAAATGGTGCCGTTGAAACTTTATTGGCAGCAGGTGTTAAAAAAGTAAGTAGACAAGATTACTTGAATGAATCTTTTGAAGGACCTGTTTTTGTACAGTTGAGATCAAAAGATTATCATGAGAAAAAGGATGGAAGTGCTTTTGAAATTAAAGATTTCTTCGCCAACCCATCAGATTATAAATCAACTTTTGGAGAGTTTATTCCTGTATCAAATATGTTGGTTGCAGGTGCTTTCTGGCACCCTGATGCTCCTGTTTTATTTACAAAAGAAGATGCTCAAAAGGACGATTTTAAAATTGAAGTAATTGCAGATGTAACTTGTGATATTGAGGGATCAATTCCTAGTACAAAAAGGCCATCTACGATCGCTGATCCAATTTATGATTATAACCCATCAACAGGAAGCGACGAGGCTGCATTCACAAGCTTAGACAATATTACTGTGATGGCAGTTGATAATTTACCAAATGAATTGCCAAGAGATGCTTCTGAAGCTTTTGGTCGTCAGATGATTGATAATGTATTAGAAGATCTTTTTGCAACTCAACAAGGGGTAGTAGCAGGTGCAACAATTACTCATGATAAAAAGTTGACAGAGAAGTTCTCTTATTTACAAGATTATGTAGATGGTAAAGAATAGAGTATATCCTATATAGTGTATGCTAATTTGCTCACACTTATATTAGTATAATGAAAAAATGAGATGGTCTGATTTATAAAGATCATCTCATTTTTTTATGTAAATGTAAAAAAAGATGAAAAAAATATCGATGTAAGATTTTTGCTTGTAATTGAGTTTTTAAGAGTAAAAAAGCCATTTTTTAATGCATTAGAATAGGTTTTAGGTTTTTGTAGATGTAAAGTATATCCTAAGGATAAGGTCTTATATGTAACCTTTTGCTTTTTTATTAAGTAATATTAACTAACATTACAAAAACCTAATTTACCGAAATAATGAAAAATAAGATTCTTTTACTCTACATCTTGATACTGTTATTATCAATCCAATTTATATACCCTCAAACTCCTACCTCGTTAAATATTAATGAAGAAATTAAAGTTGAAGAAGATACGCCTGAATTGATGGCATCAAATACAACACCCCAACGATTAGACCATCAAAAAAGTGTGTATGTTGATCATTCAGGTACTTATGTCAATAAATCCTTACCATTATTTTTAAGTTTTTCAATTTCTAAAGATGAGAGTGCTGAACATTATCAATTAAATGAGTCAGAAGAAGTAAAACCTAATGAAGCACTTTATTTAGATACAGAAGGACCGAACTACATTCGTTCAAAATGGGCAGTGGATCCAGAAACCAAAGAGTATATCTTACCTAAGAGAGAAGTGAAATATGAAGTAATCGCAGATAGCAAAGCTCCTGTTTCCAAAATTTCTTTTGATGGAACACGATTGTATGATAATGGTGTTGAAGCATTTTATGGAAGAAATTTAATGATGCATCTAGTAGCTGATGATACGTATTCAGGCGTGAAGAATATCTATTATTCATTGGATGGTGAGAACTTTCACGAATATGAATATTCTGTAGCGTTGACAGAAGAAGGACAACATATTATTTACTACTATTCTGCCGATAATGTAGGTAATCCTGAGGAGGTGCGTACCTCTACTTTCAAAATTGATTTGACATCTCCTACTTCCATGGCTCATTGGAAAGGCTTGGTTTATAATGAAAATATAGTTTCGCCTTATGCCACTGTGAGGTTACAAAGTGAAGATGAAATGTCGGGAGTAGATCATATTGAGTTCAGTTATGATAATAGTGCTTTCCAAGAATATACTTATCAGCCCATTGCTTTGAAAGACCTAAAAGATGGAGAACATGAAATCCATTACAAAGGATTTGATTTAGTAGATAATGAAGAAGTCGAGAAAACATTGATTTTTTATGTTGATAAAATTGCTCCTGAAATCTCACATGCAATTATTGGAGATCAGTATATGAATGAGAATATTCGATATATCTCCCCAAGAACTACTTTCAGTATAGCGTCTTCTGATAATAAAGCAGGAGTAAAGCAAGTTTTATATAGTCCAAACGGAGGAGCGAATTATACCCCTTATACTGGGACAGCTTTTACTTTAAAAAATGAGTTAGGGGAGCATCATATTAGTTATAAGGCTTCAGATAATGTCAATAATATGACAGCCGTTAAAACTATTGAAGGAACGGAAATATTATTTATGGATAATGTGCCTCCTTCCTCTTCTTATGAGTTTATTGGAGAGCAATTTGAGCATCGAGATACGTTATTTATTACCTCAAAGACACAAGTGAAATTGACATCGTTAGACTCTCATTCTAAAGTGAAAGATACTTTTTTTGCTGTAAATGGAGAAGCTGATAAAACTTATAGTGGAGCTTTTACCGTTAACGAAGAAGGAGATCAGACTTTAACATTCCATGCTATAGATAATGTCAATAATGAAGAATCTGAAAATGAGGTGAAATTTTTCGTGGATAATGAAGGACCGGAGGTACACGCCAACATGAGTATTGAACCAATTGGTAAACATGGAGAATTTGATATTTATCCGGCATTTACCAAAGTATACTTAGGAGCTACAGATACGCATGTAGGTACAAAAGAAATTAAGTATTCTATCAATGGTGGTCCTATGAATCTCTATTCAAGTGGTTCCAATTTAGATATCTCTGAAAAAGAACATTTGAAAAAAGATCAGCATTATGAAATAAAAGTGATTGCTTATGATAACCTCGGAAATGAATCGATGAAAACGATCGAGTTTTATGTAGGGCAACATTAAAAAATAAGGGAAGAAGTTTACGACACTTCTTCCCTTATTTTTATTGTTCCCAGTCCACTAAATTGTAATCACTGCTGACTAACCCGTCTTCGTCTACATAAATGTAATTCCCATCTACTAACTCTATTCCACCGATGTTAGCGTGAAGATAGATCTCAACAGGTTCATCATTTTTTAAAGCTTTCATGGGGTAGCAGGTATTGGCCAAAATTCCAATTCTCATTTTATTGAGAGCATTTGTATGTCTATAATTGGCATTGGTGATAAGCCCTTCCCATTCTTTATGTAAAAGTGCATAAGCAATCTCCTCATCAATAAGCGCGTCTAATTGTTCACTTTGCCATTCGACTACTAATACTTTTCCTTTGCCATTTTCTTCACCTACACGCTCTAAAACCAATTCAGGATTGTTGGTTTTGAGACAAACTACTTGGCCATGAAAGGCTACTTTTTTTCCAATTCTTTCAAACTTGCCAGAAGCAACTTTTACTTTCTTTCTGAATTGATCACATAAGTAGCTTGTTTCTATTTTTACCCCACTGTCAAAAGTGGTATTTTCTAAAAATGATAAAGTGTCTTTCGCAGATTTCTCCGGAATTTCTTCCATAGGTACATGGCCAACACCTTCATAAATGATCAGTTGAGAATTCGGTAGACTAAATTGAAATTTATAAGCATTGGCGAGTGGAATCCATCTGTCTTTTTCACCCCAAATGATTAATGTTGGAGTGTCAAGTTGTTTGATGAGATCAGAGTGGTCTTCAATAGAACTATTGGCAATGTTTAAAAAAGCTTCTTTATTTCCCTTTCTCGAAAATATCTCATGGTATCTTGTGGTCGTTGCTTTATCCACTCTTTTAGCATTACCATAAGCGTTTTTCAGGAAGAATTCTATAAAACTTTTTGGGGCTTTCAAATACTCCGCAAACCCATGAAACATTTTGAATTCTTTAATAATCGGGTTTTGAACTAGTTTAAAAAGTAAAGGAATCGAATCTTTATCATTAAAACCTGCTGCATTAAGAAGAATTAGTCTTCTGACTTGTTCCTTGAATCGATGAGAATATTCCCAAGCAATCCAACCTCCCAATGAAGAACCAGCGAGATAGAACTTTTTGACTTCAAGTTTTTTTAGAAAATTATTGATGAAGTTAATATAGATATCAATGGAGTAGGTTCTATCAGGTCTTGGGCCCGTGAGTCCAAATCCAGGAAGATCAAGACGTATGACTTTATAGTTTTCTTTCAGAATTTCAGTCCATTTGTCCCAAGTGTGTAATGATGAAAAAGTGCCATGTAGAAGTACAATAGGAAAACCTTCTCCTTCTACTTTATAATGAACTTTCATGCCTTCTAACTCCATGAAGTTAGATTGTTCATCTGTATATTTTTGTATGATATCAATAGCCATTACTTTCCAGTTTATTTATGGTGAATATACATTCAAAAAATCATTTATGTGAAGTTATAATGCAAAGTGGAGCATTTTAGTTTACTCAAATTTCAAAAATCTAGGTTTTGAAGGTTTGAAGTCTCGAAGTGGTAAATCAATGACCGTTGTAAGAGAAATTTGAAATGCGCTGTTGTCGAAATTTGCATTAGGGAAGTATTTTAGGTCTAATGTCAGAGTATTGAATACAAGATTTTCATTTCTAGTTCTTATACCTGCCCCAAATGAAGTGAAGATGTCATCTTTCGAAATAGATATTTTTTGAGGGTCAGACAATAGCCCAACTTGGAAACTTTGGTATACGGCGAACTTAAAGCCATAGAGAAATAAAGGAGTGAACCATATATTTTCTTGCTTAAGCTGTAATCTTTTTACGCCTTTTTTTGAAAACCTATTAATTTGAAAGTTAGAAAAGACATCATTATCAATAAAGTATAAAAAATCTCCAGGTATTCGATCTTCTCCTCCCATCATATCAATGTCGAGTAATAAGCGGAAGAAATTATCCCTAATGGCAAGGAGATTGGAGAAGTAACTGAAGTTGATATGAAAAACTTCCTGTCTGTATTCATTGTCTATAAAGGAGCCAATTTCACCTCTTAATTTGAAAAAGCCATAAGGGGTAAACTGTCCTGCGTCTATTGCCATTCCAAGGTAAGGTCGCCTTCCTAAAAATTCATTGTTTTCCCAGCCGCTTGTGAGTGTGACCAACCATCCGTAAGGAACGTCCTCCGTTCTACCGAATCCTTGCAGATAACTCATTTTTCGATAGTTTCGTTGGTTAATCTTGATACTAAATGCGTAATGTTCCTTATTGTGGAATTGATATAAGGTATCTTTACTTACCTCTTCAGGTCTTTTAAATAGGTAGACTTTGTCGACTCCTGCACTAAAAGTAACATTTTCATTTCTCGATTGATTCAGGTGAAATGAACGCCCAAACCAAGCGCCTGTGTAAGTATATTCTAAAGGTTCCCAAAATCGGTCAGTACTATCCATAGGTATAAAAGCACTATCGGAAGTGGTATAACCGTATAATCTATTAAAGTTTTCGACTTCAAAGCCACCAGCTGTTTTGGTGTTTGAAGTAATGAAATCTTTATAAGCACTTACACCCCAAGTAGATTCCAAGTAGTTGTTGTAGGAAATGATATCAAGGTCAATAAAGCTACCGTTAATGTTTTGAAAACGATATTCAAAGTTATAGCCTAATGGTTCTGGTTCATCACTTTTTACAACAGCTCCGATATAAGCGTATTGACCTGTTCCTGCAAAGTTGTTATTGAATAAGCCCACTTCAAAATCATTAATACTTTGATAGCTACCATTGACACCAATAGTCCATTGGTCTTGCGTGACAATGTATACGTCTATATAAGAATCATCTACTTTACAGGCGTAAATGTTGGCGTCTTTGATAAACCTCAATGCACGAAGTAAACGTTCAGAGTCATAAAAGTCGTCGTCATTTATCGCATCACCAACATTGAAAACAATGTTTTTATCAATTACTCTTTCTCGTGTTTTTGCATGTAGGTTGTTAGCAGCCCTTGTGACCCTTGTGGTAATGATAGGATACGGTTTTTTGACCTCAGCGCCAAAAGGAGGTAACCGAACATAAGTAATACTCCTGACAATTTTTCCTTCAAAACACATTCCTGTACTCAATATTTCAGGGGCCATATCTACAGAGTCTTCCTCTTGTCTCTGTTTTACTAAAAGAAGATTGGAAAGCTCTTTTGTAAGTCTGTTTTTGCCTAGTACTTTATGTAGTTTGTTATAAAATTCTTCCGTTTGCAGTATTGCTGCAGAATCTTGATTGATGAGGTCAGGAGGTAAGAATAAGGTGGTGTCATGTGTAAATTTATAGACGGAATCACCCAATACAATAGGGACATAAGCTTTCACTTTTACCTTTTGTAAAGTAGAATCTTGTACTTGAGCATTTACTTCAATAGTAAATAGTTTTGAAAGATTAAAAGTTATGAATAAAACTATTAAAAGGTGGCGGTATTGCCTCATTGAGTAACTTTAAATAAAAACAGTAATGCAATTTAATAAATTTATATTCGAATATTAATGTGCATTCTTAACTTTGTAGAAAGTTAATCATAAGATAAATGTAATCTGGATTATTAGTGTAAAGAGAAATTGATGAAAGTACCTCATTAAGTGGTAGGTAGTGTCTTTCATTTTCGAAGTCTTTTACTCATTCCAATTACTTTTTCTTGTAGTTATTTTAATTGATTAATAGGGTTCGATCTTGATTTTATAATGATTAGATATTTTTCTTTAGGGGTATTGTCCGTTTTATTATTATTTGCAGGGGGTGCAATGTTATTGCCTTCCGAATATACAGTGAAAGAACATGTGTATATCGATGCTCCTGCCAAAGATATTTTTCCTTACATCGAAAATTTAAGAAAGTGGAATGATTGGGCGTTTAAGTTGGAAGAAGAGGGAAGTAGGTTAAGTCCAGAATATCTTGGTCCTGATGAAGGAGTGGGGGCTACTCATACATGGAAGTCTTACGATGGATCAAGTGCCGAGCTGAGAGTATTGTCTTCAGAGCCTTATGATAAAGTACAACTTCAGATGTCAACAAACGAAGGGACATTTATCTCTGAAATGGTATTTATCTTAGAAGATAGTGAAAAAGGTACAGTTGTTACTTGGGAAGAGAAGGGAGATTTCGGTTTTCAATTAGTGACAAGAGTGATAGCTTTTGTGGCTGATTATGAAGCTCAAGTGAGTCAACAATATAAAGCAGCTTTGGAAGAATTAAAAAAAGCGGTAGATCATAAATCATCAGAACTGCAATAGTTTGAACAGATTTTCCGAAAACAAAAAAAGCTTCAGAATTTCAAAATTCTGAAGCTTTTTCATATTACTAAAAATGATTTTTACTCATTGGCTTTGAAACCTAAAACAAGCACGTCATCAGTTTGAACTAATTCGTCATCCATCCAATCGTTAAAGGCTCTACGTACAGCAGTTCTCTTTTTAGACATATCTACCGAATTATTATCAAATAGCATTTTCAAGAAACGTTCGTTGCCGAAAGCTTGTTTATGTTCCCCTCCAATTTGTTTATGATAACCGTCCGTGAATAAGAAGTATTCAGCATCATCATCTAAATTAAAGGTATGCTTGTTAAAGAAAGTTTCTTCGTCTCCATTACCTCCAATAGAAGAAGGAGTACCTTTGATAATGAAGAATTTACCATCCTTAATTCTAGCCATAGAAGTATTGGCTCCGGCAAATTCTAATGTGTTATTTTTTCTATCAATTACACAAAGAGAGATGTCTAGTGAATCTTGGTTGTCATTGATTTTTTGATTCAGATGAATTGTAATTCTTTCATTCATTGCATCAAGTACTTCATCAGGAGAAGTAATGTTTCTTACTTCTACAATTTCTCTGAATAAAGAGGTGCCAATGATACTCATCATTGCACCAGGTACACCATTTGAATTACAGTCTACTGTTGCAATAAACACTCTTTGGTTACTTTCATGGAACCAGAAGAAATCGCCTGATACAATATCTTTAGGTTTATGGAAGATGAAAGAGTTTGGAAGTATATTCTTGATGTAAGTACGGTTAGGAAGAATAGCACCTTGAATCTGCTTCGCATATTTGATAGATTGAGTGATTTTCTGAGAAGTAGATTGAAGTTCTTCTTTTTGTCTCTCAATTTTCTCGTATTGTACCGCATTGTCAATCGCAATCGCAGATAATACGGCGATATTTCGAAGTAGGTTTACTTGTAAATCCGAGTAAGAATTTTTCTTAAAACTTTGTACGGTAATTACACCAATTAATTTCTCTTTTGTTCTCAATGGAAGATAAATAATAGAGTAAGGCATTTCACCTACTGTTACTATTTCTTCTTGCGTATCGATGTAATCGTAAACATCTGTAGTGATATCAGAAATTACGATTTCCTTATTATCTCTCAAACATAAAGAAGATAGTTTGGTGTCATCGTTCATTTGGTGGATAAACTCAGGGAGTCTTTTTCCTTTTTCAATGGCACCAATAAATTCAATATGTTGTTTTCTATGCGAATAAATACCAATACCAAAAGTAGTGGCGTCCATTAGGTTATTCACATTTTCGTAAACTGTTTCAATTACGTTATCAGTACTTAAACTTGATGAAAGTGTAAGACCAATATCAGATAACAATTGTACGTTCTTATAAGATTGTTCAATTTTATCTTTGTTCTCCTCCAACTCATTTTTTTGTTGTTGAAGTTCTGCGGTTCTTTCAGATACAACTTCCTCTAGTCCTTCATAAGTAAGGGCGTTATCAAGGGCAATACCAATATAGATCGCAATGTTTCTTAATACGTTAAGGTCTGTATCTGCAAAAGCATTCAGTCTGTAGTTTTGTACAGTGATAAAACCTAAAGTTCCCTCTTTACCGATCAGTGGCAAGTAAATCACTGATTTTGGTAGTGATTCAGAGTTGTCTGTATTAAGTTTTGCGTTTGGTAAGTGTGTTGTGTATTCTGAAATGATATCATTGATTACAATCTCCTTTAATGTTTTAAAACATAAGATTGATAACTTATTGTCATCATTTAAAGAGATCGCTTTTGGTGGTAGTTTTTCACCATTTTCAATGTTAGCAATGATGTCCATTACGGCTCTATCTTTATTATAAATACCGATAGAGAATAGCGGAGCATCGATCAAGTTATTTAAACTTTCGTAGGCTGTATAGGCAATTCTTTCAATGGATAAGTTGGAGGTAATATCCTGACCAATCTCACCTAAACTCTTTAAAGTTGTATAGGCTTTTGAAAGTTGTTCTTCTTGCTTTTTAGTAGTGATAAGGTGTGTTTCATCCTTTACTTTAGATTGCTTTGATAATTGTAAATTGTCAATTGCAATAGCAAGGTATGAACTTAAACTTCTAATCAGATAAACATCTGATTCTGTATAAGCATTGCTTTTCGAACTTTGAACAGTCATTACTCCTATTACATTTTTTTCATCCATAATAGGAGCATAGATGATTGACTTTACCTTCTTACCAATTCTTGGTGCGGTATTGACATAGTTAGGGATGTAATCCTTTATCTCTTTGTCAAAGTCATTAATAAATACTGTTCTTCGTGTATTGTAACAAAGGGTAGCTAATCTATTTTCTTCCTTTAAACTACAGAAGTTGAAAGGTAATCTTTCTCCATCTTCAAACGAGCCAGGGAATTCTAATCTTTGTTCTTTTTCATTTAAAACCCCAATATCAAGAAATTGGGCATCAACGATGGTGTTGATTTTATTGTAAACCGTTTCCACCATTTCTTCAATAGAAGAGGTAGTTGCAATCACTTGTCCAATTTCACCTAGAGTGATAAGGTCATCCTTCGAAAGAATTCCGTCTTTGTTAGAAGTGTTGTTTTTGCTTGGTGTGCTAGAAACAGGTTTAGAAGGTACATTTTGAGCTAAATTTTGGATCAAAATGGCAATTTGAGGTGCAATAACCTGAATAAACTTAAGGCTTTCTGCCGTAACGTTTACTTCTTGCGTCTGCTCAAGCATTAAGAAACCAATGAGTTTTTCATCTATTCTTAAAGGAATGAAATCTAAGAAAGATGGAGAAGCTTTTTTAAGATATGGATCTTCTTTTACCTTCTCTCCAACTTTGCTAAGGTCTACTGCAACAGGGTTTTTGCTAGAAATTAACTGTTTTAATACCGTCAATGGCAATTGATCAGCATAGGCGTAGTGATCACTTTCAATAAATGATACTTCGTCATTACTTCTTAAACCACTAGCTTTCAATATGAAATTATCATCATCATTGATAATGATGCAAACTTTCTCTGCTATAGTCTTGGACTTGGTTAATTCAATTACTTTTCTGCATAACCCGCTTAAAGTGAGTTCTTTAGAAAGGTCTTGGTATATTGTTAATGCTTGATCTAAATATCCTGTTTTCATAGACAAATGAAAAAATAAGGTAACCTCAAAAAGTTTCTAGTGTAGACAATTGTTCGAGCTTCTAATTGAAGTGGGCAACAAATTGAATGTAACTGTATTACACCGGCTTAAATTTAATAAATTTATCTCCAAAGTACTAATTTTTCACCTTTAGGTACAGTTTATTAACGTTATAAAATGAAAAGCGATAGTACCTGATGATACTATCGCTAAGATGATTTGTTGAATATTTTTATGCAAAAAGGAATTTAATCGTCCTTTCTAGTAACTTTTATAATACCGTCAATATCAGATATTTCCTTAATTACTTTTTCAAATTCATTCAAGTTTTTCACTGAAATCTCTATGTTTCCTCTGAAGATGCCGTCATTTGATTCAATAGAAATAGAGCGAATATTAACTTTCATTCTACTGGTAATAATTCTCGTAACATCATTCACTAATCCTATACGGTCAGTGCCTTCTATTGCGATTTTTGAGATAAATGAAGCCTCTTTTTCACTTGCCCAACGTGCTTTGATGATCCTGTAACCGTAGTTAGCCATCATAGCCACGGAGTTAGGACAGCTTGTTCGGTGGATCTTAATACCATTATTAATAGTAATGAAACCAAAGATGTCATCACCTTGAATTGGATTACAACAGTTGGCAATAGAATAGTGTACATTGTCCATGTCTTCACCAATCACCAATTCATCATCATCATTGCTCTTGCGAACTTCCTTGATTTTGGTTTTAAATTCTTTGGCAGAATCAGGAACAATTTTCTTCTTCTTTACACTGTTGGTGTGGTCAAGATGCTCTTTGAACTTCTTGATTTCCTTGTGTTGGATAATTCCTTCACCCACTTGATAATAAAGATCACTTTCACTGCTTAGATTAAAGAAGTCTCTGAGTTGTTGTGCTACTCTATCATCATATTTTATTTTCAGTTGCTTGAACTTTCTATCAATAATCTCACGACCAATCATACCGATTCGTTTTCGATCATCTTTTAAGTGAGATTTTATTTTTGCTCTAGCTCTTGAAGTTCTAACAATTTTTAACCAACCTTCATTGGCTTTTGATTGATTTGCAGTTAGAATTTCTATTTGGTCACCATTGTTCAGTTGATAGCTCAATGGAACAAGTTTTCCGTTGATTTTTGCTCCAAGGCATTTGGCTCCAACTTCAGTGTGTATATCAAATGCAAAGTCTAGTACAGTCGCACCAAAAGGGAAAACCTTTAAATCTCCATTTGGTGTAAACACAAAAACTTCTTTATTGAAAAGGTTTGTTCTGAAATCATCGAGGAATTCAACAGCGTTCACCTTGTCATTTTCCATCAAAGAACGCACCTCATTTAGCCATTGTTCAATACCTTTTTCTGAACTGGCTTGGCCTTGCTCTTTATATTTCCAGTGTGCAGCGTATCCTTTTTCGGCAATTTCATCCATCCTTTTAGAGCGAACCTGAACTTCAACCCAATGGCCATTATGTCCCATTACAGTGGTATGTAATGATTCATAACCATTGGACTTCGGCATACTGATCCAATCCCTTAATCGACTAACATTTGGTGTGTAATAGTCGGTAACAATGGAGTAAATGTGCCAACAAGTAGATTTTTCAGTTTCTCTTGGACTTTCAAAAATGATACGGATGGCAAATAAATCAAAAACTTCTTCAAATGGCACCTTTTGCTTTTTCATTTTATTAGCAATAGAGGTGATTGATTTGGTTCTTGACTTAATCGTATACTTATAACCTTGTTTGTCTAAAGTTTCTGTAAGAGGGGTCTTGAATTCATCTGTAAAATGAACCCTTGCCGATTCTGATTCCTTCAGTTTTTTCGTGATTTCATCATATAAAGGTCCGTCAGAATACTTTAAACTAAGATCCTCTAATTCAGATTTGATATTATAAAGGCCTAATCTGTGTGCTAAAGGGGCATAGATATATTCAGTTTCGGCTTTTACCTTCAATTGCTTGTCCTTAGGCATTGACATGAGCGTTCTCATGTTGTGCAATCGGTCGGCAATTTTAATTAATACCACTCTTACATCTTCAGAAATTGTCAATAACATCTTTCTGAAGTTCTCTGCTTGTAACGAGCCTCCTTTTTTACCTGCTCCTGAAATTTTTGTTAAGCCATTGACAATTAGTGCTACTTTAGGCCCAAAATGTTCGTCAATTTCTTCTATGGTATGATCGGTATCTTCCACTACATCATGTAGTAGTGCTGCCATAATGGAAGTAGTCCCTAAACCAATTTCTTCAGTAGCAATAGTAGCTACTGCAACAGGGTGATATATAAAAGGTTCGCCAGACTTTCTTCTCATTTCCTTATGAGCGTCTGTAGCAAACAAAAATGCTTTCTTAATGTTTTTTACATCGTCACTATCGTTCAAGAAAGGACGTGCCTTGCGCAAAAGATTTGCGTACATTGATAATAGTTCCCTTCTTTCCTTTTCTAGATCGATATTCATCTTCAAGTCTCCCAACAATTTTTAGATTCAATCTCAGTTGTAAGTAATAATAGTATAGTACTATTTTTACTTGAAAATTTAAGTTGCAAAAAAAAAGCAATAATACCTACATAATACTAAGAAAGTGCTTTTCTTCCCTTGTTTTTAAGAACTAATCTCCAAGAATCCTAAAAATTGGTGCTATGGTTATTTTAGTTAATACTGTTTTAAAACTAGGATAAATATAGGGTAATTTTGGAGGTGTTTTCCTTTTAAAAAACAGGAATTTTACTGCTTGTTTTTCACTCAATTTCCTTACTATTAATAGGTTTGTTTATAACAGTTGTTTGCATTTTTTTAGGCAAAGTGCGATGATTTTAATAATGAGTTGATTACCTTTGCATCGCTTAAAATGAGGATATGTGTTTTTATGATTCATTTTAAGTAGATGGAGAGAGCTAAATTGCTATTTTACATTTTGTTTTTCAGTGTTTTAGTGATTTTGCTTGTCTTGAAATCTAGTCTTGTGGAGGGTAGGAGGTTGTTGAATTTATAATCAATGATTTTTTAGTTCAACACACAAATTATATGATTTCTACACAAGAAATTATTTTTATTTAGAGTTTTGTTACACCAAAAATCATAGAACTTTGGAATTCAAATTAGATAAACAAGAGAACTCATACGGTTTACTTTCAGTAGTTGTTGCTGAAGCGGATTACATGCCAGAATATAAGAGCAGATTGAAGCAATATGCTAAAAATGCAAATATGAAAGGTTTCCGTAAGGGTAAAGTGCCAATGTCAATGGTACAAAAGATGTACGGTAAGCAGTTGAAAATGGAGACTTTCAACGAGTCTGTAGGAAAAGCTGTTGACACTTACTTGAATGACAATGGTATCAAACCTCTTTTCCAACCAATGTACAAAGGAGATTTTATTACTCCTGAGCAACTTGGAGCAGAACAAACTGTTGAATTCGAATTATTACTTCCTGAGTTTGATTTAAACTTAGAGGCTTTAAAAGCTGAAACTTTCAACTTAACTGTAACTGATGCAGATGTTGAAAACACAATCGCTAAGTTAAAAGAGTCTTACCCTAAGAAAGTAGACGTAGAGAAAGCTTTAAAAGGTGACTTGATTACTGCAACTTTCAAATCAGTAGAAGGTGATTTCGAAAAAGAAGGTGCAGCATTTGATCTTGACGACAAATTAATCACAGGTAACGTAAGAAAATTCTCTGGAAAGAAAGTAGGTGACGTTGTGACTTTAGACATTGAGACAATGTATGAAGATAACAACCGTCTTCGTTTATTCTTAGGTGGAGATAAAGATGAAGCGGAAGCTTATAAAGGTGACTTCACAATCGAAATCACTAAAATCACTCGTTCTGAGGAGCCTGAATTAAATCAAGAATTCTTTGATATGGTAATCGGTCCAGATAAAGTATCAAACGAAGAAGAATTCAGAGCTGAATTGAAGAATACTATTGCTGAAGTAAATACTCAAGCAATTGACAACGTAACTAACGACAACGTAAGAAATGCAGTTGTTGAAGGAACTTCAATCTCATTGCCTGCAGAATTAGTGAAGAAAGTTTACTTACAGAACAATCCTCAAGCAAAAGAAGAAGAGTTAGGTGAGAGCCTTCCGAAATTCGAAGAAGCTGTAAAGTGGAGAGCAATTTCTGATAAAGTATTCACTGATAACGATATCAAAGTTGAGAAAGAGGATGTTGAAGCTGCTGCTTTAACTGCAATCAAAGCTCAGTTTGGTAGCTTCATGGGTGAGGACGAAGAGCAAATGGCTGGATTCGTTCAAAACTACTTACAAGCTGAAAACGGTAAGTATTTCGAGCAAACTTATGAGCAAGTTTACAACGAGAAAGTATTTGGAGCACTAAAAGAAAAAGTTGCTTTAACTGCTGAAGAAGTAGACTTGAAACAATTCGAAGAGTTCTTGACAAAGAGAAACGAAGAAGCTGCTAAGTAATTAGGGCTTTTTGTGAAATAAATTAAGGGGATACCTATCATAGGTGTCCCCTTTTTTTTGTTATTTGAGAAGCATAATTTAATGATAATGTATTGTACTTTGTTAAGTGTTGTTTGTCGCTATTTTTTATAAAAAAAGAGGCTGAGATTACACAGAATCTCAGCCACTTTATCTATTTGAATATTTTTTGTGATCTATCTCGCTTTCTTGTAAGGTTTGCGTTGAGATGGAACAGTGATTACTTCCACATTATCATTTGTATCTTCTTGTTCTCCATTTTTAGTTGAAGGCATATACTCTTTGTCATGTAACTTTGTTAAGGTATATCCTAATAAACAGAATGTTGAAAGTATGATTGCACAAGCTGATCCTGCATAACCTAAGTCTAAGGTGTTAATATAATAAGAGATTACTGCAGTGATAATTGATAGGCAGTAGAAAAAGAGTACTGCTTTTGCTGGTGATAAACCAAATTTCACAAGTAAATGCGAAGAGTGGTCTTTTCCACCTACATAAATAGGTCTCCCAGATCTAATTCTATTTATTGTTACAAATGTGACATCAAAAATAGGGTAAGCCAAAAGTAAAATAGGAGTTATGATACTAATATCAATAGTGGTAGTAGCAGTCCAAGATTGCATCACTCCGATCATAGAAAGCATATACCCTAAAAACATACTTCCTGAATCTCCCATGAAAATCTTAGCATTAGGGTAATTATTGGGTAAGAACCCGAACAATACAGCGGCTAACACTAAACTGATTAACGCTACTTCTTCGTTGTGGAAATAGATAATTGATAATACACCAAATGATAGTGCAGCGATGGCAGCTGATCCTGGGGATAAGCCATTCATGTTATCTACGAGGTTCAAGGCATTGATTACGCCAATAATCCAAAAGAAAGTGAATAGGTGACTCACTACAGGTGGTAAGAAAGATACTGATCCAACAATGAAGATAGCGATCGAAGATGCTAATAATTGGAAAAATAATTTCACTTTTGGTTCCATAGCTTTTGATTTATCATCATAAGCTCCTGTAAAGAAGATAATCAAAGAACCTGAATATAACCACAAGGCTTTTTGTTCAAAAGCCTCCATTCCATACATGTAAAAAATACTACCTATAGCTGTAATAACGGTAAGTGTACTAGATACATATGAAATTTTGATTTTGTCTCTGAATAGAAAACTAACGCTTAAAAGAATACCAATTGTAACAGGTGCTGACCACCATATTGGTAAGATCTCTATAATAGTAGAGACAATAATAAAGGAGATCATAATGCCTATGCCTCCCATTAAAGCAGTAGTCTTGGTGTGGAAACGATCAGCTCTAGGTTTATCAACTATATTAAACTTTACAGCTTGTTTAATAAGCGCCCTAGTGATTAAAAAAGATATAACTGCACCTAATACTAGGCTAAGCAATAATGTTAATTGATTCATAAGTTAACTCTTTGTACGTTTCGGTTAGGTCTTGTACTAATCGATCAAAACTATACTTCTTGTAAGTTTTGTCTTGATGTTCTGTAACAAAACGATGGTTATTGTCTTCGGAATGTAAAATATCAAGTGATGCTGAAGCCATCGCTTCATCATCGTTAGTGCGAACAAGATAATTTTGACCAAAATCTGTAAATAAATCAGGTACTCCGCCGACTGCAGTTGAAACAACAGATGTGCCACTTGTCATGGCTTCAATAATTGAAACAGGTGATCCTTCATTATTTGAAGTTAGCAAAACTAAATCCAAACTCGCATAAATATCCGGTAAATTCTTCAAAAAGCCGGTGAAAGTGATAAAATTTGAAGCATTATTCACTTTACAGTAAGATTCGAGGTGAGTTCTGTCCTCTCCGTCGCCTACCATAAAGAAGTGAGTATTAGTGTCTTTTTCATGGATTAATGAAGCGACTCTAATGAACATTTCGAGATTCTTTATTTGTGTAAAACGTGCAACAATACCAATAAGTTTCTTGTTTTTTGGTATTGAATAAGTTTCATGTAAAAAATCTTTATTTTTATTAACATAGAATTTCTTCAAGTCAAGACCTAAAGGAATCATACTATGTTGTTCTTTTTTTCCTATTCCAAATCCTAAAATCTCCTCTTGTTGCTTGTTTGTTATAGTGACAATTCTATCCGTACTCTTAGCAAGGCTTCGTTCTATAAAAAGAAATAGTTTTGTCTTTAGAGGAGAAAAATATCCATGGAAAACATGCCCATGAAATGTATGAACCGTTTTGGTTTTTGAATTGGAAATAATGTTATATAGCAATGCAGCTCCTCTGCCTATAAATCCTGCTTTTGCGGTATGTGTGTGTACAATATCAGGTTTGTACTTCAACATGACCTTTAAAATCTGGAAAAGTGCCTTGAGATCATTTTTTAACGATAATTCTCGTTGCAATTCATGTATGTAATTTACGTCAACTCCTCTTTCAGAAGCCAAGTAAGACATATCTCCTTCATTGCTAGGTACGGGGCCAGCATATAATTTCGATTCGAATTCTTCGTTTTGTAATTGATCAGTGAGTAAAACAGTGTGAATCGCAGGGCCGCCGACATTAAGTCTAGCAATTATTCTAAGAATTTTTGTTTTTTTCATCAATGAAATGAAAGATAAGCTACTTAAAGTGTTAAAAAAAGAAATGGGACTCTAGGAATGTTGTAGGTGATTACCTAATAAAACAGAGTGAAAACTTTAAACTTTTAATAATCATCGCACAAATATATGTATAAAAATTCCAAAAAATGTGAAAATCAAGAATTAAAGCTTGTCTTTTTTAGTTTTAGAAAAATGAAAAGTGCAATCTTGCTTTGATACATTTCAAAAAGCATATACTTTTGCCGAGTACTGGGTCAAAGTTAATCTATTTCTATTTATTGAGGGAATTTTTTGTGTGCATTAATGTAAATTTTTAAGATGAGAAAACTATTTGTAAGTTTACACTAGCATGCCTCATAGAAAATTGTATGAAAATAGAGATATTACTTTTGGTGAGGTACTTAATGCTTTTTAGCTATTTAAAATAGATCGTAAAAATGACAAATAACATTACAAAATCATTTTCATTCTTTTTCTCCGGTGCTATTGCATTGTTTTTTGTGTCTTGTGGCATGCAAGAAGAAAATGATCAACTAAAAGCTACAAATGCAAAACTTCAGGAAGATTTGGCTAGAGCTGAAGCAGCAGCTCAGACATTAGACGAAGTAGGTGCATTGATTGACTCTATTGATGTGTCAAGAAACCTTTTGTATGTTGATATGGAAAGAGGTATCTCTGGTAAAACATATGAAGAAAAAATTCGTGCGATTGATGCTTACATGAAAGAATCTGAAAATCGTATGGAGCAAATGGAAGCGAGCTTAGCTAAAGCAAATACTAAAAATAGTGCTTACGCGAATACGATTAGAAAGTTAAGACAGCAATTAGATCAGAAAACACAAGAAATTTCTGATTTAAAACAGCAGGTTGATAAATACAGAACAGAAAATAAAGCGTTAATTAAGACAGTTGACCTTCAGGCAAAAGAGCTTTCTGATAAAGAGATTCAAATTCAAAAGAAAAAAGAAGAATTGTCTTTACTTGAAAATAGAATTCAAGAATTGATGGTTCAAGCGAAAAAGACTGAAGCTGATGCATTTTATGCTCAAGCTGAAGCTTTAGAAGAAGCTGCTAAAAGAACAAAATTGGCTCCTAAGAAAAAGAAAGCAACTTATGCTGAGGCATTAGAGTTGTATAAAAAATCTTTTGAGGCAGGTCGTAAGGATGCATATGATAAAGTACAAGAATTGTCTGAGAAAATTGACTAATTCAGTACTGAAAGAAATAATAAGAGAAAGCAGGTAGCGAAAGTTGCCTGCTTTTTTTTGTTAATGAAGTTGTGCATGCTGTTTCATAAGATTGCATTCCTTAATTTTGCGAAATCTTTTTCTTAAAAATAAAGAACAGACATTAAATGAAAAAAGTATCTCAATATGTTGTCTCTCCGAACGTTGCTTTCGATGATGAGAATTTTAAGGCGTTTATCACCAAAAAAGAAGGACTAAATGATGCAGAAAATGTAGTGGTTCGGATGACAAGACGATCTATTGATGCTCGAAAAAAGAAGGTGAAGGTAAATGTAGAGGCTGAAATTTTTGTGGATGAGAAGCCTACATTAAATATCACTTACAAAAAAGAATACCCTAATGTGGCAGATGCCAAAAGAGTAGTGATTGTGGGAGCAGGACCAGCTGGGTTATTTGCAGCATTACGATTGATTGAATTAGGGGTCAAGCCAGTTGTCATTGAAAGAGGAAATGATGTGCAGAAACGCAGAAAGGACCTGGCAAATATCAATAAGAAGAATATAGTCAATGCTGATTCTAATTACTGTTTCGGTGAAGGTGGAGCAGGTACTTATTCTGATGGTAAATTATATACGCGTTCTAAAAAAAGAGGAGATTTCAGGAGAATTTGCGAGATTTTTGTCGCTCACTCCGCTTCTGAAAAAATTCTTGTAGATGCTCATCCGCACATTGGTACAAATAAATTACCGAAAGTAATTCAAGAAATGAGAGAAAGTATCTTGAATGCAGGAGGGGAAGTACACTTTGAAACTCGTGTGGAAGATTTTATCCTTGAAAGAGATGAAATCAAAGGTGTAGTGACACAAAGTGGGAATCAAATTACGGGTGAAGCAGTATTATTAGCGACGGGTCATTCCGCTCGTGATATTTTTAGACTGCTAGATCAAAAGGAAATTGAAATTGAGCGTAAGCCTTTTGCCTTAGGCGTTCGAATTGAGCATCCACAAGGTTTAATCGATAAAATTCAATATCACTTGAATGATCGAGATAGAGGTGAATATTTGCCTGCGGCAGCGTATTCATTGGTTTCGCAAGTTGGATATAAAGGACAGAAGAAAGGAGTTTTCTCTTTTTGTATGTGTCCAGGTGGTTTTATTGTACCTTCTGCAACAGCCGAGGGTGAAGTAGTAGTGAATGGTATGTCTCCTTCTCGAAGAGATTCTAAATTTTCGAATTCAGGCATTGTAGTAAGTGTAGATGATGAAGATTTCTCAGATTACATTCAGAAATATGGTAACCTTGCAGCTATGGAATTTCAAGCAGCGGTAGAAAAGAGAGCTTGTGAGGTAGCTGGAGGTACTCAAGTTGCACCGGCTCAACGTGTTTCTGATTTTGTACATGGTAAAATTTCTTCAAGCCTTAATGAAACATCTTACCAACCTGGTTTGTTATCAGTTGACATGAAAGAAGTCTTACCGGAAGCGATTGCTCACCGATTGAAATTTGGTTTCAAAGATTTTGGTAAAAAGATGAAGGGGTATATGACCAACGAAGCCCAAATTGTTGGGGTGGAAAGTAGAACTTCTTCACCGGTGAGAATTCCAAGGGAGAAAGAATCATGTGAGCACGTGGCATTAAAGAGACTTTTCCCATGTGGAGAAGGAGCAGGATATGCAGGAGGTATTGCATCAGCAGCTATGGATGGAGAACTATGTGCCAATAGAATAGCAGAATTATATTGTGGCGTAAAAGACGCATCATTAAAATAAAAATAGATGAAATCTAAAATTGCAGATATCCGTAAGGACTATTCCCAAAAAGATTTAGATGAAAAAGACGTTTTAGATAATCCAATCCAACAATTTGAGATTTGGTTAGAAGAGGCCATCAATGCTGAAGTACATGAGCCTACGGCTATGAATGTCGCTTCAGTGAATAAGGAAGGTCGAATTTCTTCAAGAATTGTTTTATTAAAAGGAGTGGAGGAGAACGCCTTTGTTTTCTATACAAATTACGAAAGTAATAAAGGACAATCTCTTCAAGCGTCTAAAAGAGCAGCATTAAACTTTTTCTGGCCTGAATTGGAAAGACAGGTTTGTATAGAAGGTACTGTAGAAAAAGTGAGTGAAGAAACTTCTGATACTTATTTTGAAAGCCGACCTTATAAAAGTAAAGTAGGTGCTTGGGCATCTGAACAGAGTAGTGTCATCTCTTCCAAAAATGTAATAGTTACTCGATTTGCTAAATATGCAGCGAAATTTATCACAAAAGTTCCTCGTCCACCACATTGGGGTGGATTTGCTATTACTCCAACAAGAATAGAGTTTTGGCAAGGAAGACCTTCAAGATTGCACGATAGAATCGAATATTTGAAAGATGATCAAGGAAACTGGGGTAGAAATAGACTTGCACCTTAGTTTTTTCTTCATAAATAATTCAAAAAGGCTTAATCACATGTTGTGGTTAAGCCTTTTTTATTGCTAAAACATAAAATATCAATCATTAAGTTTAAAAATGAACCAAATAAATGATAAATGTGTTTTTATTTAGGTTTTAAGGGTTTTATTTTATCTATGTGTGTGAAAAATATGATTAAAAGCAGATAATTAGGTGTTATTTTAATGCTTAATTGTATAAAAAATGTCGTAAAGATTTGTATTAATCATTATGAATTATATAAATTTGCACCATCGGAAATAAAAAAATACTCACACTCACCTATATTTATTATGATTTCTATTAAAAAGGTAGGCCTTAAAGGTCTAGGTTTATTACTGTCCGCATTTTTAGTGCCTTCACTAACATTTGCTCAGGAAGCAACAATCAATTCAGGAGATACGGCATGGATGCTTGTCGCTACAGCATTAGTAATGTTGATGACTCCTGCAGGTCTAACTTTATTCTACGGTGGTTTAGCTCAACGCAAAACAGTATTGAATACTATTGGTATGAGTTACACTGCATTCTGTACTGGTACGCTAGTATGGGTAATCATTGGCTATAGTTTAGCATTCGGAGAAGGAAACGCTTACATTGGTGATTTTACTTCTTTCTTATTGGCCGACGTCAAAATCACTGACGTGGCAGGAACAATTCCAAGAATCTTATTTATTATGTTCCAAGGTACATTTGCAGCCATTGCAGTTGCACTCGTAAGTGGATCAATCATTGAACGTGTAAAATATTCTACTTGGATGATCTTCTCAGCATTATGGGTTGCATTAGTTTACTCTCCAATTGCCCACTGGGTTTGGGGCGGTGGTTTCCTAAGCAACGATGGTGAATTAGATTTTGCAGGGGGTACAGTAATCCATATTAACGCCGGTATTTCAGGTTTAGTTTTAGCTTTAATGCTTGGTAACAGAATCGGTCATGGTGAAGAGCAATCAGAAAAACCTTCATCTATCAAATTAATGGTACTAGGTAGTGCTTTATTATGGTTCGGTTGGTTCGGTTTCAACGGTGGTAGCCAATTAGCAGCAGATTTTGTGGCGGCTAATGCAATGTTAGTAACAAACGTAGCAGCAGCAGCAGGCGGTATGGCTTGGTTATTAATCGAGTGGATGACTGAAGAAAGAAAGCCTACGTTATTAGGTTCTGCATCAGGTGTGATTTCTGGTTTAGTGGGTATTACTCCAGCATCAGGTTTTGTAGATGTATCAGGTGCTTTAGCCATCGGTTTGATTTCAGGTGTAGTTGGTTTTTATGGTGTAGTGAAATTAAAGAAAGCTTTAGGATATGATGATACGCTTGACGTATTTGGTATTCACGGTTTAGTGGGTATTGTTGGTGCTGTTTTAACAGGTGTATTTGCAAATCCTGAAGTAAACGGAGCAGCAGGTTTATTATACGGTAATCCTGGTCAGGTTTTAGTTCAATTGAAAGCCGTTGTTGTTACTATTGTATTTGCAGGTGTAGCTTCAGCAATCCTTTTCAAGTTAAGTACTTTACTGACTGCAGGTGGTAGAATTGATGCTCATACTGAGTCAGAAGGACTTGATGAGTCATATCACGGAGAGAAATCTTTCGACTCTATGTAATAAAAAAATATATCCTTAGGGAAGAAAAAGAGGTATTGCGTCATGTAATACCTCTTTTTTTTATATTTTTAACTTCTAACAATACTTATATATTTTTTTACATCTATGTACCAAGTACATGAGATGATTACTGTTCACATTAATTTTTTATACGTTGAGACTAGCTTCTATAGATATTGGCTCTAACGCCATACGATTCCAGATTGTAACAACACACATTGATAAAGCAGATGAAGTTGCTTTCAAGAAAATAGAATATATGCGTTTTCCCCTTAGACTTGGGAAGGATGTATTTAAAAGTGGAAAAATATTACGACCAACCGAAGAGAAATTAGTAAAACTCATGAAGGTTTTTTCTACTTTGCTTGATTTGTATGACGTCAAAGACTACATCGCATGTGCCACTTCTGCAATGCGAGAAGCAGAAAATGGTAAGGAGATCGTAGATAGAATATATTACAAGGAAGGTCTTAAAATCGATATCATAAGAGGAACTACAGAAGCAGAAATGATTGCTTTGACTTTGGATCCTTATATTCCTATGGGCAATGTAGTACACATTGATGTTGGGGGAGGAAGTACTGAATTGAACATCTATCGTCATAAAACGAAAGTAGCTTCTAGGTCTTTCCGAATGGGTAGTGTCAGAAGATTAAGTGGAGAAGATTTGGAAGCAATGTTTGATCAAATTAGACACTGGTACAAACAAGAATCCTCTCCTTATATCAGAGAAGGCGAAGAGGTTGTGGCAATTGGTACAGGTGGTAATATCAATAAATTGTTTAATCTCTCTAAGCAAAAGAAAAGTGATGATAAAACTACTTTTTTGGCAGAGTTGAAAAAAATCAACAATTGGTTGCAGGAGTTCACTTATGAAGAAAGGGTAAGTAAATTGAGGTTGAATGAAGATAGGGCCGATGTGATTATTCCTGCTTCTAATATATACATGACTTGTATGGAAATCGTAGGAGCTGAAAATATTATTGTGCCAGGGGTAGGTTTAAAAGACGGTATTTTGCACTACTTAGTAAAGCATAGAGATTATCATTTTTAAAGTTGTTATGAGAAGGTGAAAATTAAAAATCACCTATCAGACTTTTGATTTATACAAAGTATTCTAATTCAATAATTGGAATACTTTTTTGTTTAATGCCCAAATAGATTATTAGATGTATATCATAGGATAATTTTAATAAACGATTATTGTGTCGTTATTTTTTTTGAGATCTTTCTTTATTCGTTCTAAATTAATACAAGTACTTTCGAATTAGCTATTGTCTCAACCCGTTTGCAATGAAAATGAAATCCTATTTTTATATCTCATTACTAACCATTTTTTTTAGTTGTTCCCATGAAAAACTTACAGATTATACAGCCTTGGATGTTCGTCGGAAGGTAGATGATAAAGTAGAACAATTAAAAAATTTTATTCATCCTTTTAATAGTATTACTCAAATCGATCATTCACGATTAGCGAAAGATGCAGGTGTCTATACACCACCCTCTGTTGTGACCATTTTTTCAGATAAAAAAATTAATGCGCAATTACTACAAAGAGATCAATTAATTGGCGTAGACCTACCCTTCAAAGTTTTGTTGTATTCGGAGCCTGATACTCAAGAAGTGACATTGGCTTATACTTCAGCAGAGTTTATTCAAAGAAGGCATGCACTGTCAGGTGAAGATGTAGAGGAGTTTCAAAATGAATTAGGTCAAGTAATCAAAAATTTCCCGGAAGCGATTTACGCCAAAGATTTTTCCTCTAAGGTTGAAGAGGACTATGGGTTGATTGTCCACCAATCTACAAAACCTTTTGAGCAGACAATTGTTGATTTAAAGTCAGCTATTCTTTCTCAAGGTGATACTCAAATGTTTGCCGATATTGATTTTCAAAAAGAGTCGAAAGAAGTAGGGGTAGATATTCCACCAACTTACTTAATATTATTTGGAGGTCCAGCACCAGGAGGAAAGGCCATGAAAAATACACCTAGAATAGGATTAGATGCGTTTTGTCAAAAATTATTGGTTTTTGAAAAGGAAAATGGAGATGTCTTTATTGCATACAATGATATAGAAGCATTTTCAGATCTTTATTATGATACTAAAACATTTCCTCAAATGATTATCAATTATAGATTAGGAACTACTTTAGGAGGTGCCGTAGAGTGATACTGATGATTGAGAGGGGCTTGGACATGATGAAATATGGTAACTACTAAAAAACTATTTCTCTTACTATTATTCTTATTACTGATCTCAATTGTATATGGTCAGAGTAAGACAAACGAAGATAAACATCCTTTTTATTTTGAGTTGAATGTCGATGAGGATCTATTTCTTTTAAAAAGTACGGATCAATTTTATTCTTTTGGTACTGGAATACATTTCGGTTGGGCAGGGCTTGATAATAATTTTACCAACACAATATTACCAAAACTTCCCAACAGTCATCAATTATTTAAATTGGGTATTGTACATAAAATGTACACACCTCGTGACATACACCGAATGGACGTAGACTCCTCTGATATTCCTTATTGTGGAGAAACTTATCTTTCGCTCACACATTTCTCATTAAATCCTTCTCAAGGCTTGATATTGATGACAAAGCTTGATGTGGGTGTAGTGGGTGAAATATCGGGAGGTAATAGCTTTCAAAATGGATTTCATTCAGCAATTGGCAATACTGAGGTGGCAGGTTGGGATAATCAGATTGGAAATGGGTTGTATTTGAATTATACAGCCACTTTAATGCATAACCTTATTTCTTCCTTTTCTTTTGCGGAAGCTTTTGTAGGAGCAAGAGGCACTGTAGGCACAATGGATATATCTTTTGAAGGTTTTATTTATTTGAGAGTGGGGCTGTTTAACGACTTTTTTATTCAAGGAGAAAGACCTCATACACAAAAAGCCAATGTTTCCTCTTTTTATCATCTTCAAGATAAACCTTTTGTTAGAATGAAATTTCCTAGTGCAATGTGGTCTGAAGATCCCAATTTGAGAGAAAAAGCAACAACCTCATGGCTTTCAAGAAACTTTAAGCCTTTACAAATTTATTTGAAATTTATAAGTGGAGGTATTTTTAATGCTTATGATGGGCAAATGCAAGGAAGTCTTATTCCTTTTGAGTCGTCTCCCTATACAATTGCAGCCGATTTGATACCAAACTGGCAACATCGGCTTTCTGCGGGAATTGTATTTTCATATAAGTTCGGAAATTTAGAGTACAACTGGGATAGAATTACTTTTGAGCCAGAAGATAAATTTCCCCCTTATTATCCAAAATGGGGTAGGTTTAACCTGAAACTAAATCTTTAAAAAGTGTATTATACCAATTCGAATTCTTGTTCCAATCTACTATAATCGATGCGAACAGGTTTGTTGTGATCATTTAAAGCAACAAAAATAAATACGCTTTCCATTACTTTTTCTCTGGAGTCAGAATACATATCTTCAGAATACATTTCTAGAATTACGCGTAATTTTATTGGGTCTGCTTTTTCCACTTTACCAATCACTTCTACGATACTGTTAGGTGAAATTGATTTCAGAAATTTAATATCCTCTGTTTTTAAGGTAAACATTTTTTGACGTGTGAACCTTGTTGCAGTTATATATGCTACTTCATCCATCCATTTCATGGCTTCTCCTCCAAATAAAGTATTGTTTGCATTTAATGTATTTGGAAAAATCGCTCTAC
This sequence comes from Flammeovirga sp. EKP202, assembly GCF_014534745.1. Taxonomy (GTDB): domain Bacteria; phylum Bacteroidota; class Bacteroidia; order Cytophagales; family Flammeovirgaceae; genus Flammeovirga. The sequence continues at coordinate 117,237 of NZ_JACVVP010000008.1, forward strand.
ACTGTCTGGTAACTGTTTTTCTTATTCTTTCTTCCATAATTCTCTTGAACAAATTGCTTGGGAAGTTATGGAGATTTTAATTGAAAGTGAATTAATAATGAATGTATATTCAAAATAATTACGAAGGCTAAACTTAATGTCCTGATATTAATGAGTTCTATTTTTATATGGTATTTAAAATGATAAATTACTTTTTTTCGAAAAATAGCCTAACAATAAAATAAAGACTCACTAAACTGATACCTAAAATGATTAAAGCATTACCAATACTTAAAAAATCACAAAGCACTCCAAAAATGAATGAAAGTAATGCCGTGAAAATAGTTAGAACAAATGAGTCTACAGAAAGAACTGTTGTGAGCATTTCAGTGGGACTATCATCTGCCATATAACTTGTAAGAATAGGTTTTCTCAAGCTGTCTGTAACATAGACAAGCGTGAAGACAATAATAGCTGTAAAAGTAAGGTTGATTTCGTACATTAAACCAGCCATTATACCAAGGAGTAAACCTAAGATAAGAGTATATGTGATAAACTTTTCTTGATGTGGGATTTTCTTTTTGACAGATTTAGAAATGATAGCGGCTCTTGAGGTCATCATATATATAACAAAGTAAAGTACACCGACGACTAAGCCCACTTTTTGTTTATCATCTTCTATAAAACCCAAAAAGGGCAACGTTAAAGCAAAAGTAGCCATCATCGGTTGAATAAAATCTTTTGAAGCTCCTAAAAAAGAGGATAAAATAGTAGCATTGGTAATGACCTTTATTAATTGTTTTTGCCTTAATACAGTCCAAAGTTCTTTTATGAAATTGACTTGTTCTTTCTTCTTTTTCTTTTTGCCACCTTCATCTAAAGATTTTGGATAGGAGAGAAGATTAAAAAAGTTAATAATGTAAGGGATGACTGAGTACAAGAAAATGCTTTTAAACTCTCCACTAAACAATACAAGAAAACCGGCTACTAAAGAGGAAATTCCACTTCCAAATTGAGCCCAAGCTCTTGTATTAGCAAAATAATCGGTCTTTAAATGCATCCACCCTTTTTCTTCTAAATAGCTAACAATAATTGCTTTGTGTGAGCCACTCCTTAATGTTTCTGCTAATCCAAAAATAGAAAAAGCGACAATTAGTAGATAAAAGTTAGTGGAATAATAAATGGAAATAAACGCCAGAATATAGGCAAAGAACGAAACTGCTAATGACAATTTTCTACCCAATAAATCGGCAAGTACTCCAGTTGGAATTTCTAAAAAGAAAGCGACTAATTTTCTGATAGCATACAATGTTCCAATCTGCGTGTATGAAACATCCATTTCAGAAAGGTAAATGATCATGAAGGGGTCAAAGAACCTTAAGTTTTTAAGAAATCCATACATACTGAAACGCCAGTACATAGTGTTTTTTTGAATTGATGTTGGGACTGCCATGCAGATAATGAATTGGTATTGTTAAAGCATAATTGAGTTACCAAAATGTAGGTAAAACCTATCATTTTGCTTCTTCTTTCGGAAAGGCACGAAGTTAACGTGAAATGAAATAAGTATGCTTATAGAAAGTATTAAGGTTTTGTTTCATTTTACTAAATGACAACTTTTTTAGAGGGAAGTTTTACCCAACTTTTCTGTTCATTTTCTACTTCAATAGATAAAATGTAAGTGCCATGGTGAATATTTTGAGTTGATATATCCATGATTTCACTAGGTTTTTTACTCCACCTTTTGATTGTTTTTCCATTGAGGTTCATCAAAGAAATCAAGCATCTTCTAAAACGAATTTCATCAAATTTTAATATCACTTGTTGACTGTTGGGGCTTGGGTATATTTTGATATTAGCCTTACTAATGATTTCTTCAATATTGATCACTTGAATTTGTTTTTGGGCATATTCTACTCTGGTGTTGATGTAGTCTTTAATGCCGTATTCCACATGTCCACCAATTGCTTGGTTAAAGGCACAGTCAAAATCGTCAACTGTCCAACCATAACTCGCACTATAGAATATATCAAACTTTAAGAAAGGTTTCAATAAACAATGTTGTGTTGAAAAATAGGAATCGAGTTTTTCGTTGTTAAAACGATGAGTAATCAAATAGGAAATATATTTATTGTATTCATTTTTGTACTTTGGAATACATAAAATTTTACTAATCAAAGGCCTTGCCTCAATGGTATGATACCAATTATTCAAGTCTTTGGAAGCCCAATCATAACCAATCCAATCTATACCAAAAGAGTTATCCAAATTATAAGGGATATAAGTCCAACGTTTCAGATCTTCTTCCCAATAGAGATAGAAATTATTTTTATTATAAGAATAGTTGTCCCAATGCCCCGTTAAATGTTCAATAGCAATAGTTTTAATAAATAGATCTATGTTGAAATGAGTTTCTATATAATTGATGAACTGATCTTCCCTTAAAATATTAACACTATCCAAAAATGTAGAGAGGAGGTTTCTTCCTTTGGTTTCATCATTCTCAATTTGATAAATTTCTTTATTACAATAAATATTAGGGTCATTGATCAAATTTGCACCGTAATTCCCTTTTACCAAGATGCCATTTTTGGAACAAAACCTTGAGTGTAAAAAGGTGCTTTCTATTTCTTCTGTATTAAGATAAAGTCCAAAATATACATCATTAATATATAGTGCGACATGACTAGAACGTGCAGCCGGAATATCTTCATCTCTCAAAAGTTTTAGGATTGCTTTTTCTCTTGAAAGTGTAGGGTCATTTTTTTGAGCTTTGAGGTTCAATTGAGCGACATGCTGAAAGGTCCTATTATGCTCAAGATGATCAAAAACAATCTGAAAAGACTTTTTTGCTGCATATCTAGAGGTAGTACCCGTTAAACGTACTCCCACATTTTGTAAAGAATCGGTGAAATGTGAGTTTGAAAAACGGAAAGTACAGTCTTTAAATTGAGTACTTTCTTCATTTCCAGACCTTAATAAGAATTCAAGATCCCAGATGTCCATTTGTAAATCCACACGGCTAACTTCCCCTTCAGGAAACAAAATTCCATTAGAAGGGTTTACACTTTGTGCAAGTGTTATATAATATGAAATTAAAAGACCTAATGTCATTAAAATTTCTTTCATTATTAACCGTAAGTTTATTTCGTAAATAAAGTTAACTATATTTGCCGTGTTATTACGGGGAAGTAGCGGGCTTAATTTACCACTTCTTCTTTTAACCTGCAATACACATTGTTAAATACCACAACACAACCATAGTCGATGAAGATTGATTTAAACAACTTCGAGAGATTTGAGGCAAGGCATAATGCGCCCAACCATACTCAAATCGAAGAGATGTTAAAAGCATTAGGGGTTTCTGATATTGATGAACTAATTTCACAGACTGTCCCTGAAAAAATCCGCCTTAAAGAGGCTTTAAACCTTCCTGAACCACTTACTGAGTACCAATTCTTACGTCAGTTCAAAGAAATTGCTCAGAAGAACAAAGTTTATCGTTCTTATATTGGTATGGGGTATTATAATACGATTACTCCTCCAGTAATCTTACGTAATATTATGGAAAATCCAGGTTGGTATACTGCTTATACTCCTTACCAAGCTGAGATTGCACAAGGTCGTTTAGAAATGCTTTTAAACTTCCAAACCATGGTCACTGACCTAACCGGTATGGAATTAGCTAACGCATCTTTATTGGATGAAGCTACGGCTGCAGGTGAAGTAGTTCACATGTTCCATGGCGCTAGAAAAGGTGCGAAGAAAAAACAAGCAAACAAATTCTTTGCTGCAAACACTTGCCACCCGCAAACTTTAGATCTTCTAAAAACACGTTGTACTCCAATTGGAGTAGAGTTAGTTATTGGTGATGTAGCTGAATTAGATGTTACTGATCCTACTTTATTTGGTGTATTGGTTCAATACCCAGATACTAACGGTGCAATCAGTGACTATACTGATTTTATTGCTGCTGCTCATGAAAACGGTGTTTTAGTGGCTATGGCTTCAGATCTTTTAGCCCTTACTTTACTAAAAGAGCCAGGTAAAATGGACGCAGATGCTGTAGTAGGTTCTGCACAACGTTTTGGTGTTCCTATGGGATACGGTGGACCTCATGCTGGTTTCTTAGCAACAAGAGATGCTTACAAACGTCAAATTCCAGGACGTATTATTGGTATTTCTAAAGATAAGGACGGTAATGAAGCATACCGTATGGCTTTACAGACTCGTGAGCAACATATCAAACGTGAGCGTGCAACGTCTAACATCTGTACTGCACAAGTACTATTAGGTGTAATGGCTGCTGCTTATGCAATTTACCACGGTCCTGAAGGTTTGAAAACAATTGCTTACCGTACGCATGGTATGGCTAACCTTTTAGTAAAAGGAGTAGAGCAATTAGGTTTTGAAGTAGAGAGCAAAGACTACTTCGATACAATTAAGATTAAAACAACGCCTTTACAAGCAAAAGCAATTCGTCTTTTAGCTGAAGAAAGAATGGCTAACTTCCGTTATTTTGAAGACGGAGCAATTGGTCTTTCTATGAATCAGTCAACAGATGTTTCTCACATCGAGGATATTGTTACAATCTTCCAAGATGCTTTAGATTTAAATGTTGCTGTAGATGTTCAGGCGTTAGCGAACGATATTGAAGTTGTAGTTCCTTCAGTTTTACAACGTGAGTCAGAGTTCTTAACACACCCAGTATTCAGCCAATACCACGCTGAACACGAGATGTTACGTTACCTGAAGCGTTTAGAGAACAAGGACCTTTCATTGGTACACTCAATGATCTCTTTAGGATCATGTACTATGAAATTGAACGCAACGGCAGAAATGATTCCTGTAACATGGCCAGAATTTGGTCAGTTGCACCCATTCGCTCCAAAAGAGCAAGCACAAGGTTACCAAGAAATCTTCAAAGACTTGGAAGCTTGGTTATGTGAGATTACTGGTTTTGATGCCATGTCATTACAACCAAACTCAGGTGCAAATGGTGAATACGCAGGATTATTGACAATCCGTGCTTATCACGAGGCACAAGGTGAAGGTCATAGAAATATTGCTATCATTCCTTCATCAGCTCACGGTACTAACCCAGCATCAGCAGTGATGGCAGGGATGAAAGTAGTGATCGTGAAATGTGATGAGGCAGGTAACATTGATGTAGAAGATTTAAAGGCAAAAGTAGAGCAACACTCTGCAAACCTTTCTTCATTGATGATCACTTATCCTTCAACGCATGGTGTATTTGAAGAATCAGTAATTGAAATCTGTCAAATTATCCATGACAATGGTGGTCGTGTGTATATGGATGGTGCCAATATGAACGCTCAAGTAGGGTTAACTTCTCCTGCTAATATTGGAGCAGACGTTTGTCACTTGAACTTACACAAAACATTCTGTATCCCTCACGGTGGTGGTGGACCAGGTGTTGGACCAATTGGTGTGGTAGCTGATCTTGCTCCTTACTTGCCAGGTCACGCAGTAATTGACAACAATGTAGGTGAAAATGCAGCTTCAGCGGTTTCAGCAGCACCTTGGGGTTCTGCTAGTATTTTACCAATCTCTTATGCTTACATCCGTATGATGGGTGCAGAGGGATTAACAAATGCTACAAAAGTGGCGATCTTGAATGCAAACTATATGCAGTCAAGGTTAAAAGAGCATTATCCAGTATTGTATGTTGGTGCCAACGGACGTAACGCTCACGAGATGATCGTAGATTGCCGTCAGTTCAAGCCAGCAGGTATTGAAGTGGAAGACATCGCAAAACGTTTAATGGATTATGGTTACCATGCTCCAACGGTTTCTTTCCCAGTACCAGGTACATTGATGATCGAGCCTACGGAATCAGAAAGCAAAGCAGAGTTAGATCAATTCTGTGATGCAATGATCGCTATCCGTCAAGAGATCCAAGAAGTGATCGACGGTAAAGCGGATGCAGTTGAGAACGTATTAAAGAACGCTCCTCATACACAGGCAATGACCATTACAGGAGAGTGGACACTTCCTTACTCAAGAGAGAAGGCGGTTTATCCTCTTCCTTATGTTCAAGCTAACAAGTTCTGGCCAACAGTACGTCGTATTGACAGTGCTTTCGGAGATAGAAACTTAATCTGTGCTTGTATTCCTGTAAGTGATTACGAAGAAGCAGAAGCTTAAATTTAAAATATAATTTAAGTACCTTTTTAGACACCAAAAATCCCTTCCTACGTTAAGTTTGGAAGGGATTTTTACTTTTATAGAAATGGGGATTAACCTATTATTATACTATGTTCTTTCCCTTCTTTCTCATATTTAATCACCATTGACCTTTCAATCAACTCGGCTTTATCAGGTAAGTGTTGTTCAGCAGTTGAATAGAGCAGATGCCCAAACCACCTTTCTTCATATCCATTGTTTCTTCTCTTTCCAGAACTGGTCTTCGTGAAAATTTCTTTCATTCGATCAAAGACAATATCCAAAGGTGAATTGACTAACTCTTCCGGTAGTGGAATATTCTGATCAAAATAAGTATTAAGAATTTTGAAAGATAGGAGAGTAGCTTCATATCTGTCAAAGCAACTGTCAGGCTTATTTCTATTGATAAAACGATCTTTGTTTTTCCACGTTCTATTGTCCTTTTTGTAATAAGGTGAATTCAGTAGAGAATCAGTGGATTGCTTTTGTACCATCTTGGATAAGATCGGTCCATAAAATGCTTTTCGATTATCAGAATAATTACTCTTTTCAACTTTATTAGTTGGAAGCACTGCTACAGCAAGTGATTTTGAGAAGTCTTCAATCGTCACCTTTTGTCCTAAAACTAGAAGTAGATCTTTTAATACAACAGGAGGAACATGGAAAATGGTTTCTATCTTATAATAGCTAGAAGCGTTGATCTCATTCCAAATAGCATCAATGATCAGTTGATATTCTTCTTCTTCAATGATTCCCCAAATTACAGAAGAGAATAAATAACGTTGAATCCCTTTTTGATCTTTGTCCTGTACTCTTTCATCTTCAAAAGTATTTTGAAGTGTCAGCGAATAATCTAAATCATCATAGGTTAGACCCTGTTTTGGAGTAGGTGTTTCAATATCCAATACAAGATTAAAAGAAGCATTTCTATTTCCTGATAGATCAGCACTGATGCTTTTCTCTAATCCATAAGCCACTTCTCTCTCGATAACATCTCTGCCATGTTTAAGGTCTATGAATGTTTCATTATGAGAAACCTTACGTCCAACACTCCAATTTCCTAGTTTGATACCCACTGATAAAGATTGACTAATTTCCAATCCTTTACCCGACATATAATGATTGACTTTAATACTTTTTTCCTGAATCAAATCAGAAATATCTAGTTTTAATAAAGAAGAAATATGCTTAGAAAGAATATCACTAGAAACATAAGCATCTAGCATACTGCTTTCCATCACAGACTTTCTGTAAGAATATTCTAGTCCTAATTCCAACTTTGCTTTTAGAAGAAGCATCACTTTTTGTTTTGCTTTCTGTACCTTTTCCTCATAGTCATCCAAGAAGTCTAAAACTTCCTCGAGGGGTGTTAATGCTGGAATATCAATTTTCTGAAGAATGGCCTGTACATAAATATTTTCGGTATTATTTTGTATTTTCTCTTTTACCTTATCAATAGAATCCCCTAGGTAATCTATAATATAGTCGTCAATGATTGATTCAATTTTTTCGATTGATTTGGGAGCAAGTGAAATACCTACTGAAGCTGACAGCCCAATTCCTTTTGTACTTTTCTTCTGCTTGTTTAATGTAATATGAAACGCATCATCAGTTTTTTGAATGAAACAGTTGAAAGCATCTTTTTTAGAGAATGAAAACCCAATAGTAGAAGAGGCTCCAACATTAAATGCATTGGATTGTCCACAACTTGTTAGTGCAAATACAGGAGCTAAAATAGAAGACAAAACTTCAACAAGATCAATGGATAAAGCTCCCTTAAACTCACCATTTAGTGAGAAACCTACACCTTCATTTTCTGCAAATGAATTCCAGAAGTTACTGTTTTTGCATTCAGTGAAAATTTCTTTCAAACTATGTACCTCATTCGCAATAGTCTCTACAGTACTTTTATGATTTGGATGAACTTTACACCAATTGATTGTAATGTCTTGTTTGCCCTCAGCTTCCAAAGAGAAGTATTTTGAGGCAGAAGCATTGGCATTTCCTTTTAAATGCCCTTCAATTAAGTATTCAATTATGGCATGGTTGGAGATGAGTTTTTTATAAGGGTGATCATTCGTCAAAATAACATTTTCATTTTCTTCAAAATCATCACTACTATTAAAAACGTTGATTCTAAAACTACTATTAGTATTCAAATCAATAAATAAATTATCATCAAATACAGGTAGGTTTTTCTTGTATGGAGCTTCAAATAGTTGATTATTGACTACTTCAAACTCTACATCGCTGAGTGGAGTAGTCATTGATTGGATTGTATTGGTGATTTTAGGGAGATAGCTCAATAAGTTCATAATTAGCTTTTAATATCAATATTTAAAAAATAGAGTAAACACATACTGTTTCAGTGCCTATCAATATTATGAAATATAAAACCGAGGAACAAATCTATATTTCTTTGTACATAATAGTATCACGTACTATTTAGAGCTGAAGCGTTGTTTACCCTTTTAGAAGAGATAATCTTGAAAAAATGTATTAAACCTACTGCACTTCTTAAAAGTAAGATAAATCGATTTCTTGCTGTTTTTTATCAGTGTAGAGTAATTCACCAGTTGATGTAATTGACCTGTTTTAGGGGCTTTTTTTGATTGAAATTGTATTTTTTTAAGAACATGATTTGAATATTTCTTTATTTTGAAAACAAAATCAAACTACGCCGTACAGATACTACAAATTAACCCCAATAACTATACGCTATGAAAAATTTAAAAAACCTAATTTTAATTTTTATTTCATCTATTTTTATCATTTCATGTACAACAGAAGAAAACGAAATTACTCCAGAAACATTTAATAATGGATCAGTTGATTTAACACAAAATGAGCACTTTGATGCAACTTGGAATATTACTACAGGTGGAGAAATATCGAGTATGGCATTTACAAGTGAAGGTTTAGCAACAATACAAGGAACAGCATCCAATGCTAGAACTTTAGTGGAAGAAAAAGATCTCTTGTTTTATGGTGAATATACAGTTGAGTCTGATACAATTATTGATTTAGAAGGCTATGGAACCGTTAAATTGCTGAATATTGATGGTGAGATTCAAATTGAATTAATCAAAGAAGATAATCCAGAGCAAAAAATAAATATGTCGGTTGAGGTCGATAAACAAGAATTTTCAGAAAGAACCGCTTTTTTAGCAAATGTATGGAAAGATGCAGCAGATGACTTCTATGTATTCTTTACTAAAGATGGAGCTATTATTAGTTCTGATGGTAATGGTATCTGGGAGTGGACTGATGATACAGAAGAGACAATTAAAGCAAAAATCTCAGATGATATCTTCCAGATAAATCTTTTGACTCTTACTGAAGAAAGTATAGATCTTACATTAAGTTTTGATGTGGAAGGAGTGACTTATACGGATACTATTAATCTTGTTCGAGCTGACTATGAAGAGTTAATGGATCATGTAGGAAGAGAATATAAGAAAGATGATGACGAGGAATACAATGTACCTAGCTTTATCGCCGGTAAAGGAAGTGTAAGTATTGATGGAGAAGAGTTATTCAAAATTGTAGGCGCTGCAGGTAGACAAAATGAAGTTTTTGATAACGATTCTTCAGGAAGATTTTTTGACTTGGTATTTATGGAAGATGTAAAAGTCTTAGAGAAATTAGATGAATATGAAGGAGATGAGTTTATCGGTAATATGCTTTCAGTTGGGATTACAACTTCTGCAGATGACCCCAAAAAGTTAATCGGTGATTATTCATCAGGTGGTGAATGGGAGGAAGCTACTTCTGCTTCTGATTATGGAGTGCAGTTTGCTGGTCTTACGACAATGATTAATGATGAGTTTACACTTTACTTAAAAGATCATGGTGATGGTCTTTCCGTTGAAAGTTTTACTGTCAAAGAAGGAGAGGATAGAACTTTTGTAATTGATGCAAAGTTTAATATTCATAAAGTCACAACAGACCATGAAGAAGTAGGTGAGAAGGCAACAGTAAGTTTTCACTACGAAGGAAAGTTATTCTTTATCACTGAAGATATCTAAATCTATTCCATAAAAAACTCCCTACTTGATAAAGTATCAGGTAGGGAGTTTTCTGTATATAATTCAAATCAAAATTTGTGTTTTTCTATTATCTGTTTCTTCCGTACTGTTCATGTGAACTCACCCAATCTGATGAAGAAATGGCCGACGCTAATGAAATTTCACCCGCTAACACTACCGCTGCTACAATCTCAGCAAATTTATGTGCTTTTCCTTTACCATAGCAGTCCAACAGTTGAAGGCTTTCCTTTTGAGTACCAATGCCTGTTCCACCACCATATGTGGCTATAATCAAAGAAGGAATAGTAATTGAAAGGTATAAATCGCCTTTATTGGTAAGTTCAGTATAAATAATACCTGCACTAGATTCAGATACATTGGCAACATCTTGACCAGTGGCTATAAACATTGCTGTAATGCCATTGGGGGAGTGTAGACCGGTATTGTTTACACCAGATAAGAAAGAGCCAATAGCGGCAATTCTAGAATGATGATCCAATTGTTCTGGATCAACTCTCATATATTGTTGTAAAACCTCCTTCTTTAATGTGACCTCAGCCGTTACTCTTTTACCACGAGTTCTCATAATATTAATCTGAGAAGCTTTCTTATCCGTAGCGAAATTAGATTCTAAGAAGAAATTTTGAATTCCTGAATATTGATCCAAAATCCAACTACAAGCAGCAAAAGTGGCTCTGCCCACCATATTTTGTCCAGCAGCATCACCTGTCTTGAAATTAAAACGTAAGAAGGCAAACTTATTGGATAAGAAATGATCAATATACACCAAGTCGGCAATAGAAGATGTACTTTCAGCCTCAGCTTTGATTTTATCAAAATTCAATTTAATCCATGCTACAAAATCTCTTGCTCCTCTAGCATCAATAAATTCAAAAACCGGTGCACGTTGCATGGCATCGTCCACCACGGAAACCTTTATGCCTCCACACATATTAGCGACTTTCATTCCTCTATTATAAGAGGCTACAAGAGTACCTTCTGTAGTGGCCATTGGTATCATGAACTCTCCAATAGCGTGTTCACCATTTACTTTAATAGGCCCGGCAAACCCCATCGGGATTTGAGCAACACCTGTAAAGTGCTCTATATTACCACCTAATTCATGAGGATCAATAGAATACTTTCCAATGTGATCGATTTTAGCACCCGTAAATTCTTCTACAAACTCTTGTCTTTTTTTGATAATGGGGTCTCCATAATCATCCATTTCATCTCTTGGGATCTTGATTTCAGTGTCTTTTTTCAGTGTGATAGCATCAGTGACTGAAAATTTAAGCGATCCAAACGGGGATGCTTTCACGGAAATCTCTACTTCATGTTTTTCTATCGCTAGTGGAGGATGATCCAATACCTCAATTTTAATCACTGCCCTTAGAGGAAAATCAAATCGGTTTTTAGAATTAATGTTGGTTGCTTTTACATCTTGTGCATTTGATGTGTGTAGCACAATTTTTTCATTACTGACTTCGTGTCCATCAATTTTAATATGGAGAAGTTCTTTTATTTCAGCGTCTTTGAGTCTATTTTTGATCGAAAACTCAATTCCACGTTCAGTGTTGTTAAGGCTGCCACGTGTGTATAGTTGCTTCAACAGCATACTTGGGATAAACATAGTTTATTTGGTTTTGCAGTGTGTAATAATATAGTTTATCATTAAACGATATTAGACCGTATTGTATAAGCAATTTAATAATATATATATAAAATGAAGCTTTTAATTTTAAATGGCCCCAATTTAAACCTGCTAGGTAAAAGAGAGCCAACGATTTACGGAAATACAAGTTTTGAAGAATATTTTGAGCAGCTTCAAGCTACATTACCTGAAGTTGAAATGGAATATCGTCAGAGTAATCATGAAGGAACGTTGGTCGATATCATTCATGAAGTAGGGTTCAGTTATGATGGAATCGTCTTAAATGCAGGGGCTTACACTCATACTTCAGTAGCAATAGCTGATGCGATTGCTGGAGTAGAAACGCCTGTAATTGAGGTGCATATCTCTAATGTACATGCTAGAGAAGCATTCAGACATAAAAGTTACATGGCAAAAAATTGTGTAGGGACAATTGCAGGGTTAGGCTTAAAAGGCTATGAATTAGCCGCTAGATATTTTGTTGAGAAATAGAAAATAAGCTAAAATAAATGAATGATTATTCTCTTATTCGTTTTTAAGAGGTTCTTTGGAATTTGTATAATCTTGAACTTTCTGAAGTAGGTTGTCTTTTTTAAATGGTTTTGAGATATAATCATTCATCCCTGCTTTTTTACATCTTTCAAATTCTCCTTTTAATGCGGATGCAGTCATAGCGATAATTGGAACATCTCTTTTGGATGCAGGGAAAGAACTTCTGATTTCTTTTGTGGCAGAATATCCATCCATTTCAGGCATATGAACATCCATTAAAATGAGATCGTAATCTGTCTCACTCAATTTTTCTAGGGCAATTTTTCCATTTTCAGCTAAATCCGAAACGTAGCCCCACTTTTTCAAAAGGCGAAGTACAAGCATTTGATTTACTTCATTGTCTTCCACAAGTAATATTTTCTTACTTGATGGTTTATCTTGTACTTCTGCGGTGTTTTTTTGCAGAGAAGAGGCGTTAGAAACCGCCTTAGTCGTTGCTATATATTTCTTGAAGGTAATTTCAAAGTAGAAAGTACTTCCTAAGTCTACCGTACTTTCTATATACATTTGACCTCCTTGAAGTTCTACCAGTTGTTTTGAAATGCTAAGTCCTAAACCTGTTCCACCAAACTTACGAGTTGTTTCATTTGAAGCTTGAGTGAAACTATTAAAAATGTGATCTATTTTATCTTTCTCAATACCAATACCTGTATCTTTTACAGAAAATTGTAGTGTTACTTTTTTATCGTTTTCAAACTTATTTCGTACTGAAATAATGATACTTCCATCAAAAGTAAATTTAACCGCATTTGAGTAAAGATTAATCAAAACCTGTTTCAACCTAACAGGATCTCCAACTATTCTTTCTGGGACTTTTTTAGAAATGTCAAGAATTGTATTTAATCCCTTTTGGTTCGTTTGAATAGAAAAAGCGTCAATAATAGAAGATGTGACTTCTTTGACGTCAATAACTTGTTCCTCAAATGATAGTTTACCAGACTCAATTTTAGAAATATCTAATATATCATTGATGACGACCAAGAGGTGAGAGGCCGAACTTTTTAATACTTTAAGTAAGTGTTTTTGTTCCTCATTGAGTTTTGTATCCTGCAATAAATCTGTCATTCCCATCACTCCATTAATCGGAGTTCTGATTTCATGAGACATATTGGCTAGAAATTCTTGCTTTGCTTTTGCGGAACTTTCAGCGACCTCTTTTGCATGAATTAAGGATTCATTTTGTAATTCAATCTTTGAAAGCATACCATTAAAAGCATCAATCAATAATCCAATTTCATCATCTCTACGGTCTTTAATTCTAATAGAATAATCTTTCTTTTTAGAGATAATATTCGCTATTCGCTCCAGTTCGAGGATTGGTTTTGATATACTTCTTTGTAGCGGAACTGAGAGTGTTGATACGAAAATTAAAACTGATCCAACAATCAAGAAAAACATAAAAAAGTATGTTGTAATACGTTCTCTAATTGAAGTCAAATCAGATCTGAGATAAACGGTATTTATCCTTCCGTTTTCATCAAAAGTACTAACATAGATATCTAAATAGTTCTCTAAAAGAGCAAAAGTGGTATTGTTTTGAGAGAAACTAGGGATAAATTCAGCATGAGAAATTTGCCAATCCTTATCTAAAATAACTTTATCATACAGCTCAATATTTTTATCCTTAGCTTGTAAGAGTGCGGTTTTGCTATAGATTGCAAATAACCTTTGTTCTTTGTCAAAGATAACTCCTGTTACAATTTGTGTATTATTATTGAGGAGCTCATTTAAATTTCGTTGCGCGGGAGTGAACTGCTGTAGCTCTACAGAGGCGTCGTTGTTATCACCAATTAGTTTGGCTAACTGTTTGGTCTCTTTAATGAAGTTTTCTTTATACTGCTGAAAATCGTAAGCACAAAAAAGAATCGTAGAAAATGAGGAAGCGATTAAACTTACAAACATGATAATACCTATCAGTTTATACCTCAAAGATTGGGATAATATTTTTTTAATTTGGGTCATAAGGGATGATGTCACTTGCGAGATTTAGGAGCTTCACATCAATGGTTAATTGTGCCTTATTGGCGGAAACAATGTTTAGAGTATATAGCCCATTAGGAGTTAAATTGATGATACCCCCATTTTTACAAAAGTTAGGGATATTGTCTCCTATTGTCAATACAAAAGAGTTGTTTCTACTATAAATTTCTTGAAGAAATGTCTTCACTTCTTCTTCCTTAAACCCTTGAGCCATAAAAACAATGTGAGACCCCTTTAGCTCTCTAATTGTTTTCGCTCTTCTTATTTCCCAAGCTCGTCCGTTGACATATCTGTTTCTAAACATATTGTCAATCACATCACCAAAAGGATCGTCTCCTAATATACCAAGCACAAGCTTATCACCTTCCATAAATGCTTTGGAAGGCCAATTGACATATTTAGCAAAAGTATTGATGATACCAGCCTTTCTTTCATATTCATCGAATTGAGCTCTACTTTCTTGTTGGAAAACAAGAATGAAGAGTACTGCAATAACAGGTACTAGTTGAAGTGGTGATATGTTCAGAAAAGATTTTTTCAAAACTTATTTTATTATTATAGATAATTTCAGACAACCGGTGTCATCTGAGCTCATTTTAGGTTTTTCAACAACTTTAACTTTCCATTGTTCCACACCTTTAGAAGCAAGGTAATTGTTGATGGAATTGATTCTCATCTGAGTTAAAGTGTCAGTTTCTTTGATTTCGTGATTCTCATTTTCCTGAGAAAAATGAATGATTTCCAGCCTTAAGTCACTCCTTGGTTTTATAAATGAAGCGATGTCGTTTAGTGTTTTCTGATCTTCTCTAGAGATGTCAAATTCGTTTTCTACGAAATAATACCTCTGATCTAATATGCTATTATTTTCTTTGGAAAGACGCACTACTTTATCACCTGTATCACCTCTCATACTATCCAGGGACGTTAATAAATCTGGATTTGCTTCATTAAATGCTCTTTCAATCAGATCTAATAAAGGAGTGTAATAAGGGTCAGGACTACCTTTTGCTTGTTGAGAAATGACGGGGTCCAAGGCAGGGTCATCCAAAGCATTTAAAGAGGCTAAACCGTCCTTGTCTGTACGATCAACAATCATATCCATTAACATCAAGAGAGCGTCATATCGAGCATCTGCGATGTCTTCTTTCTTATCTTTTATCTGATCAAAAGTGGTAACTTCAAATTGAGATTCTTCAGGTATAATATCATACCCAACCGTTTTATTCAGAACCACAATGTCTTTCATTTTGAAAGTCTTGATCAATTGATATCTATAAGTATCCTTAGGTAGATCAATTTTGATATTGTATAACTCTAACTCATTATGAGTAACCGTAATTGTATAATTCTTTCCAGGTAAAAGGATCATGAAAAACTTACCCGTAGAAGGGTCAGGGTCATAAACATATTTCTTATAAGTAATATTATCTTGATCTTTTACCGTTAGGCTAATTGGGATTTTTTGTCCATTTTTCTCTACTTCAATATTTCCCGTTACAATGGCTCTTTTCATTTTGTGGACAGGCTTGAATATTGAATAGATGTCAAATCCACCTATTGCATCTTTATTTTGTCTGTTAGATGAAAAGTAGGAATATCTTTTACTAGGAATTTGAGAGAATTGTAATTCGTCATATGGAGAATTAATTGTCACTCCTAAGTTTTGAGGAGTTGACCAAGTAGCACCTTCTTTTACAGATGTGACTAAATCAAAATCACCGATCGAAAGTGTACCATTTGTAGAATAATAAAGGGTTTTATTATCGTTATGTACAAATGGGTAGATTTCGTCATATTCACTATTAATTGTTGGTCCTAGATTAATTGGTTTAGACCAATCATCCTTGCCAATTTTAATAGATTTATAAAGATCATAACCTCCTTGCCCTCCAGGTCTATCACTAGAAAAATAGATTGTAGTACCATTATTCGCTAAAAAGGCTCCTTTTTCATTATGTTCTGAATTGATTTTATCATTCAGCTTTTTAGGCTTTAACCATCTTCCCTTTTTTACTTTTGTTTCATAGATATTTCCTTTGCCAACAGGGTCGGTAAGGTATTCAATGTACAAAAGCATATAAGCCCCGTCTTGTATATAAAGTGGGTAAATATCTCTGAAGTCTTCGTTAAATTGAGGATAGGGGTGATGAAACTGAATTCCCTTTCGGTAAGAAAGGTAAATGTCATCATCATTACTTTGTAGTTTTTCGGGAAGAAAGCGGTACTGATCTCCGTACACATAATTGAAACTGTCTCTTTGTCTTTTCGAACTGAAAATTAAGAAATTGTCCAATTTGGAAATGATTGGAGATTTTTCATCATAAGAAGTATTGATGGGAATCTCCATGACTTGTGATGAAGTAGTATTACCTGTTGTTACTTTTTTTGAAAGGTTGATGGCGTTTTCGCATTGCTCAATTCTTAACCTTGCATCTTTAAAAACGGATTGTTCAACAGCTTGTTCATAAGCTTCTAAGTATTCATTATAATAGTTGATTGCTTCAATATAGTTCTCTTTATAGTGAAGTAACCTCGCATAATAATAGTACTTTTCAGCAGGAATATCAGAACACGAATGTTCTATTAAGTATTTAAAATAAGGTTCAGCACCAGCCTTTGAAAATGGAGACTGATAAATACAAATACCTATTTTATACTTAATAGAACATGAAGTGATGTCTTTGACGGCAATTTTCTCGTACATCGCCAAAGCTTCATAATATTGGCCTTCTTCAAAAAGTTTATCAGCATTTTCAATACTTACATTTTGTGCAACTACTGAACGTGATAAAATGAGAAGGAGAATAAAAACTATATAGTGCTTTCTTGAATTCAGAAGTTCGATAGTTTAAATAGAACCATTTGGATTTGTTCTTATCAATAAGATACCAAAATTGTTTTGGTCACTTGTTTGCTTCGACCCAACTATGATTAGATCTTGATTGGCAGCTTCTAGAACAGCATAACCTCTTTGTTCTTTTACACCCCCAATAGATTTTTCCCATAGTTTATTACCATTAGCGTCCAGTTTTACAAGCAATGTGTTAAAACCGTCCAAACTAGTATTATCTCCGTATTCATCTGGAACCCATACTTCAGTATAACCTACGACAGCAAACCCACCATCGCTAGTAACTGTAATGCCATTACCTTCGTCATAGCTAAGGCCTCCGAAAGATTTATGCCATTGTTGTACTCCGCTAGCATCCGTTTTTACGACCCAGCAATCTAAACTTGCTTCAGCAAAAGTATAGGAGTAACCTACTATGGCAAAGCCGCCATCAGGAGTTTGTACAAACTGATTCGCTTTTTCAGTGTCACCACCGCCATACGTTTTTTCCCATTTTAATGTTCCATCTAAACCGATGTTAAACATCCAAATGTCCCACTTTCCTTTTCCAGAAGATTCAGTGTTTCCAATGATTGTATAACCACCTTCAGATATGGCGATATCGACGGCCTCATCATTTTTAGCTCCACCGTAAGTTTTTCTCCATTCTTCAGTACCGTTTCCATCAATTTTTAAGACGAAAGCATCGCCGCTAGGATCTTCACTATCTAAAGTGATAATCTTACCACCAATGATGTAACCACCATCTTCAGTGGCTTTGATACAAGTCCCTTCTTCAATTGAAACTTGGTCGCCATAAGTATGTCTCCAAACCAATTTACCTCTAGCATCAACTTTCACCACCCAAGTATCTTTGATGTCTACACTAAATCCATAAGAATCTGAGCTTCCTACTGTAATGTAACCGCCATCTTTAGTTTGGATGATATCATATACTTCTTCTGTTTCGGTATCTCCAAATTTGAAATTCCATATGACATTTCCTCCATCATCCACTTTCCACAAACTCATGTCCATATTACCACTTGTTCCAATTGAACGTCCAGCGATAACATATCCACTGTCATGAGCTTTCACAATTGCTCTTCCAATATCATACTTTCCGCCACCAAGCACCTTGTTAAAACTCGATAGAATTTTGGAAGGTGGGGTAGTTGAGAATCCAAAACTAGAGGTTAATAAACCAATAAGTAGTAGTATAAAAAAGTTTCTTTTCATTCTAGATTATTTAGGTCTTTTGAAGACATCTCATCTTTACAACGACCAAAATTAAGTTTTATTCTATTAAACCATTTTTACGTAACTTCCTAAGAAGGTAATGGTGTCAGGGTATACTCTTATAACTTCCTGAATTTTACTTTCTTCATAGTGACCATCAAAATCAATCAAGAACCAATATTTGAAATTATCTTTTTCTTTGGCAGGTCTACTTTCAATTTTAGTAAGGTTAATATCACGCTGTCTAAATTCTTCCAAGAAGTTTGCCAAATCTCCAGGGTGATTGCCAATTTTTGCAAGAATAGATGTTTTGTCCTTTCCAGATTTTTGATTTACAAGGTCTTTCGCAAGAATCAAGAATCTAGTAGTGTTGTCTTGACTGTCTTCTATGTTGTTGTAAATGATAGGTAGTTTATAAAGTTTTGCTGCAATTTGTGAACAGATAGCAGCTGCACCTTCTTCTTCTAATGCAAGTTTGGCAGCTTTAGAAGTTGAAGCTACTTGAATGAGACGAATGTCCTCATCGAAATAATCTTCAATAAACTGTCTACACTGTCTAAACGCAATATCTTTAGAATATATTTTCTTAATCTTAGATAAATCATCTGTTTTTGATGCCAAAGTGAAATTTACAGATAACGGCAATTCGGCTACGATCTTCACATTACGATAGCAAAGTTGATCGATTGTTTCAGCTACAGTTCCTTCTTGATTGTTTTCAATTGGAACTACACCGAAACGTACCCTTCCTGTTTCGACATTATCAAAAACAGATTTTATAGTTTTCAAGGAAATGTATTCACTCATTGCTCCAAATCTGCTTTCTGCAGCTTGGTGTGTATAACTTCCTTCAGGTCCTAAAAATGCTACTTTCTCTGGTAGTTCAATATTTCTACTTACTGCAAAAACTTCTAAAAAGATAGCTTCAATAGCGGCATGATTTAATGTGCCTTCGTCTGCTTTTGAGATAGAGTGTAATCGATCAATGATTGATTTTTCTCTTTCAGGTCTATAAATAGCCGTTTTTTCGTGTTTTTTTAACTCTCCGACTTGTTTTACGACATTCATTCTTTCGTTTAACAAACGAAGAATTTGATTGTCTATAGCATCTATTTGATTTCTTAACGACAGTAAGTCCATCTTAACCGCACCTTTAGTGAAAATAAAATATGAATTAAAGTGGTGATAAATTACAATTACTCACTCACTTCATAATAGTTACATCCTACAAAACTATAAAAAAAAAGCAAAAAAAAGGGCAGAAGTCAATGTCTTCTGCCCTGATTGTATTTTTTTATGTTTTATCTCTTAAATCCAAGTACTGCAGCACCGCAATAACTCTTAGAATCTTTGAAAGTAAAACTTAAATAATAGATTCCTGTTGAAGTACATTTGTAAGTCCAAGTACCTAAGAAACGGTTATTGTAAAAACTAGAAATGATTCTACGTCTTTTGGCATTGTATAATGTACTGATTAAACCTTGAGCACCACCATCTTTACCTGAGATAGTAATTTGGTAGCTTGTGTCTTTTGCTAATACACAAGTATACTCAATTTTACGTCTAGTACCATTTCTACCATCAATTCTGTAACTTTTTGAGAATTGGAAACCTGGGTTTAATTCCTTCATACTTTTTGTTACATAAAGTTCTGCGTTACATTGCGCTGAAGCTTCATTGAATGCAAAAAGAGCGAAGATTAATGAGAATGCTAAGAATATCTTTTTCATTGTTCTGTATTTTTTCACTTAAGAAGTAATCTTATTATCTAATTACCTTGTTACGGATAGATTTCAATAAACTTGTGATTTTTTGGATATCACCGTCAGTTACATGGACTACGCTTCTAGTACCATCTGTAACAACAAGTACGCCATCAATTTCTTCCATAGTAGGTTCTCCTACGATTACCTCGACTTCAATTTGATCATAAATCTCTTGTAAAGCAGTGAGGTCATTAATCAAGTCCTCAAAACCTGGGCTTGATTTGTATATATCTAAAACTAGAAGTAATTGATCTAAAACAATTTTTTGATCACCAATCTTATCTTTTAAAAGATCATTTGGTTCACGTGCATTTACCATTGCAGTAAGGTAAACTGCCTCAATCCAACCACCTGTTAAAATCAGAGCACTAACATTCTCTCTTTTTCTTTCAGCAAGGTTGTTATTAATTTTTTCAAAGTTTAAAGTAGTAGTTTGGATAAGTTCATCTAATCTATTTGAACTTTCTGCTAACTCTTTAATTGTTTCGTAGTCAAAAAATGCTCCAATTCCTAACCCGTCAGCAAGATCTTTTACTGAGTTTAAGAAGCTAATTGCATCCTGATTTTTTCCATAAATGTTCGCAAAGCCAAGGTCAGTACCGTAAATTCCTAGGTTTAATGCTTTTTGAAAAGTAGTGTTATATCTTGAAACAGCGTCTGGCGTATTTAAATCGCTTTTATTGTAAACTGTTCCATTCTCTTTAATTAGAACTGAAATTTCAAGAGGAGAAGGGATAGATTCTAAAACCTCACCTACTGGTAATATCTCTTGTTCAATGTGAGAAGGGTATACCCCGATGTTTGTATTTTTTACCTTTTCACTAGGTAATTCTCCAGCTTGAGCGAACGAGGAAGCTAAGAGTACCGATGCGGCTAATGTATTAAGATATTTGGTTTTCATCTTATTCTGGTTTTCTAAGATAGTTGCTATCCAAAATATAAGAGGATAATTAACAGTTGTGTTTATGCTTCTTTAGAGACAATCTTTGTAAAAATTACTTCAACCCCTTCAATCAGTTTCTTTAATAATTCAAAATAAAGAGTGAAGTACAAAAGAATAGACATCATCCAAATCCACAGTACATTAAATGTAAATGTGTCAATATATGTGCCAAAAAATTTCTTTGCAGGGGCAAAAAGGTGAGTTCTATAATCCAAAACTCCAGCAGTATTCTCTTTAATAAAGAAAATTGGATCTATAAGTTGCACAATTCTATTATGATCAACAACAGTTCTATTAAGAACAGTTTTGTTTTTCACGAAAGTTTCTAGTTGATCATTGTAATATTTATCTTTTGATTCCGATAAATTGAATTCTTCACCCATTTCTTTCTTCATTTCATAGATCTTAGCATCTCTTTGTTCTTCTGCTTTGATCAAGAAATCATTATAGAAAATAGACGATTCATAAAGAATTTTTCTGAACTGATTGCCTTCACTAGAAGTGATTTTTCCATCTTCCATGAAAGACATTACAGTTGCTTTTTTCTCCTTACTTGTCGTGAAGAATAAATCAGAATTAATTTCATTGGTTAATGTAAGAATGTCATCGGCTAATATCTTAGCAGTACTATCATTTGTATTCTTACTATTTAATTGAGCATTATAAAGGATTTCTTCCATTCTTGGTTCCCAATATGCACTCTTGTAGTTACTTTGACTTAATTGCATATCTACTTCAAAGAATGGTCTCTCATATCTGTTATTTTTAAATTGCTCAACAGATAAACCTTCATAAGCCCATCTAGAAGCCATAATATCAGCAATTAGAGGTGTCTTACCATGTTCACTAATGGTATTATTTAATTTACTAAAATCAAATATCAAACCACTCAAAATCATTTGAGGAATCAGCAGAATTGGAATTAATATATATACCGTAATTGCTGAATTAAATGCAGAAGAAATGTTCAAACCGATCAAGTTGGCATGACAAGAAACAGTAAATAGAATTAGCCAATACTGATATGTCAAATCTGGAATCTCCAATAAGGTGTTACCTATAAGTACAAAGGTAAATGTTTGTACAGCGGAGAACCCAAATAATATGATCAACTTAGAGAATAGATAACTAGATCGACTGAGGTTTAGGAAGGACTCCCTTTTCTTAATCTTTCTGTCTTTAATAATCTCTTCAGCACTTACTGTCATACCCATAAATAATGCTACCAAAATAGCAATTAGGATATAAGCAGGAACGTTTTCATTATGCCTGAATACATAATCCGAGTCATTATCTTTGATGTAATAAATAACCCAAGAAAGTAAAATAGCTAAGAAAGGAGCCTCTAATAAGTTGATCAATAAATACTGTTTATTACTGAATTTCGCTAAGAAATCACGGATCGTAAAAATAACAGTTTGTTTTATCTTGGAAGGAATTCTTAAGGTCTTTGGTGGATCAACATGTACTTCTTCAACTTCTTGTTTTTGGAAAGTTTCTGAATATACTTTATACCAATCCTGAGGAGTAGCCTTCCTTTTGTTAGTGAATTCACCATATTCATCCACAACTTGAGCTTCAATGATGTTGAAGAGCTGTTCAGGGTTCACATTACCACAAGTGTTACATTGTCCTTGGTCACTATCCACTTGTCCTGCAGCACTCTTAAAGTGTGTTATGGCCTCAATTGGATTACCATAAAATACCGGATATCCACCTGTGTCTAATAACCACATCTTATCAAACATCTTATAGATATCTGATGAAGGTTGGTGAATTACCACAAATATCAATTTACCTTTTAATGATAATTCCTTTAAAAGGTCAATAACATTTTCAGAATCTCTAGAAGATAAACCTGAAGTAGGTTCATCCACAAACATCACTGCTGGTTCACGAATAAGTTCTAAAGCAATATTTAGACGTTTACGCTGACCACCTGAAATCTTTTTGTTTAGAACATTACCTACTACTAAGTGTGCAATTCTATCTAAACCTAAACTAAGAAGAACTTCGTTTACCTTATCTGTTAACTCCGCTTCGTTCATGTCTTTGAAACAAAGCTTTGCATTGTAGTAAAGGTTTTGGAATACTGTTAATTCTTCAATAAGAAGGTCATCTTGAGCAATGTAACCAATGACACCCTCAATTTTATCTTTTTCTTTGTGGAGGTTGTACCCGTTAATTCTCACTTCACCATTGGACGGAGTTTCCAATCCAGCAAGTACGTTAAGAAGGGTTGTTTTACCTGCACCAGAGGCTCCCATAATCCCAACAAGTTGACCGGTGTTTTCACCAAAGTTAATATCGCGAAGACCAACTTGTCCATTAGGGAATTTATATTCTAAATTCTCAACAATGAAAGAGATATTGCCACCAATTTCATCTGAGTTGTATTTGTTTACTAAATCACTGTAGTATAGCGGAGCTCCTTTAGGTGTCTTGAAAATACTACCAGGAGAAAATAAATGAACCGTATTTGCTGCTACAGGCTGACCATTTAAGTAAATAGTGTCTTTACCTGTATATTTTGTGAAGTATAAAGCAACACTCTTTAGTCTGATGAAAATGATTTCACCATCTAAAAGTCCAGAATCAATAAATTTGATTTTACTTCCTTCAGGAGGCATTTCGTCATCGAAAATAAGAATATCTTCATTATCAATTTTTGAAGAGTGGGATTCAATGACAAAACGTTCTAATAACTTGTACTCTGGAGAAGGGATATTAAATACATCAGCTACCGTGTGTATAATATCCATTCTTTGTGGGGTAAATGATTTATCTGAGGCCACAAGTTCCAATAGCTTCACCATTACGATGATTTTCTGCTTTTGGTCAAGTGTCTTATTGATTTTTCTACAAAGAGAAAGTGTTCTTACCGAGTTTCTCACCGATACAGCATCGGATACTGTGTCGTCAGCATTTTCGCCTCTTGCAGCTCTCTTTTTTGCAGCTTTTGCTTTTCTTTTTGCAATACGATCTTCTTCATCTTTGATAAGTTGATCATATAGCTCAATATATTCTTCAACAGAACGTTTCTCAAGTTCTTGGTTCAAGAAGTTGATGACGAAATTCCTTTCCGTTTCTGTTAATCCTTCATCTTGTGTAGAGATGATAGCAAAAAGTTGCGTCAGTGCCTTTAATATTTCTTCACTCATAGATTGCCGACAATAGTTCGGAAATTCAATTCAAAACAAAAAATAATATACACTCCATTGAGTATACATCTAATTAATGCAATAATGCTATTAAATATTGCATCAAAAACCGTTATTTATTAGATAAATATAAAAAACACTTGGTTTTAAAGGAAAAGCCAAGTGTTTTTTATTGAGAAAAGATACATATTAGTATGTTTCGAATTCAAATTCAAGTTCTACTAATTCTTCAAACTCTTCTCCAGCCTCTTGCATATCTTCATCATCTTCGTGATAGTACCATACAATTGTAGTACCCACTATCTCTTCTAATGCTGACAGAACATCTAATATCAATTTAGATGAAGCTGTATTAAAATATTCAAGTTTGAATAAAAACTTTGTTGAGCTATTTGCATTTTCAGCATACTCTTCTATCCATTTTAGGATAGGAGCAAAGAATTCTGCTGAGTCTTCTGGAAGGGATCTACCCGAAATTTCGAATAGTTCGTTGTCTTTGTCCAAGATGACTTTTGGCGTATCCTCTGTTCCTGCAAGATTAAGGACTTTCATGTAAAGTTATTTTAGATTTCTTGGAATTGTCGTTTTAAGAGAAAAAAATGTGAACTCATCATTGATGGGTTCAAAATCAAAACGTAGTTTCTCGCCTGATTTTCTAGCCATATCAATAAAGCCAAGACCTGCACCACCTTTGGCAGAGATCTTACCATTCTTAATAATGTCTTTATATAAATCTTTGAGACCGTCTTTGTCGAGGTCATTAATTCTTTCTAATCTTTGAGCAATGTCTCTGACATTCTTAGAAAGTATTGGGTTGCCTGACGTGATAAAATAAGAGTTGTCTTCTTTTCCAATCATAAAGACCGCACTATTCTTTTTGTCAGATGTTTTCTCCATTGGGACGGCATACTTACTGATGTTCTGCAAGCACTCTACCATAACATTAAAGACCTTTCTTTTGATCTTAGACTGTTCACCATATGAATCCATGTTTCTTTCCGCCATGGATAATACAGATTTGGTTATATCTTGCGTAATCTCTCCCTCATAAAC
The DNA here is from genome assembly GCF_014534745.1 of Flammeovirga sp. EKP202. Classification (GTDB taxonomy): domain Bacteria; phylum Bacteroidota; class Bacteroidia; order Cytophagales; family Flammeovirgaceae; genus Flammeovirga. Next base: position 142,608 of record NZ_JACVVP010000008.1, read on the forward strand.
GAGTATGAGATCTTTGTCAAGCATTGTCCTGTGAAGTTCGTAGATGTATTTCATATGTCCGAACAGAATTTTTTAACCAACTTAATAATCGTTGGAGCTTTATTCTTACGAATAATAGATTTAGACGTAAAAAAAATATTTTCAAATATAACTAAACGTAGGAAACTAACAAGTTTTTCTTTGCTAAAATCTTATCCCTATCATTATAACGTCATCAGTTTGCTTTGCATTGCCTTTCCAGTCAACAAATGTTTGATGAAGAGTATGCGCAATTTCTTCCATGTTTGAATGATCAGAGTTGGAAATCACTTCACGTATTCTCTTAGCACCGAATTTTCGGTTCTCTGGACCTCCAAATTGATCAGGATAGCCATCAGAGAATAAGAAGATTTCATCTCCCTCTTCTAATTGAATTTCGTGAGTTGTAAAGTTTGTTCTTGTTTTGTATTCCCCTCCAACTGGGAATTTATTTCCTTTTACTTGAATGAAATCTTTTGTTTCAGTCTTAAATAAGAATAGAGGTCTATGTGCACCTGCGTATTCAATTCTTTTAGCGTTAATATCTATCTTTGCAATTGCAATATCCATACCATCTCTAGTACTGCTATTAGAGTCTTGTCTTAGCGTTTTTGTAACTCCCTGATGCAGTAAGTCTAATATTTCGCCAGGAGCGATGTGATGGTTGTTTTGTACAATGTCATTAAGGATGAAATAACCAATTAATGAAATCAATGCACCTGGTACGCCATGCCCTGTACAGTCTACAGCAGCGATGTAGATATCATTATCTTTTTTGAAATACCAAGGGAAATCACCACTGACCACATCTCTAGGTTTGTACAGTATAAAGCAATCGTTTAGATCTCTTTTAATAATTTCCGTTTCTGGAATAATTGCACCCTGAATTCGTTTGGCATAATTAATACTCTCCGTGATTTTTTTGTTTTTAAGCAAGATTTCAAGTTCTGACTTCTTACGTTCAGTGATGTCATGCGAAACAAATAATGCACTTTCGAATTCATTATCTTCAGTGAATTCTGGTATTGCCGTAACCGTCATAAAACGGTTGCCACTTGAAGTAGGGAATTCAACTTCTCGAGTAGATTTTTCTTTCTTCGAAGAAACTTCAATGAGCATATCTTTCCATTCAGAAATAATATGTTCAGGTAGAGCAGTGTTCTCAATTTTCTGATTTAAGAATAAATCAGCTGACAAACCTGTAAGTTCTTCAATAATAGGGTTGGTGTAGAAGATTAGACCTTCTTTATTTAATCGTTGAATCAAGTCCAGAGAGTTTTCAGATAAGGCTTGCATTTGTGTACGCATACGTTTCTCTGTTTCCGCTCTTCTTCTTTCAGTGATGTCTTGTGCGTTGATTACAATACCTTCGATTGCAGGATCTTTTGTGAGGTTAATACCAGTAGCTTCTAGCCAAATGTATCTTCCGTCTTGAAGTTTGTATCGGTATTGTGCACTTAAAGTTTCTTCATTCTTCGACTTAGATAATGATGTAATGAAATCTCGAACCTCATCCACACTGTCTTTGTGTAAGTTATCTAGGTAAGAAAGGTTTATTAAATCTGCTGGCTTGTACCCTAAGATATGTTTCGAAGAAGGGCTGACGAATTTAATTTTCGCGTTTTCATCAAAAATTGTAATTACCTCAGATGCATTTTCTAGTAAGGACTGTAATCTATTTTGAGATCGTTTAACCTCTTCAACTTGTTCCTCTAGACGATGGTTAGTTCTTTGTAATTCTTCTTGAGTTGCTTCCATCTCCTCTGCATTCTGACGAAGAATTTCTTGTTGTACCGAAAGTTCAGAACTCATCTGTTGAGATTCCTTCAGAAGTTTTACTGTTCTCTCGTTGATTTTGATATTAAAAATCGTACGAGCAATAATTTGTGAGATTTCTTTTACGAAATCCAACTTCATCGTTGAGAAATTATCCAGTGAGGCAAATTCTAAAATACCAAATACTTTATCATTTGCGATAAGAGGCATAATTAGAATTGACTTAGGTTTTTGCTCACCCAATAAACCCGATGTAATCGATAAATAACTACTAGGAATCTCGGTTCTTAAGATCATCTCCATCTCAATTGCAGCTTGCCCAACTAAGCCTTCTGCAAATTTAAATTTCTTTTGAAGGAAACGTCTTTTATTATAAGCATAGGTGCTTATTAACCTAATTTCTTGCTCTTCTAATGGAAGCTCATCAGTGACGCCTTCTACAACATAAAAGGCTCCTTGAACGGCACTGATTTTTTCTGTCGTAAAAGCAATTACTTCATTACCCAATTCAACTAAATCATTGTGATTACGAAGAATTTGGCCAATTTCAGCTTCACCCGTAATAATCCAGTTACGTTCTGAATCTCTTTTTTCGGCTCTTTGAATACTATCCCTCATACCAATCAAGGCATTACCTAGCGTATCATCATCACTAAGAGAAGTATAAGAAGCATCGTAATTTCCTTCACCAATTTGTTCAGAGAAGTTTGCAGTTCTCTTCATACCGTTTACCACTTCCTGAACAGCCATAGACATTTCGCCAATTTCATCTTTATGAATAAGGTTTACTACTTCATGAGGAAGAATACCCTTTGCGATGAGGTTTAGCCTGTTTTTAAGAGTGATGATTGGATTTGTAAGGTATTTAGAGAAGATTACAGCAATCATCATTGAAATAAAGATGATTACGATGGCGGTATAAAAGAAGGTTCTGATTAGACCATTTAAACCGCTTTTAATTTCGTCGTAGTCGATTTTTACTACTAAACCCCAGTTGGTGGTGGGAATGTAGTTCCAGTAGGAAATGGTTTTTTTACCTCTCCAATCAATATCATAGCTAAAATCTTTAGAGTCTCCTTTCGCCGCTTTTTGTATGGCGATATTAGAAGGGTCGCCAAGACTAATAACTTCAGTTAGTAAGTTTGGACTTCCTTTTAATGGAGATATAATTGTAACATTGCTTGATTGATTGTCTGATAATCTTGATAATAAGATTTCACCAGTGTCACCAAGTCCTGTTCTGTTTTCAACTATTGGATATATGTTTTTCTGGAGACTGTATAAGATAATCACGTGTCCTAATTCTCCGAATCTTGATTTCATTCTTGGAGAGACAACGTAAATGTGTGCTCCTTTTTCGGTGTTGAAAGGTTCAGAAAAATAAGTTTTTGTTTTCGCTTTCTTAATGATTTTTTCAAACTTCTTGTTTCTATCACCTACAATTACAGATGCAGGGAAAGTGTAACTGGTATAAAGCACATTTCCTTTGTTATCTGTAATGATGATGTTAGAATAACCATTCACAATTTGTTTTGGGAATAGTTCATTATCAAGTTTTCTTTTTATTTCGTAGTAAGTGGAATCTTTATACGATCTTGACTTTGATTGAAAGAGGTACTTTAATTTTGTAGCGTTATTAACAATTAAAGCAGACTTCGCCATGTATTTCAAGTTTTGTTCGATGTACTTGAATTTTTGGTCAATCTGTTCCGCTTTCAGTGTACTGATGACATCAAAAGTTTGAGAGAATCTTCTTTCAACTGAATTTTCAGTCTGAAAATATGAGAGGGAACTAATAGTTACTACAGTAATGGTTACAACGAGTAACATTATAATAGTAATTTTAGTACGTATCTTTAAGTCTTGGAAAAACATATATATAAAGTCCTACTGTTTATATCAATATTTTAACTTTCTGTAAACCAAATGGTCACCTTGTCTAAAATTTCACGATCCTCAGGAGTGAAGTTTTTGAAAGAGGCAAGTTCAACTACTCCTAATAAATTAGATTCAGCATCTAAGATTGGAGCAATCATTAGTGAGTTTGGCGTTGAGTCACCTAACCCGGATACCACTTTTATGTAGTTTTCTGGAATTGTATTTGAAATGATAGAAGATCTAGTAGATGCAACTTGACCAGGAAGACCTTCTCCAAATTCAAATGCCAATGTTTGCGATTCTGGTAAGTAAAAAGAAAAACCCTTAGAAAAGGAAATCATATTCTTCCCATCAATGATAGTTGTTTTGTAGTAAATACCTGTACTTACTTGGAATTCGCGACAAATTGAATTTAATAGTATCTGTTCCTTATCATCACCATCTTCTATGTTGAGAATAGAAGCTTGAATATTCTTCTTGATAAGCTGACCTCTTTCTCTAAATGTATCTTTTGTCTCTTCCTCTCTTTTTTGACTTTCTTTTGAAAAATATTTTGGAACATAAATAATATGATCTTCTGGATCTTTCATTAGTTCTGAAACAAGCCTGAATAAAAGGAATATTAGTATTGCGAAAGTAAAACCTAGCGTATAAAAAGTAGGAGTGCTTAGGTCCATTATTTGAAGGTAGGTTTTATCATCTTTCCTCTCTAAAGCACTCAATATTTGTTCAGGTAGATTATACAAACTTGAGGTCGAAAAGAAGGAAAGGAATAGGAAAATGACGCCTAGTATAATATTAAAAACCTGACGACTACTAAAAATGAGGTACAGTAATATTATTACAAATACTAAATCGATGTAACCTAAACTCAATAGATACTTTTCTCTATTGTATTCCCCGTTTCCTAGGATCAACGTTTTAACACTTCCTGGAAATTGATTTTCAAATATTAAAATCGTAGAGAAAATAAACACAAAAATTGAAGCTACAACGATCGCCGGAACTTTGTATACCGTATGAATATTCTTCTCTCTAATATTTGTTCTTTTCTGTGTTGTTTTCAAAATACTAATTAGTTTGCTTGAAAAAGTTTCACAAGTCTTAATAAGTAACGCTTATTTTTGGTAAGCCTTGTATAAATCTAGTAGAAAATTTGTAATTTTTTCAGCTTCAAGGCAAAAATCTATTTCAGTTACTTGCTTTGCAGACAAAGGCATGGTGTTCATCATGCTTTCTTCAGGGTCCTGAATTATGGTTACACCACCTTTATCCTTAATGGCCTTCATTCCTAAAGCACCATCTTTATTAGCTCCTGAAAATAAGATTCCAATAAGTTTTTCCTTATAAACATAGGCCGCACTTTTAAAAGTCAGATCAATAGCCGGTCTTGAATTATTGACTAGACCTTCTGTTGATAAGGACATAGTATTCCCTAGTTCAATGCATAAATGATAATTCGCAGGAGCAAGGTAAACCATGCCAGGTCTTACTATTTCTTTATCTAAAGGTTCAAGAATAGGTTTTGAACTCTTTATAGATAAAGCCTCTATAAAACCATGCCTAACATGTTTGAGTCTATGAAGACAAAGAAAAATCGGGATAGGAAAGTCTTTTGGTAGATCCGCAAGCAATTTTGTAATAGGTTTGAAACTGCCGGCTGAACCTCCAATTACTATTCCTTTATATTTATTATGAAAAAATGAAGACTTCATTGAGTAGCGTGTGGAAGTTAATCTTTGATCTTCTTGTAAATCTTTTCTTCGTTGTTCACCACAACGAATTTATTGGCAATATCACACCAAATCAAAGATTCTTTTGATCCAATTGCAAGATTTCCATATTTAAAAAGACTACCATGTAGTTTTTTAAGTACTTCGTTTTGTAAAGTTTGGTTGAAATAAATCATTACGTTTCTACATAAAATTAGATCAAACTTAGAGAAAGGATTGCCTTTCACTAAATCTTGAACACGGAATGATACTCTTTCAATTAGTTCAGGTTTGATATAGAAAAAACCTTCATCTTCTACAAAGTAGCTAAGGAAATCATTTTTTCCACCATAGCGCTCGTAGTTTTGTTTGTTGAGCTCCATATTTTTGGCAGAAAATGAAGCTTTCTTAGCCTTGTTAATAATAGACTGATCGATATCAGTAGCTACAATTGTTGCATTTTCAAGGCAGTCTAACTCTTTCAAAAGAATACACATTGAAATGACTTCTTCACCTGAAGAACATCCTGCATGCCATATGCTTATTTTACGATGCTCTTTTATTACATCAGGAATAATTTCATCTCTGAGGCTGCTCCAAAAAGTAGGGTCACGGAACATCTCTGTTACGTTTACGGTGATTTCAGAAACAAATTCTTGGAAGAAAGATGGATCGTTTTTAAATTTTTTGATTAGTGCTTCGACAGATGTGAATTTATACAGTTCGATTACTCTTCGTACTCTTCGGGTAAAGGAAGACATTGCGTAATTTTTGAAGTCGTAATCAAAATTATCATCTATATATTGGGTTAATCTTCTTAATTCTGCTATTTCAATATCACGTTGCATATTTTGCTTAAAAAATGATGACAGTTTTTTTGACAGCCAAAATTATAAAAAAATTATGGTTATCGTGAGTGTAAGATATGAAAAAATCCTTTCCTCATGATTTAGTGATAATGAGAAAAGGATTTTATTGTATGGTTTTATGAAATTATCGCCTCGAGTTTACAATCTGAGGACATTCTGAATGCATATCCATAATTTCATATTTCTTTCTTTCTTTGTTGAAGTAGTTTGCACTCGCAGAGTTAGTAGGAGCACAAGAATAGATCAAAGCACCTAAAGTAAGTAATGCGATTGATGATAAGATTCTTCTTTTAATATTTTTCATTGTAGCTGTTGGCTAATATGGATACTCATTTGATGTCAATAATGACTGCTTGTTTTTCCAAGATACAAAATGTATGCCTAAATACTACATTATTATTTTCTTTTTCTTTTTTTGCTTAAAGAATGCTTGAATAGCTCCTGCTATTTTGTGTGTTTCAACAAGAAACCCATCATGCCCATATAGTGATGAAATTTCTTCATACGTAACATTAGGGATGTGCTGTGTAATGAAACGTTGTTCAGAAACAGGGAAAAGCACATCTGAAGTAATGCCAATAACTTGTGTGTAGGCTTTTATAGTATTCAAAGCGTCTTCGATTGACTTTCTTCCTCTACCTAAATTGTGTGAATCCATGGTGTTAGACAATGTCCAATACGAATAAGCATTAAATCTACTAAGAAGTTTTTTGCCTTGGTACTCTTGGTAAGATGAAGCCTTAAAGTTGTCAGTGACTGATTCAGAGTCTTCACTTTGCGTTTTTTCGTACGTACTGTAATTTCTGTATGAAAGCATTGCAATGGATCTTGCTGCAATTAAACCTCTACTTCCAGCTTGAGGATCTTCTTGCCCCCATGTTGGGTCTGCTTGAATAGCTAACCTTTGTGATTCATTAAAGGCGACTCCCCAAGGGGAGTGTTTCGCATTTGTTGCACAAATAATAAGGTTTTCCATTAAGTCAGGTTGAGAAACTGCCCATTCTAGAGCTTGTTGACCACCTAATGATCCACCGATGAGAGTATTGATTTTTTCAATTTTTAGTTCCTTTCTCAATAAATCAAGAGATTTTACAATGTCACGTATTGTAACAGATGGAAAGGAATTATAGTAAGGTTTGTTGGTGTCAGGATTTATCGATAGTGGTCCCGTTGAGCCATAACATGACCCAATCACATTGGCACATATAATAAAATGTTCCTTTGGGTTGAAGATAGAATGATCACCAAACAGGCCATTCCACCAATCTGAAACTTCAGCATTACCTGTAAGTGCATGACAAACCCATATGACATTTGATTGGTCATCATTGATTTGACCCATAGTTTGATATGCGAGTGTTAAATCATTTAATTCTCCTCCTAGTTCAAGCTCGAATTTTTTATTATATGTGAAAAAATGCTCTTGCATTACCTTCTTTTCTTTTTTATTAAAACAAGAAATTGAGGGTAGGAGAGTATAGGATGACCTTCAGTAGCGTAATTACAGTGGATATAATTGAGCAGAATGTATTTGTGTTGACTTTCAGACGTCTAAATATTCTATCGTTTATATGTCCTAATAATTAGGCTAGGATGTAGCACCTTATCAATAATAGATGGTTGCTAGAGGGTCGTTGAGCCTAGTCTCTTACCTCTTCTTTATAAACACTTACGTCTTACTATGAGATGTAAATGGTATGCGGGTTCAAAATAAGTCTACAATTTATAAAAAAACAAACCTTCACCTCTAAAATTGATAGAAATGAAGGTTTTTGTTCGATATTTTTAAAATTTTACAATTCTATGATGATTCCAATAGAAGGTTGAACAATTCCATTAGTAGTTTCTATATACTTCGGAACGTATCGAGAAGGGTCGTTAGGGTCTACCATTGGTGAGCCATCAGCATTCAATTCAGTTGTAAGAATTGGTTGCCCTTTCGCTTTGTAACCATATAAGTTTTGAATGTCAAAATAGAAGTTCAAACTCCATTTGTCAAAGTAGTAATACTTGTCTACTCTTACGTCTAATTGATGTGTTGGGTCTAAACGTAATGTGTTAACTTGAGAATAATCTCTCACGCCTCTTTTTTCATTATCCCAAACTTCTCTTCGCATAGAAGCTTCTTCATCATAAGGAGTGTAAGGTGTCCCGCCAGAGAATAACCACCTTGCTCCAATTTCCCAGTTTTTACCTAATTTTTTACCACCAGTCAAACTTACAATGTTTCTACTATCCCAAGAAGAAGGAGCGTATTCATCAGGGTTTGCATTCGTGAACTCAGACATTACAAATGTATAGGCAAAAATACCATAGAACCCTTTAAAGAATTTTTGTTGTGCCATAAATTCAATACCTCTAGAACGACCTTTAGAAGTACTTGTTACTTCTTCGCTACCAATTACACCAAAGTCAGCTCCTAAATTGGCTAATGAGATTTGATTGTTGACAGAGTAAGGATACTGATCGTATACTTTTTCAAATGCTTCTAAAGTGAACTTGACGTTTTTCTCAGGAATTTTGTATTCAAATCCACCCACTAATTGTTTGTTTCTGATATATAATAAATCGTTTTGTTTGTTGACGAAGTCTTCTCCTTCCTTATAACCTAAAGTAGTGTAGGTTGGAAGTTGGTAGTAAATACCCGTGTTGAAGTTTAAACTCCATCTTGGTGTGAATTGGTAAGATGCAGAAAATCTTGGAGAGAATTGATCCAATAAATTCGACATAGAGTTAGAATAATCATTGGCATCTACTCTTGCGCCTAATGAAAGTGTTAGTTGATCTTGCACCAACTTCTTACTTACAGTAGCAAAACCACCCCATTTATTTAAACCTAAATCAGATCTGAAATTAATAGTTTCAAGTTCTCCTGTAGAGAAATCATAAAGCGTTTGCTCTGTTCTGTTATTATACATTGCATATTCATAATTCAGACCATAGCTAAATGTCCATCCAGAATTAGTGAATGTTACTCCTTCTGCTCTAAATTTATTTTCTATTTCTTGAGATTTATAATCGTAGGTTCTTGGTTGGCTAGTGTCGTTTTCAGGGTGCTTGTACTGTGCATTGTTCAACATGTTTCTTGATGCTACAAAAGTGAATGTTGAATTATCTCTGAAATGTTCATACTTAGCACCAATAGTGTAATTCCATTGTGACTGTTCCGGCGTATTATTTAAAGTGTAAAGATTTTGCTCATAATCTTCGTCAGTTGGTTCGCCTGGAGAGTCCGCCAATTTGAAACGGTCAATGGCTCCGAGACCGATGATTGAGATTTGATTTCTTTGGTTTAGCTTATACTTGTATTTTAATTGAAAATCGTTGTAGGTAGGTAAGAATGGCAAGCCAAGAACGCTGAAAAGTGCTTGTAAATAAGATTGACGGGCAGAAACTACAATTGATGATTTTTCTGTAACAGGGCCTTCGAATGTTAATCCGATATCAGAAGTACCAATAATAACATTTGTAGTGTGTTGATCAGTACGACCATCTTTTTGTGTGAATTCCATTACTGATGATAAAGCATTGCCTCTTCCTGCAGGAAAAGCACCTGAGTAAAATTCTACATCTTTAATAAAATCAACATTGATCATACCCACTGGACCACCTGAAGCTCCTTGAGTTGCGAAGTGGTTGATGTTAGGAATTTCAATTCCATCGAGGTAGAATCTATTTTCGTTAGGTGCACCACCTCTAATTAAGATGTCATTTCTGAAAGAAGCAGTGGAAGCAACCCCAGGTAGGGATTGTAATACTCTTGAAATATCTCTATTGGCTCCGGGAGCTCTTTTGACTTCTGTAACCCCAATTCTTTGTACCGAAACGGGTGACTCGTCTGATTTATAAAAACCATTTGCAACTACTTCTACTTCATTTAATTCTTGTGTAGAAGGTGTTAATTTAAAATCTACAACAGCAGGGCGTGAGTTTGATACTTCCACTTCCACTGACTCGGGTCCATAACCAACGTAGTTTACCACTAAGTTATACAAGCCAGGTTGTAAATTTTTGATTTCAAATGAACCGTCTTCTTTAGTTGTTGCACCAGTTGTTGTACCTTGTATTACAACAGTAGCGTAGGGGACAGTTTGGTTGTTAGATTTTTCACTTACAGTTCCTCTAATAATACCTTTCTGAGCGAATGCACTTGAGGAGATGATAAAAATTGAAAAAATAAGGTGTAAGTATTTCATAATTGTAATTTGTCTAAGTATATGCCTTAAACAGTGTAGTCGTTGAATTGTTTAGATTATTTGCTAGATTTTAAGGTGCAAAGTAAAGTTGAAAAATTAACTTTAAAAAAGAAAATTCACATCTTAAAAAGGTGTTATAAGGTTTACGTTGTTGATTTTTACTTATGTACTTTGTTTTTAAGGATTTACATATGTTAATAAATAGTTAAATTTTAAGAAATGAATATTGAAGATTTTCGTGATTATTGTTTAAACAAAAGGTCGGTTACAGAAGACTTTCCTTTTGATGAGAAAACCTTGGTATTTAAGGTGGCTGGAAAAATGTTTGCTTTGACAGATATTGATAATTTTGAAAGCTTTAATGTCAAATGTGATCCAGAGTTGGCATTAGAAATGAGAGATAGGTATAATGCCGTCAAAGCAGGTTATCATATGAATAAAAAACACTGGAATACGATCACTGTTTTAAGCGATTTGCCCGAGTCAGAAATGTACAAGGCAATCGATCATTCTTATGATTTAGTCTATAATAAATTACCTAAGAAAATAAGGGAGGAAATAGAAAAAGAAAGCTGAAAAATGTTCAATAAGTATAAAAAAGAAGTCTTTTTTTTATGAAAATTACAATAAATACCTAAAATATATTCAAATGTCATTATAATATGATACTTTTGACTAGCGGTTGTAACTAAAAGACAAATGAACATGGCGAATAAGAGATTTTTTGTAATTGATTTTGACAGTACATTTACGAAAGTAGAAGCACTTGATGTGTTGAGTGATATACTTTATGAGGGTACTGACAAAAAGGAAGAAATTGGAAGTAAGATCAAAGAACTTACAGACCAAGCAATGGCTGGTGAGTTGTCTTTTAGAGAAGCTTTAGAGCAACGCTTGGCCTTATTGGATGCAACAAAGAAAGATGTTGATCAACTTTCATCAGAACTAAAAAAATTAGTATCTGAATCTGTAAAAAGAAACAAAGAATTCTTTTCAAAAGAAAAAGATAATGTGTTGATCGTTTCATCAGGGTTTAAAGATTTTATTACTCCTGTAGTGAAAGATTTTGGTATTAAAGAAGAGAACATTTATGCCAACACATTTACTTATAACGAAAAGGATGAAATCACTGGATTTGATGCTTCAAACCCATTATCTGAGCACAAGGGTAAGGTGAAGCTAATGAAAGAATTATCCTTAGATGGTGAAGTTCTTGTCATTGGTGATGGCTATACTGATTATGAAATTAGAGAAGCAGGTTTGGCTCAAACTTTTTACGCTTTCACCGAAAATATTAAAAGAGATAAAGTACTTGCTAAAGCAGATATTGAGGCAAGTAGCTTTGACGAAATACTATATTCAATTAAACATCCTATGGCGACGTCATTCCCAAAGAGTAAAATAAAAGTATTATTACTTGAAAATATCCATAAAGATGCAAAGCAGAAGTTAGAAGATGAGGGCTACCAAGTAGAATTATTAGGTGGTGCTTTAGATGAAGAAGAGCTTTGTGAAAAAATCAAAGGTGTGCATATCTTAGGTATTCGTTCTAAGACAATGCTTACTCGTAAAGTAGTGGAAGCTGCTGATCGTTTAATGTTGGTGGGTGCTTTCTGTATCGGTACAAACCAAATCGATCTTCAAGCATGTACTGATCATGGTGTAAGTGTTTTCAATGCACCTTATAGTAATACACGTTCTGTTGTGGAAATGGCAATTGGTGAGATCATCTTATTAATGCGTCAGATTCCAAGAAGAATGCGTCAGATGGATAGAGGTGAGTGGAGTAAATCTGCAAATGGTAGTTTCGAAGTAAGAGGAAAAAAATTGGGTATCATCGGTTACGGTAATATTGGTTCTCAATTATCTATCCTTGCAGAGATGTTAGGTATGGATGTGTATTACTATGATGTAGTTGAGAAACTGGCATTGGGTAATGCTACTAAATTGAGTTCTTTAGATGAGCTATTGTCAACATGTGATGTGATTTCACTTCACGTGGATGGTCGTGCTGAAAATAAAGGATACTTTACAGGTGAGCACATTGCTAAAATGAAAAAAGGTGCAATCCTTGTTAACTTAGCAAGAGGTCCAGTAGTTGAATTAGAAGCTTTACAACAAGCATTACAGAGTGGTCACCTTGCGGGTGCAGCGATTGATGTATTCCCTGTAGAGCCTAAGAACAATAACGATACTTTTGATGCTCCATTAAAAGATGTAGATAACTTAATCTTAACACCTCATATTGGTGGTTCTACATTAGAAGCTCAAGAAAATATCGCTGACTTCGTTCCAGGTAAAATGATTGAATATGTAAATACAGGTAGTTCATTTAACAGTGTGAACTTCCCGAATGTTCAATTGCCTCGTTTGGAAAATGGACACCGTATGTTGCATATCCATAAAAACGTTTCAGGTATCTTGGCACAAATGAACAACGTGTTTGCAAAGCATGGTTGTAACATTTTAGGTCAGTACTTAAAAACGAATGAAGATATCGGTTATGTAATCACGGATATTGATCAAACGTACCAACCGGAATTATTGGAAGATTTAAGATCAATTGATAATACAATCAAGTTTAGAACTTTGTATTAATCGTTGATTAAAATAGATCAGAGAGCTTATGGTTTACGGATCATAAGCTCTTTTTTTATACATACTTTTTCAATCACATAAATTGATATTGAAAAGTGTGTATTATTATAGGAATTCAAAAAGAGGTTATCCCATTGCTGAGATAACCTCTTTTATATATTAAGCTTAGTTACTTTAATAAGATAAAGTAGTTAGGCTATTTATTTTTTTGTAGTGAAAAGTGTTGGCTTAATTACTAAGCCCATCCAACCCCAGTTGTTGAATTTTTCGTGATCACCACCTGCGTTTGCTGTAGTAGCATATTGCATAGATTCAGTAGCAAACATACCTGACCAACCACCTTGAATAGTGATGTATTTGTTGAATTTATGATTGATGATTAAATCAAATTCAGTACCTAAGTTGCTGTCCACTTCGTTAGTGCCATCAGAAATTTTTGCGGCTGACATAAATTGGTGTAATCTACCGTAGAAGTTCCATTGATCATTTACTTTGTAAGTAGCTCCTAAATAGATGTCTGTTAAACCACCTGCAGGGTTTCTGCCACCAACATAGAAGTAATCCATGTGACCATTGAATTTGTGGTTAGTACCAAAATAAGGGTTAAATGAATTGTTATCACCAGCATCAGCATCATAGGCAGTACCTGAAAGAATTTCAGCACCTAAAATTAAACCAACTTTGTCTGATGGTTTGAATAATAATTCAAGTAAAGCATTGTATGCACCTATTGTTTTCTCAGCTCCTGCAACACCAGTTTTACCAAACTGATAATAAACTGAAGCATTTAAACCAAACTTACCAGGTCTCCATTCACCATGAGCACCTAATGTTTGTTGATAAACAGTTTCGTAATCTGTTCTAGCAGGATTGTTGATCGTTGGGTCAAATTGTTCAAGCCCTAAGTTCATAAATAAAGCAGATAGCTTAAAGTCCTCAAATTTCTTATTGAACCATAAATACTGCATATTCTTGTAGCTATTGTTTGTGCCAGGAACTAATGGAGTGTAGAAGTTAGTTTCCCCAACAGTTGCTACTGCGAAACCTGCATGTAGTTTAAAGTTTTTCTCATACTTTAAAACTAATGCATCATGGCTTCTAGCTTGTTGTGCCCAATCTACAGAACCAAAGATTCTGTGATCATCATACACTAATTCTTGACGACCTACTTTAGCGGAGAATTCCTCAGTGAAAAATAACTCACCATACATTTCGTGTACATGTAAGTTGCCGTTGTCTTTATTAGCGAAGTGATTTACTTCTCCCCATGTTCTAACATCTTGTATTGAAACACCCATCTTGAACTTCTCACTTTTATCAGTGAATAAAAAGCGTAGTCTTGCTCTTTGAGATACAAAATCGGTAGGGCGGTCCAAGTTACTATTTGATGGTCTTAGTTGGCCAAAACCATTTCTATGTTCAAAACGAGGTTTCAGTTGGGCATCAATCGTAAAGTCTTGACCCAAAGCGAAGTTACTAAACAGCAAAAGGATTGTTGCAGGTAGTAGTAATTTTCTTAACATACTATAAAATTAGTTAGATTAATATTGATGAAGCTAAAATATCTTAAAAAATTTTTGGGAACAATTTTCTGCGAAAAATGTTTTGCAAATAATCAATAATGTTAGAAAGGTATGACTTCCATCATATTTTTATGAGAAATTGTGTCACAAATTTACATCATAACTCTAAAATTGTTAATTTCTATTAAGGAATAAGACACATATAAATAAAGTCAAATACTTATTGTCAATGGGGAAACAAAACGACAAAGAGAATCTGAATCTATCTAGGAGAGATTTTCTAAAACTAACTGGAGGTACGGTTGCTGTAGGCGGTGCTGCTTTAAGTGGTTGGGGTCTCACAGAATTAATAGTTGATGAAGGACCAGTAAAATCATGGCACAAATCAGTTTGTAGATATTGTGGTACAGGCTGTGGTGTTATGCTAGGTATGAACAAAGACAAATTAGTTCGAGTACGTGGAGATCAAGAAGCTCACAATAAAGGCGTAATCTGTATCAAGGGTTCTATGTTGGATTCATTAATGAAGGATCCTGGTAGACTTAAAACTCCAAAAATTAAAAAAGACGGGAAGTTCGTTGAAGCTTCATGGGAGGAAGCAATGAGTTTGATGACTTCTAAGTTTAAAGAAGCTTTGCAAGATCACGGACCTGAAAGCATCGGCTTCTACGGCTCTGGCCAACTATTAATCGAAGAGTCTTATACAGCCAACAAACTATTTAAAGCAGGCTTCAAAACAAACAATGTGGATGGAAACCCTCGTTTGTGTATGGCGTCAGCTGCTGTAGGGTATACTCAGACTTTTGGTAAAGATGAACCTCCTGGGGCTTATGATGATATAGATCACGCAGAAACATTCTTTTTGATTGGTTCTAATGCTTATGAATGTCACCCGCCATTATGGGAAAGAATCATGATGCGTAAAAAGGCCAACAAAAATGTAAAAATCATTGTAGTTGATCCAAGAAAGACAAAAACAGCCGAACATGCAGATATTTACTTGCCAGTATTGCCAGGTAAAGATATGTTGTTATTGAACTCTATGTGTTCAGTAATGTCAGAGTTGGAGTTGTTAGATGATGATTTTGTCTCTAAGTACGTGAGCTTCAATGATGGAAAACAAAAAATATCTATAGAAGAATATAAAGAGTTCTTAAAAGATTATCGTCCTGAAAAAGTAGCAGATGAGTTAGGGATTACTCCAAGAGAAATCAGAGAAGTGGCTTATCAGTTTGCAAGTTCAAAAGCAACGATGTCTTTATGGACAATGGGTATTAATCAGAGGGTTCAAGGTGTATTCTTAAATAATACATTGAACTCATTGCACTTAATTACAGGTCAGATTTGTCGTCCGGGTGCTACTCCTCTTTCATTGACAGGTCAATCAAATGCTTGTGGTGGTGTGAGAGATACAGGTTCTTTAGCTCACTTGTTACCAAATGGTAGAATGGTAGCAAATGCCACGCATCGTAAGGAAATGGAAGGTTTGTGGAAAGTTCCAGAAGGTACTATTTCACCAAAGCCTGGTAGACATGCCTTAGCTATGTTTGATGGTATGGTAAAAGGCGATGTGAAAGCAGCGTTGATCATGTGTACAAACCCAGCACAAAGTTTACCGAACAACCGTTATTACAGAGAAGGTATGGAAAAAGCTTTCTTGGTTGTATCGGAAGTGTTTGGAGATACAGAAACAGCAAAATTTGCAGACATTCTTTTGCCTGCTGCACTTTACATTGAAAAAGAAGGTGTATACGGTCAAACGGAAAGAAGATATCAAATCATTGAGAAATTGAGAGAGCCTGTAGGTGAAGCTCGTTCTGATTTTGATATTATAGTGGACTTTGCCAATAGAATGGGGCAGGGTAAACTGATTACCTATAAAACTCCTAATGAATGTTGGGATGAATATAGAAACATTTCAAAAGCAAGTAAATACGATTTCAGTGGTATCACTTATGATCGATTAAAGAAGGAAAGAGGCATTCAATGGCCTTGCCCTACGGAAGATCACCCAGGTACCGTGAGAAGATATATTAAAGGAGATCCATTTGCAGATAAACATGTGAATTCAGATCATAAGGTTCATTTCTATGGAAAACCTGATGGTAGAGCAGTTGTTTTTGCGAGACCTTATAAAGCAGGTAATGAAGATGTATCTGCAGATAAACCTTTATTCTTGACGACTGGTCGTGTAATCTCTCAATGGCATACAGGAACAATGACCTATAGAATCTCTGAATTGAATCATTCAGCAGGTCCTGGTCGTTTTGTTTTCCATCCTCAAGATGCAGGATTGAACAATGTCAAAAAAGGAGATACAATCGAAGTGGAAAGTAGTCGTGGAAAAATGCAAGGTATTGTAGATATTTCAGATCATGAAACTCCAGGTGTTGTATTTGGAGCCTTCTATGATGCGAAGTTCCTGGTTAACAATGTTGTGTCGGATGATCATGACCCAATTTCAAAGGAACCTGACTACAAGGTGACTGCAATTAAAGTAAAAAAGGTATAACAAATTAACTTCTTAAGATTTATGGAAACAATATTAGATGTATTGGCAATATTTGTGCTTATCGTAGAAGTTATATTGCTGTATCAATTAAGAGCAAATAGGCATGAGTTAAGTGCTAAAGTAAGGTCAATGGTACTTTTTGGGATTATTGTTTTCCCATTACTTGCCTTGCTGCTAGGTAATTATCATGTTTTTGTGTCGTCAAAAGAGTCTACAACGTGTCAAAGTTGTCACGTCATGTCTCCAATGGCAAATGATATGATGTTTGATTCTCATTCTCAAACATTAGCAGCTAGACATTATCAAAATGGATGGATTGCTGAGCATGAGTGTTATAGCTGTCACGCGGATTATGGTTTTCAAGGAACTATGAAAGCGAAGTTAGATGGTTACCGTCACTTAATGAGATATGTAACGAAGACTTATACAGAACCGATTCGTTATAGAGGTGAATTTAATTCAATGAACTGTTATGGGTGTCACCAAGGATCAAGAACTTTTGAAGCGGTTGATGAACATGCTCCAGTTGTTGAGAATTTAATGGGTGATGATCCTTCAATTTCTTGTTTAAACTGTCACGGACGAGCTCACCCGGAACCTTCAAAAAGAACTCCTGGTAGCAAAGAGTATAAATGGCTTTCAGATCCAAAAGTGAAGGAAGTTGTCAATGCTCAAGAAGTTAAAGATTACATTAATACACTTGCTGCTTCAGCAGAACAATCAAAATAACATGAGAAAAGTATTTATAGAAAGTATGTTGGTGATTGTTGGTTTAGCAATCTCTATTCCCTACATCATTTTTCCGAACCCTTATCTAATGTTCTTATTTGTATTTGTTGCTCAACCTTGTATTGGAGTGGCAGTCGCATTAGTACTATGGGAAGTCTACAAAGATTTGACTAGTAATGATATTTTATAAAAAGTTTTTAGTCTAATCTTATTAAATATTAGGTCTTGTATTCCGTTATTTAGAATACAAGACCTTTTTATTTATTAAATTGCAAATTCATTTTACCACAAATACAATCACGTGTTAACAGATAAGTTTCAAAGACAAATCAAATATTTAAGATTAGCAGTCACAGATAGATGCAATCTAAGATGTACTTATTGTATGCCTGAACATATGAAATTCGTTCAGAAAGATAAGCTATTGTCCTTTGAAGAAATGTTGAGATTGGTAAGTCTTCTTGCGAAACATGGCGTAGAAAAAGTAAGAATCACTGGAGGGGAGCCTTTTGTAAGGAAAGGTTTGATTAATTTTCTGAGAGAATTAGTGAAGATAGAGGGGATTAAGAAGGTGGCAATTACAACAAATGGAGTTATGCTAGATGAGTACTTAGATGAACTTCATGAAATAGGAATAAAAGATATTAATCTAAGTCTTGATGCGACAACCAAAGAAAAATTCTTTGAGATAACTCGTAGAGATGACTTTGATAAAGTAATGTCCTCTCTCAAAATGATAGTTTTGAAAGGGTTTAAAGTCAAGGTGAATATGGTGGTTATGGAAGGTAAGAACACCGAAGAGATTATACCACTAGCCAAGTTTGCTGAAATCTATCCTATTCAGATCCGTTTTATTGAGGAAATGCCTTTCAACGGTAAAGGAAAGGAAGTTACTAAAAGCTGGAATTACATAGATATTGAAAATGAACTTCAAAAAGAGTTCAATGATTTGAAGGAACTTGAGGGTTCGTCAACAGCCAAAGTGTATCATTCAAAGAAATTAATAGGCTCATTAGGGATTATTCCTGCTTTTACGAGAACTTTTTGTGGGACGTGTGATCGTTTAAGAATAACATCTTTAGGGCAATTGAGAAATTGTTTATACTCTCAAAAAGGAATAGATCTTAAAGCAGTTATAAGAGAAGGGTGTTCAGATGAAGAACTTATTCAAAAGGTTCAAGAACACTTGCTGTTGAAAAGGGCTTCAGGTTTTGATGAAGAAAAGAATCATAATAAGGATTTAGACTCCATGTCTTTAATTGGGGGATAAAAAAGAGGTAATTTAAATTACCTCTTTTTTTATGCTTTATTGAACTTCGTAAACACCATAAAATTTGATGCCTCTAGTTCTAGCGTTGGAAGCACGTTGAGCTTCAAAAGGATCATCACCCATTCTGTATGATCTACAAGTTCCTCCAATAACTTCAATTTCCTGACCAAATGGGCCGTTAAACCAAGCGCCATCACCAGCTCCAGCTTCAGAGTCATCTTCAAAAGCTTGTACAGTATATTTTCCAGGAGATAATTGAGCAGTGAAAATACTACTCATTGTTGTTCCTCCGCAAGCAGGGTTGTTTGCTGCTTGAATTAAAACTCCTCTAGTAATTTCAGTTGAGGTTCTACTATCAAAAATGACAATTGTAATCGCTTGGTCCCCTAAGAAACCAGAGTTACTATCTGCCCAAAATGAAATGTCTCCAGGAATGATTTCTTCTTCTCCGTCACTACTACATGAGATAATAAATAAAGGAATTGAGATGAACAGTATGAGTTTAGAAATTAATTTTAACATGATGAATTATTCTAAATGATTAAATTTGCACTAATTGGATGATTAGTTATTTGAATTATTAAATAAATAATGATTAAGACAAAAATAATAATCGTTTAATAAAACTGACAATTAAAGTATTTAATCGGACAAGAAAAATGACTAACAGTGCAAAATATTTTGATGAGATTGTTCAATCTAGACGATCTGTGCGTATTTACGATCAAGAATCAGATTTTGATCATAGTGCAGTACAAAGAAGTCTTGAAAGGGCAACTCTCTCCCCCAACAGTTCTAATATGCAAATGTGGGAGTTCTACAGAATTACTTCTGAGGACTTAAAAAAGGAAGTAGCGGAAAATTGTATGCGTCAAAAGGCGGCAACAACTGCTAGAGAATTGGTATTATTTGTTGTTAGACCAAAGCTATGGAAAGAAAGAGCTGCTTTCAACCTTGAAAAAATGAAGGCTTCTTTTCCAGAAGATATGCCACAAAAAGATAAAGACAGAGCTTTGAGTTATTATGAGAAGTTGGTCCCTATCTTGTATAACAACGATAATTTTGGTGGATTAAAAAGCTTTTTCAAAAAAGTATATGCATGGTACGTTGGATTTAAAAAGCCCATGTACAGACAGGTGACCAAAACGGATGTTCGCATCACATTGCATAAGAGTGTGTCATTGGCGGCAATGACTTTCATGTATAGTATGAAAGCAGAAGGATATGATACCTGTCCAATGGAAGGATTTGATAGTAAAAGAATCAAGAAGCTTTTAGATCTTCCAAAAGATGCAGAAATCAGTATGGTGATTGGTTGTGGGGTCGCCGCTGAAGGTGGTATTTACAATGAAAGAACTAGGGTTTCGAAGGAAAAAGTAATTTTTGAAAAATAGGATTATTCAATAATATTATAGAAAGAGCTATCATTATTTTAGGAAGCTATTATGATTGATATTAAACTAAAAATATCACTCTAATAGCTTTTTAATGAAATATTGATAGCTCTTCTTTTATTCCGTTATAACTTCTTCTTCGATCAAGCCTAAGTATTTTACAGTCAGATTGCTGTTTTTGTGTGATGGATGGAATAAAGTTTTCAAATTTATCGTTTGTCCATCGTTATTTAGTAAGATTCTAAATAAGGCTTGCTCATTAGGGTTTTGTTCCTTTACCCATAAGTATTTATAGTCTTTTAGATCAATAGGATCATCATCAACTGTATTAATATAGGCTACTTCTGAAATTAGAACTTCTTTGTTATAAAAATCCCAAGTGATAAGATGTGGGTTCTTTAATTGTTGACTTACGACCTTGATAAAGTGTAAGTTAGAGACCTTTGCAACGTCTTTTCTGTGACTGATTTGTTCCCAAATTGCGGAAATTTCGGTATTATTCACGGTATTAAAAAATTGTTGTTCGAACTTTGTTTTTGTTTTATAACGTTTCAATATACAATATATGATATAATAGTCATTTTAAATAATTTGTTAATTCCTAAAAATATATTCATTGTTATTCAGGATTTTTTGAAAATTTGACGAAAATCACTAGCCAATTAAGTTTCAAAGCAGATATGAATTTATTAAGTTTGCACATAAAAATATAGGAGCGTTTACTCTGTCACTCGATAATATCCGATGTCTAATAACGTGAAATTAAAAAAAGGGTTTGATATCAAACTAGTAGGCGAGGCTGCAGAAAGCATCGCTAAGAATATTGATACACCCACAACATTTGCCATTAAACCAGAGGACTTCCCTGGGATGATTCGTCCTAAGGCTGTGGTTAAAGTAGGCGAGAAAGTAAAGGCAGGTGACCCAATCTTAATTGATGGGAAATTAGAAGAAGTTAAATATACATCACCTGTAAGCGGCGAAATCGTTGAAATCCAACGTGGAGAACGCCGTAAGTTACTTGCAGTCGTAGTTAAAGCTGACGCGCAAGTAGAATACAAAGAGTTCCCTGTGAAACCTATCGATCAGGTTAGCAAAGAAGAAGCACAAGCTATTCTTCTTGAAAGTGGTGTGTGGCCGCAATTAGTGCGTCGTCCATATGCTGTTGTTGCTAACCCTTCAGATACACCAAGAGCTTTATTTGTATCAGCATTTGATAGCCATCCTTTGGCACCAAATTATGAGTTCACTTTGAAAGGTCAAGAAAGCTTTATCCAAGCTGGTATTGATGTATTGAAAAAGTTTGCTCCTAAGGTGTACCTTGGATTAAGTGGTTCAAAATCTTCTGCATTGTTTGATGGTCTTGCAGGCGTTGAGAAAAACAAATTCTCAGGTCCTCATCCAGCAGGTAACGTAGGTGTGCAAATTCACCACACTGCACCTGTTACAAGTGCTAATGATGTAGTTTGGACTATTTCTCCAGAAGGTTTAGCTCAAGTAGGTAAACTTTTCAAAGAAGGTAAATATGATGCCAAAAGAATCATTGCAGTAGCTGGTCCTAAAGTTGATAAGCCAGAGTATGTTGAAACATACGCAGGTGTAAACTTAGAGACAATCTCAGTAGCGAAAATCAAAGGTGATAATGTTCGTGTAGTTTCAGGAAACGTTTTAACAGGTTATGCTGTTGGTAAGAACGGATTCTTGGGTTATTATTCTAACATGGTTACTGCCCTTGAGGAAGGAAATAAAGCACGTTTCTTCTTATCAGATGGGTGGTTAGCACCAATCACAAGCCGTTTAAGCTTCCACAAAGCGTTCGGTTTATTAGGTAGCACTTCTAAGAAGTATGCACTTGATACTAACACAAACGGTCAAGACAGACCATTTGCAGTAACAGGTAGCTTCGAGAAGGTAGTACCTATGGATATTTATCCAATGTACTTGTTGAAAGCTATCCTTGCTTATGATTATGAGAATATGGAGGCATTAGGAATCTATGAAGTAGCAGAAGAGGATTTAGCTCTTTGTGAATTCATTGACGTTTCTAAGCACGATATTCAAAAGATTGTACGTCAAGGTTTAGATACAATGCGTTTGGATTAATTTGGTGTACTATTAAAAATTAGTTTAATATCTTATAAGACATGAAATTCATTCACGATCTCATAGAAAAACAAAAGCCTATGTTCGAAAAGGGTGGTAAGCTGGAGAAGCTTTACTATGTTTTCGAAGCAGGTGAAACGTTTATGTTCACTCCTCCGGATGTGACTAAAGCGAAAGGTGTTCAGGTACGTGATGCAGTAGATTTAAAGCGTGTGATGATGACTGTAGTTATCGCACTTCTTCCTGCTATCATTTTCGGTTTATGGAACGTAGGTTACCAACACCACATTGCAACTGGTGAAGCTGCATCAGTTGGAGAGCAATTGTTAATTGGTTTACAATTATCGTTACCAATTATTATCGTTTCTTATGCAGCAGGTGGTACTGTAGAGGCCGCTTTCGCCGTATTTAGAAATCACCCTATCACAGAGGGTTTCTTAGTAACAGGTATCCTTATTCCATTAGTATTACCAGCAACTATTCCATTATGGCAAGTTGGTTTAGCTTCAGCTTTCGCTGTATTAGTAGCTAAAGAGGTATTCGGTGGTGTAGGTATGAATATTTTGAACGTAGCATTAACTGCTCGTGCATTCTTATACTTCGCTTATCCAGCAGCGATTTCAGGTGATAAAGTTTGGACTTACCTTGGTGAAGGAACATCTACAGTAGATGGTTTCACTGGTGCTACATTCTTAGGTTTAGCGGTTGAAGCTCAAAACCAAGGAGTTGCAGTTGCAGACTTCGTAGGTAAAGCTGCTCACTGGGCTTCAGATCCAATGAGTTTATTTATCGGTACAATCCCTGGTTCAATTGGTGAAACTTCTGCTTTAATGTGTTTGATTGGTGCATTAGTATTAATCTGGACTAAAGTAGCTGATTATAGAATCATCATTTCTGGTATCTTAGGTGCATTAGCAATGGGTGTTTTATTAAACGTTCTTGCTCCAGAAGGTGCTACTTACTTACAAATGCCAGCTTACTACCACTTAATCGTTGGTGGTTTCGCTTTCGGTATTGTGTTTATGGCGACAGACCCAGTTTCTGCTTCGCAAACAAACTCAGGTAAGTGGATTTATGGTGCGTTAATCGGTGTAATGACGGTAATTATCCGTGTGTTAAACCCAGCGTATCCAGAGGGAATCATGTTAGCTATTCTTCTTATGAACGTATTAGCTCCATTGATCGACCATTATGTAGTAAATGCAAACAAAAAACGAAGATTAAAACGTGCAACAGTCTAACGGTTATGTCATCGGTTTTGCGGTAGCAATGACAGTTATCCTTGGTGGTATCTTGTCGTTTACTGCAGTTTCTCTTAACGAGAGACAAAAGGAAGAAGTAGCTTTGGATACTAAAAAGCAAATTATGCTTTCAGTACTTCCAGAAATGAGCGAATCTCCAAAGTCAGAAATTGCTAAAGTATATGATAGTCGTATCCAAGTTGTTGGTATCGATGGTCAAGCAATTGACGCTGCTGTTCTTGAGAAATTAGATATTTCTAAAGAGTGGAAAAAATTAAAGAAAAACCAACCTGCAATTTTACCTATTTACAAATTCATGAGTAAAGATGGTAGTAGTGTAGAAAGTTATATCTTACCTATGTATGGTTATGGTCTTTGGAATGACATCTGGGGTTACTTTGCCTTAGAGTCTGACATGAATACTGTAAAAGGTGTGGTATTCTCTCACAAAGGTGAAACTCCTGGTTTAGGAGCTAGAATTGGTGATAAAGAGGTACAAGACCGATATATTGGTAAAAAGATCTTTGTTAATGGTGAGTTAAAGCCTACTTTCATGGTAAAAGGTGAAGGTAAAACAGGTTTGCCTGATTATGAGGTAGACGGTTTATCAGGTGCAACTCTTACTGCAATTGGTCTTAATGAAATGGTTGATAGATACTTGAATCAATATAAGCCATTCTTGGAAAAAGGTGCTTCTGCGGTTTCAATGGCCCAGTAGTTCGCAATTTGTTCACTATAGAATATAACAAAAAACGAAAAAAATGAGCACAGAAACTGTAGCAGCAAAAAAGTCAGAAGCTTTATTCTCGAAGAGAAGAAAAGCAATCGTGACTGATCCTTTGGACGATGATAACCCAGTAACAGTACAAGTATTGGGTATCTGTTCTGCCTTAGCGGTAACTTCAAAGTTAGAGCCAACATTGGTAATGTCAATTGCGGTAACATTCGTAATTATCTTCTCTAACTTAATCGTATCGCTTTTACGTAATGCAATTCCTCAACGTATCCGTATCATCGTGCAGTTGGGTATTGTAGCATCACTTGTAATTATCGTAGACCAAGTATTGAAAGCTTACCTTTATGATGTATCAAAAGTAGTAGGTGTATATGTAGGTCTGATCATTACAAACTGTATTGTAATGGGACGTCTTGAAGCATTCGCAATGGCTAACAAGCCTTACGATTCAATTCTTGACGGTCTTGGTTCTTCATTCGGATATGCATGGGTAATCTTGGTTGTAGCTTTCTTTAGAGAGTTATTCGGATCAGGTACTTTATTTGATATCCGCGTTTTACCAGAAGCTTATGTAAACAATGGTTTAATGACATCTCCAGTAGGTGCATTCATCATCATTGGTTTAATCATCTGGGTACAACGTGCAAGAAACGGTTACGTAGAAGAGGCTTAGAACAATCATCTTAAAAAAACGATCACAAAATGGATTTATTAAATCTTGCAATTAAGTCGATCTTTATCGACAACATGGTGTTCGCCTACTTCTTAGGAATGTGTTCTTATTTGGCCGTATCTAAGAAAGTGGACACAGCGTTAGGTCTTGGTTTGGCAGTAACGTTCGTATTGACGATTACTGTACCACTAAACTGGTTAGTATATAACTATATCTTAAAAGAAGGTGCATTAACTTGGTTAGGCGAGCAATATGCAGGCGTAAGCTTAGACTTCTTAACATATATTCTTTTCATTGCTGTTGTAGCATCTACAGTACAGTTGGTGGAAATGATTATCGAGAAATTCTCACCATCACTTTATGGTTCATTAGGTATCTTCCTTCCTTTGATTGCAGTAAACTGTTCAATCTTAGGTGCAGCATTCTTCATGGTGCCAAGAGAGTACTCTATCGTTGAAGCAGGTGTTTATGGTTTCTCATCAGGTATTGGTTGGTTAATCGCGATCATCGCATTAGCAGCTATCCGTGAGAAGATGAAATATTCAAACGTACCAGCTCCTTTAAGAGGATTAGGTATCACTTTCATCATTACAGGTTTGATGGGATTGGCATTTATGTCATTCATGGGTATTGCTCTATAAGATATATAGAAATATCACCAAAAGGCATATTCTTCGGAGTATGCCTTTTTTTATGCTTTGAAAATTAGGTAAATATTAGCACTTTCGAATTATGAAAATATTGCTATTTGGTATCACCAAGGATATTATAGGAAGTTCAACTCTTGATTATACAGTGGATCAGACTGATTTAACTTCGGAGAGTTTGCTGGAACTTCTAAAAGAAAAATATCCTGAATTAAGTAAGCTGAGGTCTATTGCTTTAGCAGTGAATGGAGAGCATGCAAATGGTACAGAAGTTATTTCTGACAAAGACGAAGTTGCTCTTATACCTCCTATGAGTGGAGGATGATTTTTTTAATGACCTTAAGATCTAATTATGATTGCCTTACAAGAGACGAAAGAAATAAATACAGCCTCAATAATCGATAGTGTAAAGTCTGATTACTGCGGTGCTATCGATGTTTTTATTGGAACCGTTAGAGATAACTTGGTTGGTAAAAAAGTAACCAAGCTGTTTTTTGAAGCTTATGAAACAATGGCTGTATCTGAATTACAGAAAATAGCGGATACTGTAAAAGAGAAGTTTAAAGCAGATAAAGTAAGTATTGTACATGCTGTAGGAGATTGTGAAGTAGGTGAGATTGCGGTAGTGATTGCCGTTTCTACTCCACATCGTAAAGCAAGTTTTGAAGCCTGCGAGTATGCTATTGATACTTTAAAAGAAACAGTTCCTATTTGGAAAAGAGAATATTTTGAAGACGGTTCTCATTGGGTATTTTCTCACCCATAAAAAAATCCTCAATTCTAGTTTAAAGAGAATTGAGGATTTTCTTTTATAATAAAACTGAGAATTATAAGAAAGCGTAACGCTCTACATCTTCTTTAGTAATTTCTGTTGGACTCATAATTGTCAATCTTTCGACCACGTTTCTGAGTTCTCTGATATTACCTGTCCATTCCGGTTCTTTCATCTTTTCTAAGGCATCCTCAGTGATTTTTGTTTGAGGTTTTCCATATTCGCCAGCAATATCTTTCAGGAACTTCTGGATCAATAATGGAATATCCTCTTTACGATCTGCAAGAGAAGGAACTTTGATGACAATAACACTTAAACGGTGGTAAAGGTCTTCTCTGAAATCACCTGACTTAATCATGGCTTTTAAGTCTTTGTTTGTTGCGGCTACAACTCTTACATTGACTTTGATTTCTTTATCACCACCCACTCTAGTGATTCTGTTTTCCTGCAAAGCTCTTAATACTTTCGCTTGAGCAGAAAGACTCATATCACCAATCTCATCCAAGAAAAGAGTACCTTCGTTGGCTTGTTCAAACTTGCCTATACGTTGTTTGTGAGCTGATGTAAATGATCCTTTTTCATGACCAAATAATTCACTTTCGATCAACTCAGAAGGAATAGCTGCACAGTTCACTTCTACTAGAGATTGTTTCGAACGAGGACTTTTACCGTGAATCCATCTTGCGACTAATTCTTTACCAGCACCGTTCGGTCCAGTCACAAGAACTCTAGCTTCAGTTGGAGCTACTTTTTCAATAGTCTCCTTCATGTGAACTACAGGACTTGATGCCCCAATGATATCATATTTTTTAGCGACTTGCTTTTTCAATACTTTAGTTTCTTGAACTAAAGATGATTTGTCCAATGCATTTCTGATCGCTAATAAAAGTCTATTTAAATCAGGTGGTTTTGAGATAAAGTCAAAGGCACCTTTTTTAGTAGCATCGACAGCAATATCAATATTTGCGTGCGCAGAGATCATGATAAATTGAGGAGCTTTTCCCATCTCCATTGCTTTTGTAAGTACTTCAATACCATCTTTCTTTGGCATTTTTACATCACATAAAGCAACATCATAGTTATTAACGACTAATTTCTCAAGAGCTTCTTCTCCATCTTTAGCTTCGTCAATATCGTAGTTTTCGAATTCTAATATTTCTCTTAGGGTATAACGAATACTCTGTTCGTCATCTATGATTAGAATTTTTTTTCCCATGATAGTTTTACTTAAATAAAAAATATATGCTCTTAAATTTCAGGGCAAATATAAATTGTGTTTTTAACTTTTGGAATCCTATTTTTCTTAGACTTTGGTATGGTCTAATATTAAAATAGTGACTTAAAATTAATAGTTTGATGTGCGTATTAGTACTTTTTACCAGTTTACATCAACACAATATTCGTTACCCTCACAACCTCCAAATTCAAAATCCATTTCAGATTCTTCAAAGTATTTTGTAAGGACTTCCATTAGTTTAGCTGATTCCATTAATTGTAGCTCTTTTTTTCCATTAGGAGACAAAATAGCAACTTCAAGACTTTGAGAAGAGATATTCTTTTGAAAATGTAGACATTGTTTTTCGAGATCTTCTATTAAGGATACTAAATCTGCACCGTAAGCATTGAAATTTCTTCTCATTTCTATTCGAATTAATAAAAAATAACTTCTAATTTATTCAGATTTCAAATATACATTATCTATGATTGACTGAAGATTAAAATATGAAAAAAAATAACTTTTAACTTAATTATTTAGTAGCTTGTAAAGACAATAAAAGCACACTTTAAGTCATTAGGTCTATTTTGAATTGAATGGGTTAATACGAATTAACTACTTATAATCACTATCTTATGAATAAATCATATAAAAAGCTATTACACCTTTATTCCAGAGCTGGTTTTGGAATAAATCGTAAAAGAGCTGATGAACTACTCCAAACAAAAGATATTGTATCACCTCTTTTGGATCTATCAGAATTAAAACCATTAGAGATAGATATTCCACCTATTGAGGAAGTAATGCCTGCTTACTCAACCATGAAAATGATGTCTAAGGAAGATAGGCAAGAATCTAGGAAAATGAGTAGGGAATATACTCAAGAAGTGTTACTTGACTGGATTGATCAAATGCAGTCAGGTGGATGTGATTTGGCTGAAAAAATGGCCTTATTCTGGCACGGTCATTTTGCTTGTAGAATCCAAGATCCATATATCGCACTTCAATACACTGATGCTTTACGACTAAAAGGTTTGGGTGATTTCAAATCTTTATTGCTAGAGGTTTCAAAGTCAAGAGCAATGATTGATTATCTTCATTTGAAACAAAATAAGAAGAAGAGTCCAAATGAAGATTTTGCAAGAGAATTGTGTGAGCTATTTACTTTAGGGAGAGATAATGGCTATACAGAAGAAGATGTTAAAGAAATTGCCCGATGTTTTACAGGTTGGTTTTCTAATCAAAAGCTTGAGTTTGTCGTTTTGGCAAAAAGGCATGATAAAGGAGAGAAAACAGTTTTCGGTAAAACCGGTAATTTCAATGGCGAAGAGGTGATTGACTTTATTTTAGAGAAAAAAGAGTGTGCTTATTTTATCTCATCTAAGATATACAGATATTTCGTTAACCCGGTTCCGGATGAAAAACGAGTAAGAGAAGTAGCTGAAAAAATGTATTCTTATGACTATGATATTGGAAAAACGATGGCTTACATTTTTAATTCTTCATGGTTTTATCAAGACAAAAATATAGGAGTCAAAATCAAGAGTCCTATAGAGTTAATGGTCACTTTGAAGAAACAATTTGATTTGACTCCTAAAAATCAGAAATCATGGATGATCATTCAGCGTAATTTAGATCAGGTACTTTATAATCCTCCTAACGTTGCGGGGTGGCCAGGAGATAAGAGTTGGATTGATGCTTCCAGATTAGCACAACGCTTAAGGTTACCTTCGGTACTTTTGAATAATGGTCAGATACCATTGGCTTACAAAGAAGATTATGACAAAGACCCAATGGAAAACAAAAGAAGAAACAAACAATACCGAAAGTTTCAATGTGACATTGATTGGGGAAATATTGAAAAACTCCATTATACAGATAAAAAATGCTCTTTAGTCGAATTGATGATTAGAGGAAAACTTTCTGAAGAAGGGCAAAAGTACCTCTCGGAAAATCAATTGACAGATTTTAAAGATCAAATGATACAAATTCTGTCCTTACCTGAATATCAACTTTGTTAATTATTACGACTATGAAAAGAAGAGATTTTATCAAAAATGCCTCGTTTTTAACGGCAGGCACCATGTTCACTCCACTTTTTTTACAGCAAACTCTTGGAAAGAACACGGATCCATTTGAAGGGAAAAGAGTAGTGATCATTCAGTTTTCTGGAGGGAATGATGGCTTAAATACTATTGTACCCTACTTGGATGATTTATACCACAAAGCAAGACCAACTTTATCCTTTAAAGAATCTGAAGTTTTTAAATTGGACAATGATTTAGGGATAAATGGGAACATGAAAGGTATTGCTGAACTATACGATAAAGGATATGTGTCAGTAATCAATAATGTAGGTTATCCCAATCCAAATCGTTCTCATTTTAGAAGTATGGATATCTGGCATACAGCTTCTGATAGTAATGAATATATACAAACGGGTTGGCTTGGTAGATATTTAGATTCTTATTGTAAAAGCGTTGATTCAGTAATTGAATATGACAATACACTTTCATTAGCATTAAAAGGGGCGAACATGAAAGGTGTAGCAGTGGATCAACCTTATACTTTTTATAATAGTCTGAAAGTAGATCAATTTGATAAACTAGCGAAAGGAGCAAGCAAAGAGACTCTGGATGAAAATAATAAAGGTTACCTCTATAAAACCCTTGCAGAAGCAAGTCAGTCTGCTGAATATATCTATGAAAAAAGTAGGATTTACAAATCAGATGTACATTTTCCTAATTCTTATTTGGGTAAAAGCTTAAAGAGTATTTCTGAACTCATTAAATCAGGTATTCATACGAAAGTCTTTTATGCTACAATGGGAGGTTTTGATACACATGTTAATCAAAAAAATTCTCAAAATCGACTTCTAAAGGATTACTCTGATTCAGTAGCAGCTTTCGTAAAGGAACTTGAAAAAAGTGGAAATTTTGATGATACAATCATCATGACTTTTTCAGAATTTGGACGACGAGTAGCACAAAATGCTTCACAAGGAACTGATCATGGAGCCGCTAATAATGTATTTTTAATTGGCAAAAATTTGAAATCAAAAGGCATTGTAAATGAAAATCCTGATCTATTTAATTTACATCAAGGTGATCTAATTTATTCTGTTGATTTTAGAAGTATTTATGCTGACCTTTTAGATAATTGGTTGAATGTTAGTAGTTCAGAAATTTTGTCAAAAAAGATTAATACTTTGAGATTGGTTTAAGTGATTTATTGTTCATTTATGAAAATATTAGTTATTTGTAAAACATTTGCTAACAGCTATGATTCAAAATATGAATTTCAAAAAACAATATTACATATCGCTTTTAGTTTTGGTATTTCTTTCCATTTTTGGTTGTGATGATGTCACAAATGTGAATGTAGAGAAAGATTTATCAACAGCAATTGAATTCAATGAATCCACTTTTGTACCGGACGTTAAAAAACGATTTGGTAATGACGTTGTATCTGTTGATGAGATCAAAATCAATAGTGATGCAGACGGTATTCTTCTAGAAGGAAAAGTAAAACTTGAAACTGGAAAAACAGAAGTCAGAACAGTGACGCTTTCTAATAAAGAAATGGAGAAAATTGTAAAAAGCTTTACCAAAGAAGTAACATTAGACTTCAACTTGGATATTGAAGAGGAAGTTGATATTAATATTACACAATCTGATTCATCACGTAATAAGGTCATTAAAATTAAAAAAACGGGTGAAACGGCAGAGGAAAAACATGATCAACTTTTTAAATCTGAGATAGAAAAAGCAGTTGCAGATGAACACAACAGAAAGGTGCGAAATATTAATTCGATGAATGTTTCAATCGATGACGATAAGACGTATATAGAAGCAGACGTTACGCTCGAGAATGGGGAAACCATAAAGCAAGTGATCGAAAGAAATTCTGATGATGAGTTTAAGATGCAAGAGGGGAACAATGAAATCAAAATTAAAATGATTGAAATCGAAGAGAAATAAACATTTAAAATATAAAAACAAAGAGGTGGTTTTCATGACAATTGAAGGCTACCTTTTTTTGTGAGAATTTTTGAATAATGAAACACAATAAACTTTTATCCCCCTAATAAGTTTAATTGTGCCGTAGAATTGACTACTTTTATAAAAAAAAGAATTAACAGATTAAAGAAACCCTATGTTTAGAAAGATACAATCAAGTATATTTTCTTATTTTTTTACAATAGTAGTTCTAGCCCTTTTTGTATTAGTTGTTGTTGTAAATAGTATTTTAACTCGTTTTGAGAACAAAGCCGTAGAGGAGAGGTTGGAAGATGTAACACTTGCTATCGCTGATTACCTTGATAAAACAGTCAGTAGTGAAGTGAAAACG
Source organism: Flammeovirga sp. EKP202 (assembly GCF_014534745.1). Classification (GTDB taxonomy): domain Bacteria; phylum Bacteroidota; class Bacteroidia; order Cytophagales; family Flammeovirgaceae; genus Flammeovirga. The sequence goes on from NZ_JACVVP010000008.1 coordinate 174,821, forward strand.
GCGTATTTACTTTCTGAGACACTATCTGCTGATCATATTGATGAAATAGAACAACGTTTTTCAAGCTATACTGATAAAAAGCGATCAAAAAAAGAATGGGAGAAAATCAAATCATCTTCGTTCTATCAACAATCCAATAATGATTCATTACAATCGATCATTCAGTATGAGCTGAATAAAACTTCAGATCATAAGAAAAAGGATGTTAATGAATTAGTAATACAACTACATCATTTTCAAAAAATCGCAGCTGTAGAAGAGGTTATTTTATTAAATAAAGAGAGAATAATTGCGTCCTCTAACAGAAAAGAATTGATAGGTAAACCAACGAATGGAGAAGGTTTAGAAGCATTGAATTTAAAGCGTAATATCAAGCTGTTAGATCAGCAGAACTATCAATGGATTGATTTGGTAAATTACCTGAATATAGGGAAAAGAATATTTTTGCTTTCTAAAATTCCTAACACAACTTCAGAAAGTTATTACCTGCTTTATGTTTATGATGCCAATCAATGGAACCTTAATGCTCAATTAAGTAACGTTGAAGCGTCGGAAACAGTAGATATTTATCTTATTGGAAAAGACGGTAAATTAAGAACTTCTATTAGGTCATTTAATCAAAATCCTAGCGAAGTGCTTCTAAGACTTTCACAACAAGGGGTTGCTGAAAGTGAATTGGGAAAGGCAAAGAAAAACAATTCAATCATTGGTCTATTACAAGTGCCTGAAGAAATTACAGCAGCGAGTAATAATAATATTATAAGTTTATCCGAGGGTGTTTCTGTCAATGGAATGAATGCGATATTTATGACACATTGGCTGAAAAGTGAGGGAATTGATTGGAGAGTGGTAGTTGAATGGGGAAAAGATGAGGCTTTTGCTCAATGGTACAAAGTGAGATTTTACATTAATGCTTTACTTTTTGTCATCGGAATTTTCTTTTTACTCGGTGTGATTTACGGTGGTAGAAGATTAGCGAAACCTATTTATGCTTTAAAAAATGCATTGGATGAATTAGCAGATCAACCGTTGACCTTTAATTATATGAACTTTTCTGAGAAGGGAATTTCCAATGATATGCTTCAAAAGATGGATGTTGTTGGGAGTGAGGTGAAGAGGCTTCATGAGTTACAAAGAGAAATGGAAAAGAAACTCTCAGAAAGTTCAAATATTGTAACCCAACAGCATAAGAAGAATGAATCACTTTCTTCAAAAGAGCAGAGTCTGATTGCTGACAATCAAAAGCTCTCGCTTCAAATAAAAGACTTAGAACAGGAAATAGATGCTCATTATAAAGCAGTAAAGAAGATCCTGAAACTAGGAATGTATGATAGCAGTCTTTATCATTTATCGCTAGAGAATCATTTTCATATCCATAAAGCAAAAGAAGAGATTTCAGGTGACTTTATCTGTACTTACGAAAGAGACAGCAGAGTTTTCTTTTTCTTAGGAGATACGGGTAAAGACAGTATAAAAGCAGCCTTGAGTAGAATGGTCATTACTTCAATCATCAATGAAGTTGTGAACGTAAAACGATTGGCTTCAGCGAGCCGTATTCTTGAAACCATTAATAAGAATGTATTCGAGCTTACAAAATCAGAAGATCTAATTTTCAATGATGGATTAAAGCTTTCGGTTTGTGTTTGGGATCGACAAAAACAAATGGTAGAATTCTCTGGGTTGAATCAATCTGTATTTGTGATCCGCGATGAAAACTTTGAAGAATTAATTGGAGATGAGTTGACGACTAATGCTAGTAATTCCGAAAGTCAGTTTATAGCAAATACACATTATATTCCATTAAACAGAGTCAAGAATGTTGAGCTTTACTTATTCTCAGATGGAGTAATTTATCAAAATAACAGCGAGCAAGCTCCTTTTACCCAGAAGAGACTTAAAGAGTTATTGATTGATGTTCATTCAGAAGAATTAAACGTTCAGAAAGAATATATAGAAAAGACATTTATAGAATGGAAGGGCGATCATCCACAAAATGATGACGCTTCAATTTTAGGGATCAAACTAATTTAAATTTTCCCGAGTGATAAATAGAAGGTATAGGTCTGTTGATAAACGCCAAACATGATCTATATCTTCTATTTTCTTTTGTAAAGCCTTGAAATTGGTAATGGTAAGAATATTAATTATCTTGGAATAAAGTAGACTAACTTAAGATTATGAATAATGGAAGTTTAAGAGGCCGAATTCTTACTGTGTTTATCTCCTTTTCAGTATTATTTAGCTGCATATCATTTATTACTTATAAATATATTCATAGAAGTGAAGAACTCGATCAAGTGAAAGCATGGTTAATGCACTTGGAGGTTAGTGTTTTGGATTTAATAAAAAGAGATGCTACTGATATCTCAAACGACCTTTCTTCAAACTATTACAATGAAACATCATTAAATGATTTTATCAATAAAAGGAGTAATAGAGTACATCTTGTATCGGTAAGTATTGATAAGTTGCTCAATCATGAACAAATAAAAGATTGGGAATTAGAACCACATTTAATGTTTATTGACAGCCTAATTGATCGCTATAATGATCAAGTAGTTAATCTTATGCAAGCTAAAAAAGATTTAGGCTCGGATACAACTGGTTTGTACGGTCAAATGTATCAGAATGCTACGATCTTAAGTCAGCTTAATAACATAGAGCACATGAGATTGTTCGATCAAATGCAGCTGAATGGAATGAAATACTTGCTGGATCCAAAGACCTCTTTTGTTTTAGAGATCAATAAGTCCGCCGGGCAGTTACAGCAAGAACTTGAAATGTACCCTGCTAAAAATAAGTTTCTGATAGAGGCTGTAGATGATTATCTCTCGGCCTACAATGAGATTGTATTGATCTATTATAAGTTAGGGAAAAGTAATAATGAAGGTCTAAAAGGAAAGTTAAATAGTACGGCTTCTTATATAGAGTCAGAATTTGATTCTTTAGGGACAGAGGTGTCTCGACGATTTATCTCTTTAATGTGGAAAGTAAAACTTTCTTATTTACTGGTTTCTTTAGCGGCTGTTTTATTTACAGTTATCATTGGATATTATACCGCTTCACGCGTTTCAATGCCAATTACTGTATTACAAGATAAGACAAGAAGAATTATTGAAAACGGTTATGTGGCAAAGGGAGATGATGTTGATTTTAAAGAATTAAGAAAACCGACCAGAGAAGTGGCAGCATTGGCAGATTCGTTTCAGGAAATGTATGAGATGATCCAAAATCAGTTTGCGGAACTTGAACAGGGTAATCGAAAATTAAAAAGTTCTAAGAAAAAGTTAATGGAGAGCAATAGAGTGAAGGATCAATTCTTCTCTATTATTTCTCATGACTTAAAAGGTCCCATCAACACTCAGATTGGTTTCTTAAAGTTATTGATGGAAAGATCTAATGCCTTTTCTCCTGATGAGATTCAAAGTCTTTCCAAAGACATGTTGAACTCTATGAAAAACATGATGGCTTTGATGGAAAACTTACTGTCTTGGTCTAGGTCTGCTTCTGACGCCATTAAATTTGATATCCAAAGACACAACATCACACAGGTCATCAATCGAAATCTCAGTTTATTACAACCTAATGCCATTGAAAAGAAGATTACATTACTTTCAGAAGTAGAAAGAGATTTTCACGTGGAGATTGATAAAAATAGTATTGATTGTGTGATTAGAAACTTACTGTCTAATGCCCTGAAGTTTACATCAGCCAATGGGAAAGGGATTATAAGTATCTCAGCGATGGAAAGAGGAGGGAAGTTAGAAGTAACGATTACTGACAATGGAATTGGTATGTCTGAGGTAGAGTTGAAAAAGCTGATTGATCCAATGGTACAGTTCTCAAAGAAAGGGACCGCAAGAGAGAAAGGTGTAGGATTGGGGATGATCTTAGTACAAGATTTTGTAAAAAGGAATAATGCGAAACTCTTTATTGATTCCCAAGAGGGAGTAGGAACAAGGTGTACCGTTTTATTTGATCTAATAGCCGAAGAAGAAAATACAACTATAAAGCAAGAGCAGCTATCCTAAGGATGCTGCTCTTTTGATTCTATCATTAATCGCTCTACCCAAACTTTCTTCTGGCATCCATTCGCCAAGAATATATTGAGGGCCGAGTTGATCGATTTCTCTTAAATACTTAAACAAGTTTTGTGCAGCTTCTTTCAAATCACCTTCCTCTGAAAGCACAAATTGTTTTTCTTCAGGAAGTTCATCAAACTTTGTTTTTAAAGAAAGCGTGACAACGTCTTGCCCTTCATGCTCTTTTAATAGTGTTTTGATATCACCTAGTAAAAGAGTTGCATTTGGAGCATAGTGTCTGTGGAGCATTCCTGGTGCTTTAGGTTGAGAAGAGGATTGAGCATTTACCTTTACAGTGCCAATTACCTTTTCTATTTCTTCAACCGGAATACCACCTTTTCTGTAAATTGTAGGCTCACCATTTGGAAAACCAACGATAGTAGACTCTACCCCTACATTGCAAGCTCCTCCATCTAAAATATAAGGAATCAAATCCCCCAAACCATCTTGCACATGTTGTGCAGTAGTGGGGCTAATATATCCAAACTTGTTGGCACTTGGTGCAGCAACAGGAAAATCTAATGAGGCTAGAAGTGACAAAGTAAGTTCATGATTTGGAACACGAACGGCTACGGTATCCAATCCACTTGTAATAAGATCGTGAATTTGATCTGACTTCGGTAAAACCATTGTCAAAGAGCCAGGCCAAAAAGCTGCGGCTAGTTTTTCAGCTTGGGGAGGCAATTCTGAAATATAAGGTTTTAGACGTTCTAATGAATTACTATGTACAATGAGTGGATCAAAACTAGGACGTTCTTTTGCTTCAAAAATCATAGAAGCGGCCTTCTGATCTAAAGCATTTCCTGCAAGTCCATACACCGTTTCTGTAGGCAACCCAATCAGTTGACCACTGTCTAATACCTCTTTTGCCTTCTCTATGGAATGATCAATTAAAGCCATTTTTATTTTTCTTTCTCTTTTTCAACTTCTTCAAACCCTACAAGAACTTCCTGCATTTCAAATCCAGTATATTCTTTAACCCCTTTGATAAGGTACATCAATGCTCCCATCATCACAATGGTAGAAGGAATAGCAATGACTACCCAACTCCATGCGGTCATTTGTCCAAGTTCTTTTGTAAACTCAACTGTATTGGAATCGCTTTTTACAATCACTTTTGCTAAAATATAGTTCAATGCAGATGATAAAAAGAAGGACCCCGCCAGCATGAAAGATGTATTTTTTAAACGTTTTTCGAAAAGCTCTCGAGTATTTCTAAATTTTAATTGGGTTTCAATTTTTTTGACATCCAAGAAGTTTTCATTGTAAAGTAATTTCTCCACCAAAGGGTACTTTGTAAAAGTAGAGATGAAAACGATCACACCGATAACACCTGGAATCATTGCCTCTTTAATTGCAATATAGTCAGCTGGTAAATGCAGCAATTTAATTCCTCCCGTTAGGGCCACATTGATTAAACCTAATACAGCTATGATACTAATATCTTTACGAACAATAAAGTCATAAATACCATATACAAGAGGAAAAGCGATAGCAATAAGCACTGAGTATAAATCGCCCAAGTATTCAGGATCACTCAATTTGCTCATCACAAATGAAGGAATAACGATATTGAGTAATAAACTTACTACAGGGGATTCCTTTTTCTTTTGTTTTTTTTCTAATTGCATTTTTTTGAGGTATGAAGTTTGTTCACTTCTTTATATTGTAATAAAATCTCACAAAGATACAGAATAAAAAAACCATTGAAAATACGCATTGTGAATAGACGTCAAATTTTATTTTTTTTCATCCTATTTTTTAGTTCAATAGGTGTCCAAGCTCAATCACAATTCCCTCCATCTTTTGATTTGGCAGGAGATGAGCGTTTTCCAAGCATAACTTCAGATGGGAAAGTGCTCCTTTTTGCACGAGAAAGCGAAGAAGGATTTACTTTTCATTTGTCCAATAAGATTGATGGTAAGTTTATGCCTCCAACTACTTTGATGCTTCCAAAAGATCTGCCTTATCCAACCGGTCCGATGATTAGTTATGATGGACGTTGGATTTACTTTTCAGCGAAAGGACAAACATCGGGTAGTGATATTTATCGTATGAAGAGATGGGGACGCCGACTAGGAAAACCGGAGAAAATTGAAGGGAAAGTAAATACAAGCGGTTATGAAATGTATCCATCATTAACAAAAGATGGAAAAGGACTTTATTTTTCTCGTTTGGATGATGTTTCTGATCCCATGGATTTGAAATATGCTATTTACTATTCTGAGTTGGACAGTGATGGAAAATGGGGAGAACCTGTTAAGTTACCGGAAGGAGTGAATTTGTATAGTGAGAAAGAGCCAAAAATCCTTCCTGATAGTAAAACTTTAATGTTCACTTCTAAGATTAGTGACGAGAGTTTTGATTATGATGTAATGATGGCTAGAAAAAATGAAGATGGTACTTGGTCAGATCCTGAACCAGTTTTATCCATCAATCAAAGTAAACTGAATCACCCTCCTTGTATTGATGGAGTGAGTCAGAAAGCTTATTTTTCTAAGGAAGGGAAGTTGATGGAAATTCCTTTGAATAAAGTAATAGAAACTACGACAGAAGTGAAAAAGGAAGTTGCTTTAAGCAGAAATACAGATACTTCAACACAAAGTGATCAATCTGAGAAAAAAGAAACATCACCTGCAAAAAAGCCTTCTACTGTATCTTCTTTTTCTGACTTAGGTTTTGATATTAAAGATTATGTACCAGAACCTAAATACAAAGCAATTATCATAGGTATCAATACTTATAATGATGGTAAAATTGCCAGTTTGGATAATCCTGAAAAAGATGCTTCATCCTTACAAGAAATTTTGACGACATATTACTCATTTGGGAAAGAGGATGTAAAACTATTGCTTAGCCCTACAAGGGAAAACCTTATTGAAACATTTGATGCCATGATGGAGGAGTCTTCAGAGAATGATCATATCTTGATTTTTTATGCAGGACATGGACATTGGGATCAAAGACGTAAGGCAGGGTATTGGTTGCCTTCAGATGCAAAAGCAAAAAGTACTGCCAACTGGGTGAGAAATTCTACCATAAAAGAATATGTAGCCTCTTTTAAAGCAAAGCACGTGTTGTTAATTTCTGATGCTTGTTTTTCTGGCTCTATTTTCAAAACAAGAGCGGCTTTTGATGGAGCAGATAAATCAATCAAAGCTTTAGAGGACCTGCCGTCTAGAAAAGCGATGACATCGGGTACACTAAAGGAAGTGCCTGATGAAAGTGTATTTGTGAAATATTTACAGAAACGTTTGGTCAGCAATCAAGAAAAATTTATCAGTGCAAGATCATTATTTGATAGCTTTAGAGTTGCAGTAATGAACAACAGTGAAAATGTGCCTCAGTTTGGTGTAATCAATCAAACGGGCGATGAAGGAGGTGGATTTATCTTTATCAGAAAATAATCAAGTGCCATAGAAGTAACATACCATTGTTGATTTTTATAAAACATCACTTTGAGCATAAATTCTTGAGCAAAGAAAACTAAAAAAGAACCGATCTGAATGAAAATTTAAATTCATTTAGTATCGGTTCTTTTTTTTTATTACATTTAAAAATGAATAATCACTCTTTTAATACACTAATTAAAACTTAACTTATGACTGATTCTCAACAAAATTTTATTGAAGGCGTTTGGTTAACTGGCCTTAAAGATGCACATGTTGCTATTGAAGTAGATGACAACGGAAAAGCACAAGGTAGAATTGTTTGGATGGAAAGAGATAAGGAAGAAGATGGAGGTCCAAGAATTGATAAGCTAAACCCAGATTCTTCTTTGAGAGAACGATTATTGGAAGATATGTATATCTTAATTGATTTTGAATACAAAGGCAATGGAACCTGGGAAAATGGGTCAGTTTATGACCCTGATTCAGGAAAAACGTATAGTGGAAGTATTCAGAGTACTGGGCCAAACGTATTAAAAATGAGAGGTTATGTTGGTATCAAACTTTTTGGTAGAACAGAACTTTGGACAAGAGTCAACGATTAATTTTTTTATATAAACCGATGAAGTGAAGAAATCAGGAGCATTCTTCAGATTTATTTTGTTTTAATAATAGATCTATTGATCTGCTAATATTTTCATTTTATCAACATAAACAACACTTTATACACTATGGCATCAGATGCTTTTAAAGACGCGCAAGTAAGAGTCAATCAATTATCAGAAAGACCATCAAATGATGATCTATTGAAGTTGTATGCTTTTTTTAAGCAGGCAACAGAAGGAGATGTGAATACAGAAAGACCTGGAGGTTTCGATTTTAAAGGAAATGCGAAATGGGATGCATGGAAAAAAATTGAAGGGACTTCAGCAGAGGACGCTGAATCGAAATACATCACATTGGTTAATCAATTGGAAGGTTAAGCGCTTAGTGCTTAACTAAAAATAAGTGAAAAAAAAAGTGAAGCCTTAAAACTTCACTTTTTTGTCTTAGTACTTGTCAAAGAAAAATCAACAATTAAGCAATCATACCGCTACCTTTTGAAGGACTTTTGGCAAAGCTTAATCCAGATTTCATCATGCTATTTCCACGGTCAGCAACTCTTTTATCTGCTGGACCTTCTTTATTTACTATTTCTTGAATGACCTCTCTTTCATCAATCAAAGCCAATTGTTCATAAGAAGCATAACCTCTTTTTCGTGCTATTGAATTGATGGCGTCAGAGAACATTTGTCCAGTTTTTACAATCCATTTATTCACCGTCATGTCAATAGCAAAACCCAATCCCATTGCAGAATTGATAAAATCGGTCAATGGCACTGTACTTGATCTAAAGCCACTCGTTTGAATATTGAGCTTGATACCTAAAGCAGGTTTAGCGTAGGCTTTGACTGATTGCTCAATTTGTGCTTTGATCAAATCAGGGTGGAAAGCCGCTCTGATAAACGGTCCATAAAGTTGATGGTCACCACGAAGTGCTTTTTCAGCCTCAATTCCTTTTAGAGTACCACGGTTAGGGAATTGAATAATTAATTCTCCTTGATGAATATCGTTGTTTCTGGTAGTATAAGTTACATCAATTCCTGCTGCTTGGAAAATGGATTTAAAAAGTGCAGGCTGACTTACTTTCATTCGGGCAATGACAGGGGCTAAACCTCTTCCTCCTCCAGCAAATTGAATAAAACCATAAGAGAAAAAGGCTTTATCATAACTGTTGATTGCGTCAAAGTTACCTTCATGACTTGAAACGACTTGCATGGCTTGTGCTAAAGTCGTAGAAAGACCCACATCTGTATAAACTTTTAAAGGTACATTTGAAGGTAACGATTTACCAACATAACCTACTCCATCATAATACTGATTATAACCACTTCTTACAAAATTGGTAAATTCAGCTACTTCTGTTTTTCCTGTAATCGGATGAGGGAATTGTAATCTGAATTTCGTAAACTCTCTTAAGAATTTAAACGTAATATCGTTCGGTTGAATTTCACCATATTTAAATACATTGGTCCCCATCATTTGAGCCCTTGTTGGAGATTCTACCCACCAATTCAATCGATATTTATTTTGCAGATTTTTGATAGCTGCAAGCGTTTTTGGAATACCATTGCCAGGTACTACACCTTCAGACCTTTGAGCAATAGCATGAGCATTTTCGTTATGAATACTTGACAAACTGCCTAATTGTACCAAACGTTGCTGAATTTTCTGAACATCGTCTGGTGACATTCTATAGTTGCTACCAATAGGTCCTCTTAATCCACTTGTGAACACTCCTTTTCCGTCCACTTTATTCAGTTGATAAATACTTCGTCCTTGTTGGTTTTTGATATTATTTGAACCTTGAGAAGGTGCTTGAGTTGTAGAAGATGGAATCATCAATTGCTGCCCAACATAAATTCTACCTTGAGGTAGTTTATTTGCCGCTACTAAAGCTTGAGGAGTAATATTAAACTTCTTCGCAATTTTAGAGATGTAATCACCGGATTGAACAGTATATACCCTAAGGTTGTTGGTAGGGGCAGGGGGAGTCGGTGTAGGATGAACCGGCGGTGGAGGTGTTATTGGATTAACAGGCTTGGCAGTAGATTTTGCAGGTATCTTTAAGGGTTGGCCAATGTAAATTGTAGCATCAATGGCCATATTATTTGCCGCTAAAATCTCAGCAGGGCTACACCCATATTTTCGTCCAATAGCATATAATGATTCACCTCTTTGAACGGTATGTGTTTTACTACTTTCATTTGGAGAAGGAGTTGTTACCTCAGGAGCTACTTTCGGAACACCTTTGACTTTTAATTCTTGTCCAATATAAATAGGGGTACTCCCGTCTAGTCCATTTAAAGCCAATATTTGCTGAGGACTTAGGCCTACTTTTCTAGAAATCTGATATAACGTATCACCTTGTTGTACTGTGTATACAATTTTATCTTGTGTAGTTGGAGTGCTTTTTACAGTAGTGGTTGATGTAATAGGTGTAGTTTTCGGGGCAGCACTAGGTATTTTTAGTGTTTGCCCAATATAAATAGGAGCATTATTTCCTAATCCGTTTTCTTCTAAAATAGCTTGAGGTGTTGTACTGTATTTTCTTGAAATAGCGTACAACGATTCTCCGGCTGAAACCGTATGCGTTTTTTGATCAGGTTGACTGCTTGGAGTAGATGTCGTCGGGGTAGGAGTAATAGTGCTACTACTCGTATTAGAACTATCTTTTGATGGAATCTTTAATACCTGTCCAATATATAAACCATCTGAAGGACTCAATCCGTTGAGCGCCAAAATTTCAGAAGGAGTTACGCCGTATTTTCTTCCAATGGCATACAATGAATCTCCTTTTGCTACAGTATAGGTACTTGTATTCGTTGTACTCGAATTGGAAGGAGGGGGTGTGTTACTATTCGATTTGGCCACAATGATTTCTTGACCAATTTGTAAAGGAGGTGCACTTGACCATCCATTTAAAGCTAATATTTCTTGGGTTGATATATTATTCTTTCTTGAAATACCATATAAAGTATCTCCTGCAACTACAGTATATTTCATAAAAACAATATGTTTTGGCGTATTTTTTTGCTTTGCTTGATAAGGCACATTGATACGATAAGATGTAATGTAATGTTTTAGAAATCTTATACTTAAGGTTTTTTGTTGAATTTAAGCCTATCATCAAGACATTAAAAACTATGTTTCCAAAATGCCCTGATTAAAAAACTTACATAAGTATTATTCTTCCATTAAAAATTCATACATTGTTTAAACAAACACTTATAATATCCATTTTTTACTCAATTTAATCAACATAATTTTGATTCGGTAGAAAATGGAACAGTTTAATACGGTAATTATGAAATACATTTTCATTTTTTATTTTTTATTAGGTTTCGTTTTAACTTCTCACGCCCAAAGCGACAAAAAACTCCAAAAACTTTTAAACAAAGGGAAGTATGATAAAGTGATGACGCAGGGGATGAAAGCGCATCAAAAACAGTATAATGAAGCCTATCCATCTAAATATATGAGTTGGGCATGCTGGTTTAAGGCTCAAGCTTTTCCAAAATTTTCTGACACCCAATGGAAATATCTAAAACGATCAGTGGAACATTATGTGAGGTATGAGAAACTAAAATCTTCCTCTGATAAACCGTTAGCTACTTTAGAAAGTAAACTCACCTTATTTCTAACAGAATTCGGTAAAAAAGCATTAGAGGAGCAGAATGATGAGCGTTTGGAAGAGATCAATCAGCTCAGTGAAAATGTTTTTGTTTTGGAGATTGATGAAACTGCCACTGCGGTAAAAATAGTATCAGTGAAAGAGGATAAAGAATTATTTTCACCATTCTCGTTTACTTACAAAGAAGGTAGTTATGAGACTTTTTTTAAGGCCGAGAATATTAATATACCTCCTTACTTAATAGCAAAAAAAGCGGATGATTATATAGGAGTGCCTTATAAATATGCAAAGGAAAACCCATATGATGGATTTGATTGCTCAGGATTTGTCTTATATGTTTATAAGCAATTTGGAGTTGAGTTTCCACACAATACAAAGAGAATAGCAATGCTGGGTAAAACAATCACTTTAGAGAACGTACAGGAAGGTGATATTGTGTGTTTCGGCTCAAATGATTCTAATGATTATGCTTCTATATCTCATTTAGGAATGATTTATAAAATTGAGAAGGATCAAGTGAAAATGATACATTGTGGTACGAGTACGGGTGTTATTGTAGCTCCTTTAACAGATGGGTATTGGGAATCGAGACCTTATTTTATCAAAAGACTTTTAACTTTAGAGCAAGAGCGATTATTGAAATAAAAACAAAAGCCCACCATTTAATGATGAGCTTTTAATAAAATTACTGTGTGTTTTCTTTTGAGGACTAACCCTCATTCAAAGTGCTTACGAAAATAATATCATAAGATCTAACCAATCAATAATTAAAGTATTATCAAGTAACGAAAAAATAAGAGTATTAAATTTTTATTTGTAATACTAATACAAATTAATTGATTAATAGGTCGTAAAATCTTCTTTTAGGCAATGGAGAAGGTGTGTTTTACACCCTCCCATTGCAAGCAGTAAAAGTGATAGTATACAATAATAAGATAATAGTAAAATTGGGGTAAAAAATGAGTCACCATTAGACATCTGTCTATCCGATGTAAATTTCTTGTATATGGGTTGGGATTTATAAAATCAGTTATTCTAGGTGCTAATCAGTGTGAAATCTCTAGTGATAATAACTGTTAATTGATGTGTTGTGGTTTAATGAACGGAGTGGTTTGAAAAAGGTTGTAAATATTTTCAAATTTATGTTTTTCGATAGCCTTAACCATGTCTAAAAGCGTTTTTTGGAGGTCAATTTACCCTATTTTCGTATGATTATTTCAAGATAAATATTTGAATATTCCAATAATTTGTACTTTTTACATGAGTTGTATAAATTTTTAAAGAAAATGGATTTTTTTGAAAACTATGTGTTGAAACACTAATAATGAAAAATTATTCGAGTTGTATTTAATATGAATTATCAATGAAAACGAATTAAGCTAGGAATCAAAAAAAGAATTTATTGTTATCTTTAATTATATCTTTCAAGATCAAACTATACAAAAATGAAACAACTACTAAAAACAGCTTTACTATTTTTATTATTGAGCCCTGTATATGGTCAAAAAAGCGTTGATATTCCTCAAACGAAGGTTGTCGAGGTTTTTATGGATAAATTACCTTCAAAGCTAGAAGCGTTTAATTTAAAAGATCTTCGATCATCAGGTGATGCCTTTAATGTTAGAATTTGGCAACAACATAGCATTTTTACTCTTAATGATGCTCAAACATCATCTTCTGAATACAAATTACATACGACTAGTCATAGCCCTGTATATACTACGACGGCTTTTTCAAATGAATTAACTGCAGATCTCATAGCCTTTTTTAAATCTTCAGAGGTGATGCAATTACAAAATGATAATACTAGAGGAATCGATGGAAGCTTTGTTTACATTGAAATCGCTACAAAAGAAAAATACAAAGTAGTGAGCTATTGGTCTCCAAAAGCATCAAGAAATAAGGACTGTAAATCAGTGGTAGCCCTATTAGATAATTTATATTCTAAGGTTAATTATGATGATCTAGTGCATACTTTTTTAAATTCACTGGAGCCAGGGGGGTACACATGGGGAATGTCAACTCTTCGAATCGATCGTTTTTTAGGTGATGATATCGAAAAAACAGACTTTTACAATAAAGTAGAAGGAGATATCAAAGAACAGTTGAGTGTTAGTAGTACAACAAACAGATGGGAATACCCACTAGTGATGATCAATGGAGAGCTGTCTAAAATAGCAGATTTAAATCAGTATTCTCTCGAAGAGGTGAAGAAGTTTGATATTATGAAATCGAATGCAGGTTTACAGGCTATTTATGGCACATCTGCAAAACACGGAGTTGTGATTTTAGACACGATATAAAGATGAAGTGGATTCTGCTTTTTAGCTTAATGGTAATAAGTTACCACAAGGTAGAATCTCAAAATATTGATTTTAATAAAAAAGTGACGGTTGATGACCGTCTTTCTGGGAACTATATTTTACAAAATACTCGGAATCAAAAAATAGCTTGGGGTTGTGGGATTTACCTTGATAGTGTGACTATCCATTCTTGTAAGGAACCTCAAACCGTGGTCGTTTTAGTTGGCGATGACAATACAGAAAGCAATAAAAGTGATCATTCTGAAGAGGATTATTACATTGAAAAAGTTACGAACTTCAATTTTTCAGAAGAATCCTTTCAAGTAGATATCGATAAGATTTCCAATTGTTGTCAATACTTTCTTATCGATTACACGATTATAAATGAACAAACGTTAGATTTAATTTCTCAGAGTTATGGAATTGATTGCTCTTGTGATTGTAAATTCAAAATGTCCTTTTATTTCAAAATTTCTGATGCTGAAAAAATGAATAAACTTAAGAATATCACAATCAACGGAGATGGAAATTATAAAATAATGATATGACAAAAATTAGACTCATTTATGGTCTCCAATTTATAGAGTAATATATTCAATAGAGAGTTTTGCTTTCAATAAGGTCGGTAAAAATATTTTGTCAATTTGTTGATTCTTATTACATTCATTGAAAGACAACACAACATTGAGATCAAAGTATAACATCGATCTTAAGCCAATTTTTTATTTAACTTACTATTTTAATGCAAACCTTAATCGATTACTTTTCTACGATGCCTTCTTCTCATCGATCTATATTATTGGTAGGTGGAATTATGTTCTTTTGGGTCATAGAAGGTTTTCAGCCGTTATTCCAATTTACAGGCCACAACAAATGGAAGCACGCATTAACCAATATATTTTTTACCCTCACAACAGCAGTGATCAATTTATCATTAGCATTTGTAATGGTGAAAGTTTCAGATTGGACTTTAGCTCATCATTTTGGTTATATGCAATGGATGTCTGATTTTCCGTTACCTATTGTTTTGATTACGGGATTGGCTTTAATGGATCTAATCAGTGCTTATAGTATCCATTATTTGAATCATAAAATTAAGTGGTTTTGGCTTTTTCATTTGATTCATCACACTGACACACATGTAGACACTACAACTGCAAACCGACATCATCCAGGAGAGAGTGTATTAAGATTATTCGCGACAATTTTAGGCGTTTTATTCATTGGAGCACCTATTTGGATGGTTTTCTTGTATCAGTCGCTTTCAGTGATGCTTTCTCAGTTCAATCATGCCAATATTGTGTTACCGAAAAAGTTAGACCGGGTATTGAGTTGGGTGATAGTGACACCCAATATGCATCATGTTCATCACCATTATCAACAACCACTTACGGACACAAATTATGGTAACATTTTCTCCATTTGGGATCGAGTTTTTGGTACTTACGCTGAAGCAGATAATAGTTCTTTAGTCTATGGTGTTGATACGCACATGAAACCTGAAGAAAATAGCAGGATTGCTAACCTTCTCAAAATACCATTTCAGGCGTATAGAGACAATACGAGGAGGAATGAAAATAATGAATGGGATAATGCTTGATGGTATAACTATCGATTATTTTTCTTATAAATCATAGATTCCATTTCTACAGCTTCTAAGAAATCTTTCCATTGTTCTTCTTTCTCTTCTAGATCAACATTGAGGGACATAAGGTGCTCCTCAATTGTTTTTTTCAACACAAAAGAAGAGTCATTCAAATACATTGCATGATTTCTATAATCAATGTTATAGATCAATAGAATATTTTCGGTAATGTCTTTCTTATCTTGAAAGTCAAAACCAACAGTATAACTTGAAATAATATCGTTCAAAGAGATGGTCAATTGTGCGTCATACTCTTTTGAAATAATTTTCTGTATACTTTCAATATGATTGGCATAAGTCATATTAAAAATGGGTTAAAAGGTCTTTTATTTAATTTGGCATGAATAGTTCTGATTTTGCTTTAACTCAAATATACAAGAGGAATAGCATATGAAACAATGAAGTTGACTAAACAATAACAATCTTTTAGTGAAGAGATTTTAATAACAATCTACATTTTGTATTCCTTAAGTATTTAATTAGAAAATAAAGTGAAATATATAATCAAGTAAATTTCAATCGGTTGCATATTGAAGACAAAAAAGAGCCAATGAAGGCTCTCTATTGTATAATTTGTTATGAGTTCTTCTTTACAAACTTACTAAGAATGACGATGTGCTGACCATTTACCCTTCCTTCTATGTGTTCGGGGTTGTCATGTACTAAAGTAATATTTCTAACAGCAGTTCCTCTTTTAGCAGTGAAGTTAGCACCTTTCACATTTAGGTCTTTTGTTAATACTACACTATCTCCATTGGAAAGAATAGCACCATTGCTGTCTTTATGAATCACCTTATCGCTTTCATCAACTCCTTCTCCTGTTGCTTCTGCCCATGCTTGTGTATCTTCATCAAGGTAAAGCATGTCAAGTAAATCTTGTGGCCAGCCTTCACTTTTTAAACGAGAAAGCATTCTCCAAGCTAATACTTGAACGGCAGGGTTTTCATTCCACATACTGTCATTCAAGCATCTCCAGTGATTAGCATCCATTTTTTCTTTATCATTAATTTGCTCTTGGCATGTAGAGCAAATATAGGCATGATCAACGCTGTCTGATGAATTTTTTGGTTCAACTAAAAAAGGAGATACATGTTCCGTAGATCCACATAGTTCACAAACACCATTGCTTCTTTTCTGAAGTTCTTTTTCTAAACTCATTTTAGGATATATATTTTAAATCTTGCTTAGCTTCATAAAACATATCAAAATTGCTGAAAAAATAAGGGATATGATAATTCATAAAGGAATATTAATGGAATGCCACTATTTTTTATTTTGAGTATTCAATTTTAATAACACAATTTTAGGTGAAATTTCATCAAAAATTCCCTTTCAAGGAAGTAAGAGTTAGTAATTTTAGGTTCGTATGATATAAAATAATCTAGAGGATGAATAATACCAAGGTACTTGAAGGTAGTGTGTTAAATGTATTCTTGTCGTTTTCAATACCAACAGTATTGGGAATGTTGGCAGTGACGTCAGCGGGTATAATTGATGGAATTTTTGTGGGAAATTATGTTGGAGCAGAAGCTTTGGCTGCTATTTCTTTATGTTCTCCTATCTACTCTTTGCTATTTGGACTTCCGATCCTTTTTTCGGTAGGAGGTGAGGTATTTTGTGGTAAATATATTGGTGAAGGGAAGATTGAGAAAGCTCAAATTATTTTCACAAATATCTTTGCCATTATAGCGGTAATCAGCTTTATATTGACTTTTTTAGGATTGTTTTTTATTGAAGAAATTGCTGATTTTTTAGGAGCGGATCATTCCATTAAACCATTAGTAGTTAACTATTTGCAAATTATTATCAGCATGTCTCCTGTTTTATCGTGTTATGCGTTAACGTATTTTACACGTGTAGATGGAAAGCCTAATTTGAGTTTTATCTCTTTACTTCTAGTGGCTTTGATTAATACAATTTTGGATTATGTATTTATCGTAAAATTGAATTGGGGAGTAAAAGGCGCTGCTTTGGGAACATCTTTATCGTATTTTGTATTGCCAATATTATTAATTCCACCATTTATAAAAGGAAATGGAAACTTGAAGTTTAGGTTTAAAAAGTTAGAATGGAAGATTTTTAGTGCGATTTCCTATAATGGTTCCTCTGAGTTTTTAAGTGAATTGTCAGGTGGCTTTTTATTTTACCTTATCAATTTACAAATGATAAAATACTATGGCAATGTAGGTGTAGCGGCTTATGCCATTGTAGGTTACTTGATGTACTTTATGATAATGCTCTGTTATGGTATGTCAGATGCATTGAAATCCATCGTGAGTGTGAACTTTGGTGCACAATTGATAGATAGGGTAAAGAGCTTCTTAAAAATAGCATTAGTGACGGCTGTTGTTTTAGGTGGATTACTTGCTTTGACAACGACCTTATTTGTGGATCAATTTATAGACTTGTTCTTAGAAAATGATAGCCCATCAACGAAGGTTTTAACAAGTCAGTTTATACTATCAGCAGCACCAATAGTGGTGATTTTAGGTGTTAATATTCTACTTTCGGCATTTTTCACTTCATTACATCATCCCAAACCTTCATTAATTATTTCTTTATTGAGAACATTGGTTTTACCAGTGGGACTAATCCTCCTGCTAACTCATTTTTATGGAGGTGAAGGGATCATCAATGCGATAGTATTGTCAGAAGTATTAACATTATGTGTTTCAGGTTTTTTATATTGGAAATATTTAAGACAATTATAAAAATGAAGTCTTCAAACTTAAAGTTGAAGACTTCATACATTGTGAACTAAGTTTTCGATTATTTATGGTATTTAGAAATCATTGGATTTCTTCTGATTTACAGAGCATAAATGCTGCTAATACTCAAAATTCCCCCCAGTGGGTTTTCTACTCTTTTAGTTTAGTAGTTCTAACCCCGGCCTTGAAGGGAAAAGCGTTAAGAATTTCATGAATTAAGCCGTTAAAAATGATTTTGCTGTTTGAGCGCAGCGAGTTTAAAATCATTTAGGCGAAAGGAATGAAATTTAGCTTTTGCATTCAAAGCCTTGACTTTTTTGCTTCGTTTTTGTGTTAAGACAAAAATGAAGAAGAAGGAAACATGAGAGTAGTTCTTATCAAAGCTTGTAGAAACACCGATTGTAAGCTAAGGAAAACTTAGTTTACAGTATGTTTCATTTGTACTTATTCAAAAGGGTTAGAATGATTCGGATTATTGATAAATTCTTCATCTGTTAATAAATGAAGAAAAGCAATAATGGCTTCTTTTTCCTTTTGAGTAAGGTGTAGTTTTATAGGATCACCTGGGAAAATAGGTTCATTGCTAGCCTCTTGGATCAAAGGATCAAGCGTTCTACTTTTCTTAACATGTTCATCATAATGTTCCAATACTTCATCTAAGGTATTGAATCTTCCATCATGCATGTAAGGTGCCGTTAAGGCTATATTCCTTAATGTCGGAGCTTTGAATTTTCCTTTGTCAAATTCATTTTCGGTTACACTCATCAAACCCTCTTTCAGATTGGTGTCATCGTCTAGTCCATTATTATGAAATCCTCTGAAACTGACTGGGTCACCTGATGTAAGTACCCCAAGATGGCAATCGCCGCAATTACCCCCACGGATTTCACCGGCAATAGGATGAGTAAGGAAGAGGTCCATTCCTAACTTCTCTTGTTCAGTAGGAGTATAGGTTCCTTTGACGATTTGATCGTACTTTGAATTCGATGAAATCAAGGTTCTTTCGAACTGAGCGATTGCTTTACCTACTTTCTCTGCAGTAATTTCAGAACTTCCAAATGCAAGGTTAAACATCGGAGGATATTTCTCGTCTTGTGATAGTCTTTCAACTACTTCTGCTAATGTCATATCCATTTCCAAAGGATTCTCAATTGGATCTAGTGCTTGACTTTCTATACTTGGTGCACGACCATCCCAGAAGAATTTGCCGGTCCACATCAAGTTGACAGTAGACATACTACTGAAGTCGCCTGTTCTGCCATGAATGCCCTCAGCTTTCGCTTTACCATCCGTAAAGGCCAATTGTTGTTGATGACAGGTGCCACAAGATGTAGAGTAATCCCTTGATAATTGAGGGTCGTAGAAAAGCATTCTCCCCAACTCAACACCTTTGACAGTCATTGGGTTATCTTCCGGTAAAACGTATTGTTTACCAAAATGTGCTGGGATATCTAAAACATAAGGTGGGTTGTTGATCGGTTCTGACTCCTCACAACTGGATAATAAGGATAAAAGCAACGGTAAAAAGATGAATTTTCTAGATTGCATGTTACTTTGGTTTGTTATGAAAATACAATTTTTTTATGAATAATAAAATTGTTTGTAGAAGGCGTTATCACAACCTTGTTGCATCTTTGTTAATTATTGAAAAGATATTGGAAAGCTGTATTCTCTGTTGTAAACTTGCAACTATATATAAACATCAAGACACCTTTTTGTAAGAAAAGGTACCAACCGAGCATGTAAAAGCCACGGTGGTAAAATAGATGTGGTCTGATTCACGACAAAAAAACAGAATCCCCCCTTCTTAAATTATGCTTGATGTTTGTACTGTTCAACATTATAAACATTAAAAAAATGCTAGAAAAATCACCTTTCGATTTAAATTTAAAAGAGTGTTATGACATTTTGAAGGACAAGTTTGTAACTAATCCTTCAGAGGTGAAATATAGAAATTTGACAATGCTACAAGCAGAAAGACTTTTAGGATTAAGAAATACTAATGATCATTCAAGTCCTAAATTATATGGACATCATTTATTAGTAAAGATAGAAGAAAGATTAGGCTAGTGCTTTTCTAAAGTAGTGATTAGGAAGCCAAACAATGAAGGTAGTTCCTTGATCTACTCTAGAAATAATGGATAAGTGACCTCTTAATCTTTTAATAGTTTGATCTACAATATAAAGTCCAATTCCTGAACCTACATATTCAGTGTGAGCTCTAAAAAACATTTCTGTTACTCTGTGGATGTATTCTTGTGGAATGCCGATCCCGTTGTCTTCAAAGATGATACAGGTGTCATTTTCTTCCACATTAATAGAAATGTTTAAGAGGTTTTTCTCATTGAAGCGGT
This sequence comes from Flammeovirga sp. EKP202, assembly GCF_014534745.1. GTDB lineage: Bacteria > Bacteroidota > Bacteroidia > Cytophagales > Flammeovirgaceae > Flammeovirga. The sequence goes on from NZ_JACVVP010000008.1 coordinate 195,536, forward strand.
TTCTACTTCTGAATTGGAAAGCATTATGAATGATATTTTGAACTATAGAAGTGACTTTTTTAATGTCACTAATGAAAGAGAAATTTTGATTAGAACTGATTGTAACCTCAAGTTTTTGATCTAGTGCATCTGAGGTAGATTGGATTGTATCTCTTATTAATTGTTCAATTTCAATGGTTACATTATCATTGGGTGTTCTTGCAATTCTAGCAAATTCCAAGATCTCACTGATAAAGTTGTCCATTTTTTCTAAGCTTTTTTGCTGAAGTTCTAATTGGCTTTTGACTTCTTCAATTTGATGCTCCTGTTGGCTGACAAAAACGAGCCCTAGAGCGGAGGCTAGGGGAGCCCTTAAATCATGAGAGATATGATAAATTAACGCATCAAGTTCATTATTGGATTTTTGTAGCAGAAGTTGAGTATGCCTAAGACGGTCCTGTTGCTTCTTCAAGATTGATTCTTGTCGAAAGCGGTCGGAGATATCTTTTCCTATAATTTTAAAACTTTTGGTAGAGGATTGGTAAATTACTTTAATCATTAAAGTAAAAATCCGATGTTTATCTCTTTTAAATCTAATTTTTTCGGATTGAGTAGTCATGGTAGATTTAGCTTTCAAAATTAATTTTTCAAGCAATTCATAATCATTCCCAAAAACATAATCCATAATATGTGCTTTGGATCGTCCAAGCTTGTCTTCCCATGCTACATTACCTTTCTGAATATTCCATAGTCCATCTAGATTCACCATTAAATCAAAGGATTCTTGAAAACTGACTTCATTAAGGTTTTGTGAAGCGGTTGTATCTTCAATTTGTCTGATTAGTAATTTATAAGTATCAACAAGGGGCTGTAAATGTAATGCAAAATCGTCATCAAACTTCTCTTTTTTATCGCAAAGTCCAATAACTCCAATAAGCTCTTTATCAATGTGTATGGGTATCAACAAATAAGATGACCAAGGGAGACCTCTTATAATTCGGTCATCATCGTAATGTAAAATAGGGTGTACTAGGTGTTCTGTATATTTTAAAAAATAATGTGCTTTCGATACTTCTTCAAACGGTAGTGTATTTTCTAATATGGCCTTATTAAAGATATTTAAACTATCAAATCTTACCTTTTTTTCCATCAAATACTTATAGTTTTTTATACCATCTTGATGGTCAAGTAAGCCTATAAATCCATATTTACAATTGGACGCTTTAGTTAAATTTTCTATACTTTCTTGGAGTATTTTTAATGGTTTTTTATTGGATAATAAATGATTATTGATATCAGCTATAAGCCGAAGTATCATACTATCCAAATGGGAATATTGGGGCATTACATTAACGAATTTATTGTTGATGCTTATAGAACATCAAAAATTAAGAAGAAGTTGTTTTTGCTTTATCTTGAACTTTTTTTGAATGTAATATTTGAAGGAGAGTAGTAGGTTTAGAAAAGGTGAATGATTACCATTTGAAAAAATTCATACAATTCTGAATTGACCTATTTTGATTGATTATCCTTCTTTGAGTGTGCTGAGTACTATGGGTTAGTATTTTTTTTATATTCTTAAAAAGAGAAATAATGCCTTCAACACGTTTGCTTACAGAAGTAAGAAAATAGAATAAATAATGAATGAAACCTCAAAAAAGAAAAAGAGAATTGAAAACGCACTAATCTATTTTAGTGGATATTCTCAATTCCCCTTTGAATTATTGCTAGGTAATCAAATGTCAATTAATTTCTAATTCTCACGTTTCGAGGTCTATTGGTTCCTTTTTGACCTTGACGTTCACTTGCTCTTTCAGCTCTTTTGAAGCGAACTTCTTCAGAGTCTTCTTGTGCTGATTTACTTACACTGAGAATTATTCCAACCGTCATACCCGTGAAAAGTAACGAGGTACCACCCATACTAATCAAAGGAAGAGGTAGACCAGTAAGGGGCAATAAACCAACTACAACTCCCATATGTACGAAAGCTTGAAGAATGAGACTGAAGGTAAGCCCCGCAGCTAATAATCCTCCAAAGGCCTTCTGACTATTGGCGACAATAGTGATACCCCGGTAGAGCAAAGTCAGATACAAGCCGATAATGATAATAGCACCAAACATACCGTATTCTTCTACAATGATTGCGAAAACAAAATCAGAGTAGGAGTGTGGTAAAAAGTTTCTTTGTGTACTATCACCAATTCCTTTCCCTAGGAAACCTCCTGTTGAAATGGCAATATATGATTGTTCTGCCTGATAAGGTAGTTCTGATTCACTCATAAAAGACGAAAGACGACTGACCGCAGTTCCTCCTCTTTGACCAAATTGATAGACAAACAAACCTGCCATAGCTCCAATCACTAAAAGCATCAAAAGGTATTTGATCGGTACTCTACCAATAAATAATTGAAGCATGATCGTAAGGAAAAGGAGTGAGGCGGTTGATATATCTGAGACCCCAATCAGACCACAAATAATACCTGTCCAAATCAGCAGTGGTACAATGGCTTTGTTGAATTCACCGATATCTCTTTGTCTTTTCCAAAGCATGGCAGCCATGTTGGTAATTAGTGCCAAACGGGCTAAATCGGAAGGCTGGAACGTGAAATTGATCAAAGGGATATTGATCCATCTTGAAGCACTGTTGATTTCCGAACCAAATAACCATGTGAAAATCAGAAGCGGAATGGAAAGTAATAGGGCATACCTCGATAGTCTTGAATAATAGACATAATCAATTCTATGACAAATAAACGCACCTATTAATCCAATAAAAACCAAAGTGGAATGACGAAGCAGGTAATGTTCATTATCTCCTCCAGCCTGCATATAAGCAAGTGATCCTGTAGCACTATAAACCACAAGTACTGAAAACATGGATAATGTAATCATCACTGCCCAAATAATGCTATCTCCTTCAAGTTTCTTTAAGATCTTTTCCATCTTCTAATTTTCTTATAATTCAAGTTCTTTTACTTCCTTGATAAATTCATCACCTCTAGCCATGTAGTTTTTGAACAAATCAAAACTAGCACAAGCCGGTGAAAGAAGTACAATATCTTTATCAGAAGCATGTTTTTTCGCTAGTTGTATAGCCTCTTTCATGCTTTGTGTTTCTTCTGTTGGAATAATGGCAGAAAAATCGTTTTTCAACTTCTCATTATCAACACCCAAACAAATCAATGCTTTTACATTTTCTTTTACAATGTCAACCAATGGAGCATAGTCGTTGCCTTTATCCGTACCTCCAGCAATCCAAACGATAGGTTGCTTGAAGCTTTGCAAAGCAAATAAAGCCGCTTCAACATTGGTTGCTTTTGAGTCATTGACATAAGTGACCTGATTAATCTCAGCCACTTCTTGCAAACGATGAGGTTCTCCGACAAAAGAAGGTAATGCCTTTTGAATGTCTTCTGCTGTTACTCCAGCATTCAAAGCACTCAAGATGGCTGCACTCATGTTCCAAGCATTGTGAGGTCCCTTCAATGGTAAATTATCAAAAGTAAGTACTTGACCATTAAATGGAATTTCCAATGTGTCACCTTTCAAAAATTCGTTGGTAAAAGGAACTGCTTTTGGAACAATATTTTTAGTAGTGACTACTTCGTTTGTGACTTTATCATCTTTTCCGTAGATAAAAACATCGTCATCAGTCAAGTTTTCAATGATTCTGAATTTTGAGTCTGCATATTTATCAATGCTGTACTCATAACGATCCAAGTGATCTGGCGTAATATTCAAAATCAAAGAAATAGTGGGATGGAAAGTTTCAATATCATCAAGTTGGAAACTACTTATTTCCAACACATACCAATCGTATTTTTTTTCTAAAACCTCTTTTGCGAAGCTGATGCCAATGTTACCCGCTAAACCTGCATTGATACCTGATTTTGACAGTAAGTGGTGGATCAGTTTAGTGGTCGTTGTCTTACCGTTTGTACCAGTGATTGCAATTATTTTAGCATCAGTATACAAAGACGCAAATTCGATTTCAGAATAAATCTTACTTCCGTTTTTTCTCAGTTGTTGAATGATGGGTACTGTATCAGGAATACCTGGCGATTTTACAACGATGGAAGCATCTTTTGGCGCTAAATCATGGCTTCCTTCTTCAAAAGGGATTTCTTCAGCAGTGAGAACATCCTTTTGTTCTTGAGGAATTTTACCATAATCAGATACAAAAACATCATATCCTTTTGCTTTAGCTAAACGAGCCGCTCCAATTCCACTTTCTCCAGCACCTAATACTAATAAAGTATCCATGATAATTATCTGATTTTAAGCGTAAGAATTGTAGTAATGGCCAATAAGATACTAATGATCCAGAAACGTGTGACAATTTTTGGCTCAGGGATATCTTTCTTTTGATAGTGATGATGTAAAGGAGCCATTAAAAATATTCGGCGTCCTTCTCCATATTTCTTTTTGGTGTATTTAAAGTAAAATACCTGAATGATCACTGATAAATTTTCAATTAAGAATACACCACATAGTAATGGAATCATCAATTCTTTTCTTAATACAATGGCCAAAGAGGCAATAACACCACCTAATGCTAAACTACCTGTATCACCCATGAATACTTGGGCAGGGAAGGCATTGTACCATAAGAAACCAACACAAGCACCTACCAAAGCCGTGGCAAAGATTGAAATCTCACCGGAGTTAGGAATATACATAATATTCAAGTAGTCGGAGAAGATAATGTTACCGGAGAGGTAGGCGAATATAGCGAGGGCCGTGGCAATAATAGCAGAGGTACCTGCGGCTAAACCATCAAGACCATCTGTAATGTTGGCACCATTAGACACTGCCGTGATGATAAAAATGACCAATAATACATAAGCGATGTGTGAAATGGTTTCGCTATGTAGTAATTGAGAATAATTTAATGTATTGTGTTTTAAGAAAGGAACCGTAGTCTCCAACGATTTTACATCTTGGAAGTCCACGCCTTCTTTTAATTTTACAACAGGTTTTGATCTGTCAATATTTTCGGAAAACTGACGAACTTTTACATCAGAGTTAGTGACCAAAGTGACACCGACAATCAGTCCTAAACCGATCTGACCAATGATTTTGAATTTACCACTTAAACCGTCTTTGTTCTTCTTTACCCTTTTTAAATAATCGTCCAAGAAACCAATCGCACCCGTCCATAGAATGGTAATTAAAAGCAATTGGATATAAACGTTGGTTAAATCAGCAACTAATAATACTGGGAAAACAACAGCACCGATAATGATGATACCACCCATAGTAGGTGTTCCTTGCTTTTCCATTTGTCCTGCTAAGCCCAGATTACGAACAATCTCGCCCATCTGTAACTTTTGTAATTTTTGTATGATTGGTTTACCAAAAATACCAATATATGCCATCGATAAGATTGTCGCCACCATTGCTCTGAAGGTAATGTACCTGAAGAGACCGGCGCCCATCATATCGTATTTATCATGTAGAAATTCGAATAAGTGATATAACATGTTCTATTTTTTTATCGCACTAATTATTTTTTTAAAGCAAGGAATAATTCCTCTTTGTCGTCAAAATGATGTCTAACACCATTGACTTCTTGATAAGTTTCATGCCCTTTTCCGGCTACCAAAATGATATCCCTTGGTTCGGCCATTTCAACGGCTTTTACAATAGCTTCTTTTCGATCTATAATTACAGATGTTCTTTTGGCTTGAGTTGGGGATATACCTTCCTCCATTTGTTCTAAAATTTCTTCTGGATCTTCAGTTCTAGGATTGTCAGAAGTAAGAATTACCACATCACTTAACATTGCAGCCGTCTTGGCCATGATTGGACGTTTTGTTGCATCACGGTCTCCTCCACAACCCACAACAGTTATGATTCTTTCCCCTTCTTCTCTGATATCACGAATGGTTTCCAAAACGTTTTCCAAGGCATCAGGCGTATGAGCGTAATCAATGATACCTCTGATATTATTTTTAGAAACAATTTGTTCAAAACGACCTCTTGCTGGTCGTAATTCAGACAATGCCTGTAGTGTAGTCATTTCATCCTCACCCAAACATGAAGCCGTAGCAAAGGCAGAAAGTACATTGTAAGCATTGAAAGAACCAATCAATTGAAACCAAGCTTCAAGCCCATTGACCTCCATCTGAATACCTTCAAATGTATTGTCGATCAATTTTCCTTTAAAGTTGGCCATGGTATGCAATGCGTAAGTGTAGTGTTTTCCTCTACAGTTCTGTAGCATTACATTGCCTCTTTTATCATCAATATTTACCAATGCAAAAGCACTTTTAGGGAGTGTATCAAACAACCTTTTCTTTGCATTAATGTACTCTTTCATTGTGCCATGATAATCTAAGTGATCATGACTGATGTTACTAAAGATGGCACCTGTAAGATCAATACCATTCAATCTCCCTTGTACGATAGCATGTGAACTTGCCTCCATAAAACAGTAAGAACAGTTTTTCTTTACCATTTCATGCAGTAAGTACTGTAATGTGACAGGATCGGGAGTGGTCAATTTTGTGGGGATGACCTCCTCATTGATTTTATTTTCGATAGTAGTCAGTGCACCGGTATTGTAACCTAACTTCATAAATAAGTTCTGAAGTAAAGTAACCACCGTTGTTTTACCGTTGGTGCCTGTAATGGCTACTACTTTTATTTTCTCTGATGGATTATCGTAATAATTGGCGGCCAGTAAGCCGACACTTTGTGCAGTACTATTTACTTTGATGTAGTTGACACCTTCTTGCAGTTCTTCAGGTGCGTCTTCAATTAACACTGTAGTAGCTCCAAGATCAATTGCTTTGGGGATAAATTGATGTGCATCCATTGCATTACCTTTAATGGCAACAAATAGATTTCCATCTTGCAATTTTCTTGAATCTAGCTCAATACCCGTTACCTCTTGGTTTAAATCACCTTGAACAAGGTCATATTCTATCCCTTTTAGTAATTCCGATATTTTTTTAATTCTCTTCAATTTAAGTTTGATTTATTGTAGTTTGAGATAGACGTTCGTTCTACTATTTATTCTTCCTCCAGGCGTGATGGATTGTTGGACCACTCGGCCGTTTCCGGTAGAATGTACAGTTGCGCCCTCCGTTTCAATAAGGTACATGGCATCTCTCAATGTCATTCCTCTTACATCAGGCATTCTTCCTTTATTGACTCTAGCGTTAACCCAAGCAATAGTATCACCCATTACTTTTGTTTTTACCCACTGCGAAGTATTTTCTGAAACTTGTTGAATATCAAAAGCATCCGACAGTAGTAATAAATCGTTATAATTTCCTGCTTTTATGTATGGAAAAGCTTTTACATTTTCATTATCTACAAAATGAATATCTCTTTCTGTTGTTCTAGCATAAACCACTTCGGCGATATCTAAGAATACAGGGGCACAAACATCACCACCATATCTTTTTGCACCTTTAGGTTCATCAATGGCAACAATCATTGAATATCTTGGAGCATCAGCAGGGAAGTACCCTACAAACGATGTAAAGTAGTTTTTGGTATAAGCACCTTGTTTTACTTTCTGAGTCGTACCTGTTTTACCTGCAATATCAAATTCAGTCGTGTTGATTTTTCTTGCCGTACCGCTTTCCACTACTTTTTTCAACATTCCTTGCATTGCTTTAAGAGAGCGTTCGGAGCTGATTTTTTTATTGATGGTCCTTACTCCATACTCCGCTACAACGTCATTTCCTCTCAATACTCGTTTTACAATTCTTGGTGCAACCATTTTACCATCATTGGCAATAGCATTGTAGAATGTAAGCATTTGAAGAGGGGAGGTTTCAACTTCATAGCCAATTGAAATCCACGGAAGAGAACAACCGGACCAACTCGGATCACCAGGACGGTTGATATTAGGTTTTCCTTCACCCTCCATTTGGAAACCAATCGTAGAAGTAAGATTGAAACGGTCCAAATAGTGCATAAAACGGTCGGGATCTTCTCTGAAATATTTGAAGACCAATTTGGAGATACCAATATTGGATGATTTTTCAATTACTTCTTCAACCGAGAGCATTCCGAACCCGTTGTAGTGTGCGTCGGTCATTATACATTCATCATAGAACATGTATTTACCATCACCAGTATTCACGGAGTCTTCCAAGTTGAGGTCAAACTCCTCTAATAATGCCAACATTGAAGCACTTTTGAAAGTTGAACCAGGTTCCATTACACCTTGGATAGCATAGTTGAAATCTTCAACGTATTCTCCTTTCGAGTTTTTACCTAAGTTGACAATCGCCTTAATTTCACCTGTTTTTACTTCCATTAGTAATACAGTACCGAAGTTAGCTTCATTTTCAACCAATGCTTTTTCAAGCACATTGTGAGCGTGTTCTTCGATATCCATATTGATTGTGGTCTGAATATCCAAACCATTTTCAGCTCTCACTTGAGCACCATCATCCAATGGTTTCCATTGATTTCCGGATACTCTTTGGAATAAAGCTTCTCCGTCTGTACCTGCTAAATCTTTATTGAAACTGAACTCAAGGCCTCTACCCGTAAACTGTGCTTTTTCGTCTTTACTGATAAAGCCAATCGTTCTTCTACCTAGCTCTTCAAAAGGCCTGAATCTTTTTTCATATTTAGTAAATATCAAACCGCCCGTATGTCTTCCTTGTCGGAAAATAGGCCAGTTGTCGATATGTTTTTTATCTTGATGCTTGACTAGTTTATGACTAAGAATAAGGTATCTTCTTTTCTTTCTTCTAGCTTTTCTCAGTAAGCTATCATATTCCGTTGCACTTTTTTCTTTAAAGTACCTAGACAGTAAATAGCTCAAAGAATCGATACCATTATTAAAAATACTATCATTAGAGACGCAAGGGTCAAATGCGAGTTTATAAAAAGGAATTGAAGTAGCCATTAAGCTCCCGTCATCAGCAAGAATATTACCTCTTGTTGCATCGACTCTTCTTACTTTTACTCTATTTGCCTTACCAGCTTTTTCCCATTTGTCTTTTTCAACAAATTGTAAATCTGAAATACGCACAAGAATTGCAGCAGCCATGACTACAATTAATAAAAATGCAAACCTTACACGTAACAGTATGGAATTTCGAATTCCCATTTATATAAAAAATTAGTGATCTTCTAAATTAGATACAGAAATAACGATTGGAGCTGTTTCTAAAGGAACTAATCCCAAAGGAGCTACTCTTTCTTCAATTTTTGAACGCTTACTTTCATTGATAAAATCATATTTAAGCGTACTATATTCCACTCTCAGTTTTTCGACTGATTTTTCCAGTTTGTTGATTCTGATATGTGATTTCTCAGCTTGAAATCCATTGGCGATATAAAGTATTCCCAAGATCGTTACAAAGAGGATTTTCTGAATATACCTACTATTTTCATCTTCGCTTGAATTGGAAATGAATTTTAGTTTAGACAGTTTTTTTACCCATTTTGAATCGGAAACTTTTGGAGCATGCTGGGGCTTATTCTCAGGAATTTCTTTATAAGTATTTGCTCTCATGGAATAATAAAAAATGTATGTAGTATCTAAAGTTTCAAATTTGCTAAAAATCTGTTGTTTTAGATAACGATTGTGAGAAAAATAGGAAAAAAGTACTAAAAAAAGGGCTTTGTATAAAAAATAACCATCAAATGTGTTCTGAAATAAAAAAGGACTATAAAATAGAGAAAGAAGATTTTCCTAAAAGCTCTCCATCACAGTATAAATTTACACTGTATTCTCCTTTATTAAGAAGGTTTTCTGATTGGTACAGTAACTCTACATTTTGTAAGTCATTTTCATAAGATAACGTCTTTTTGGTAGTGTAGAACCTGTTTTCATCAGATCCCTTCAATCTAAAGAATTTGATTTGGTTATCGGGATTATATATTGTTGCACCTTCTGCATCAATCAAACAAAGGAATATATCTTTATTTTCTTCTTGGATCAAATTATTAGGAGAAAGTTTAAAACGGATAGCAACTTGTGAAGTACTTTTTCTCTTGAAAGAAACACCTTCTTTTAGTTTATTCTTTTTACTGCCTCCCCAAATAGTGATATTATAAGCCCTTAAAGCTTTTGCATCATCAATTAATCTTTCAAGTTCACCTTGATGCTCTTGTAAGGAATCGATTTGAGTGGTTAAAGTTGATTTTTGTTGAACGAGGTATTGGTTTTCTGAAGTTAGAGAATCATTGACATCCTTAAGTGATGTGATTTGTAAGTCTCTTCTTTTCAAAATTCCTTCATAAACACTCACCTTACTTTTAATCTGATTGTATCGATTTTCTTCGATTAATTGTATGGATCTAAGCTCTTTCTTCTCCATTTCTAGAGAATTTTTTATGCGAGTAAGAGAATCTATATCCTCATTCATAAGATCAAGGATTTGAATCTGCTTATTCAATTCTGTGGAAATAGAATCCAATTTTGTGTAGGTCAAAACGAGCTCCACATTTTTACTTTGAACTCGATCTTGAAGATGTGAAGTATTATCAGACCTTAAGTATAGTTGCAAAAGATTCAGTAGTAAAAGTGTAATAACTAAGCCTACAAGTATTTTCCTTCGTTTGCTAACTTTATTTAAAAAAATCTTTTCAGTCATTCTGCATTTGTAAGTTGTCCCACAAAATAATACATCTCAAGCTTTTTTTAAAAACGAAAAACGATACTTTTCTATAAAATCTTACAATTCCCACCCAAATCCGAAAGAATATTGGTAATCGACTTCTTTACCTGCTTCTGCTGGCTGACTATCGTAGTTCATATTGTACCCCGCTTTTACATAGAAGTCATAAGGTAGGTCATATTTTACATTTGCCCCAACATCAGCACGCCAACGATCACCACCACTTAATGTTCTAGAACCTCTGGCATTGGTGTTAAATGAAAGGTCTCCTGTATCAAATAAGTTGATTTCTGTACCAATGTACCATTCAGCACTATTGTTAGAAGGCTTGGTGAAAGGATCTCCTGCATCATCAGTGGTTTGGCTAAAGGATTCATTTAGGAACGAGGCTCCGGTAGAAAAACCCCAGTATGCAGCATTGGTATGGATAATGTATTTACCAATACCCAGTGAAGTAGTGGTACGTAGTTTAATGGATTGCTCTGTATTGGTAAGGTATCTAAAGTCCGCTGTTCCATAAAAACCATAAGGCAGAAAATAATTACCAGTGAGTGTACCATCATTTCTTTCGATGGCGTCAACATTGTCTTGCGTTGATCGAAGACTATTTAAACTGAGCGAGAGTGCCCACCTTTTAGTGTTGTAACCTATAAAAGCCGATCCATTAAGTTGTGAAAGGTTATTCGCTTTTGCATAGCTATATCCAAGATCAATGCTAGCCGATAGTTTACTTAAGAATGTCTTTTCTACTGACTTTAGATAAACAATATCATCTGGGTCAACATCTAGAGTGCCTTCTTCATCGGAAACAATTTTGAAAGATTCGGGGTCATTCGATACTATTTTACCACTGATCCTTTTTCCATTCGAAAGAGTAACCATAAAATCTGTATTACAAACCATGCTTTGAATACCTTCCCATTCTATTTTGAAGTTAGAATCTGAATAATCGGTTTCAATTTCAATGACCCCTTTATCCATGCTTTTAATTTCACCAACAATAATATCTCCATTGATCATGACCAATGAGTCCATTTGTGCAAAAGAAAACAGAGGGACAAAGCAGAATAATAATAGTATGAATTTTCTCATTTTTAGTATTGAGTAGTTAAATTATAGGGTTGTAAAAGTTAATGTCAATGGGTTGATCAAACTGTTTAATTGTAATGTTTGATTACTTGATTAAAATTTAAAAACATTTTTTCTGAAATAAAATAGAAATGTAAACTATTTGAAGGTTGAGAATAAGTGGATTCCCTGTAATTCTCTCTTCCTTGATCTTAATTGGTTTTCTGTAATACTCTATTTCTACTAACTTCGTGTAAACTTTATCAAAACGATTGTTCGAGAGATTATGCAGTTAGAGACTTCCGTTATCATTTTACTCATTATAGTATTTTTTTTAGGCCTTTTCATTGGAGCCTGTTTCGTTTATTTCTATTACCGTCAGAAATATGCCAATGAAGAAGCTCGATTTAGATTAGAGGTGAAAGAACGCTTGAAACTCAATCAGAATCAAGAACAATTGAAGTCGGAAATTGAACAATTAAAGAACACCAATAATAAGCTTGATGTGGAAATCAATACCTCAAAGGTGAGAGTAGAAGAGAAATCCAATAAATTAATTGAGGTTCAAAATCAATTGAACAGCCTGCGTACTAATTATGAATTAATAGTAAGTACAGAAGCGAAGAATAAAGGAACATTAGAAGTTGTTCAACAAGGAAAATTAGAATTGGAAAATCTCAACTTGACCCTAAGTGAGGAGAATTCATCCCTTAAAAATGATGTAGCTGTATTGCAAGAGAAGTTGACTTTTTTAGAAGAGAAACTAGGGCAGCAAAGTCATGAAGTACAACAATTAAATCAACACTTTAAGAAAGAGTTTGAAAACCTAGCCCAGCGTATTTTTGAAGAAAACACGAATAAATTTACTCAACAGAATAGAAACAACCTTGATTTAGTACTTAATCCCTTCAAAGATCAAATTGAAAACTTCCGTAAGAAGATTGAAGATAGTTATGGTAAAGAATCAAATGACCGATCTTCTTTAAGAACAGAACTAAAGATGTTGAGAGAGTTGAATCATCAGATTTCTCAGGATGCCCAAAATTTGACCAAAGCTTTAAAAGGTGATACGAAAACACAAGGCGACTGGGGAGAGATGATTTTGGATTCTGTGCTTCGAAAGTCGGGTCTAAGAGAAGGTCATGAGTACCTCGTACAGCCAACTTACAGAACAGAAGAAGGAGATTTACAAAAACCTGATGTGATTATTAACTATCCTGAAGGAAAGCAGATCATTGTCGATTCAAAAGTATCTTTAAATGCTTATGAACGTTTTATCAATGCTGAAGATAAAATAGAGCAACAACACGAAATTCAACTGCATATTCGTGCTTTAAAAAGCCATATTGATGAATTAGCCAGACGTAATTATCAGCAATTAGAAGGGATCCAAACTTTGGATTATGTCATGATGTTTATCCCAATCGAACCTGCGTTTTTGGTGGCGTTGCAAGAAGATGACGCACTTTGGGATTATGCTTATCATAAGAAGGTAGTGATTGTCGGCCCGACGACTTTAATGGCCACTTTGAAGGTAATAGAGGAACTTTGGAGAAATGAACATCAACAGAAAAATATTGAAGATATCATCAAGCATGCCACGAGGATCTACGATAAAGCAAGAGGTTTTGTGGAAACGATGCTGGACCTTCAAAAGAAAATCAATGCTACAAAAGGGGATGTAGATAAAGCTGTTGGTCAACTTTCGGAAGGAAAAGGAAACTTCATTTCTTTAGTGAATGATATGAAGAAAAAAGGGAACTTGAATCCTAAGAAGAGTCTGCCGGAGGGTTTGGGTAATTAATACTCTTCCTTTCTTAATTTTCAATAAGATGTAACGCTTAAAGCTTATTACGATATTAGATATTCTTCAAAACAAAAACGACTGAACAAATACCTGTTCAGTCGTTTTTTATGTTTAGAACAACTTCAAAGAATCTCTTCCCTCGTCGTTGTTATCATCTTTCTTTTCAGAAGGCTTACTGTTTTGATCAGAAGTATCAACCGGATCATCTGCTGAGAGTAATTTGGCATCCGTTACTTTGTCGTAAGGAAGTTTATTACCTAGTGCTTTCCAGCCTTTCACTTCAACAAACTCTTTCAAGTTGACTTTTGTCTTCTCGCGTTTTCTACCGTTAGTGTATTTCAGTTCCACATCCGGAGAAAGTTGAGTAGTGACTAAAAGTAATCTTGAAGCATTAGCCTCGTTGATAAACTTAAAGCGTTTGTTCATAGTAGACGTTTCGATATGGAAACGCTTGATATAATATTGTCTGTTGTTGGTGTCGTAATGAACAGCTGAAATCGCTTTGTAAGGAAGGAATTTCTCAATCAATACCACCTTTTTCGCTTCATAACGATTCGTCGCTTCAAAGTTCGTCAACTCATATTCACCGTCTTCATAGAAAACAATAATACGGTCTTCGTCTTTGAATTTACCTAAGTACTTACCGTTTTCATCCTTATTCAAGACACCTACGGCATCATCGTACCAAAGATCAATTGCAGGAAGCGTAGAAACGCCTTCACGTTTTAAGGTCACCCTTCTTACTGGGTATTTCGTCAAAATGTTACCCTGAGAAGTTCTGCCTTTAATCTCTAAATCGGCAAAATCATATTCGAATGATTTCACTTTTGCCGAGCAGTTAGGTGATAATGAAACGCCTACGATTTCAGCCTCTCCATTAGGATTAGAAGTGAAGTAAGTTACTTTTGACTTAGGAGTACCTTTTGTAACATTGTATTCTTTGTCTCTTGTAAAACTAGGAACTTGGAAACGTTTTACTCTTGTAATACCACTTGCACCATCAAGGTAAATGGCATTGTAAACCTTTCTTTCGTCACCTTTTACATAGACTTCCGCATGAAGAATGTTTTTGCCTACGAATTTCTTTTCACCAATTTTCGTGATCACATATTCACCCGTATTTCTAAATACAATGATATCGTCAATATCCGAACAGTCCATCACTTCTTCCACGCCGTCTTGACGTTTTAGGTTATAGCCGATGAAACCTTCTTTTTTATTGACATAAAGTTTGGCGTTGTTTGCCGCTACTTTTGAAGCTTGGATTGTATCGAAAGTTGTCAACTCAGTGCAACGCTCGTGATCCTTTCCGTATTTTTTAAGAAGATTGTTGAAGTAATCAATCGCAAACTCAATAATGTGTTCAAGGTTGTATTCTACTTCTTTTAGCTCTTCCAGTAAGTTCTTTAATAACTCATCCGCTTTGAAAGTATCAAACTTAGAAATTCTCTTAATTTTGATCTCAGTCAATCGGATAATATCATCTTGAGTGATTTCTCTGTAGAAACTCGGTTTATAAGGATTCAAACCTGTATCAATTGTTTCTAATACTGCTTCCCAAGTTTCACACTCTTCAATATCTCTATAGATTCTATTTTCAATAAAGATTTTCTCTAATGAACTGAATAGAATTTTCTCCTGTAATTCACCTTTCTTGATCTTCAATTCTGCTTCAAGAAGGTTTACAGTATGATCAGTATCGTTTTTAAGAATTTCTTCCACTCCCATAAATACAGGAGTCTCATCCACAATCACACATGAGTTGGGAGAAATAGAAACTTCACAATCTGTAAAGGCATACAGTGCGGCAATTGTAACGTCTGGAGACTGACCATTTGCCAATTGTACTTCGATTTCCACTTCCTGAGCAGTGTTGTCGATTACCTTCTTGATTTTGATCTTTCCTTGATCATTAGCTTTAATGATGGAATCAATCAAACTTGAAGTCGTACAAGTAAATGGAATTTCTTTGATCAATAACGTCTTACTATCCGGTGATTCAATTCTTGCTCTCAAACGAACTTTACCACCTTTCAGACCATTATTATAGTTGCTGCAATCTGCAAGACCACCTGTAGGGAAGTCAGGAACAAGGTTGACTTTTTTACCTTTTAAGATATCAATAGAACCTTTGATAAGTTCTTTGACATTATGAGGCATGATCTTCGTTGCCAAACCAACGGCAATACCTTCAACACCCTGAGCCAATAATAAAGGAAATTTTACTGGAAGGTTAATTGGTTCTTTCTTTCTACCATCATAAGAAAGTTGCCAATCCGTAGTTTTAGGATTGAAAACTACTTCTAATGCAAACTTAGAAAGTCTAGCCTCAATGTATCTTGGTGCTGCTGCACTGTCACCCGTTCTAATATCACCCCAGTTACCTTGTGTTTCGATAAGGAGTTCTTTTTGTCCTAAATGAACAATGGCATCACCTATAGAAGCATCACCGTGAGGGTGATACTGCATGGTAGAACCAATGATATTAGCCACCTTATTGAACCTGCCATCATCCAATTCCTTCATAGCATGAAGAATTCTTCTCTGTACAGGTTTGAGTCCGTCATAGATACTAGGTACCGCTCTTTCCAGAATTACATAAGATGCATAATCCAAGAACCAGTTTTGGTACATACCATCAATGTGAACTACTTTATTGCCATTATTATCTGAACTATTTGTTGATTGCTCGTTTTCCACGTTCCTTCTTAAAGTAAATTGCCGTCAAAAAAATTGCGAATGTCACAAAAATATAGAAATGTCAGAATCATACAAATGAATTTTATCGAAAGGTGTGAAATTGACGACTATATTTTCTTGATGCGTAAAAAAATAACATTAATTATAAAATAAGCACCCTTGTTTAATATAGTGGAATATTTTGTTTATTAATAATACATTTTAATGCAAGGTGTGTTTTTTCTTTGATCAATTCCCCTTTTTAAAGTGTTGTGCCTATGCTAAAACTTTCTACTTCCCCTTTAAAAGATCATAAGTATTCACAAAAAAATCCTTTTTAATTTAGATTTAATCTAATTAATCATTTATATTGCGATCGTTAAGTAGAATTAATCTAAATAAATTAAACTATGATTCAACAAGATCCTATTTTTTTATCTACAACAAGTAAGCAGTTACTTGATATGCTTTCAGTAGAAGGAGACGAATTGAGTTCAGAGATTACTTGTAAGAAAAAAAACTGCTGTAAAAAGTATAAACGAAAAGGGAAGCATTGTAAGAAATGTCCAAAAATTTAGTTCCTTAGTTTAATTTTTACACAATTAAAATCTCTCTATTCCCAAAGTTTCATTAACTTTACGCCGTTAAAAATACCGTAGATTTAATGAAAATGCTTACACAAGAGCTTAAAGATAGAGCAGATCAGTTGGGTTTTATCGATGTGATGGATAATAACCCCACCGATCTTAAGGCTGAAATTACACGTTTGAAAGAAGAAAAAAACGCTGTTTTTTTGGCACATTATTATCAAGATGCTGAGATTCAAGATTTGGCAGATTTTGTTGGGGACAGTTTAGCACTAGCACAAAAAGCGGCGGATACAGACGCTGATATTATTTTATTTGCTGGCGTTCATTTTATGGCTGAAACAGCAAAAATCATCAACCCAAACAAGAAGGTGATTTTACCTGACTTTAAAGCAGGTTGTTCATTAGCGGAAGCTGCACCAGCAGAAGAATTTGGTGATTTTGTAAAGAAACACCCTGATCATACCGTTGTTACTTACATCAACTCCTCAGCAGAAGTAAAAGCTTATACTGACATTACAGTTACTTCTACAAATGCACTAAAAATTATCAATAGTCTTCCAGAAGACGAAAAAATTATCTTCGCACCAGACCGTAACCTTGGTAAATATATCATGAAAGAAACAGGTCGTGATATGTTATTATGGGACGGAGCATGCGTGGTACACGAGGCATTTGCATTGGAAAAAATCCTAGATTTACACAAGGAGTACCCACATGCAAAAATCATTGCTCACCCAGAGTCAGAAATGCCTTTATTAAAAGTAGCTCAATTTGTTGGTTCTACAGCGGCACTGTTAAAATATGTCCAAAATGACGAAGCAGATGCTTATATTGTGGCTACAGAAGCAGGAATTTTACATAAAATGAGAGAGGTTGTTCCTCACAAAAATTTAATTCCAGCACCTTCAAAAGAAGATAATACATGTGCTTGTTCAGAGTGTCATTTCATGAAAATGAATACTTTGGAAAAAGTATACAATTGTTTACAATATGAATATCCAGAAGTGGATGTTCCTGAAGATATTCGTCTTAAAGCAATAGGCTCAATCGAGAGAATGTTTGAGTTATCATAAACCTTGATTAAAGCTGTTTGTTATAAGTAGTGAAGTAAGTTTTTACTTCTACTTTAATAAACAGCTTTAATTTTTTTAATACAGTCCATGAAGAAAGTTGATTTTCTAATCGTGGGTTCTGGTATAGCAGGTCTCAGTTACGCTTTGAAGTTGTGTGAGCACTTTCAAAGCAAAAATCATTACCCAAAGATTTGCTTAATCACAAAAGATGATCCTTTTGAAAGTAATACCAGATATGCACAAGGAGGAATCGCTGCTGTAATTGATGCAGACGATTCTTACGAGAAACACATCAAAGATACATTAGTAGCCGGTTCACATATCAATAATGAAGAGGTAGTGAAGTTGGTAGTTGAAAATGGTCCTGACAGAATCAGAGAACTTATTAATTGGGGTACTCAATTTGATAAGTCTGAAGATGGTGAATACAATCTAGCAAAAGAAGGAGGTCATTCGGATCACCGTATTCTACATTTCAAAGATGTAACAGGGCAGGAGATTCAAAGAGCATTGTTGAACGCAATAAAGAGCTACGATAACGTAGAGATTTTGCAGGAATATTATGCAGTGGATCTGATCACTCAACATCATCTCGGTGAAGATGTAACAAGGTATAGAAAGGATACACAATGCTATGGAATTTATGCTCTCAATAAAACATCTGGTGAAGTTGAGACGATTCTTTCTAAAGTAACACTTTTAGCGACCGGAGGCATTGGACAAGTATATAATACTACAACCAACCCAAGTGTTGCAACAGGAGATGGTATTGCGATGACCTACAGAGCTAAAGGTGAAGTGAATCATATGGAGTTTGTACAGTTCCATCCTACAGCTTTATACCAGAGAGGTCATGAAGGAAATGCTTTCTTAATTACGGAAGCAATGAGGGGAGCAGGTGCTATACTTAGAAATAGCAAAGGGAAAGATTTTGTCAAAAAATATGATGAGCGCGGTTCTCTAGCCCCAAGGGATGTGGTGGCTAGAGCGATTGACTCAGAAATGAAAAAGGAAGGTAAAGATCACGTTTGGTTGGATGCTACCTTAATTGATGAAGAAGAACTTAAAGGACATTTTCCTTCTATATATAAGACTTGTTTGGATATGGGGATTGATATCACAAAAGATTTTATCCCGGTGGCGCCTGCATCACATTATTTATGTGGAGGAATTGTAGTTAATACTAAAGCAGAAACAAGCATCAATAACTTGTTAGCTTGTGGCGAATGTACTTGTACAGGTTTACATGGTGCAAATCGTCTAGCTTCAAATTCTTTACTGGAAGCAGCTGTTTATGCCCATGAAGCCTTTGAAACCGCAATTCAGCTGATTGATAAGACAGACTGGAAAAAAGGTATACCTGAATGGAACAAAGATGGTACTACGGTTCCAGAGGAAATGGTTTTGATTTCTCAATCCAGAAGTGATTTGCAAAGGGTAATGTCAAATTACGTAGGTATTGTAAGGTCTGATGAACGTTTGAAACGTGCCTTTAAAAGAACAGGTCTTATTTATGAAGAAACAGAGACTCTTTATAAGAAGACGGTCATTTCCCAACCGCTTTGTGAGTTGAGAAATATGATTACCATTACTTACCTCATTATAACAGGAGCAAAAGGAAGGCATGAGAATATAGGTCTTCATTATTCTATAGATTATGAATAAAATAAAAAATCCACTCGCAATTAAGTTGAGTGGATTTTTTGTTTTTAAGCTAAAAAATTAACAAATCAAGGAACTTTGTTTAACGAAACTTTGTTTTAACATTTCGTGTCATTCTATTTTTTTTAATTTTTTTCTATGTTAGTAAATGTCTTATATACCCTTATTTTGGTGCCAAAAACCCCGAAAGTGAAGGTATTGGATTTACATTTCAAGATGTTTTGTTTAATAATTTTCAAATTTGTTTAAACAAAAAATAGTTACACAAAATTTATAAGTCTGAATTTTCAACCATAAAATCTTAAATGAGATGAAAACTTTAGATTTAGCAAAACTTTTATTCGTCTTCTCAATTCTATTTTCAATCACGTCATGTAACGAAGATGATGACACTCCGCCAATCACAAACCTTCCAACAAACACTATTGCAGATGTAGCTTCTTCTGCAAGTGATTACTCTACGCTTGTAACCGCATTAGGTTCAGCAAACTTAGTAGGTACATTTGCAGATGCAACGAAAGAATACACAGTATTTGCACCAACAAACGCGGCCTTTACACAACTTTTAGCAGCTAACAACGGAATTTCTTCTTTCGATGATTTATCAGCAGAAGCACTTGATATTTTACTTAAGCATCACGTTGTCGAAGGAAAGCTAATGTCTACAGATTTAAATAATGGAGACATGTTAACAACATTAGCAGGAACAAAACTTGAAGTTGAAATTTCAGGTGATAATGTAATGGTTGGTGGTGCAAAAGTAGGATCACCGAATATTGAAGCAGACAACGGTGTAATCCATGGTATTGAAAGTGTAATCGTACCTTCTCAAGCATTGACTATTGCACAAGTAGCAATCAGCAATAACTTCACATCTTTAGTGGCGGCTTTAGACAAAGCTAAACTAGTGGCACCTTTCGCTACGGCTACAAATTCTCTTACAGTATTTGCACCAACGGATGCTGCTTTTACAGAAGCAGGTATCAATCTTGATGATTTTACAGAGGAAGAATTACAAAGAATCCTACAGCATCACGTAGTATCATCTAAAGTACTTTCAAGTGTCTTAGAAAACGGCAAAGTTGAAACACTAATCAACACAAGTCTTGACGTAATGTTAGACGGTGAAATGGTGAAAATTGGTGATGCAATGGTACAAATCGCTAATATTGAAGCAATCAATGGTGTTGTACATGTGATTGATAAAGTATTGACTCCATCTACAATCGTGGATGTGGCAATTACAGCGGGTGAATTCACTGAATTAATTGGAGCGTTAACTACTACTGAGTTATTATCTGACTTTAATGTAGATTTTGTTGACGGTGAGTTAGCAGAATACACAGTATTAGCACCAACTGATGCTGCTTTCGCAAAATTAGGTGATATTTCATTGACAAATGATCAGTTGAAAGCTATCCTTGCAAATCACGTGGTACCAAATAAAGTATTATCAACAGACCTAAATGATGGTGATATGGTAGAAACACTTGGTGGAGCAATGTTGACGGTAAGCGTTGTGGATGGCGTAATCACTATTGGTGGTGCTACAGTTGCACAGCCTAATGTTGGTGCCTCAAACGGCATAATCCATATTATTAATGAAGTAATTACAGATTAGGTAAATTTAAATTGAATAGAGTATTAGTTATTTTTTATGGACCACATCAATTCTGGTGTGGTTCATTTTTTTATGAAAAAGTGTATATTGATAGTATTCATTAAATGAAGTCATTTAAAAATTAAAGTTAACTTTTAATCGGTTTCTCAAAAACATACTCATAAATGCTATGTAGTGTGATTGAGTCCAATTTCTTGATGAAGTCATATATCTTATATTTAAAGATTTATAATTATCAAC
>NZ_JACVVP010000090.1 GCF_014534745.1 Flammeovirga sp. EKP202
GGCTGAGTTTAACTTTTTTGTGTGGTAACTTAAAATTAAACATTTTCTCTGATTAGCTTTTTTTGTCATGTACTAAACTCCTTTTTCTAAAACTATATTTAAGTGTTTTACTTCCATAGTCTAAGCCTCTGCGTAACTAGCAAACCCGTTATCAATCACATTTTGATACATTCTTTGAAGTTTCTCAAAGGAAATTGGGTACTTTATCTCTAATTTAGATAGGTCTTCAAAATCTTCTATATCCGCAGAATTTTTGGTACAAAGTTTACCTAGTTCTAATAAAACAGGAACTAACTTTCTTCTTGAACCGTGTAACTTAGGTAACATCTTTTGCATGATTGCAATATCAATTTGAGAATCAAAACTTATTGAATCATCTAGTAATTTTAATACGGAAGTTAGTTTTGTGATTTCTCCAGCAGTACGGTAACCAAACTCAGCTCCTACTTTCTTCAATACTCTAAAGAAATGGATTAGAATATCCTTTACATCCTCAGTTTCTGTTGTATAGTCATCTTCCAGTTTTTTAATAAAATCAGCTGCATAATCCTTTCCTGCTTCCTCTAAAAGTTCTATATCAACTTCACCCTCAAGATTAAAGAAGTTTTCAATATCAATTTCATCCAATCGAAACTCAATAACATTGGCTCTGTCAAGTACTTTAGGACTAAACATATAGGTTGTTTCGTCGATATTTACAGTGCCAATGATTAATAAATTGCTTGGTAAAGAAATCCTATCTGGAACACCCTCTATGACATTCGAAGCATGAAGTTTAATAGAATCTTTTGATTCCATTGCACTCAAAAAGTCTGCAAAATATCTTTCCACATGACTTAAATTCATTTCATCTAAAATAAGAAAATAAGGTTTATCCGGATTTTCATTTGCCTTAATAATTAAATCTAAAGTTCCATTATCTGGCTTTATATACTCCGTTGAATTTAGTGCATTTGGATACCCCAATAAAGGCTCTCTATTAGTCCAATCAGCACCTACAGCTACTATCCCATATTGAGATTTATCTTCACAAATCCATGTTGCAAAAGATTGAGTAAGTTTGGTTTTTCCTGAGCCTGATAGGCCTGAGAGGAGGACAAAGGGTTTTGTTATTAGAGAGGAGATGAAGCGGGTGGTAAGTGTTTCTTCGAAATTTAGGTTACTTTCCTTTAAGTCATTATTAAATATTTCAACGTTTAATTTTTTTGAAATACTATTTATTTTAGGTTCTTGTAATACAGCTCTTTCTGGCTGTTCTTTTGTCAGAAAATATTGACAGATATCTTTTAGGTTACTATTATATCCAAAAATATATTTATCCCAACTTAAATTAAACTCATCAACAATGTGCTTTCCATTGTAATCCATTGTCCTATTTCCGATTTCTTCAACGGTAAGTTTATTTTGTGCAATTAGGTTTAATAATTCATCAATTAATCCCTTTGGAATGATTCTAACTTGATTATTTTGGCCTTTTTTCAAATAGAAAGTATCACCTTTTAACGATACTTCATACTGAGCTGCGTTTTTGCCAATTAGGAATGGTTCCATCATACTAGTATTTCTATATTTTTAAACAAAAGTTTGTCTTTCAAAATCAGGGTAAAGAATTTTGTTTTATGTTACAATTAAAAAATTACGGAATAGTAATAAAAATTAAAGGTGAATAATTCACATTTATTAAATTGCTTTCCATTATACTTGACATTCTCCAAAAAAACAGCTAACCTTACAACACATTGATTATCATCAGTGTAGTTAATTTATTCAAAAACTAAGCTTATTCTCACTGCTCTAAGATTCATACTTGATATACATTCATATCCCCTATTTAAAATTAATTTGTAGTTGAATTTCAAATCAATGATGATCTGTGGTGCATAAGCAAAACTTAAAACCACTTAATCATGTCAATTGCTAAAAAAAATGAGAGAAAAATTCTAGAACGTGCCCACTTTACTTTTTCAAATGCTTTAAATACACCCAAGATACGTCAGCTATTAGAGTTGAATGGGTATCATAAATCTCAAATAGAAGAAGGTCTTTTGATTTCTTCTGAAACAGAAAGCTTGTATAAGGAATTTGACATTGTCCGTGAAGAACTGAAGCGGTTGGAGGAGCTGACCAAGGTGAGGAGTTGTCAACTCTTCAATTATTTTGATATTCATAGGCAAGCGTTGACGAAATTATATGAAAATGATCACCTTGTCTCCAACGCTTTGAAATTGAATGATGAAATGCCTTCTTCCAATTTAGAATTGTTGAAAGAAGTAGAAAGGATGTATTATACGATTACCAAAAATATTTTCATTAAGGATAAAGTCAAATCTATTAATATTGATGAAGATGCTCTCGAGCAGATACAATATGTTATCAATGATATAAAGGAGAAACGTGAGGTACTTTCGCAATTAAAGAGAAATGTCCAAGCATTATTTTTAGTGATCAGTGAAAAGCAACAACTTTTACTCCATAAAATTGAGGAAATAAAAGACATCGCCAATAGACAATTGAGTGATCAGTTCTCTTCTTAGCTTAAAACAATGAATACAATCGAATTTTAATGATTTACAGTTGAATTTTATATAAAGCATCTCCTATTCAAACCGTTAAAGAGGTTATAATTTCAATTTAAATCATAAAAGTTCATGAAAAATTTATTCTTTTTATTAGCTACATTATTGTTGTTCTCGGTGAATGCTCAAGCACAATTTTATCTTGGTGCATCTGGTGGTAACTCCTTCATCAATCAAGACTTAAACGATATCAATGGCAGTAGTTTTCAAGTAGACGACAATACGGGTAGCTGGAAAATATATGGTGGTATTGGTAATAAATTCTTAGGGGTTGAAGGTGGTTACAGAAGTGTGGGAACTGCTTCAACTGTTGCGAACGATGTCCCTTATGAAACGTCTATCACAGGTTGGGATGTAGCCGCAAAAGGAACGGTTCATATTGGTCCAGTGTTTGGTTTTGCAAAAGCCGGTGCTTTCTTTGGCCAATACGACAATAGATACCCAGAAGTCAGCAGTTTAGAGAAAAGTACCTCTTTTATGTGGGGACTTGGTGCAGGTGTACTTCTTGGAGATACCTTTGAAATCAGAATGGAATGGGAATTTTTAAACCTTCAAGGAAGTAATAACATCTCAACATTGAGTTTGGGTACTGCTATTCACTTTGGCGGAGGTAAAAACTAAAATAATTTTATCAATCATTGAAAAACAGCTGATCTCATTGACTTGAGGTGGGCTGTTTTGTTTTTGGTAGCTATAGAAAAATCATCGAAGCGAAAGAAATGGAATTTAGCATTTGGCCTCTAAGCCTTGACTTTTTTGATTCGTTTTGTGTTAAGACAAAATATAAAAGAAGTCTGATTGAAAGTGAATGAAAACTTAGTGTATAATATGGTGGACTAAGTTTCTATTATTTTAAAATAATCCCATTGATTTAAAAGAATAGTTTAGAAAATTCTTTGTAGGGTATCAATCGTTCAGTAAATTCAGTATAACATTGTCGCTGAAAGACTTATTAACTATAAACTAACATTCAAATGATGCTTTAGTAACATCAATGTTACATTTTTGTGTCACTAATTAAATTCTATCTTACACTAATGATTAATTATTTTAAATCAACATTAATTACAACGTTCGTTTTACTAACTCAGATTGCTTGTCAAAAAGTTGAAGATACTCCCCTAGTGATAGAAACGAAATGGCACCTTGGATCAAAACAAAATTACACCGCACCAATTGAAAATATCGAGTTACCAAAAGATTACAATCTTTCATTTATTGCACATGTTGCTCGACATGGATCACGATTTATGAGTGGTCCCAATGAAGATATTGCATTGTTTAATTTGATGAACGATGCGGATCATAAAGATCAATTGACAGAGGAAGGTGAAAAATTATTAGAAGAGGTGAAAGAACTGACCATGCTTCAATTTGGAAGGTATGGTAGATTGACACAATTAGGGCGTAAAGAACACTATGAGATGGCTCAAAGAATGTACCTCTTGGATAGTGCTTTTTTTAAGTCATCTAACAAGATAATCGGTAATGCTACTTATAAGCTTCGTACACAATATTCTAGGGCTTCTTTTATCAAAGGGCTTGTAGATATTGGCGGAAAGAACAATTGGAAGATTAATAATTTTGAAAAAGGTAATGATCCTCTTTTACGTTTTCATAAAGTCTCTCCAAAATACAAGGCTTACAAAGATTCTGCATTATGGCTCAGTCAAATCAATGATATTGTAAACTCTGATCAATACCACAAACTGGCTTCTACCATTCTCCCAAAATATTTTAAAGCTGAATTTCTAGAACAGTTTGAACGTGATGATGTCTATTATTTAGATGGTGAAAACGAAAAGGCTATTCGTTCAAGAATGGATATTGTATTAGGACTTTATGAGTGTTTTAAAATAGCGTTTGCCATTCCTGAAAATCAACGTCCTGACTTTATGATTTTTACTTATGAACAAACAAGATTATTAGCTAAAGTAGGTGATATTGAAACATTTTATGCCAAAGGGCCAGGATACCCTAAAAGAAATACTTCTTATTCCAATGCTGTCGGCTTAATGCTCCACCTTACTCAACAGTTACAATTGGCTTCGGAAAATAAGTTAGACTATCAAGGTTATTTTAATTTCGCACATGCTGAAACCACTTTGCCTTTGTTGGTTTATCTTAATGTAAATGATGTCAATAGAAAAGCCAATAATTTATTACATATCGATTGGTCAACTAGTGATTATGCTATGATGGCCACCAACCTTACTTGGATGCTATTGGAACAAGAAGGAAAGTATTATGTACAAATCAGGTTTAATGAAGTGCCAGCTACCTTACCCATCAATAGTAATGAAGCAGGAATATATGCACTAGAGGATTATGTTGACTATATCACTAACCTTGTTCAACCTTATCAAATCAGTGATACAAATTATAAGGAAATTGTATCACATTTTTAAAAGCTTTTCTTTTCTGAAATATACATACATCGTAAACTAAGTTTTCGTTAACTTTTAATCAACCTTTCTCCACACATTTATAGGCTCTACTTTCAAGCTGCCTTCTTCTTCATTTTTCCATTGATGAAAAACGAAGCAAAAAATCTAGGTCTTGAAGTAGCAAATGAATTGGGTAGAAAGTCCACTGGCGCGAATGTTAAGTGATAGCGGCATTCGTATCCTAAAGATCAGCAGAAATCTCCTGATTTCTTAACACCATAAATATTCGAAAACTTAATTTACAATATAACAAACACTGATGTTTTCTTTTTATGATTTTGTTGATAAAGAAGAGAGAAACTTCATATGCTAGGGCGTTGTTTTACAATGCCCTTGTTTATTTCTGTAGTTCATGATTCTACGATTTAAGTTGGAGTTTTCTTTCATTTTTTATGGACTGAAAATAAGCACCCCCACCGGATCACTCCCTTGTAGGTCATTTAGGATGATTTTTAAAACATAAAAACGACCATTTCTTAAAAAATCACCTTGATTTCAAAGGTCGCTCCTCTTCACAATTTCAAGCTTTTTTTACCATTTCTTAATAGTCCGTTCATTCTGTTCACATGTCATAGAGTTAACCAAAAAAACATACTTTATGAAACTCTACATCATCATTCTATTACTCTTTATGCTCTCCAATCCTATTTGTGCTCAAGGCAAAATTGACAAGCTCAAAAAGAGTGTCAAACAGAAAAAAGAAAAGCCGCACGAGAAGGTCAGCGACAATGAAGTTAACAATGCTACTGGCGAAGTGATTTTTAATATTCTAAAGAGTATGGCTTCGGGCAATAATTCAAATGTTGAAGGAAATTACCCCGCACAACCAACCAATCGATCGAGAGCCTATGCTGGAGAAAGCGAATTAGAAGAAGTCCCAGAAAGGACTACATTATCTACACTGAGAATGCAAAAATACCCTTACGCTAATGGAACCAATGGAAAATATGTTAGAAACGTTGAAATGCAAAATCATTCATCACTAATACTTGAAGGTAACTATTACAATGAATCGAAAGAAATCAGTGGTTTTAATGGCTTACTTCAATTCAATGCTTCTCCAAAATTTAGTTTCCTTTTGAGAACAAATATGATTACAGAAAAAATAAATGACAAAGAAGACCGGGTGGAACTGTATCATATGAATCTGAGTTATCATTTGATCTCTGAAAGTGAAATTGACTTGTGGATTGGCGGTGGACTTTCTGCGTTATCCTTAGATGAAAATTATACGGGTCACAATTACAACATTGGTACTGAGATATTCATTGCAAAACCTATTAGTCTGTATTTCAACTGGCATTTTGGCACTTTTGATGAAGACATTAAATTCCAAGAAATTCATTTTGATCTCAAATGCTATTTGAAAAACTTCTACTTAAAGGCCGGTTATCTTAATACCAAAATCGTAGATGTTGGATTCAATGGTTTTACAGTAGGTGCTGGTGTTGTGATATTCTAAGAGCTTATTTGAAACCTCTACTTTATAAGCATTTAATACACTGCAAACTAATCTTTTATTAATTAACTCAATTTCATTTATAAAAGATAAATGGTAGCGTATTGTGGTTCGCAAGGACGTTGCAATACAACGACCCTACACAACTGCATTTTAGAAGATATTCTTAAAACTCTTGCCTTTTGAACTGTAATCAGGCAAGAGCTTAATAGTATCTAAAACAGCCTTAACTTTTTTGCTTCTTTTTGTTTTAAGACAAAAACCAAGAAGAAGGAAGCTTAAAAGTAGGTCTTATAAAATCTTGTAAAAAGACCAATTGGTAGTTAACGAACACTTAGCTAACAACATACTGATATTACACTTCTTCCTTCAACTTCCAAGGAGGATTTAATCGATTTTCTCCTGCAAAAAATAAGATGATACGATTGCCATCCAAGTCTTTTAGGCGGGCTTCTCTCCAAAGCCATCTTTGATCCGTTGGCATCATTTCAAACTGTATACCTTTTCCTATTAATTCTTCTACTTTTTGATCCAAATCATCACATTCAAAATAAACATAGGTTCCTTCACCTTGGGGAAGTTGATCTACAAGATGTAAGGAAAAAGTCGCTCCATTTTCACATTCAAAACGGGCATAATGATCATCTGAATGTACAATGAGCTTCAAACCCAATTTTTGATAAAATGAAATGGCTGCTGGAACATTTAAAGTGGGGACTGTAATTTGATTTAAGTTCATTGTATAGAGTTTATGAATAATTAGTGAAGCAATGCTTAAAAATAATAATTTTGTAAATTATCAGGGAACATTTAACACATCATAAACTAAGTTTTAAAATAGTTATGGTATTTAGAAATCAGGAGATTTCTGATGATCTATAGGGTACAAATGACGCTTTCGCTTAACATTTGCACCATGGATATTGAGTTGAGAATTCAAATACTCATTTTGTAGTTCTTTCATCGGCCTTGAAGGGAAAAGCGTGAAGAATTTCATGGAGTGAGCCGTTAAAAATGATTTTCTTGTTTGAGCAAAGCGAGTTTAAAATCATTGAGGCGAAAGGAGTGAAATTTAGCTTTTGACTTCAAAGCCTTGAATTTTTTGCTTCTTTTTGTGTTAAGACAAAAATGAAGAAGAAGGAAGCTTGACAGTAGGTCCTATAAAATCGAGTAGAAATACAGATTGAAAGTTAACGATGATTTAGTTTACAGCCCATTTAATCGTTAACGAAAATTAGTTTATGCACAATCGATAATTATATTTTATACTTTTGTGGAATGGAAAATACAAAACAAGAACAGCCTAACAATCCCCTTCACGGAATAAAACTCTCTGATATTGTAGAATATTTAGTGGATTATTACGGTTGGGAACAATTACATCATAGAATACCTGTCAACTGCTTTTATAATAACCCCTCTGTTAAATCAAGTTTGAAATTCTTACGTAGAACTCCTTGGGCAAGAGAGAAAGTAGAACAACTCTACCTTGAAAAAATGAAGAGGCAATCAAAGTAAGCCCTTACTTCCGTTAATCCTTGTAGAGTAAATATTTCTTTCTCTTCAATTTATAAGTATCCAAACCTTCTTTCCAAGCCACTTTTATTTCAGACTCCGTCTCTCCTTTTGCCAAAGCCAATCGAACTTGATCGGTTCCGCATAAAAGGTCCATCCATTTATTTTTTGAAATCACTGATTTCCCTTCAGCAGTTTTAAATTTTCGATTCCAATCAATCAGGTAAGAAAGTTGTAATCCACCTTCCGCTACAGCTCTTAAATCTTCACCAAAACACAATTGGTCTTTTAAAACAGGATTGGATGCCGCACCTGGAGTGGCTTTAGGGGTAAACTCAAACACCCCTAATTTTGAATTAGGATAACCGATCACTTGAAATGGAAATGCCGTACCTCTTCCAATACTTACAGGAGTTGCCTCAAAAAAGCATAAGGAAGGATAAAGTAAAATGGATTGATCGTTAGGCAAGTTCGGTGATGGTTTTATTGGCAAACTATAAGGCATAGAGTGATCATAATTTTTCACCGGAATTATCTTTAAATCACAATTGGTTTTATTTCTTAACCATTGCTCTCCATTGATCATTTGTGCCAACTCCCCTACCGTCAAGCCATGAAGGATGGGGATTTTGTGCATTCCCACAAAAGATTTAAACTTAGGGTCTAAAACTGGACCGTCAATATGCATTCCATTAGGATTCGGTCTGTCCAACACCAACATTT
The DNA here is from genome assembly GCF_014534745.1 of Flammeovirga sp. EKP202. GTDB lineage: Bacteria > Bacteroidota > Bacteroidia > Cytophagales > Flammeovirgaceae > Flammeovirga. The sequence goes on from NZ_JACVVP010000090.1 coordinate 8,721, forward strand.
CTTTCCCTGCCTCTGCACAAGCTTCCATCATATAATGCATTGAGCTGATATAGGTATAAAAACGACAACCTACATCTTGTATATCAAAAATGACAATATCTACCTGCTCTAAAAGTGTTGGAGAGGGTCTTTTATTTTTCCCATAAATGGAATAAATCTTAATGCCTGTTGAAGGATCGATGGCGTCTTTTACGTGTGCTCCTGCATCTTCTTTCCCTCTAAAACCATGTTCAGGTGCAAAAATCATTTGTATATCAACTCCTAAAGCTACCAATGAATCCACTAAATGCTGCTCCTTTATCATGGAGGTTTGATTGACCAAAACCCCTACTTTTTTATCTTTCAAGTACGGTAAATATTGATCTGTTTGCTCCGCTCCAGTGACGATCTCTGGTACAATTTCAACTTTATGCTCCACCTTTTGTTGTGTTTCGGCTGTACAAGCGAAATTCAATAAAATAAGAAATGGAAGTACTAATAATTTATACATCGGTTTTATTGATTTTAGGGATGGACAATGTAGAAATCTGTTCTCTTTCTACAGCTTGAATATTGGGATTTTCAAAGGATTTATAAGAAGTTCCTTCTTTGTATCGTGCATCTATTGTTACAGGTAACGTTCCTTTGGGTTGAATCTTACCTACCACCATTTTCCCTACGGCATTTCGAAGTGCTTTGGAATTTTGATATGTGATAATAATACCGTTTTGTTTTTCAATACCTTGGAATGAACGAAGCACATAGGCATTACCCAAAACTACAGTAAAATGTTGAGGTAAAAGGTTCGCCATTTCAATGTATTTCACCTGGGTGTAGGTGATTTTGTAAGGATATTTTAATGCCGGAGAAGCTTTTCCTTTTTCCAATTCGACAGCAATATCTTTCGCCCCTTGCGTCATATAAAAACCAGACAACTGACTAATGACAGTATTATAATTTTTTAATTTCTTGATTAATGCGTTTACGGCACTGATCGAGGCATTTTTAGATAAGTAAAATGAAGTTACTTCCAAACCTTGACCTTTCAAGGTGTTCGCTAACTCTGAGTATTCTTGTGTACCGATATTGACCACGGCGATTTTACCACTATTGGTTTTCAATGGCAATCCTCCTTCATACTGTAAGAGTGTCACGGCCTCATCGGCTATATTCTGAATTAAGTGAGTAGCTTTTAAAGGATGTAAATCTTCTTTTAAACGTGCAGTAGAAATTGAAGTAACTTGATGTGCTCCCGTCCATTTCTTCATCAATAACATACGCCAACCTTTTTGGTCAATTTCTTCCCAAGACAAATTCCCTCTTTCAATTTCATCCATCACAGCATCAATGGCATCACCAATATGGTTGGTAAACTCTACCACATCATTTCCGGCTACTAATGCTTTTGCATCCGCAACTCCATATTTTTGAAATCTTTTGGTAATGGCATTCATCAATATCCCATCTGTAAACACCAAACCATTAAAAGCTAATGAATCTCTTAATACCTCTTTTACAATTTTTGGGGATAAAGAAGAAGGTTGATCGTCCCAAACGGGCACACTTAAATGAGCGGTCATTACCCCTCCTACACCTGCTTCTATTAATTTTTTATAAGGATATAGCTCCATAGAATCCAATCTTGCCACATCATGGGGTATCACGGGCAAATCTTTATGAGAGTCAACACTTGTGTCACCGTGTCCAGGAAAATGTTTTCCTACAGCCAAGACCTTTTGAGATTGAAGCCCCTGCATGTATTGAATTGCTTTTGCGGCTACTTTTTCTTTATTTTCCCCAAAAGATCTATAGTTGATCACTGGATTTAAAGGATTATTATTTAAATCTACGACGGGGCCATAACTTACTCCTACACCTACTCTCTTTAACTGTTCAGCCATCTGAACTCCCATTTCAAAAATTAATTGGTCATCTTCAATCGCTCCCAAAGTCATAGCATAAGGATAAGAAATACCGTCTTTTGGTAAGCGCATCCCCAAACCCCATTCTGCATCCAAAGTATACACTAAAGGCGTCTTTGCCACTTTATTCAGTTTATTGATGGCATTGATTTGAGTTTCAGCTCTGCCTTTAAAGAAGATAACACCACCCACATTATATTTTTTCACCAAGTCTTCTACCTCAGCATAACTGTTTGATGTATAATGAGGCACTATAAATAATTGTGCTATTTTTTCTTCTTCCTCTAATGAATTCCAAACCGAGTCTACCCAATGTAAATCCTCCATAGAGGCATTAAAAAAAGAGGGAAAATGCTTCTTTTGTGCTGTTGCAATTGTGCTTATCACAAGAAAGACCTTCAAAAAAAGTATTGATTTCAAGAAATTAGGCATATATTTCGGATATAAGTGTTTTTTCTGTTAGCTCAAAACACTAAATTAATAACTCTCTTATCAAAAAACATTGTTTATTTACTTTCTTTTCAGTGATGTATTTTTTTGCAATTGTTTTCGCACTTTTTTTATTCCATCAAAATCTAATTTACGCTCAAGGTTGTAGTGATGCAGGTATTTGTACCACAGGAGCACTTAACCCAGAAAATGATGGAGAGAACCTCTCGTATTTTGAAAATAAATTTACAGTAGATTATCTATTGTATTATCAGCTTTATCAAGACAATCAAACCGATAGAGGTATTGGACTTGCTGTCAACTATCATCTTAATAGAAGAAATAGTTTTCAGATCAAAACAAATTATGCTATCAAAGAAAGTCCTTTGACAAGAACTAGTGGACTTGGTGACATTACGTTGGCTTACAGTTATGCTTTGCTGCAAACTGACAAATGGCAAATCTCCACTGTAATAGGTGGTAAAATCCCAACGTCAGATGCTGATATTTCACTTAACGGTTTACCGTTACCGATGTATTTCAATACTTCATTGGGGACGTACGATGCCCTTTTCGGTTTTGCGATTTCATCAAAAGCATGGCATTTCTCTTTTGGTTACCAACAACCGCTAACTACTGCCTCGAAACACGAATACGATCCTGATTATTGGTCTGAACAACCTAATTATAAATGGATGCAAAATTGGTACCCTGCCACTCGTCACTTAGATCGTAAGGCGGACGTTTCAGGAAGAGTTAAATATACTTTAAGAACTTCGAAATGGTCGCTATCTCCTTCTGTTTTGGCTATTTATAAATTAGAAAATGGCTATGTGGAAAGCCTTAATAATGGGAATTATGATTTTGAGGGATCAGATGGTCTAGCCCTCAATATTCTTGTTGAAGGAAGTTATAACTTCTCTCCTTATTTTAGTATGGGTGCTGTAGCTGGATATGCGGCGGTACAACGTCCATTTAACCCTGACGGTTTAGCGAGAGATTACGTTTTTAACCTACTATTGAAACATCAATTCTAAGACAATGAACAAAAAACTATTTTTTTATACTACCTACTTACTTCTACTTCCTTTTTCATTATTCAGTCAAAATGTATGGCTAGATAGTGCCATCTCTTATTATGAATATGGTGATTTTGATAAGTCGGTTGCATTACTTCATAAAATCCCCAATTCCTCTACCAAAACATTAAAGAATAGACAAAAAGCGTGGTTGGGAAAAAACTTTGGACAACTAGGTTTATACACCAAAGCATTCCAAATTTTAGACGACAACATTGATAAAAATTCACTGACTTATATTGAAGTACTCAATGCGAAAGGGTTCCTTTATCAAAATCAAGGTTATCCCAATGAAGCCATAAAAGTACTGGAGGAAGGAACATTATTATTGAATAAGTTTAAGGAAAGTCAACTCTTAAACACGCTCAAAATTGAAAACTTTTCCCTAACAGGTATTGCCTATTGGCAACTTGGAGCTATTGACGAAGCCTCTGACTACCTCAAACAAGCACTGATGCTAAATGAGCAAGCCAATAACAAAATCGGTGCGGCCAATATCAATTTAAATTTAGGGTTAGTCTATAGTGCTACTGATTCCTATAAAGCACAATATTATTACGAAGAAGCCTTAAAGGTTTATAACGAGATCTACCCTGAAGAAAACCATCCAAGTATGGCTTCGATCTACATCAATATTGGCATTGTCTTTCAAAAGAACTTTATGTTAGATAAAGCAATTTCCTCTTTTGAAAAAGCAGCAAGTATTTGGGGTAAAACGTACGGTGAAAAACATCCGAATATAGCGTTTGCTTATGTAAACATGGCAGATGCTTATTTAAAAAGTAATCAACCGGAGTTAGCCGTTGAATTTTATGACTTGGCACTTTCTCAATATCAATCCATCTTCGGTGCTAAACACCCTGAAATTGCAAATATCTTCCTTAAAAAAGGAGAAATCAATTTCGAAGCAGGAAACACCAAAGAAGCCCTCCGATTATACCAAGAAGCATTAATTGCCAACAACACCAATTTTAATGATACAAATATAAACGGTCAACCTTCTGGAGAAGACTTCATTAGTCCGTTTATCAATATTGTGTTATTACAGAAAAAAGCGGAAGCCCTTGAAAAACTGCATTATACTAAAACACTAAAGCGAAGTGATTTAATAGTCGGTGTTGAAGGTTTAAAACTTGCACATCATACAATTCAAAATGTAAGAACGACTCAAAGAAATAATGCTGATAAAATACGATTAAGTGCCGTCACCAATGATATCTATTCAAGTGGTATCACATTGTGTTTAGCACTTTCTAAAGCCTCTATTAATTCAGAGAAATGGATTAAGGAAGCTTTTAATTTCGTAGAGTGGAGCAAGGCGGCCACATTGTTAGCATCCATACAAGAAACAAATGCGAAATCCTTTTCTGGGATTCCATCTTCTCTATTAGAAAAAGAGAATCTATTATTAGAGGAAGTAAGTGCTTTGGAACAACAGATTCTCAATTGTAATCCTTCTGAGGTGCAATCGTTGGAAGAGCAATTATTTGAAACTCAAAGTGAGTTAAAAGCTCATGTAAGTGCTCTGGAAAAGGAATATCCGAAGTATTATGAACTAAAATACAAGCAGGAAAATATCTCTTATGGTGAAATTCAAGAAAATATAGGAAGTAATGAGGCATTGATCAGCTACTTTATTGCAGAAAAAGAAGAGCTGCTTTACATTTTTGTGATCACTAAGGGAAGCATCAAGTTATTTACGGAAGTTTTTGATGATAATGTCAAAGATGAAATCATTAGTTTAGAGACAGGGTTGAAATTCAACTTTGATGAAATCATCATCATGTCGACCAATTACCTATCACCAATTTTATTTCCTTTTACATTTTCTGACAATATCAATAAGATTACATTTTTATTGGATGGGCAAATCAACAATATTCCAATGGACTTGCTCTTAACAGAAGAAGTGACGGATAAGAATTTGCCTTTCAATAAATACCCTTTCCTTGTCAACAAATTTGCCGTCAACTATAATTTCTCGGCCACTCTTGCCTTTTCAACTACTCAAGAAGAAGAAGTTACACCAAGTTTTGCAAGTTGGGCTCCAGTGAATTTCACTGACAGTTCGGGTACAGAAATCTTGAGTAGCTTATACGGTACACTTTCTGAGGTCAATGAGATTGGTGCTTTATTCAGAACTAAAGGGTGGAATGCTCAAAACTATACCTATGCAAATGCTAGAAAAAGCATCCTAAAAAGTGATAGTGTCAACACGTACAACTACCTCCACTTTGCAACACATGGGTTTGTAGATTCAGAACATCCTAATCAATCCTTTATTTATTTATTAGATGAAGAAGGTCATGAGGGACTTCTGTACGCCGCTGACATTTATAATCTTGATTTAGATGTCAACTTGGTGACGCTCTCTGCTTGCGAAACTGGAATGGGTAAATTAAGTAAAGGTGAAGGATTAATCGGTCTTTCGAGAGCATTAAAATATGCTGGAGCGAAGAATTCTATTGTTTCCCTTTGGAACATCAATGATTACTCAACGGCTTTATTAATGAAGCATTTTTATAGTGGAATTACGGCTGGAGAATCCATTTCTACCTCACTTCAAAAAGCTAAAATTAAACTTATCCAAGATGGTCTTTACTTCAGTCCATATTATTGGGCTCCATTCACATTAATTGGTCATCATTAGGAACTTATGAATACTGTGGGTTGTTGTTGAGATTGACTATAAATGTTTTTCCCAAAAACTATTCTTTTTATGAAGAGTAACGAAACCACAGTATTAGTAATTGATGATGAGAAAAATCTACTAGACAGTATTATCGACTTACTTGAGATTAATGACTTTAATGTATTAGCCGCACAAGGAGGACTTGAAGCACTTGAAATGATTGAAAATAGAATGCCTGATATCATCCTTTGTGATATCATGATGCCTCATATGAATGGATATATTTTCTTGCAGGAGTTAAGAAGAAATCCATTAGCTGTAGGTGTTCCTTTTATTTTCCTCTCTGCCAAAAGTGATAAACAAGATATCAGAAGAGGTATGGATTTAATGGCTGATGACTACCTCACAAAACCCTTTACGCATGAGGAACTTATTAGTAGCATTACAGCTAGAATGGCCCGAATTGATGTATTAAAAAGGGAGATTATGATGTTTATGCAAAACATCAATCATAGTATTGAAACGGTACATTCTAATCTGACAAGTTCACCTATTTCAAATGAGCTAGAAACTGTAAAGGCAATGTTGAAGAGTCAGAATGAAGCGATTGAAAAATACTGTCATATCAACTCACATAAGGTAAGAGGTCCTCTATGTAGAATAATGGGATTATTGGAATTATTCAATGAACAAGATAATGGCTACAATAAGGAGATTCTCACTCACCTAAAAACAAGTGCATCGGATTTAGATAAAATTACTAAAGAGATTTCCTATGCCATCGCCACCACAACTAGAACCTCAGCCTAGAAAAAGTAAAAGGTTTTTAGCAACATATCAATGCTGTTAAAAACCTTTTTTAATGCTTACCCGAGATTCCCCATTTAAGCTAAGTGATCGATAACTATCAATCACCATTTCTACAATTTTTCTATGCTTTACTTTCAAGCTCCCTTCTTCTTCATTTTTTCCATTGCTGAAAAAACGAAGCAAAAAAAGCTAGGCTTAGAAGTCAAAAGCTAAATTCCATTCCTCTCACCTAAATGATTTTAAACTCGCTAAAGCTCAAACAACAAAATCATTTTTAACGGCTCAATACATGAAATTCTTAACGCTTTTCCCTTCAAGGCCGGGGGAATAACTACTAAATGATTGTCTGATTACAGCTCAAGAGTAAAGCGTTTTATAATTATCGTCTAAAATGCAATTCTGTAGGGACATTGCATTGCAACGTCCTCGCGAACCACTATACATAACCACTTATTCCTTATAAAGTGAACTACTAGAATCAACGATAACTTAGTTTACAATATTTTGAATAGAGATTATTTAATAATTTTCTCTTTCAATTGTGTAATTCTTTCTTCAAAAGAAGTTTTTGAAATGTCCACATCCTTATTTCGGATCGTGTCTAAATATTCAAAAACGGCTTCTTGATGGTCGGTGCTTTTTCCAGTATTTGCCTCAATATACCTCATTTTAGACCACAATACTGTTTTAAGTTGTGTTTTTGCATCATTCATCATATAATATTCTACCACTATAGAATTATGATCTACATGAATGATACTTGACTTAATTCTTACCCACTCTCCAACAGCAGCAGGTCGTAAATAAGAAATTTGATGATTGAAAATCACCCAGCCTGTACCAAACTCTTTATAAATGTCTGCGGTGTTATAACCATACAATTGTGGCACCCTATCCTCTCTAGCATTGAAGAAATAATCAAAATACTTAGAGTTATTTAAATGTCTGAAAGGGTCACAATCTTGAAAACGAATAATGACTCTCGACTCCGTTTCCTTCGGATAACTTTTTTGTAAATCGTGATAAAAAGGCATAAATAGGTTTATTTTACTGACCTTTCGCTCACCAAAAATTTGCGAATGGTAAAAGTATAAATATAAGGATGCTAAATTAAGCTGTTTTT
>NZ_JACVVP010000091.1 GCF_014534745.1 Flammeovirga sp. EKP202
TTTAAATTCTGAGGTGAATTTTCTTTTACTTTTCATAATACTGCAATTTACTTAATTATTAATTTTGATTGCAGTCCGTTTTGATGGGGTAACTATAAAGGATATTTTAGGAAATAAACTGAATGGGAAACCTGATTTTGGAGCTATTCAGTTTGATGAAAAACTACTAAAAACACAATAAAAAAGAGGGATGAATACAGGTCTATTTTTGTATTCATCCCTTTTTTTGAAAGGTCTTATTTACTGTATTTAGGAATAATATTTTTTGGGATGTCTAGCTTTTTATCATCCGCACCTTCTGCAAAATCACTGAGTGCATAAGTGTTGGGTTTTGACCAATCACATTCAATTCTGCGGTCACCTAAAACAATCGTTCCTAGCTTCTGTCTAAACCATTCTGCTAAGGCTTTGTACTCTTCATCATTGGCCACATTATTACGTTCAAGTGGATCAACCCTTAAATCATATAAGGCCAACTCGGCTTTCTCTACAGGGCATTTTAAAGCCCATTGAATATTCTTATTGTCCTTAGAATTATTCGTAGGTCGAGTACGCATAGAGAAGGCAAACTGATTAGAACGTAAGTAGGCTCTATGCCCTACCACCACTTTAGTTTCACCAAGCGTGTAGTCTCTTTTCTCTTTCTTAGACTGAATGAAGTCTTGCAATTTCATTCCATCTAAATAATCATATTTCTTAGCACTGATATCTTCTCCTGTTGCAGATAAAATAGTTGGAGCAATATCCACGTATTCAATCAGCTGATTTCTGACTAATCCCGCAGGAACTTTCTTTTTATCAGAAGAGACTACCACCATTGCACCGTTAGTAGACTGTTTCCAACCTGTAAACTTGGCTTCAATACCTTGCTCTCCCAAGTGCCAACCGTGGTCACCCACTGTAAAAATGATCAAATACTCTTGATTATTTTTCTCACAGTACCTTTTAAATGTTTCTACAGCTCTTCCAATCAACGCATCACCATGAGCACAAAAAGCGTAATAATCTTGAATGGTTTGCTGAATCTCCTTTTGGGTCATCTTCGTCATATTCATATTATTATGCATTTTTTGAAGTTGAGGAGGCATTTTATCATATTCTACCTTGTCAAACTCAGGTACTTTGTACTGTTTTTTCTTAAAAATCTCTCTTTGATTTTTTGGAGGAAGAATAGGAGTGTGGGGTAAGTGGAACGATAGGTTAATCATCTGAGGAAGATCAGCATTTGCCCCTTTTACTTTTTTGCCCCATGCAGAAGTAAACTCTTTGCCTTGGTTTTCTAAATAAGCGGCAAACTCATCAACTACTTTAGCGTCTACGGTTTGATCGGCAGGCATCGGATTCTCACCCCCAATAATTAAAGTAGTATTTGAACGAGTATAGGAGCGAAGTATCTCAAATTCCTCTTCAATACGCTTACGGGTAGCCATATCTTCTTTACTGATTTCTCCATGATTTTTCTTCACAAAGTATTGCTCTATTTCACCATTCGGTCGCTTCAATTTTTCCTGTTTCCCAAGGTTGGTGACTTTATTATTTACTTTGCCAAATGGATTATCACCCCATAAGTCGCCGACATTGTTTTTTTGCAAATCATGTTTGAAATGAACAGTGTATTCATAATGATGAGCACTATAAAACCCTTGGCCAGGTCCCCAACGATAGATGTACTCTCCAGATTTTCCAAATTGAGCCGTCTGATACCCTGTTTTCTTCAAGATCTGAGGGAAAGAGGGTTGTATAAAATCCGGATTTTGATGTGTTTGTTCAAAAGCATAATGCCCTGTTCTAAAAGGGTATCTACCCGTGATCATTGAACCTCTCGAAGGACCGCAAACTGGGGCGTTACAAAAAGCATTTGTAAAAAGTACACCCTCACTGGCTAGTTGATTAATATTAGGAGAAGATACATAACCAAGAGGACTTTCATTCTGACCATATACAGCTTCATTGTAACATTCCAAAGCGTCGGGACGGTGATCATCTGTGATGATCCATAAAATATTGGGTCGTTCTTTTTTCGGAGGGTCATTTTCGGGTGCATTAAACCCAAAAACAATACACAGAGTAATGAAGGCTACAATGTTGTAGTGCTTGTAATTTTGTTTCATTTCGTTAAAATTTTCACGTCTAGTAGTCACAACTAGGTCAATCCGATCTGAGAAGGTTTGGTTTATTTTTCCTGAAAAGAAGTTACGTAAATTGAAAAAAATCAAAATACTGAAGTATAAACCAAAAGGGGAACATCATACACGTGCCCCTTCACTTTTCTGAAAACGTTTTCCTAGTAATTATTTAAAATATTTGCATACCTAATTTGAGATAAAAAAATGGAGTAATTGGCTTATCAATTTTGGAAAAACGATAGACACTCTATTTCTAACCTTACTTTTAATGAAAATCTCCCCCCTTTCTACTTTTGAATTAAAATGAAAAAGCCACGGCATAAAAAAAGCCCACGATAATTGTCGTGAGCTGTATCTATATTTTATTCTATTTAATAGCCTGAATTCTCATAAGTCTCTACCATTTTTTCTTGTTGAATGGTAGCCCTTCTTAACCACTTTTTGAACCTTAGTTCTACATGAATACTGAGAGGTATCGCAAATAATCCCACTAAAACAAGGTAGGCAGAATGCAAACTAAAAAACTCTATAGGTGTAAAATCTTCAATATGTAAGAAAGCTTTCCAATGCGGAAAAACAAACCAAAAGAAAAAGAAGCTAAGGCTATTCACCATACTTATTGAAAATGTGATTTGTCCAATTGCTCTTACAATAGATATTTCAAATATTTCTCTTACTTTTCCAACATTATGAGCTGCTGATAGTATTAAAAGTCCAAAGACAGGAAGGATAAAGAGATCATAAATTTTAAAATGAAATACCAAAGCGACCATCACTATACTGAGTAGAAAAGAAAGGTCTTTACTAAAAAATCGGTATCCAAATTTATGTTTGTAAAGGTAATAGATATTCGCACCAAGAATAAATTCAAATAAACATCTTAGAAAACCAAAGTCCCAAGTGATATCAAGGCTTTGATGAGGGTGAAAGTGTACTAGAGCCGCCAGTCCAGCCAAAGCCAATAATGAGGTAATTGCAACAGACATCAGACGTTGTCTTCCTAAAAAACCGAGGAAAAACACTGAAAGGACGTAGGTCCACCAAACAGCACTCACGATCCAGGCAGGCAAGTTCCATGAAAGGGAATTATAGGTATTGACGGAGCCTAACATGAAAATGCGACTTGGGAGTGCTTCGTATGAAAAATACGTATGCCAACTGTCATCGATAAGCCAAGGGAATACACTACCAAAAAAGTCGGTACTCAACATGATCACACATAGTATTAATAAATGTATGGGGTAAATACGACTGAACCTGTTCCATAAAAAGCGACGTACTTTTTCAGCCTTAATACCATCTTTAAAATTATCACCGTGTGTATGTAGTATAAAAAAACCGCTAAGCAGGAAGAAAAAATCCACCCATAAGTAACCTTGAGAAATAATGCCTGAGGATTGTCTTGAAATAATAGTTCCTAGATCTCTGTTATAAGTACAAATATCAACGTAGTAGAAAAGAGACCAAAATACCGCAAATCCTCTGAGAGCAGTTAATGTAGAAATATATTGTTTGCTCATTTTAAAATCCAATTATTAAGTGTAGTACTTTCTTCAAAAGTAGGTATTTTTAAATATAAAAATAAGAGGAATTGAGTGAGTGGTAGGATTTATTGAGTGAGTGACAAAAAAAAGGATAATGTCTTCAAAAACACTACCCTTTTTACAATTTAAGCTCTAATTTTAGTTAGATCTTAACCTTTTTGTTCTTTTGTTTTGTTGAGTTTGGAGATTGCAACTTGAACCTCTGTATAGCGTTTTCTCTCATTATACATTTCATGTTGCTCGGTTGTTTTTTCTCTGAAGTCTTTCATGTTGTTATTTATTTTAAGGTGAAGAAAAATGTGTTGGTTAACTCTGATAGTTGCCCTTTTTAACGTTGTTGCTCAACTTTGAAAGAGGTAAGATACTGCTTTCAAGTTGGCTGTTAGCAGTTTCAAATTGTTTGATAATTTATCGATTTGTGTTGCTTTTACGTTGACCTAATTTAAGGAAAAAAATACCTTTTTGAAAGAAATTGACTCTCATTTTTGTGACTATTCCAACGTGTTAAGGTGATGCTATTTTTACTTTTAAATTTTTTAATTCTTGTCAAAATACAACTTTATATATTTTTGATAAAACGGATGATTGACTTGGTTTAATTTGTTGTTCATCTTTAAAAAATACAATGTTGTGTAGAACGAAAAGGATACATTCTCTTACGAAATAAATTAATTCAATAACTGGTACACCACCTTGTTTTTCTGATTCTAATAGTAGTACTTTATACCTCGGAACTAACATCATTAAATAATGAATATTACAAAAACGCTGTTACCAAAACAGTCACTACTACACCAAACTGACTTTGAATATGCGGATAGCTTTCAAGGGACAATAAATGATCAAAAGGAGCAATTGAGTACAAAAGATATTGGGAAAGCCTTTTTCAACTCGGCTCCAAAATGGACCGAACACCTTTTTACTTTACGGAACAAACTAGTGGCTGTATTTGGGGTGAAGACCTCAGGGGAAATGCAAGATAAAGCAGTGCATTTAGAAAATTTTCGTTGTGAACCTAATGAGCAAATTGGGTTATTTAAAGTCTATCATCGTAATGAAAATGAGGTGATATTAGGTGAGGATGACCGTCATCTTAACTTTAGAGTTTCATTGTATTTGACTCCTTCAGCTGAACAATCCGAGTTGAAGCATTTGATAATCTCCACCACAGTCCATTTTAATAACTTCTGGGGTAAACTTTATTTTATGCCTGTAAAGCAATTTCATCAATGGATAGTACCTGCGATGTTAAAAGGCATTATTCGTAACCTAGAAAAACAGTTGGAAACAGAAAAAGGTGAACCGAAAATCTCTTAAATAAAAAGACTGACTCTCATGGGAGAATCAGTCTTTAACTTTTTAAAGAGATATATAGTTTTTGGTAGTAGAAATTGGTTTTATTTTACTGTGATTACTTAATCTATTGCATATTTACTACCATCTATAGCAGTGTATTTATTGTTTTGAAATACGTTTTGAAGTACCATTGAAATGAACGTAATAAATCCCTTTCTGAAACTTCGTAATGTCGATTTGCTTTCCATACCCCGAAAGAATCTGTGCTCCAAAAGAGTTATACACTTTATAGTTTACTTTCTGAGAGAGATTAACTATTCCCGTTGTAGGATTTGGATATACTGTTATTTCTTCTGCTGTAAGATTTTGAACAGAAAGTGAAGTTACGGTATTGCACATATTTTCATCCCAATTCTCCCAAGGGTCTAGTTTTGAAAGGTAACTATTATTGAAACTTGAATAGGCATTTTTGATTGTGTTTTGTTTGCTTTGCGAAGCATTATAATAATCCACATTTGACCATGTAAAACCACCCGAATAATTCCCTTTCCATAAAGCTTTATAAGCCTCTAACAACGTGAAAGCATCGCTATTTTTCGAAGTGGCAGCTATTCCATCAATTGGAAATTCACCTGCTATGGTTGGCTTATAATCAAATCCCCAATCAGGTCTTAGTTTCCACATACCATTAGAAAAAGGAGAGTTAGCAGTATTGTGACTATTAGGATAGTATTGAATTTGGTTGATATCAAGTATCCCGTCACTGTCTCCTCCATGATAAACAAGTGAACTATTATTGTATTGATAGATCAGTTCGGCAGTACCGGAAACAGAGCAAATAACACCGGGTAGGTTGCGGTGTAAAGCTCCTGATACACGGTTCACAAACTTCCTTAAAGTATTTAAGCGAATTGTCTTATCAGACCAAGAACCATAAGGAACATCTTGTGAGGAAGTCAAACCGTAAGCCTCATTGATGATGACAAAACCAAGTAATGCAGGGTGAGTTCCAATTTTAGTACACATCGGATTGATGACATTTTTGATATAATTTTGAATACCATAGTCAGTGGCCATCATTTTGTAATTGTTGTTCACTCGGTCACCATTTCGAATACCGCCGATTACATTATTTTCACCTCCCCAACCGTATTTTAGAAAGTGAGCGGTAGATAATACAACTTGTACCATCAGTCCATTTTGATAGGCCAAGTCAAGTCCCGTTTTTAAATTGTTAAAACAGTTTGGACGTAAACCAATTACATTTCCATTGGCATCCCATTCAAAATCCAATCCTTTTAAGAAAGCATTCCAACGAACGGCATTGGCTCCCATTGCTTTGGCATCTTTCATTTGTTGTTGAGTGAGGCTCTTGTTAAACTTAGAAAGTTGCATGCCACTACTTTTGTCGTTGTCTACCCATCCGGACAAGAAGAAACGGCGGTCAGTACCATCATTGAGTACCAAAAATGAACCCTTTACTTTTACAGGGAAATTATACTCACAGCTACTTTGAGCGTGAGAAGAAGAGGACCAAAAAAAGCTGATCATTAAGAGAGTAATAATAACTCGTTTCATAACATACTTATTAAAATAATGAGAAATTATGGCTTCATTTTCTCAAAAAAATAATGAGGCCATTGATTTGATATTCTAATTTTATTGTAATGAAATTTTCTAAACAAATTAATTTAAATCAATTGTGATTGTTGTTAAATATTGTGCTTAAATATGATGAAAAATCACTTCTTTTTAAATTGAAATTATAACGTTTTATTGCTTTTGTAAAATTTGAACATACTGTGATGAATATTTCTTAAGAGTTTAATTTTTGAAATGTCAAAGAAGAATCTATTGGTAAATAGTAGTAGCTGGGTGTGGATATATTTTTTTACATAGTTAAAAAAAACACCCCAAAAACTTACTAATTAACATTAAAAAAGCCGTTTTTGATAAAAAATCGCATAATTATTTTTTTACATTTTGTACATTTCCTAACAAGGGGTCTGTTGAATAACGAAAATATCCATATTGACTTAAATAGTATCAAGTACATTTGAATTACAATCGCTGATAATGATATGAAATGAGAATTATTTTAAATTGATATTAATCAATTAATGATGTGAATTATGAATCAATTGTAAGTATTTATGTTATTAATTTTATTAAAATATTTAGTTATAAATATCTAAATGCGAATGTACTTTTTTGTTATCTAAAAAAAGAAATTTAAAGAAGAGACAGACTAATTGATTAGAGTCCATCCATGTTAATGTATTGGAAGAGTCAATTGAAAAAAACATTATTATGAACTTAAAATTAATATTACTTGATATAGTCCATAAGCACAAAACGGCAAGAAGTAATAGTTCTTTAACTGGAATTGTGATGACTTCTTTTCCTAAACTTGCTATCTGTTATTTTTTATTTCTGCTAACTGGATCGTTATACGCAACTCCTCCAGTTAAAAAGAAACAACCTAAAAGACCTAATATCTTAATCATTCAAATGGATGATGTGGGTTTTGATGATTTATCAATCAACGGAAATACCGTTGCGAAAACACCTAATATTGATAAACTAGCTAAAGCTTCAGTACAGTTTGAAAACTTTTATGTAGCCAATGTCTGTGCTCCTACAAGGGCAAGTTTGTTGACAGGAAGAGACTATTGGAGAACGGGTGTGACAGGTGTACACGGTGGTAATGATTTTTTAAACTTAAATGAAACAACATTTGCAGATTTAATTCATCAAAATGGCTATACCACCGGAATGTGGGGAAAATGGCATACTGGAAAAGCGGAAGGATATTGGCCTTGGCAAAGAGGCTTTGATGAAGCTTTTTATGCTAAATTATACAAGCATTACCCTAGCCAAGGCTGGCTGAATGATGAAAAAGTAAAATATGAAACTTGGTCTGATGAGCAATTGGTAGATATGGCAATTGCCTTTATGAAGAAAAACAAGAACAAGCCTTTTTTAGCCTACCTGTCATCGCTTAGTACTCATGGAAAATGGGCAGCACCAGAGGATTTGGTTCAGAAATACATGACTGATGGAAGAACAAAGGACTTTGCAACGTTATTAGCAATGCAAGAATTTGCAGATCAACAAATTGGAAGACTTTTAAAATTCTTGGAAACATCAGGTTTAGATGAAAAAACAGTTGTAATTTTTATGTCTGATAACGGTCCTATTCCACAAAAGGAATCACCTGAAGAATGGGCATTAAGAAACAACCATGAATATATTGGTACCAAAGCAAGAAACTGGAAAAATGGTATCAAATCACCGTTATATGTACAGTACAAAGGCCATTATGCCCCTGCAAATGTAGAATTGATGTGTTCAATCACAGATATCTTCCCAACATTATTGGAGTTGACGAGTACTCAATTACCAGATAGTAATTTACCATTAGATGGTAGAAGTATGGTCGGTTGCTTTGAAGGGAAAACGGAAGAAGTTATGCCAAAACAGGCTTTTTTTACCAATAGGTATCCAATTAGAGAAGAAGAAAATGAATATGCTCCCTATGCAAAGGATGAGAAGTATGACTATGATTTTTTTAGACAAAGAATCACATTAATCAGAGATGATTATAAATTAAGTTTGAACCCTATCGCATCTCCAAATTCACCTAAACCTGTGAATCATTTGGTGTTGATTGATCATAAAAATGACCTTTTAGAAAGAACGAACATCGTCAAAGATCATCCAGAAGTAGTGCAGTCCATGTTGGCATCAATGAAAGTGTGGTTTAAATCCATCATTGAGGATCAAAACACTTTTCAAGAGAAGATTTCTTTTATTGGCCACCCAAGCACTGATAAAAAACAAACCATTTTGAGATCTGTATTAATGGATAGGTCGGAAGGCTTTGAAAATCACTCCCATCATGTCAAGTTCCCAGAAAATGGTAAAGGACATATTGATTACAATGTGTTAGTGCAACATGAAGGAGAATATACATTAAAATTGGTGATCAGTAAACAAAAGATCGATACGCCTTTCACACTAACTTTTACAGCAAATGGCAAAGAATATCCTTATCATTTCAACGGAAAAGCAACTCATCTGACTAAGAAGATAACGTTAAAAAAAGGATTCCAAAGTGTGCGAGTTTCAATGGATGAAGATACATCAGACCTAAAAGGGGTATTCTTCAAAGACTTGCTTTTTAATTTGAAGAAATCAATCTAAGTAGTAAAAACACTGTAAACTGATTTGACTTGTATTCTTTAACCCAGATTGAAATAATGGGGCACGTAAAATCAGTTTACAATGTGCGTGTCAAATAAATAGTGTGTAAACAAAAGCTGAAGGGAAGTACTTTGTATTTCTCTACTTCCCTTCACGTTTTTATCGAGCTGAATGAAGCTCATCTATAAAGCAAAATTGAATTATTTACTTACAACTTTAAAAACTTGGTAATGGAAAGAATTATACTCTTCAAGATTTCCTCTATCCTGGCATTTCTTACGCTTATTTTTAATACAGGTAATGCAATGGCCCAAGAGGATGCGTTTTATGTAAACGTCACAACCGGGACAGACAACGTAGCAACCCACGGTTTATCTGCCGATACACCATGGGCCACATTGGAGTTTGCCTTAGCACAATTCACTTCTGACGGGGCCTATGCCTCACAAGATGAATTCAATATTTACATCAGCGGTGTAGCAAAAGCAGACGCTGGATCTGCTTCATTGACAACGCTATCGGGTGAAAATAAAGTATTCAACTTCTATGGAGAAGGACCAAATAGGAGTTTTATCCAACCTTCGGATGATTATAGTTCAGATGTACAAGGATTTGAAATTAATACAACTGTATCTTTCAATAATATCACGGTCAGAAATTATTCGACAATGATATCAGACATTAATGGTCCTGCTTTCAAGGTAAATACAACAGGACAATTAACATTGAATAATGTCAATGTGGTAGACAACCACGGAAATAATAAAGGTGGAGCGATTTACTCAAAAGGTAAGCTAAAGATTCATAACTCTTACCTTTCTGAAAATACGACTCACGCTAACGGTTCTGTGTTGTACGTGGATGAAGGAGAATTGGAAATGATCAATTCAGTCATCACAAATAATACATTGAGAAATACGGGTTGGACAACAGGAGCTGTTACTTTGATTACACAATCTGAGAAGTTGATCACAAGTATAAAATTGATCAACAATACGATCTACAACAATTTTAATTCAGGTAGTGGAGGAGTAGTTGGTGTATTTGTCAATGAGCAAAGTTCAGGTATAGATCAAATTACTTTAGCGAATAATGTATTTAGTAAAAGTACCAGAGGTAACAATAGCAGTACGAACAGTTTTGAGTGGAAAGGGAAACGTTCAAATGATTTATATACGACGTTAGAAATTCAAAATAACTTTATTGATAAAACGAATGTATCTGGAAGTTTTACTGGAAATGGTAATATCCTAGATGCTACTCAAAATGATAATATTCTTGTAGATTATAATTTCGTTAGCCAAAATGGAGGTAACTACTTGAGAGTGGCTGTCAACAGCCCATTGATTGATGCAGGTAACAATACTTTTGCTCCTGCTGAAGATAAAAATGGACAATCTAGAGTGGGTACATCTGATATCGGAGCAGTGGAATTTCTTCCATTAGAAGAAGAGGATTTTTATATTGATGCTCAAAATGGAGATGATACGAATGCAGGTACTATAGAAGCACCTTTCAAAACATTAGAACATGCCCGATACCATTTATTGGGATACACAGGAAAGACTTTATGGATGAAAGGTACTTTCAATATCAATAACTTAATGGTTGAAGAAGAGGAAACTATTTCTTTCAAAGGATGGGATGAACATGTCGTTTTTAACCCTGAAAACCCAGGTCGTTTTATGGAAATCAACGGTACGGTGACTTTAGACCGAGTAAAAGTTTCGGGGTACTCATACACTGAAAATGGAGGTGCAATTACTGTTGGTGAAGAAGGAACATTAAATGTTTTGAATTCTATTTTCACGAATAATTCTGTTGTTGATGGGGAGACAACTTTGTTTGGTGGAGCTATTTTGAGTTTAGGTACTTTGGAAATATACAACTCTTATTTTGCAGAAAATGAAGCATCAAGTAGAGGTAGTGCAATCGCTGCGGCTTCCGGTACTTTCATCATGAAAAACACAACGGTTTATAACAACCTCACACATTCTGGACAAGGTGCTGTGGCCGTTTATTCGAATACTAAACAGACGACGAAGCTTACGTTAGAGAATAACTCTATCATTGGTAATTACAGTCAAAAAGACGGGGCACCTGTGACGGGAACATCAGGTGTATTGCTTAACGATTATAATAATCCTATTGAGATCGTAAACTTCAGTAATAACTTAATTTATAGTAAATACAGTCCCTTAAGTGCGACATGGTCAGTGGATGTGAGTACTTCAAGTGCCAATATCATTACAGAAAATACTGCGACTTTTAGAAATAACGTTTTCCAAAATAAAAGTGGAAATATGACGGTTCCTGAAGGTCAAAATAATATCATTGTAGCAGATGGAGATATGACTGTAGATGAACAAATGAATGTAGCAAGAGAGCTATCTACCAATCACCTTGGTGTAAATTATTTAGCACTTTTAGAAAATAGTATTGCTATTGATGCTGGTGACATTACATTAGGAACAGATAAGGATATCAATGATAAAAATATCAGAAATGAAAGAGATGCCGGAGCTTACGAGTTTGGAGGATTTGACATTGCCACTATTACACTTGGTAATACTTCCAAGGTTTACACTGGAAGTGAACTACAACCTTTAGTTACAGTAAAGGATAAGGAAGGAAATGATATTACTGATCTTGTGTCTTATAGTGCAACATACAATGGAGAAACATCATTGCCAATCAATTCGGGTGAGTATGCAGTGGTAGTTACAGTAGACGATGCAGGGTATTATGGAAATGCTCAAAGTACATTTACAGTAACCAAAGCAGAAGGTGTAATTACCATTTCAGAAGAAGATTTATCTGTAGTGTACAATGGAGATCCACAAGAGGTAATTGCAACATCTGCCTATGCTTATACATCAAAGTACAAAGATGCAGAGGGAACAGATTTGCTTCAAGCACCTACTAATGTTGGAGAATACCAAGTGACGGTTTCAATTAATGATGCAAATTATACAGGAGAATATTCTGACACCTTTGTCATTACTAAGGCGAAACCTATAATTTCCATTTCTGATTTAGTCTACACTTACAATAGTAATGCTCAATCAGCTACAGTATCTGTCACGGGAGTGAAAGAAGAAGATTTATCGGCTTTTACTACAGTAACTTATACTCAGTCAGAGGTAGAAGTTACACCAATAGAAGTTGGAGAATATCAGGTTAATGTAAGTGTATTATCTGAAAATTATGAAGGAAATACCGTTGCGACATTAGAGATAAAAGATAAACTAGAGGCAAAAATTACGGCAACGTCTAGTACTATTTATAATGGTGTAGCTCAAGCTGTTTCTTATGATATAACTGATCAAAATGACACTCCTATCACGGTCAATGAGGTTACAGTCACTTACAATGGTACGACTGAAGTTCCAGTCAATGCAGGTTCCTATAACTTGGTGATCACGATCGATGATCCAGAATATAAAGGAGCCTATGCATCAACTTATACAATTGAAAAAGCAACACCAACTATTTCAATTTCAGATTTATCATATACTTATAATGGAGTTACCCAATCAGCTACAGTATCAGTGACGGGAGTGAAAGAAGAAGATTTATCGGCTTTTACTACAGTCACTTATACTCAGTCAGAGGTAGAAGTTACGCCAATAGAAGTTGGAGAATATCAGGTTAATGTAAGTGTATTATCTGAAAATTATGAAGGAAATACTACAGCGACATTAGAGATAAAAGATAAACTAGAGGCAAAAATTAGTGCAATCTTGAGTACTGTTTATAATGGATCGTCTCAAGCTGTATCCTATTCGATTACTGATCAAAATGATACTCCAATCATAGTCAATGAGGTTATGGTTACTTACAATGGAAGTATAGAAGCTCCAGTAAATGCAGGTTCATATAACTTGGTGATAACGGTTAACGACCCAGAATATAAAGGAGTATTAGTATCGACTTATACTATTGAGAAAGCTCTTCCAACCATTGAAATATCAGGTTTATCTTATATTTTTGATGGAGAAAATAAGGAAGCAACAGTAGCTGTGACAGGTATAAATAATGAGGATTTATCAGCTTCAGCCACTGTAGAGTACACACAAACTGGAGTGTTAGTAACACCAAAGGCCGTAGGTGAATACATTGTATCTGTAATGGTAAATACAGATAATTATCTAGGAGAAAAAACAGCTACACTAGTCATCAATGATAAGTTAGAGGCAAGTATTGTAATCACTACTTCAAGTAATACTTACACAGGAGAGGCTCAAGCGATTGAGTACACGATCACAAATCAAGACGGAAATACAATCACTGTTGATCAAGTAGAAGTAACTTATAATGAGGCTGCAGCAGTACCAACAAATGCAGGTACTTATACCGTAAAAGTGACGGTCACAGACAATCTATATTTTGGTTCAGAAGAGAGTACTTACACGATTGAAAAAGCCATAGCAGAAGTTACAATTGCTGACCTAGAGCAGACTTATGATGGAACAGAGAAATCAGTTTCAGTAGCTACTGACATTGAAGGTTTACAAGTGACGATCACATATGATGGTGAAGAAACAGTTCCTTCAGAAGTAGGTGAATATGAAGTAATCGCAACCATAGTAGATGATAATTATGAAGGTTCAGCAACTGCGACTTTAAAAATCACTGAAGAAGAACCACCTTTATCTGTAGAAGATGATTTATTAGGAGTTAGTGTTTATCCTAATCCAAATAATGGAGAATTCACAGTGGATTTAGGTAGTGCATCAGGATCTGTAGTCGTGTATACGATCAGTGGAGTAGAAGTATATTCTGCCGATATCATGAATAAGAGTGTGATCAAATTACCATCGAATAGTAGAGGAGTATTGATTGTGAAAATTATCAGTGGTACTCGATCTAAAGTTCAAAAAATACAAGTGAGATAGATTGATGTGGTTTTAGTGAATTAGTGTGCAGGTGATAAAAAACGAAAACATCACATTAGTGTTGTTGGAGTACATATCACTTGCCCATGACTTCAGTCATGGTGCACATCCTTTAGAAATCAGGAGACTTCGCTAAAAACAAGTTCCAAGTGATACTACCGCTTAACACTTGAAACATATAAGAGAAAAATCAAATAACAGAAAAAGCATCCCTTCAAAACGGACGCTTTTTCTGCTTCAGACGAATGTTAAAATAAACAAATACAAAACAAGTATGAAAAACAAACTAAAACTATTGTTACTCCTAGTAACAGTAAGTGTGAACTACTTATACGCACAAAAACCACTTTTAAGCCATACTTACGCCGCTGACCCTTCAGCACATATTTGGCCTAGTGATACAACTACTTTATGGTTATATACCTCACATGATGAGCCAGGCACAAATAGCCACAAAACCATGAATAGCTACCATGTATTTTCAACCAAAGACCTAGTCAATTGGATTGATTACGGGCGTGTACTTTCCGCAGACGATATTCCATGGGCAAGTAGCATGGCATGGGCAACGGATGCCGTACAATGGAAAGGAAAATACTATTTGGTGCATTGTATGAAAGAAAGAGCTACAGGCACCACAAGAACAGGATTAGCTGTAAGTGATTTCCCTCAAGGCCCCTTCGTAGATGCGGGTTATATTAAGGGAGTAGATTTCGGTCAAGACCCTGCTCTTTTTGTGGATGATGACGGCAGAGCTTATTTATATTGGGGAGCGGGTTCAAAGTGTTATGGAGCTGAATTGACACATGACTTAAGAGCCATTAAAGAATCAACATTAGTGGATCTTACCGATCAATTATTTGAAGTATTTGAAGGACCATGGGTTCATAAATACAAAGGGAAATATTACCTCTCTTATCCTGGATTACCAGATAACAAGTGGCCTGAGCAAATGTATTACGCTACAGCAGACAAGCCATTAGGTCCATATACTTACCAAAAAGTATACATTCCTCACTTTAAAATGAGATCGGGAACCAACCACGGGTCTATCATACAATGGAAAGGAGATTGGATTGCATTTCACCATAGCTCACATGTTTCAAACGGTAATTCTTCTTGTCGTAATTTATTGGCAGATTGGTTAACGTATGACGAAAATGATGTAATTCATACCATCACTGACCCTAAAGGTTTAGGTTTGGCAGAAAAAACAAAAGTAACCATTCTATTAGAAGCAGAACACGCACCATTACAAGGTGGAAAACTAGACGGAACTTACAGTGCTCATATTGAGCCGGGTTATACAGGAACAGGATATATCACAGGTTTTGAAACCAAGTTTAATTCAGTAGAAGTATTAGCTCAAGTCGCTAAAGATATGAAAGCTGATTTAACGATTAGAATCAACTCCAAACAAGATTTTCTAGCAGATATTTTTGTTGGCCCAAAAGTGATCAACAAAGAGTGGGGAGGCATGAAAATCAAGAAAACTGACGGTTGGGAAGAAATCACTTTCAAGGATGTCCAATTAGAAGCAGGAGACAATAAAATTAAATTCCAAGCACACAAAGATGTGAACTTAAAAGTTGACTGGTTTAAAGTTGTTCCATTGAATGATTAAGTAAGAGGGCAAAAGAAATTGGGAATTTTGCATAAAGAAAATGGTTAATGTTTTGGTTCGGAAAGTGGTTTTTATGGTGGTTCAGTGGACGTTGCACTGCAACGTCCCTACAATGGTATCCATCATAAATGATATTCTTCCAAAAATTGAAAGTAGACTGTAGGGGGCTGTCGCAAAACTAAGATTTGAATAAATAATCATTATGTTTAACTTATAACATAATGATTATTTACT
>NZ_JACVVP010000092.1 GCF_014534745.1 Flammeovirga sp. EKP202
GGGAGAGTAAGTCGGCGCCACATTCATTAAATACAGAAGGTTAGTTAACACAAGATGTTGACTAACCTTTTTTTGTGGTAAAATATTGTAATATTTTGTTAATCAGTATTTTATAGTACGAATTTACTATTTTTTTAAAGTATTGATTGTTACCTTTGTAGGTACTAGTTAGGCTAACAGTCTACTGTATTTCAGATAGTTATTTTTTACTTTTTAGATAATACAGAGACGAATCTTATAAATATAAAATTTCACTAAAGTGACTAAAGCAGAAGTAATCACAGAAATTCTCAGAAAAATTGAGAAGCGTCAAGAAGCACAGACTTCAAACGCAGCAACTATGGTTGAAGTAGATAAAGAAGTAGTTGGACAAGTTTTAGAAGACTTCTTTAATGTAGTGAAGGACAAGATGGCTGAAGGTAATAATATCTACATCCGTCGTTTTGGTAGCTTTGTAAATAAAAAACGTGCTAGCAAAAAAGGTAGAGATATCTCAAGAGGTGAGATTATTCCTATCCCTGAACACTTCATTCCTAGTTTCAAACCTTCGAAGGAGTTTGTTGAGAAAATTAAAGGAAGTGACAAAGTACGTTTAATCAACGAAAACTAGTACTTGTTGCAAAGAATTGTATAAATTGTCCGCATCTTATAATTTAGGGTGCGGACTTTTTTTAATTTCAAATTATATATGGGAACTAAGCAGTATATTTTACTTGGTGCCGGAGTCGTTTTAGTTGTTATTCTTGCATTATTACCAAAAGCAGTTGTTACTGACAATAGTGAAGGAGTAGCAGAAGGAACAACAGCTACAACTACAGAACAACACTCAGAAGATGATGGACATGATCATGGTTCAGATCAATCTTCAATGGCACACACATCCAAACTACCAGCAGATACTCAAGCCACACTAGATCAATTTAAAAAAGAATTTGAGGCTGCAGATAACATTAAGAATAAAAGAGAAATTGCGGATAAAGCTTATGATCTTCTTTTAAAGATGAATAAGTTTGATCTAGCAGGTGATTGGAAGCTTGCATTGTATGGGGCTTCAAATGATACAAAAGATCTAAGAGCAGCAGCAGATGCTTATTATGATGCTTATACTTTTGCAATGAGTGAAGAAAGATCTGCTCAAATGGCTACAAAAGCTCAGGAACAATATCAAGCGGTATTAGAGAAAGACCCAAAAGATTTAGATGCAAAGGTGAAATTAGGAATGACATATATGGTTTCTTCTGCACCAATGCAAGGTATTGCCAAGATTAGAGAAGTAATTGCTGTTGACCCTAACCATCAGTTAGCTTTGTTCAATTTAGGACTATTATCTATTCAATCTGGTCAGTATAACAAAGCAATCGAGAGGTTCAAAAAACTGAAAGAATTATACCCGGATGATATGGAAGCAAGGTTCTATTTAGCTATTTCATTAAAGGAAATGGGTAGTCAGGATAAAGCTATTGATGAACTTAAATACATCAATAAAAACGCTGATTCTGAGGAGATTCGTGCTACAGCGCAGCAATATCTTGCAGAATGGGTGAATTAATGTAAATAAACACATAAAAAAGGTGATAAAGTTCGCCTTTCTCCATTTTTTGTTATAAATTGCGCATTCGTTCTGAGAGTATTAATATTCGATGAATGAATTTAAAGAAAAGATTTAACACACTTAACCTGTAAGAATATGCCTTGCGGTAAGAAAAGAAAAAGACATAAGATCGCGACTCACAAGAGAAAGAAGAGACTTAGAAAGAACAGACACAAGAAAAAGTAATGTTCTAGTCGCAGCTTAATCAAACCTTGCTCTAGTGAATCTAGGACAAGGTTTTTCATTATCTTAGAAAAAGAATTATTTTAGTATAGTAAAACGTTACTATACATTTTCATAGATTTATTGTTAACCTTAAACTTTTATTGAGTTGAGTAATGAACTAGTGATCAATTCAACTCCAGAGGGCAGCAGAATTGCTCTTATGAGAGATAAAAGTCTGGTGGAACTACACTATGATAATGACGAAACAAAATTTCAAGTAGGAGACATCTATTTAGGTGTTGTAAGAAAAGTGGTACCCGGTTTGAATGCTGCCTTTATTGACATCGGATATGATAAAGACGCTTTCCTTCATTATCTGGACTTAGGCCCTAAGGTCAGATCCCTATTGAAATACATCAAGCTTGCTCAAGGTAAGCACCACAAACATGTGAGTGAGAACCTCAAGCAGTTTCGTTTGGAACCTGAAATTGATAAACTCGGTAAAATCAATGACGTCCTAAAACAAAACCAAAAGATTTTAGTACAAGTTGTAAAAGAGCCAATCTCGACGAAGGGACCTAGATTATCATGTGAGCTCTCTTTAGCAGGAAGATACCTTGTACTTGTTCCTTTTAGTAATACTGTAAACATCTCTAAAAAAATCACTGATGCAGGTGAAAGAAGAAGACTATTGAAATTAGTCAATTCTATTCGTCCTGAAAACTTTGGTGTAATCATTAGAACGGTTGCAGAAAATCAAGAAGTTTCTGAGTTGGATAAAGACTTAAGAGACCTTGTGACTAAATGGGGAGAAGGCGTAAGCAAATTAAAGGTAGCTACTCCAAAAGAGAAAGTCATAGGTGAAATGAACCGTGCTACTTCTATGTTAAGAGATATATTGAATGAGTCATTCGATAGTATCACTGTAGATGATAAAGAAGTGTACGATGAAATTAGAAGGTTCATTTTACAAATCGCACCAGACAAAGCAGGAATAGTTAAACATTATTCAGGCAAAACCAAGCTTTTCGAACATCAAGGTATTGAGAAGCAATTAAAAACACTCTTTGGTCAAACTGTTAGCTTAGGTAGTGGAGGTTATTTGGTAATTGAACATACCGAAGCACTTCATGTTATTGATGTTAACAGTGGAAATAAGTCGAATGCAGAGAACAATCAAGAAGCTACTGCATTCAACGTAAACGTAGAGGCTGCTACAGAAATCGCCAGACAATTACGATTACGTGATATGGGAGGCATCATCGTTGTAGACTTCATTGATATGAAGAAAGCTGAGCACAAACAAAAGTTGTATCAGCATATAAAGCAAGAGATGAAAGCAGATCGCTCTAAACATACAGTATTACCACTGAGTAAATTTGGCTTAATGCAGATCACGAGGCAGCGTGTGAGACCTGAATTAAGTATTGTAACTAAAGAGAAGTGTCCAACTTGTAATGGCACAGGTAAGATTACAGCATCTATTGCTATCGCAGATCAAATCGAGTCAGAAGTGATGTACTTGTTAGAGAAGCAAAATGATGGCAAATTTAAATTAGGAGTTCATCCTTACCTTTATGCCTATTTTACATCAGGATTCCCTTCTCGAAGGATGAAATGGTTCTTTAAACATTTCAAATGGGTCAAAATCTTCGAAGACTCTTCGTTAGGACTGTCTGAGTACAAGTTTTTTGATCATCATGATGAAGAAATTTCTTTAAAATGATTTGATTAGCTTCTATCACACAAGATGTGGTAGAAGCTTTTCTTTTAAATAAACAAATAAACAAATTATCATATGATAATTTGTTTAGTGTAGTTATCTTTGTAAGTAAAAAAGGATTAAATATTAATATTATGTCAAAATTTAGTAACTTAATCAACAATTCAGAAGTTCCTGTTTTAGTTGATTTTTATGCAGATTGGTGTCAGCCATGTCACATGATTACACCAACTATTAAGTCAATAAAGTCAAAATTAGGCGAACGCTTAACTGTGGTTAAAATTAATTCAGATAAAAATCAACAGGCAATGTTGAAATATCAAGTCAGAAGTATTCCTACCTTGATATTATTTCACAAGGGAAAAATACTTTGGAGAAACTCAGGTGTGATGCCAGAACATGAATTGATGAAGGTGATCGAAAGATACACGTAACATTACTTTTAATTGCGAATCTACTTAACATGTCAAGCTTATCTTTTAATGAAGAAGTAATACAAGCTTCTCCTCTTGCTATCATGATACAATCTTGTGAGGGTGTGTCTACAGAATCATGGATGAAGTATATACAAGCCTTATTGGCTATTTCAGGTGCTGATGGAGAAATTTCTGAGGAGGAAATGGACTGGGTATTTACTGACTTCTTAGAAATTATAGGGGCTTCTGATGAACAGAAAGAAGAAATTAGAAGCTTTGATTATTTACAGGTCAATCTTGAGGAATTATTACCCAATTTAGATATCGATGTTCCTATGAATTTCAAAAGGACGTTGGTGTATGATGCAGTAATGATGGCAATGGCAGATAACGACTATGCCAAAGAAGAAAAAGAAGCCGTTTGGAAGGCTGCAGAGCTTTTAGGTATTCCTTACTTTATAGCCCGTACAATAGAAGGCCTTGTCAATACTGAAAAATCATTGGGAATGATCCGTAAGTCTTTATTTGAACTAGAAGAAGACACTGCTCATCCAATTGTTGGTTTGCAAAGTTTGAATATGAAACCGGCATCAGTACTGGAGAGAAATACATTTGGTATAAAGCTCACTTGTGAACAAACTCAACTGAATTATGGTTATGCTCTGATGATTATTGCAGGAGCGGATGGAATAGTTTCAGATGCAGAGAAAGAGTGGTATTTAGAGCAATTTGTGACAGTTTCAGAAACACCTCCACATATTGCTGAGCAAGTGGTTGCTTATGATTATAAGAGTGGTAAGTTACAAGATGTGATTGACAACTTGAAAGTGGATGTAACCATTAATTTTAAAAGAACTCTCCTCTATAATGCAGTTAAAATGGCGAGTGCTGATTTGAGCTTTCCTGAACAAGAGAGGGAAGCTTCAGAAAAGGTGGCAAATATTTTGGGTATTTCTCCAGATATTGCTCAGACCATTCATTATTTGGTGGATACTGAGGCTAAAATATCAAAGATGCGTTTGACTCTTTTTGAGTATAAATAATATGGTTCTTCTGTATAAGAAGAAAACCCTTTTCATAAAAAAGCCATTGCAATAAAGAAACTGCAATGGCTTTTTCTATTTTACAAAATTGCTCTATCGAGAAATAAGTTTGAAAATATCATTACCAAAGGCAAAAACCATAATCGATAATAAGATTAACATACCAATTTGTTGAGCAACCATCAATACTTTTTCTGAAGGTTTTTTTCCTGTAATGATCTCATAAGTTAAGAAAACTACATGTCCACCATCTAAGGCAGGAATCGGTAATAAATTCATAAATGCAAGTACCATTGATAACATACCAGTGATTGTCCAGAATTGTAACCAATGCCATGTCCCTCCATAAACTTCAGCAATACCAATTGGACTACTTACAGATTTACTAGCAGAAACTTCACCTCTAAATAGTTTTCCAAAGGCTTTGATTTGTACAAGAATAACATTGAAAGCGTCTTTTGTTCCTACAGGAATAGCTTCCATTAATGTGTATTTTTTGTATTCAGCATTAAGTCGAGACCTCATTTCAAAACCTAAAGTACCTTCGTTGGAAACTGTCATATTCAACTTAACAGGCTGTTCATCTCTCAAAACAGTTAATTCAATTTCTGTTCCCGCTACTTTTGAAAGAGCTACTCTAAATTCGCTGAAGTAAGGAACCTCTTTACCGTTAATGGCTACAGGTATATCATCAGCCTTCAATCCACCTTGATCAGCAGGAGTTCCTGGTAATACTCTTTTTACATAAAATGGATCTCTGAAGTAGACATAAGATTTGTTTCTGTATTTGTCATCACTCATCCATTCAATCATTTCTTTAGGAATGTCTACACGGATTTGTTCTCCATTACGATCTACAGTGATGTAACTATCAGATTCAAGAAGGA
Organism: Flammeovirga sp. EKP202; assembly: GCF_014534745.1. Classification (GTDB taxonomy): domain Bacteria; phylum Bacteroidota; class Bacteroidia; order Cytophagales; family Flammeovirgaceae; genus Flammeovirga. The sequence continues at coordinate 5,826 of NZ_JACVVP010000092.1, forward strand.
AATTAGGGTCTACAATATCTCTGAATTGCTTGGCAGGTTCACCGTTGAGGTTAACAACTTTATCGCCTGTTTTCAAACCAATTCTTTCACCAAGCTCACTTACATATAAGCCATATTTATTTACTTCTTCCATTGGAAGGTAACGTTCACCTGTACTGTAAGCAATGCCAATAAATATAATAACCCCAGTAATAACATTCATGATGATACCACCTAACATCACAATAAGTCTTTGCCAAGCAGGTTTAGTTCTAAACTCCCAAGGTTGAGGTTCAGCTTCTAAATCATCAGCCCCTTTGGACTCATCTATCATTCCGGCAATATCTACATAACCTCCCATGGGGAACCAACCTAATCCGTATTCAGTATCACCCTTTTTGAACTTAAAAATTGAAAACTTTAAAAGGTTAGGGAATGGAAATAAGAAGTCGAAAAATAAGTAGAATTTATTTACTCGTATTTTAAAAATCTTTGCGGCAAAGAAGTGCCCAAATTCATGTATTCCTACTAAAATTGATAACCCAGTTAATAACTGAGCAGCCATTATAAGTCCTTCCATCTTAAAAATTAAAACGTACTACTCTGTTTTTAATAATCAGAATAATAAGTTAGTTATAATATTTATTTATTTGACCATTGTTTTGCCAACTCTCTCACATTATGGTCAGTTTCAACATAATCCTCATATGTTGGAGTCTGTATGAACTTATAGTTTTCCATACAGAATTGGTTTAGTGCAGCGATATCTAAGAATTTGATCTCATCATTCAAAAATCGCTCAACAGCAATTTCATTGGCGGCATTGAGTATACAAGCACTGTTACCTTTTTTATCTAAACAGTCATATGCTAATTGTAGATTGACAAATGTTTCCTTGTCAGGTGCTTCGAAAGTTAGTGTAGGATAATCCATAAAATTGAAACGTTCGAAATCAGATGGTAATCTTTGAGGATAGCCTAGAGCATATTGGATAGGTAATTTCATATCAGGTAATCCCATTTGTGCTTTCATGCTTCCATCTTCAAATTGTACGAGTGAATGTACAATTGATTGAGGGTGTACAATGACATCAATCTGATCTGCATTGACGTCAAAGAGCCATTTTGCTTCAATTACTTCCAAACCTTTGTTCATTAACGAAGCAGAATCAATTGTGATTTTAGCTCCCATACTCCAGTTCGGATGCTTTAGTGCTTGAGCTTTGGTAACCTGAAGTAATTCTTCTCTTTTCTTACCTCTGAAAGGCCCACCTGATGCAGTCAGAATAACTTTCTCAATTGGATTGCTTTCTTCACCAACTAAACACTGATAGATGGCAGAATGTTCTGAATCTACAGGAATAATGTCAACACCTTTTTCAATTGCTTTTTGCGTCACAATTTCACCGGCAACTACTAAAGTTTCTTTGTTGGCTAAAGCGATTGTAATGCCTTGATCAATTGCAGTAAGCGTAGGTTTTAGCCCTGCATATCCTACAAGAGCAGTTAATACTATATCAGAATGTGTATTTTCTAATGCTTCACAGATACCATCTATAGATGTTAATACCTTTACTTTTGTATCTTTGAGTCCTTCTTTTAAAGAAGAAAATTTATCACTATTGCCAATGATGGCATACTTTGGTTGAAACTCAATACATTGCTGAATGAGAAGGTCTACATTATTTCCTGCAGATAAAATACTTACAGAAAATAAAGATGTATTTGCTTTAATAACATCTAAGGCTTGTGTACCTATTGACCCTGTAGAGCCAAGAATTGCAATTGATTTTAAAGTCATCAAATCTTTCTTTTTATGCATTTTCAAGAATGCTCACTTACTTCAATTGCGCAAGTTAATATCTATTACTATTCTCTCTCTATTTTTTAGCATTTCATTACAAACATTTTCGTGTTTTGCACAAGAAAATAAGATTTACCTTGATGAGTCATGGCAACTACTTCAAGAAAAGGGAAAAGTTCAGATGTCAGCTTTGAAAAAAACACCAAAAGCATTGCTCAATACTTACGCAGTCTTAAAGTTAGAAAATAAAGACTCATTGTATAAAAAAAATGTTGAATTAAGAGTAGAAGCTTTGGTAGATGATAAATATTTAGTGTTCGAAAAGAAAATTACACTTCCAGTAAATGAAGAAGTAATTCTACAAAGAAAACTAGATTTAGGTGAAGTTGATGTGGGGGTAGAAGTGCTACAGTTTAAGGTAATAGACCTTGAAAACCCATAAATTATTATAGCAATAATAGATTTGAAAGTAACAAAATACAAAAAGGAATATTGGATATATCTGACTTTAGTTGTTACTTTGGGCTATCAAAATTCGTCAGCATTGGCGACCATTTTATAATCACACATATATAGAGAGAAATTATGAATTTCCCAGCAGAATTAAAGTATACAAAAGACCACGAATGGTTAAGAGTAGAAGGTGAGTTTGCGTACATCGGTATTACTGAGTTTGCGCAAAGCGAGTTAGGGGATATTGTATTTGTGGACATTACAGCTGAAGATGAGGAGGTTGCAGAAGGCGAAGTATTTGGATCTGTAGAAGCAGTAAAAACAGTATCTGACTTATTTATGCCAGTAAACGGTGAAGTAGTTGGAGTAAACGAAGCAATTGATGCTGCTCCTGAACTAGTAAACTCTGACCCTTATGGTGAAGGTTGGATGATCAAAATCAAATTATCTGATCCTACTGAAGTAGACGGCTTATTAGATAGCGAAGCATATAAAGAAGAAATTGCTGATTAATTTCTTTTAAAATATATACAAAAAGAGTTGAGCAGTAAGTGGTTCAACTCTTTTTTTATAGACGTTAGGGTAATCGATCAAGTTTATATAGTTCACCCTAATTATTCCACTTTTCTCGTTTTTAACTATCGACCAATAATATAAGATGCAATTTTTCACCGGAAAGGTATATTTTGAATTAAGACCTATTATTGATAAACATCCTCAGGAACAAAATTTTATAGTTTATGGTAATGCTTCAGCTGAGACTTTATGGTCTAGATACCTTGCAGCAGAAAATGGAGATGTAGCAGGAAGTCCAAAATACCTTTTTTATACAACTGATTATCCAAAGCAAAGTGGTTTATTGCTAGAAAAATTTCAAGTTAGAAAAGCAGGTGGAGGAGTAGTTTTTAAAGGAGAAGAGCTACTCATCATGAAAAGAAATGGAATTTATGATATTCCTAAAGGTCATTTGGATGAAGGGGAGACTATTGAGGAGTGTGCAGTAAGAGAAGTGGAAGAGGAGACAGGTGTAAAAGCTGAAATTGAAACGTTATTACATCAAACATTTCATACTTATATCTATAAAAAGAAACATGTTTTAAAACATACCTACTGGTATAAGATGAAATCTACTGACGAGGAACAAAAACTAATTCCCCAAATTGAAGAAGGTATAGAAACTTTGGAGTGGGTGAAAATAAATGAAGTCAAAAATAAAGTCTGGAAAAACACCTATAAATCTATAAAAGAGGTATTTGAATTGTGTGGAGTATAAATATGGTGATTCAAAAAACGAAAATATTCTTATTCAATATTCTTCTATTAATTATTATGTTCAGTTTGGGTGCAAGTGCTCAAAATTTGGAAGTAGTAAAAGATAGTAAATCAGATTATTACGGCTATAAAAAAGAAGGACAAGAGGATTGGTCTATTAAGCCGAAATACGAAATAGCTTACCCTTTTAATTTAGATGGAATTGCAGCCGTCAAAAATGAAAAGGGTTTTATATTAATCAATACAAAAGGTAAGAAACTAACGGCTCATGCTTATGAACGTTTAGGTTGGTCTGATGATGCAGATTCAACGACTGCTCCATTATTTTATGGAAAACTTATTGGTGCGAAAAGCGGCAATAAATGGGGTGTGATTAATACAAAAGGGAAAGAGATCATTCCTGTTTCTTATGAAGATCTTAATTATTTTGTTAATGGAGTAACTATTGTAAACCTTCAAGGGCGATATGGAGCATTGAATACGGAAGGGGATGAAATCATTCCTACCACATTTCAAAAACTAAGGTTTATGGCAGGAGGATTACCATTGTTGGTGGCTAAAAACGATGGTCTTCAAGGAATAATTAATTTAGAAGGAAATTGGATCCTACCATTAGAATATTTAAGCGTAAAATGGGCTGGAAAAAAACTCATTGCAGCTATGACGGTAGAAGGTCAATGGCTTTTTATTGATCATTCTGGAAAGCATTTTTCTGATGAATTATATTCAAACTGGAAATGGTATCATAAGCAGAAAAAACTACTTTTAAATAGAAATGGAAGGTTTGGATTGTTGGATGAAAATGCCAAAGAGATTTATCCAACTATCTATAAAAACATTGAATTTACAGACTCTACAGTTATTGCTGAAAGTTTTCCTACACTGGAGTTAGGTACAATAGAGGGGAATTTACTGAGCACATGGAACTGCGACAGTATTTCTTATGCCGGAGATGATTTGGTGAGGTATTACACATCTGGGAAAGTCGGTATCGCAGACGTTAAAGGCCAAAATAAATTCTTTAATTTCTACGATGAAGTTGGAGAATTTATTGAAGGACAGGCGATCGTAAAAAAGAAAAATAAATACGGAGTTTGTGATACCTTGGGAAGGCTTATCATTCCTGTTCAATTTACGAATCTAAAGAGAATGCCTACAGGACATTATTGGACGTTAGATCAATCCAATTATCCTGATGTTTATGATCATAAAGGAAAGAACTTAACCATGCATAATTATGATATGGTAGGGGAATATTCTCAAGGGAAATATCTAATCAGAAAAGCTCGTCTTTATGGATATTTAGATAGTGATTTGAATGAATGGATTTCTCCGCAGTTTAAAGATGCTGAGTCATTTGTTGGACCCTATGCTGTTGTTAGGACAAATGATTATTATGGTGTCATTGACCTTGAAAAAAAATGGGTTATCACTCCTATTATTGATCGGTTAAAAACCGTTTCTGAAGGTTTATATTATTTTGAAGATAATCAAGAATGGGGAACACTTGGGATAGATGGAATTGAATGGTTCAGAACAGATTCTGCAACTGTTGAATCTTTTGAAGATGGCTATGTAGTCATGAAAAGAAGAGGACATTTCGGATTGCTGACCAGTAAAGGACGATTGAGTTTATCTACTAAATATGATTCATTGAATTTAGATTATTTGAAGGCAGGAAGAGTAGAAATGTACATGGATAGCACTTGGCTATACAAAGTAGTTGATGACAGAGAAGGAGAACCAACTCGAAGTGCTTATACCCTATATGATTCCGTTTATAATCCATCGGAAGGTTTTACAAAAGTAGAGATTGGAGAACGATATGGTTTTATGGATTATCTTGGTAGACTGAGGCTTTCTTGCCGTTATGAAAATGTTAGGGATTTCTCTGATGGTTTAGCACCTTTCTCTATTAATCATAAATGGGGTTTTATCGACCAAGAAGATGTGATTACACTGCAACCTCGATATGAAGATTTATATGGTCTGAAAAACAATATGGCAAAAGCAAAATCAAGAGGTAAATGGGGTGTTGTCAACAAAGATGGAAAAACGATTATTCCTTTTGAGTATGAAAATGTAGAACGTTCCGCTTTTGGGAATTGGTATATATGGGAAAAAGGAGGTCAAATGGGAATTTATATCCCAGGAGGAATTAAAGGTATTTATGGAAAATATGATCAAATCACAGATTTGGGTATAGGTTTCGTTGAGGTAAGTAATAATGATAAAGTGGGTATCGATAGAATTGATGGTTATAGCACCTGGAAAATAGTATATCACTCTATACAAGTTTTGCACAATAAGAAGTGGATTTGTTTAGAAAGAGAGAAAGCAGATGTATACAGTGTTCCATTATAATTTATTATGAGAAGAAACGGAACTTATTGATGGAGAGATAGTTTTATATAATTGTGAGCGAGTTATCAATATATAAAACTAGAGGAAGATGCGAGTGTTAGGATTTATGTTATTGTTTGTAAGTATCGTAATCTGTTTCATTTCTTTACAAAAGGAAGTACATTTTCATAATTACTATTCTCCTTCAGCTGTACTTAAAGATGGTGTAATAGTTGAGAAATATTCTTCCGGAAGTACAGATCTTTACAAGATGAATTAAAAAAAATAGAGTCATAAATAAAAAAAAGGCTTTTCTTCACGTTTATAATGAAGAAAAGCCTTTTTTGTTGCTTAACCGAATTGGTATGAATTACCTTCGGTCCAAGTCGGTTTACTATTGAACTTATCCAAATATGACTAAAATAAAACTCTTAAATAGAGATGCATTGTTAGGAACCATCTTCGTTTTTATGTTTATGGGACTTCTTCAGGCATCCAATGTTCAAATTGAGATTGTAAATGTATTTGAGCAGGTATTCGAAAACTTTCAACTAACCGATATTTATTATTCTAAACTACGAGATAGTAAGAAAGAGCATTTCGAAAAAGATATTGTACTTGTAAACATTGGTACACTTGATAGAAAAGGGATTGCCAAACAAATAGCACGATTGGCTTCTGAAAAACCCAAGGTAATGGGAATAGATGCTACTTTCGTAGGGCCAAGACCAAAAGATCCAGCGGGGGACTTCATGCTTGCTCAAGCTTTACGAATGATGGGAGACTCGTTCGTGTTAGCAACGATGCCTGATGAATGGAATCCTGGAATCTCAAAGTTTGATACCCTTAGAATGCCTTATGCTCCTTTTGTCGCCAGCACAGATCACGCTCACGTATTTACTGGTATTCTTACGGATGAAGACTTTACCACGTGGAGAGATTTCCCTGTTTATGTTGATATAAAAAATGGACAAAAGGAATATGCATTATCTGTAAAAATCGCTGAAAAATTTAATCCTGAAAAAACAGCAAAATTTCTGAAAAGGGGAAACCAAGTAGAACCAATCTATTTTAAAGGAAACTATGATAAGTTTATTAAGTTAGATGTAAATGACTTAAATGATCCAGATAGAGATTTCTCTTTTGTAAAGGATAAAATAGTATTGATGGGTTATATGGGTGATGGTTATACTGATAAGCACTGGGATGATGATAAGTTCTTTACACCATTGAATTCTAACCTTGTAGGTAGAGGATACCCTGATATGTTTGGTGTTGTAGTTCATGCTAACATTATTTCCATGATTCTCAATGAAACATACATTGATATGATGCCAGATTGGTTGAGTTATTTCCTTGCTTTCATTGTCTGTTATGTCAATGCAGTACTTTTTATGTGGATCGTTGAAAATCAGAAGTTAGCAGTTTGGTACAACGCTATAACGAAGTCAATTCAGCTCGTTGAGGCCATTATAATATTGTTTATGACCATGCTACTTTTTGGCTCATTTGGTTACCATGCGAATTTCACATTACTATTTTTTGTAATATTACTTTCCGGAGATTTAATTGAAATATTCTCTGAAATTTTATTGAGACTTTTCCGTGGTGTGAGAAACAAATGGAAAAAGTAAATCAAATGCGTAACTTGTGAATAACTTTTAATGGATTCTTTACGTACATAGAACTACAAAAAGATATTGCGAACTTCTGAATCCTGAAAATATACAAACTATGAAAATTAAGTTATTAGCCACCATTATATCAAGTCTCTTTTTGATCACATCAGCATATTCTCAAGAGGCAAAATTTATGGTACTCGGTGCAAAGGGTGAGGTGATGGTAGATGGAAAAAAGATACACACCGGAGATATGCTACTTTCTGGCCAATCTGTAGAAATAAGTGGGACAGCCCCTTATTTAGGATTAGCTTCTATCATGGGAGGTACTTTAGAGTTGAAAAAAAGTGGAACTTATAAAGTAGACGATCTTGGTAAAGATTTAGGTACGGCTGAAAGTGATTTAGTTTCTAAATACGTTGATTTTATTAAAGATGAATTAACCGGATCTGGCGAAACGGCATCTACACAAGCAAAATACGGATCGGTAACAAGATCATTAAAGAAGAAACCAATCTTCTTTCATATTCCAATTAATTCAAACGCAATTAAGTCTGAGGTGAATCTGACTTGGGAATTAAAAGGAAATGATAATGACGAAGATGTTTCTTTTAAAATCTACATCAAAGATAGAAAGCATCATATTTTGATTGAAGATGAGGTAGAGGGAACTGAGTATAAGTTAGACCTTAATGATCCTAAGCTGAATGATCAAAAGTATTTATTCTACTATGTAGAAGATGCTAGAAACAATAAAATTGCTTCTGATTTATATGCCTTTACAGTCTATGCAGATGGTGACTCAGAAGAAACTGCTAAAGAAATTGAAATGCTGAAATCAAACGATACAGCTCTTGGTCAATTGATTTTAGCGAAGTTTTACGAAGAAAAAGGTTTTATTGTAAATGCTTCAACTGCTTATGAAAATGCAATAGCACTTTCAGATGGTGATGAACAGTTTGTGAAGCTTTATGAAAACTTCCAAACGAGATATGGAAGTTAATTAAAAACTATAATTCAGAAGTAAAGGCATGGTGTTTAAGCTTTCCTATGATTAAGTTTTTAAATCGAAATGAAATGATAAAAGCCATTAGAATTACAGTTCTAATGGCTTTTATTTTGCTCTAATTGCTTTTTGATAGACTTAGAAAAGATCTGTCCTAACCCAGCAATCGATAGCACAACAAGCCCGCCTACAATCATTTGAGTAATAGAGTTGGAACCGCTGTTCGAAATATCCTGAAGGTTCTCCAGAGACTTTCCAAACCATACAGAAACTAATGTTCTTGGCAACATACCAATTAAACTACCCAATAAAAATTGTTGAATGGGAGTCTTAGCCCATGCAAGCAGTAAATTACTTAAGGCGAAAGGGAGAATCGGAGATAGCTTTGTAAAAGCTACAATTTTCAAAGGGGATTCATGAACCGTATTAATAATGGCGTTTGCAATAGGGTATTTCTGAATAGAATCATTAAACCGTCCCTGATCTATCCATCTTACTATAAAATAACATAGCAAAGCTGCAATCATATAGGCAGGGACCATTCCATAAAGAGCATTCCACCCTAAGAAATAGCCAGTGAATAAAGCCATGAATGTGGTGGGTGTAAGTGCAAGTGCCATAGTGAAACTTGAAATTATAAAAAATACGATCCACTCATTTACTGTAAAACTTGAGATGTAATCTTGGTAAGTATACCCCAGTGTAGCAATGGTAGAACTCGTCAATAATGGCAGAATACTTAGTCCTCCTCCAACAGAAAATGAAGATTTATTTTTCTGAAAAACCTCTTTAATACCCTTTATATTCATGAATTCTCTTAAATAATTGTCAATTTACGACTGCAAGGTAAAAAAAAATGACGGAAAGTTGTGTAATTAAAATTCTGCTTCTATATTTGCATCGCTTTTGTCAGAAACGGTGTTTGTGATAATCGCAAAAGGCCTCATTAGCTCAGCTGGTAGAGCAACTGATTTGTAATCAGTAGGTCACTGGTTCGACTCCGGTATGAGGCTCTAAAAATTTACAAGTCGTGTAAATTTCTGTAAAATATAAATTTGAAGCCTCATTAGCTCAGCTGGTAGAGCAACTGATTTGTAATCAGTAGGTCACTGGTTCGACTCCGGTATGAGGCTCAATTTTACTTCAAACATTCACAAGTCGTGTGGATTGATTTGTAAAGCCTCATTAGCTCAGCTGGTAGAGCAACTGATTTGTAATCAGTAGGTCACTGGTTCGACTCCGGTATGAGGCTCA
>NZ_JACVVP010000093.1 GCF_014534745.1 Flammeovirga sp. EKP202
AAAGACGACATAGTTCAATCGATAATCAAAAACCTTTCTATATCTTTGAGAAAGGTCGCCGAGACACAAGCTCAAAACCAAAAGAAAAACCACATTCTATGAGTTGTAAAGGCCAAGATGAATGGTCTGCCGCAGGCGCAACACAGACCAGCCTTGACAAATCATAAAATGGGTTTTAATAAAGGTTTGAAGCTGAATCTCTCAAAAAAAGATAATTATCTTTTCTGCTTAGACAGTCCGAACTACTGGGGTAACTATATTATTTATGAAACTGGAAACCAAGAATATATTACAGGTAGAGGAATGGACTGGAATGATCCTAACGCTCAAACATCTTTATGGATGTTCCCAAGAAATATGGAAAGAGAAGGTGGAGCAGGAGACCGTTCTATACAATGGACTTCGAAATATGGTTCAGTAGTCGCTAGTTTTTATGATATAGCATCTTCGGATGGAATGAATGAAAAAGGTTTGGTGGTAAATGCATTTTACTTGGCAGAATCTGAGTACGGCGATATCTCAAAAAGTGATAAACCTACTTTGTCAGTGGGTGCTTGGGTACAATATTTCTTAGATAATTATGCTTCAGTAGAAGAAGCAGTAGAAGCAATGCAAGATGTACCATTTATTATTTCAGCTCCATTATTGCCAAATGGTAGAGGTGCTACAGTTCATTTGTCCATCTCTGATTCAACAGGTGATTCAGCAATTCTAGAATATCTTAATGATGGGGAATTAGTAATTCATCATAGTAGAAATTACAGAGTGATGACCAACTCACCAATTTACTCAGAACAAATTGCGATCAATAAATATTGGAAACTGATTGGAGGAAGCAAGATGTTGCCAGGTACAATTAATGCTGCTGACCGATTTGTTAGACTAAATTATTCGCTAGATTCTTCTCCAAAATATACGGATAAAGATATGGCTACAGCATCAGTGATTTCTCAAATGAGAGCAATTGGTGTGCCTCTAGGTATGGAAGATCCAGAGCACCCAAATATCTCTGCTACTTTATGGAGAACAATTGCAGATAACCAAACCAATAGATATTACTTCGAATCTGCAGTAAAACCTGCTATTTTCTGGGTCGACTTAGACAATATAGATTTTGAGAACACAGAAGTAAAAGCATTGGATTGTTGTTCAGATGTCATCTATTCAGGTGAAGTATCAAAAGAATTTACAGCAAAAAAAGCATTTCCTTTCTTATAGAATTGAAAATTAAGTTTTAGATATAGATGCCCCCTTCTTATTATAATATAAGTTGGGGGTTATTTGTATTCAATAGAAAAAATGTCAATCTTTCTTTTTCTCCAAAAACTATCTTTTTATACCCTAAAACACATGTTTTTCACGCTTCATGAAAAAAAATCAAAAAAATATCACTTTCTGTAAAATATAATCTTCTCTTATCCGACTTAAGAGGTAGATACAATAATTATGGCAGAGAAAAATCAAAATATAGAAGACACATTCCAACAGGAGCAAGGCCGTTTGAAAAATTACATCAAAGGCAAAATAGGCTCTATGGAAGATGCTGAAGACATTGCTCAGGATGTGTTTTTGAGTTTTGTAGGGGGATTTGATGAGATATCTGATTTGCGCAAATCAATCTCCTGGCTCTATACTGTCGCCAAAAATAAGATTGTGGATTACCGTAGGAAAAAGAAACCGCTCTCTATCGAAGATCAAAAAGTAAATGATGAAGAGGAAGGGTTGAACCTAATGGATCTATTGCCCTCACTGGAAACTATGCCGGATGAACAATTGATGAAAGACATGATTTGGGAGGAAATTCAATTGAGATTGGAGGAATTACCCAAAGAACAAAAAGAAGTTTTTGAATGGCATGAACTAGAAGGATTCAGTTTTAAGCAGATTTCAGAAATGACAGGGGAAACGGTGAATACATTAATCAGCAGAAAGCGATATGCTGTATTGTATCTAAGAGAACAATTGGAAAGCCTTTTCAAATTAATGAAGTCCTAATTGTTCAAAATTAATGGTACAACGGATCATCATCAAGGTGGTCAAAATTGATAAAAAGACATGGAAAAGTTTTCAAAGAAAAAGTTTATTGCAAAAAAGATCGTTTTTGTAGCAGTCATCATTACTGCCATCACCTTTATATTTATGCAGTTATGGAATTGGTTAATGCCCGTAATTTTCGGCTTAACTACTATTTCATTCCTTCAGTCATTAGGGTTATTAGCAATGTCGAAAATCTTATTTGGAGGTAGACCTGGATTCAAAGGACGTCGTGGAAGAGCAATGATGCATAGAGAAAAGTTTATGCAGAAAATGAAGGCAAGGGAATCGAAATGTGCCGAAGGGAAAGAAGACAATAACGAATAAATTTTAGTGGTTTAAATATAACACTGTAGAGACGCAATGCTTTGCGTCTCACGAACCACACAACGAACCATAATTCTTCATTCAAAAAAATCTAACAAACAAAAAGACAGAATGGCATTTATTAAACGAAATTACGGATGGATCATTGTCACTATCCTTGCAGTTTTACCTCTGATCATTTTAACTAAAATGATTCAAATTGATTGGGCAAATGGTCTATCAATGTCACTTGTAGAAAATGCAGGAAAAGGAGATCGTACCACATTGGATATGCTGTATCATATCACAGGTGAATTTGCCATCCGTTGGTTAACAGCCGTTCTGACTTGTACACCTTTCTTTATATTATTCGGGGTGACAAATCTTTTTGTTCGTCAAGCGATGGGTATTGCGGCAGCTGTTTGGAGTATTCTTCATTTCGTCATTTTTATAGCGATGGAAGGCTTCCTGGAAACCTTTACGGAGGTGAATTATATCGCCGGTTTTATTGCTGTATTGATATTGATTCCATTGCTCTTTACATCGAATAGAAAATCGATGAAGCGTTTGAAAAGCACATGGAAGAAACTACAAAAGTATGCTTACGCTGCTATTATCTTAAGTTTAATACATGTAGCACTATTAGAAAAAACATGGATTATTTATGGTATTGTGGTTGGAGTAGGGTTCATTATTAGAATACCTGCGGTGAAGGAATGCATCATAAGATTCAGATTGAAACGGAAAAAATGAAAATCATAGAAAATATATTGAAATCAGTTGTTTTAGATGAAGCGGTGATTTCTGAAAAGGAACAACTCTCAAAATCAGCTTATAGAATTCGTATTCAAAGTGAAAAAATAAAAGGGTTAGACTTTCACCCTGGTGCATTTCTGAGAATGGGTATCGGAATTGGAAAAGAAGAACTTTCCATGAAAGACAAAGTCAGAAGCTACAGCATTTGGGGTATAAATCAGCAAGAAGGCTTTATTGATATTGCGATCGCTACTCATAGCAATGGTATTGGATCACATTGGGTGACAAATTGTGAAGTGGGAGAAAAACTTTATTTTAAATTAAAAAAAGGGAAGTTCTTAGCCGATGATTCAGCAGACAGTTATTTGATGATTGCAGATCTCTCGGCACTTTCACACCTTTATATGATCCAAAAAAATCTAGGTGCAAATAAGAATGTCAAAGGGATCGTGTATAGTAAAAATCAAAGCGAGTTGTTTGAAGATTTGGATGGGAATACCCCTTTCGACTTTTACGAATTACCTCAAAATCCTTCTCAAGAAATCATCGAAAAAATAAAAGAAACCTTACCAGATTTAGAAGGGAAAAAGATGGTTTATATCGCAGGAGATAGCCGATTATGTGTGGCCCTTACTCAATTTTTCAGAAAGGAATTGAATTGGGAATCTTCTCAAATTAAAACGAAACCCTTTTGGAACCCTGAGAAGAAAGGTTTAGAATAGTTTAAAAACAAAAGAGCTTGCAAAGAATATCTTCAGCAAGCTCTTCATCATCATCTATCATTAAGTATTGGAACTTCTTTTCTTACTTTGACTCTAGTTCATTAATTATTCTATCCATAATTGCGACTGGACCTTTAGGGAACCAAGCTTTAATCATCCACTGTGGACCATTCATAGTACTACCAAAAGAAACATCAAGGGTAATATCAGAACTAACCTCATCAATAGCGACCACGGTAATGGTCACATCAAAAAGGGGAGATCTATTGACACCTTTATCTTCGATGGCATCAGGTACAGTCACCCCACTGAAGACTAATTTATTATCACTTATTATTCTAGTATATTTTTGAGCACAATCTGTATCAGATAGTGGCCATGAATAGTCAAAAAACAAATAGGTATACCATTCATTTTCTGAAGTCTTTTTGATCTCTTCACTTGTCTGACAATTCTCCCAAAACTTTTTGTGGTTGTCTGAATTTTTAAAAAACTCATCTGCTTGAGTGAGTGTGAAGTTGCCTTTTGATTTAATTATGTAATCAATTCTAGTGAAGTTTTTCTTTTTTTCAACCTTACTTTTCAAGGTTGTAATACCATCTTGGATATCATACGATTTCCATTCATTTTGAGCTTCGGCTGCTACAGTTACCAATGCAAAAACTAAAATTGAGATGAGTTTTTTTATACTTATCATTACCACTAAATTTTATTTTAAACTTGCTGTACTATTTTCTAGCTGTTTCCATAGTGTCATATTATGAGCTGATAATGGGTTTTCAGGTCTCATAATACCGTCAAGATTGTAGATGTATTTACTACTAAAAGTTTGATGAAGACAGTAGATTGATTTCGTTATAACAAATGTCCAAAGTATAAAAGAGAAGGCTCTAACTAAATCACGGGTATTTGTAACAGTTTTACAGTTTTAAGCGAAATCTCAAGTTAGAAAAACTTATAACCAGTATTGCGGCGGTACATTAATTAAAAAAGAGGGGGCAAATTGAGTTTATAAAGACTCTCCTTTTTATTGTAAATAGGTTAGGTTAGATTGTGATACATTTTTTATATCTAATAAGATATTTTTTAAAGCAACTAGACAGTATTAATAGAAGCATTGAAACTTAGTGATTGACTTTTTCTGATGAGTGAATTATTTACTTACATCTGTAAACTTTTGATGGCATTATTCATAAAAGTGGAGTTGATTCTGTCTGAATTCTAAACTTCAATCCAATGAGATTATTATTATTTTTATCACTTTCTTTTCTATCACTAGTATCCACTTTTGGGCAAATCAAACCAAGAAATGAGCTAAATCAAGCTTATTTTAATCTTAATTTCTCCTTCCCTTCTTCTTCAGCAAGAACGCAAGGAAGTATCACAAAATTGACAGCGATGGATATTTTAGAAGCATCGGGTAATGATGCATGGTCACCTAATGTAAGTCTGATGTTCGATTATCCGAATAGTACAAGCATGGAATATAAAGTTTCCAATCTTGAGGGAGATATAATACAAGATGTAAGAGCTGAACAGGCTGATTCACGTACGCTTATTTTTTATTATGGGGAGAAAACAAGAGATATTTTCAAGTTAAATGATAAGTTACAGGTCACTGAGGGTGTTTTTGAATATTGGGACGAGGAATCAGAGGAATGGAAGCTTTATGAAACGGCTATGTTTTATGAATATGATGCATTAGGAAATAGAACCAAAATTAACCTTGCTGAGGGTGTCATAGATAAAAATACTTGGCAACAGGAGAATATTAAGGAGATGAAATACGAAGGGTCACGACTTGTTGAAGTTGAGCTCTATACAATGTATTATGACAAACCAATCTCACTAGGGAGTAAAACTTCTTTTTATTATAATGAAGATGATGTTGTAATACGTGATAAGGTGTATTGGTATGAAGGTATTGGGTTTAAGTTAAGAGGAGAAACGGACTACATTTATTCTAATAATCAAATTGTATTTAATTATTATAGATATTATGATCAAGAAGAAGAAAAAGAACTTCAATCCATCATTACCTATGAATTAGATAAGTCAAAGCCATTTGTTGGAGTTGGAGAACAATTTCATGATGCACACTACACTCTTTTCTTTGATGGACCTGTTGAAAATATTTACTTTGATTTTAAATATCAGATACAGTCGTTGACTTCGGTAGATTTGGTACGGAATAATAAAACTAAACGAGAGTATACCTATGGGGAATTTAATTTTGATGATTCTAATAATGTTACATCTTTAGATCCAAGTTTATCAAAATCAATAAAAATTTACCCTAACCCAACATCAGATTATTTGATTGTGGAAGAGGTAAGTAATGCTATTGCAACATTAACGAATCTTATAGGTATAAATTATGAGGTGAGTATTATCAATGGTAAAGCCAATTTATCAAGTTTACCAAAAGGGGTATACCTTTTAAGTATAGAGGGAAAAGAACCCTTGAAAATACTCAAGAAATAAATAAAAAGGGTGAAAAGTATCAATCTTAATGATTTTACTTTTCACCCTTATTTTATAGGATAGAAATTCTATGCATTCTTTTGCATACGAACTTTTCTAGCTTCAATAACCTTGTCCATTCCTTCTTCTAGTAAAGTGAAAGGACGGTCTAAGATTGTTTTTAATTTTTCAACGTCAGGTTGTCTTCTTGTCATGTCACCTTCTTTTAGAGGAGGCAAATGAATGATTTCTGAAGAAGAACCTGTTTTTTCAATGATCAGCTCAGCAAGTTCCTTGATGGTTGTAATACGATCATTACCAACATTAATAACATCGTTGACTACTAAGTCTTCTTCCAGCATTTTGATGGTTGCATCAAGATTATCTTGAATATAGAAGAAAGTCCTCGTCTGTGAACCATCTCCGTAAATTGTGATCGGTTCATTTTTTAGCGCAGCATCAATAAACTTAGACATTACAAAGTCAGTGCTTTGTTTTGGGCCATAAGTATTGAAGAAACGAAGAATGGTGTAGTCTAAATCAAACTCCTGTTTGAAAGATCTACAATAAGCTTCTCCTACATTTTTGACAATTGCATAAGGGAGTCTTGAATTTAAAGGAGTTGTATGTTCGTGTTGTGGTAAGTGAACTGGCTCACCATAAACTTCAGATGAAGACGAATAAAATACTCTTTTTACTCCAGTATTTTTAGATAAACGAAGTACATTTTCAATCCCTTGAAGGTCTTCGAGTACCATTACAGGGTTTTCCAGTGTTCTCTTTACTCCTACAACTGCTGCATAATGGAAAACGTAATCAAAATTATAAGCTGTCATGATGGCTGCAATTTCCTCATAGCGATTGACATCACATTTAATGAACTTACAGTTTTCATGGGTTGGTATTTTCCACTTTTCACCAGTTAAAAAGTTATCAACACAAACCACAAAGTTATTGGGATTTTCAAGAAGTTTATCTGCGATTGAGCTAGGGATAAAACCTGCTCCACCTGTAATTAGAAATTTCTTCATTCTATATATATAATTATCTCCCATTATTATGAGAGTGATGATTCATTTAATGACAAAAAAACATGCCAATTGATAATAGACAAGTCCTATGCGGTTAAAAAATTAGGCATTACCATTTATCAATAGTTTCACAGTTTTTGAGTTGAGCTCCATTGATGATTCTAGAAAGGAGTGTGATTTAGCTATTCACCTCAAGAAATTGTTTAATTGATTTCTTCGTTGCAAGCATTACCAGTTTATCACCTTTTTGCAGTACAGATTTTATGTCTTTGGGATTACGGATAAGGTGCTCTTTGTATTCAGTGACACCAAGAGGGTTTCTTTCTTCAAACAGCCTTCGGAGGGCAATAATGTCAGCATTGAAGGTGTTTTCAATGTCTGCATCTTCCAGGTACTTTCCATATAATCTCTTAGGAACAATCACCTCCACGATCTCATAACCGTCAGGAAGCGTCATAAAAGATTGAATCTCTGGATTGAGTAACATTTCTGCGGTCATTTTACCCACTTCATCTTCTGGGAGGATAATTTCCGAGACTCCTAGTTTTTGCAAGATGATTTTTTGCTGTTCACTGACAGCTCTCGCAATAATACGTTTTACCTTGAGCTCAAGAAGAAGTACAGTGGTGAGTAAGAGTCCTTCTACGTTTTCTCCAATAGCTAAAAGCACAGCATCCATTTCATGGATAGACTGTGCTTTTAATGCTTTTATATCTGTTGAATCGAGAGCAACGGCATAAGCAACATCGTCTTTTACGATGTCTACTCTTTCTATTTCTCTATCAATAGCCATAACTTCTGCTCCTAATTTAGAGAGGTTTTTGGCTACTGATGTACCGAACTGCCCTAGTCCAATAATTGCAAATTTTCCTTCTGCCATATTAATTAGTTTCTAATTAAGACGGGAAGTTAGGACCTTATATTTTCTGAAGCAAGAATGTTTTAACTACTTCTAAACCTGTATCGAAATTAACATCATTTCTGATGATTAAATCCACAGTTTCTTTGTGAGGTTTGATGTAATTCTCGTAAGCAGGCATTACATGGTTTTCATATCTGTATAAAACATCATTGATGTCATACCCCCTCTCTACATTATCTCTCTTGATACGTCTACTTAATTTCAAGTGTGCTTTTGCTTCAATGAAAAGCTTAAGATCAATGATATCAAAAACTCTTGGATCATGAAATACAAAAATACCTTCAAGGATAATCACTTTCTTAGGATTGAAAGTAAGTAATTTTGGTTCCGCAGCAGCATTATTAAAAGTATATTCTTGAATTTGAACTACTTCTCCATTTTTTAATTTCTGAATATCTTGGTAGAATTTCTCCAAGTCGATTGAATAGGGCGTGTCAAAGTTCTTGATACCTTTAGCATCTTCTGGCTGACTTTCTTTGTCGATGTAGTAATTATCTTGAGAGACTGTACAGATATTATCTTCACCGATTAGATCAGTCAACATTTTAATAAAGGTAGTTTTTCCAGATCCACTACCACCTGTGATACCTACTATATAAGGAGTTTCCATCTATGGATTTTTAATGAAACAATAATTCAAAATTAATAGATCCAATTGAGAAAACAGTACTTTGTATAGTTTCATTAGAAATTTAGGGTTATATCTATGAATAATTTAATGCAGTCTATCATTCTACTTTAAAATACCTACAAATGGGTATTGTTTACAAAACGCCTTTCCGATACTTTTGTAATGAGGCTATTTAAATAGCTCTGTTGGTTTTTCCACAGCTGAATAATAACTATTACAAATGTTACAAAGTATCAAATGCTAAGGCCAATTTTGACTGTTTTATTATCTTACTACTCTATTTTAATTACACCAATGAGGAGACTTTATGAGTCTCTTTTTTTGTGCCTAAAAGTAGCGTTATTTGAAGTTGGAGGTGTCGTTTCCTCTAAGGTTGACTGGTGTACCTGCTAAAATTGTTTCTAAATGCTTGTAGATCAATGAATATGACTTGTGAAGAACCCAAATATTCACTATATTAAAAAAGTCAAATTTCTCTCCGTTAACTAACATTACTATCAAAAATGAGTACCAAAAAAACAACATTATTTTTTTTGGTGAGTTTGCTACTTTTAATCTTTAAACCTCTAAATATATTAGCTCAGAATAAAGCAGAAGCTCACCTTAAAAATCTGGCCTTTACACATGCAAGACAAGATTTTACACAGATCAAGTTTAAGCTTGTCAATAACCTGGTAGTAATTCCAATGGTTATTAACGACTCTGATACCTTAAATTTTATTTTAGATTCAGGCGCGTCCTATATCATATTGTGTGATCCTCTATTTGCAAAAAAGTTAAATCTTCCTCCTCAAAAAACTAGAGAAGTAGACATAAAAGGAATGGGAACTGATGGTGCCCTTCGTGCTTATCACTCTTGGGGAAATAAAATTAATTTAAAAGGTATTGAAGGATTCAATCAGGACATCATTTATCCAAGTGAAGATATTTTTAAATTATCAGACACGATGGGAATGTTGATTCATGGTTTAATTGGTTCTACGGTTTTTAATCATTTTGTAGTGAGTATAGACTATAAAAGAAGGCTATTAACACTCTACAAAAAAGACTTCTATTACACTAAAAGAAGGGATAGGTTTAAGAAGAGATACGAAAGTATTCCTCTTACAGTACGTAAAAACAGAGCGTACATTGAGAGTGCATTGTTGACAAGTGAAACCAACAAAACGCATAAAGTGTCATTATTAGTGGATACAGGCGCAAGTCATGCACTTTCCATTTTTGAGTCACACCATCATAACTTGAGAGCTTCTGTAAAAGCTATTCGAGATCATTTAGGAGTTGGGATAAGCGGTGATTTGTATGGTAAGGTTAATCGATTGGAGAAGTTAAGCTTAGGTTCTTTTACATTGGATGACCCCATCGTAAAATACCCTGATTATGAATCCATCGGTATGAAAGTAGTAGATTCTACTCGTCATGGAAGTATTGGTGCTGAGGTACTCAGAAGATTCACAGTGATCTTTGATTATGAAAAAGAAGAAATGCTGATTCGAAAAAATACAGATTTCAAAGACGACTTTTTATACAATTATCTAGGATTAGAATTCACAACCCCTTATCCAGGTTTACCGTTTTTTAGAATTTCTCAAATAAGAGAGCAATCTCCAGCCTATAAAGCAGGAATGCAACAAGGACATAGAATTTTGAAAGTAAATGGACAGTCTGTTGCATTTTTGACCCCTGAAGAAATACGTATTCTATTTAGAGGGAAAATAGGGCAAAAAATATCAATAGCAGTAGAAGACTTAGAAGGAAGAAATAAAACTTTTTCCCTAAGGTTAGAAGACCCTTTCCGTCAAAACTAAAATAGTGATGATACAAAAAGGGAATCCTATTAAAATCTTAATAAAGGTGCTTTACTTCTTTGAAGCCAAAGTGCCTTATTTTACCATTTTGATCTCCAATAGATAGACACCCATTTTCATTTACACCTAAAATCTGTCCTTCAAAAATGTTGACTTCACCATTAGGGAGTGTTTCTTGGAAACATCCTGTTTCATGGTACCAGAATAAGTGAGTGTAATATTCTTGGCGTAAACGATCATAGCCCTCATTTTTTAAGCTCAAATACCTTTTTTCTATGTTTTCCAGAAGCGTTTCAATCACTCTTGGAATTTGAAACTTCTTGTTAGATTCCATAAAAAGTGACGTTGCAGGGAAGTCACCGACAAAGCTTTCTTGATTGATATTGAGACCGATTCCAACAATACTGTGTGATATGTTTTGGCCGATAATGAAGTTTTCAATCAGTATACCACCTATTTTTTTATTGTTGACCAATATATCATTAGGCCATTTAATCTTTGTTCCAGATGGCGTTAAATGATGAATTGTATCGAAAACACCCAAGCTTATTGCAACATTAAGTTGGAACTGATTTCTTGCTGTGATAAATTGAGGTCTTAATAAAAATGAAGCAGTAATATTTTCATTGGGATTCGATTCCCAAGTATTTCCTCTTTGGCCTCTTCCTTTCGTTTGTTCTGGAGTTAGAACAATTGTACCCTCTTGTAAGTTTTTCTCTTGTGCTAGTAGTGTTCCAACATGATCATTAGTGGAATGACAAGAAGGCATATATATGACACTTTTACCGATAAAAGACGTATTGGCAGAAATTTTATACAAGTATTTGTTACTTTTGTTTATAATCTTGTTATAATTCAATACAAATCAAAAAAAGTATTGAATTTGCAATGCAATTATACAAAATTGAGTTCAATTGAGAACATTTTATAGCTTTTGTTAGAAATATAAAAAATAATAGATATAAAGGGAGGAAAATCCTAATTTTAAAAATATGAGTAAAAAGGAGATCGGAACGGAAGAGTTTGCACATGTTGTGGCAAAAGGAATGCAGGAAATGAAGGCTCAACATATTGAAATATTAGATTTAAGAAAAGTAAAGAATGCAGTTACAGATTTCTTTGTAATTTGCACTGCTACTTCAGACACTCAGCTAGATTCAATTGTTGATAGTATTGAAAAAGAAGTTAAAGAAACTGCCGGCGAAAAAGCATTTGCTACAGAAGGAACAGGTTCACAAGGTTGGGCCCTTCTTGATTACATTAATGTAGTAGCTCATGTTTTCCTTCCTAAAAAGCGCGAATTCTATGCATTAGAAGAGCTTTGGGGAGATGCTAAGGTTTTTAAGCTACCTACTGAATAAAAATTAAATAACACACATTAGATCATACATTTCGGATGGATCAGAACAAGAGGAATATTCCAAAAAATCCTATGCCTAAAAACAATTATCAAGTATGGATGCTTATCGCGTTGATTCTTGTGGTTGTTGGATTGGCCTATTTTAGTAAGAGTAGTACCACAGAGACTACCACACTGCACGCCTTTAAAGAGATGGTGGAAGAGGGAGATGTGAAGGAGGTCATCATCGTCAATGATAATTTAGTAGAGGTTATATTAAAAAATGAAGCCCTTAAAAAGAGCAAGTACTCTAAAGTACAAGAGGAAAGAAGCCCTTTTTCAGTGGTATCAATTGAACCTAATTTCAAATTCAAAGTAGTTTCAGGAGAACATTTCCTTTCTAAATTGGATGAAATGGAAGAGGGTAAGCCTGAAGGTGAGAAAATCCCTTACGAAATTCAAACAAGAGAGAGTTTCGGAAGTTGGTTCTTCAGTTCTGGTTTCCTTTTGATCCTTCTTTTTGGATTCTGGTTCTTGATGAGACGTATGGCAACAGGTGGTGCTGGCGGACAAATCTTTAATATTGGTAAGTCTAAAGCCCAAATGTTTGAGCCAAATCACATGAAAGTAACATTCAAGGATGTTGCAGGATTGGATGAAGCGAAAGAGGAAGTAGAGGAGATTGTTGACTTCTTGAAAAATTCTAAAAAATATACTGACCTAGGTGGTAAAATTCCTAAAGGTGTTTTACTTGTAGGCCCTCCAGGTACTGGTAAAACTTTATTAGCGAAAGCAGTAGCAGGAGAAGCTGGAGTTCCTTTCTTCAGTATGTCAGGTTCTGATTTCGTAGAAATGTTTGTTGGTGTAGGTGCCGCTCGTGTACGTGACCTTTTCAAACAAGCGAAGGAAAAAGCACCTTGTATCATCTTTATTGATGAAATTGACGCTATTGGACGTTCTAGAGGAAAAGGGTCGATGCCTGGTTCTAATGACGAACGTGAAAATACATTGAACTCACTATTAGTAGAGATGGATGGTTTCGGTACAGATTCTGGAGTAATCATCTTAGCTGCTACTAACCGTCCTGACGTATTGGATAGTGCTTTAATGAGAGCTGGTCGTTTTGATCGTCAGATTTCAGTAGATAAGCCAGACATCAATGGTCGTGAGCAAATCTTTAAAGTACACTTGAATCCTATCAAGGTTGCTGAAAACGTTAACCCTAAAGAGTTAGCTACACAGACGCCAGGTTTTGCAGGTGCTGAGCTAGCGAATGTTTGTAACGAAGCTGCATTGATTGCTGCTCGTAACAACAAGCCAGCAGTAGACATGGATGATTTCATGGCTGCAATTGATAGAGTAATTGGTGGATTGGAAAAGAAAAACAAAATCATCTCTCCAGAAGAGAAGAAAATTGTTGCTTACCATGAAGCAGGTCACGCTGTAACAGGTTGGTTCTTGGAACATGCAAATCCATTAGTGAAAGTGAGTATTGTTCCTCGTGGTGTAGCAGCATTAGGTTATGCACAATACCTTCCAAAGGAGCAGTACTTGAATACTACTGAGGAGATGTTAGATGAGATCTGTATGACACTTGGTGGTCGTGCAGCTGAGGAAATCATTTTCGGTAGAATCTCAACAGGTGCTTTAAGTGATTTAGAGAGAACTACTAAAATGGCTTACAGCATGGTTTCTATTTATGGTATGAACGAAAAGATCGGTAACGTATCTTTCTATGATCCGAATAGAAGTGAGTTTAGTTCTAGACCTTACTCAGAAGCTTTAGCAGAAAAGATTGATGAGGAAGTGAAAAAATTGATTGATAATGCCTACCAAAGAACATTAGATATGCTTAGAGAGCATGGCGAAGCATTGGAGACGTTAGCACAGCAATTATTAGAGAAAGAAGTTTTATATCAATCTGACTTAGTAAAATTAATTGGGGAGCGTCCTTTCGATAAAAAGACGATCTATCAAGAATTTACAGATGTACAGGATGTAAAACCTATTGAAGAGACAAAAGAGGCGGAAGCAACTGAAAGCTCTGAAGAAGTAAAAAAAGATGATGCTTAATTGATAAGCATATTTCAGATAGTAAAGAGAAGGCTATTCCATTTTTGGAGTAGCCTTTTTTGTGCTTATTGTTACCGTTTTACAGATGTAGTTGTTTAAACAAATTGTTTCCTAAACATATTTTTAAAAATTTGCTTTAGTTGAAAAAATATCCCTTATTGCAAGAATTACATATTTTGTTTAAACAAATTATAGTACAGCAATGTCTATTGAAAAAGATATAAATCAAAAGGAATTTAAGAATGCATTCCAGAAAGTGTATATCAATTTGATGTATACAAATAGTTGGATGCAAGATCTATCAAAAACGTGGTGTAAGCAGTTTGATATTACCCAACAACAATATAATGTATTAAGAATCTTAAGAGGTGCTCACCCTAACTGTATGAATCCAGGGAGCATTAAGCAGGTGATGATAGATAAGAGTCCTGATTTGACAAGATTAATTGATAGACTTATTGATAAAGAATACGTGCAGAGAGAGACGTGTGGGAGTAATAGAAGGAAAGTAGATGTTATCATCACTCAGAAGGGGTTAGATAAGCTCTCAGAGCTAGATCCTCATGAAGATGGTATGTTGGATAATGTCCGTAACTTAAGTGAAGAGGAAGCAAATCAGCTAAGTTCCCTTTTAGATAAGCTAAGAAATTCTAGAGACGAGTAATATTAAATTACAATAGTGAATAACACAAATAAAAAATGGTTGTTAATCCAGATTAATTCTGAGTATTAACAACCATTCTTCTTGTTACACGATTGGTACCATTAAGTACTGATACAAAATAAAGACCTTCTGTGATTTTTGTTTGTGGCTTAAACTGAAATTGGATATCAGTTTTATCTAACGATAAATCCATTCGATAGACTAAATTCCCAATTGTATTGTAAAGTAAAACTTGTACAGGGAAATTAGTGTCTATTCCTTTCACCGTCATTTTTACATCAATTGTATTATCAATACAAATAATTTGTGAAGGTGTAATATTTAACGTTAGAGCATTATTCTCTTCTAGAATGAAGTCGTTTTTAATCGGTGTTTCTACTGTTGCAGCTGTAATTGGCAAAACCGCATAAAAAAACATAAAACTGAAAAGAATCACTATACGAAAATCCTTTGTAATATAACTTTCAAGTGATTTCATAGTAATATAGAGTATTTTTGCTACATAAGCATATATAATTTGTTATGCCAATTAATATGCTAAAAAAAAGTCAGTTTTTCAAATAAAAAAAGCCAACACTTTAGCATGTTGGCTTTTGTGATCCCGCTGGGGCTCGAACCCAGGACCCTCTCCTTAAAAGGGAGATGCTCTACCAACTGAGCTACGGAATCGTC
>NZ_JACVVP010000094.1 GCF_014534745.1 Flammeovirga sp. EKP202
TTTACGAAAGAAAATGCTAGAGATATTATGCATAAAAGCTATAATCAAATATTAACGAAAACTTAGTTTACAGTGTATTAAATATTCTATCCACTTAGTTTATGGATTCATTAAATGACGCACCAATAGAAGAGCGTGATAGTTTTCTGTAAAATCTTGACATTCAAACCTTAATTAGTACAATTTATCTCAAAACTTACAATAGACAAAGTATTAATTCAAAGAAACACTTTGAATTAATACTCAATATTTTCTATATTTAATAAAGACACTTTAATGAAAGTAAATGACATTTTAAATTACCTATACATAAGGTAAATCGAAACTTTAAAATAATATTTACTTTCAAGCTAGTGCTTTATTAAAAACTTAACCATTTTCATAAAAAAGAGATAAAACCAATTTCACTAAAGTTAGTATTATTAAGGAGTAATGATTATTAGAATAATACCATCAAAAATGCTATAGTTTAATTTTAAAATCCTACAACAATTAACAATTCTCATGATGGCTTAGAGTACTAACTTTTTAGTAAAAACTCCCCTTTTGGAATGAATGTGTATTTTAATTCCCCTTGTAAATTGGGTTAAGTTAAACCAAAACCAAGTTCCATTATTTTCGAATTAACTCATGCCGAGCATTATTTTAATCACCAATCCAAAGTCTGGCAATGGGGCTGCTACTAAAGCCGCACACATTACTCAGCAAACCTTAGCTAAAAAGAAAATGAATGTCCACATTGCTTACACGGAGTATAAAGGGCATGCTACGCAATTGGCTAAATCTTTTATCAGCGATTTTGATATTATTGTCGCAATCGGTGATCATGAAACCGTAAATGAAGTAGCACAAGCATTAGTGGGTACAGACAAGCCTCTAGGCATCATACCTTGCGGTAATGAAGAGGGACTCGCTAAGGATTTGGGTATTCCTACCGCTTTAAGGAAAGCGATCAAAATCATCTACAACAAAAGAATCAAATGTATTGATGCTCCTCAAATCAATAATGAGCATGTATTCTATACGGATGGTATTGAATGCGAGCCAAAAGCAAATCACAAATTGAACATGTTCAATGGAAGAGAAATTGGCAACTATTTCAAATCTTTCATTATGGATTTCCAAAAGCATTCTGCTAACAAGTTTACTATAAGTGTCAATGGTCAAAAAATCACTTCCAATGCTTTTGTCATTACATTAGCAAACGGTGAACTATTTAAAAGCGGAACATACATTCCTTCAAGCTTGAGAAAAAGAAGTGAACATCTAGATTCCGTTAATCCTAAAGACAAGGGCATGAACTTTGGCATTCACCTCGTAAAAAACAATAGTTCAGATCAACGCACGGAAGTTATTCATTTACAATCCAATAACTTTGTAATTAATGCCGATAAAAAACAAAAATCAATCTTTGGGTTCAAAGATAGCGAAAGTGAAAAATGGTCTACTCCATTAAACTTTAAGATTAGAAAAGAAGACAAACTTAATGTCATTGTACATTAAGTTTGTCTTCTTTTCCCTATTACATAAAAGTAAAAAATGAAGGGTAGATACTTTAACATCTACCCTTTTAAAAGTACAATATTTTCTACATCATAATTTTATACCCAAACAAACTATTTACTTCTTGTATAGACTTTTTATCAACCAAGTCTAATGCTACGATTTTCTTGTTTTTAAATGGATGTTTGGGTCCAATACAACTTACAAAACGATATTTTCTTTTTAAGAAATCTTCTCCCCCTTGCTTATTGCTACTCAACCCTACCCTACTACTTTGAGCAATTATTTCATAAGACATTTCTTTTTCTCTTAATCCAAATTCCACATTTTGCACATCCACTCCTCCTATAAAATGAAAGATTTCGGCAATCACATGCAATGGACCACTAATAAACGTTTTATCACTCTTGCGTTGAAGTCCGCGGATTAATATACCGCCATAAAAATCTAAAGTGCCAAAAGTAATATCAATACCTGCTCCATGTACATACCACCTCCCCAACGTTTTTTGATTTTCATGTTGATGAACATAAGGATCAGGGTGTTTTTCGTGGTGAAAATAAAATTCTATTTCTACAATTCTATAATTCTGAATTCCGGCTTTTAAAACACAGTAATTCATTAAATAGTTGGCTATTCTTTGAAAAGATTCTGAGATCTGCTGATCATTTAGGTTATGCTGTATTTTTTTGACTTCCTGTACTAATCTATCGAAAACAAGTCCCATTAATTTATTTTGATAATTGTGATGAGGTTAATTTTTGGTATTAGGAATAATACAAAATAGTACAATATTCAATAAGCGAATAACTTGGTTTGTTTCTATTCAATTGATAATGGAAAAGAGTAAAGTATTTGCCTAAAAATATTTGAAAGATGATGTATTCCTGCATTTGAATATACTTTTTTCCTTTCTCTAGTCCTAGATATTATTAAAACTTTCTATAATGTTCTTAAATCAATTCATATTCTTGAAACTTCAATATAATATTTAAAACATTTTCGCTCTTATTTGTTTAGCTTTGCACATTCTAAAAAGAAAAAATAAAATTTATTAATATAAAAAATGGAAAATAAGGTAAGAGTACGTTTTGCTCCAAGTCCTACTGGACCTCTTCACATTGGTGGAGTGCGCACAGCTTTATTTAATTACTTATTCGCCAAACACAATGGCGGTGACTTCTTGGTTCGTATTGAAGATACAGACCAGAGCCGTTTTGTGGAAGGTGCTGAAGAATATATCCGACAGAGTTTAGAATGGGCAGGTATCGTTGCTGATGAGGCACCATGGAACCCTGGTGATTGTGGTCCTTATCGACAGTCTGAAAGAAAAGAGATATATAAAGAATATGCTGAGCAGTTGGTAAAAGACGGTCTTGCTTATTATGCATTTGATACTTCTGAAGAATTGGAGGAAATGCGTGAGCGTTTGAAAGCAGCACGTGTCAATACACCTCAATACAATTCGATGACACGTACACAAATGACCAACTCTTTGACACTTTCTGAAGAGGAAGTGAAAGAAAGAATTGAGAGTGGTGCTCCTTACGTTATTCGTTTAAAGGTTCCTAAAAAGGAAGAAATTAGATTGAATGATATGGTACGTGGTTGGGTAATGGTACATTCTCATACTATTGATGATAAAATCTTAATGAAGTCGGATGGTATGCCTACTTACCACTTGGCTAACGTAGTGGATGATCATTTAATGGGAATCACACACGTTATCAGAGGTGAAGAATGGTTACCTTCTGCTCCATTGCACGTTTTATTATACAAATATTTAGGTTGGGAAGATACAATGCCTCGTTTTGCTCACTTGCCATTATTATTGAAGCCTGACGGTAACGGTAAATTAAGCAAGAGAGACGGTGATAAAATGGGCTTTGCAGTATTCCCATTAGAGTGGAAAGATCCTCAATCTGGTGATATCTCAAGAGGTTTCAAAGAAGATGGTTTCTTAGCAGATGCTTTCATCAACTTCTTATCTTTCTTAGGATGGAACCCAGGTGACGAGCGTGAATTCTTCACATTACAAGAATTATGTGATGAGTTTACAATGGAAAGAGTAACCAAAGCAGGTACTAAATTCGATATCGACAAAGCGAAATGGTTCAATCAACAGTACTTGAAAAACAGACCTGACGCTGAATTAGCAGAGTACTTAATTGCCGATATGACTACTGAAGGAAAGGAAACAACTCCTGAAAAAGCTTTATTAGTGGCAAATCAATTGAAAGAGCGTGTGACTTTCCCTCAAGAAATCTGGAGAGATGGTCGTTTCTATTTCGAAAAGCCTCAAGAGTACGATGCAAAAACAGTGAAGAAAAAATGGAAACCGGAAGGTGTTGCCGTTTTACAAGAATATGCGAGTACAATTGAAAATGCTGAAAGCTTCACTGCTGATGATGCCAAAGACATTTTCATGAAAGTCTTGGAAAATCATGAAATGAAAATCGGACAAGTAATGCCTGCATTAAGAGTAGCAATCTCTGGTAAAGGTGGTGGTCCTGATTTGATGATCATGCAAGAAATCTTAGGCAACAAAGAAGTGGCTGAAAGAATTAACATCGCAATTGAAAAAATTAATAAACTAAAAGAGGGTAACTAGAGTTTAGTTTATGATAAAGTGTGATAGGAATCAAAATTTCTATCATACTTTAATACTCACATTGAACATGGAAGAAAAAAACACTGAGAAAAGGCTGGACTTTATTCGTGAAAAAATCACGAATGAGTTAGCATCAAATAAAAATGGAGGTAAACTATTATTCCGTTTCCCTCCTGAGCCAAATGGTTACTTACACATTGGCCACGCAAAATCAATCTGCTTAAACTTCGGTTTATCACAGGAATTTGAAGGTGCGGGTACCAACCTTCGTTTTGATGATACAAACCCTGCCAAAGAGGATCAGGAATATGTGGATTCAATCAAAAAAGACATCGAATGGTTAGGCTTCAACTGGGAAGGCGAACCAAAATTCACTTCTGATTATTTCGACCAACTTTATGATTGGGCAGTGAAATTAATCAAAGAAGGAAAAGCATATGTAGACGATCAAGCGGCTGACGTTATTGCTTCTCAAAAAGGAACTCCTACTACTCCAGGTACTAACTCTCCATTCAGAGAGCGTCCTGTAGAAGAGAACTTAGAGCTTTTTGAAGGCATGAAAGAGGGCAAGTTTGAAGAAGGTTCTAGGGTATTAAGAGCTAAAATTGATATGGCTAACCCTAACATGCACCTTCGTGATCCATTCTTATACAGAATCATCAAAAAGGCACACCATAGAACAGGTGATAAGTGGTGTATTTATCCTATGTATGATTGGGCACATGGTCAATCGGATTACATTGAGGGTATCACGAACTCACTTTGTACGACTGAATTTGAGGTACACAGACCTTTATACAATTGGTTCTTGGATCAATTGGCTGAAGCTGATAAAACTCGTCCAGAACAAACTGAATTCTCACGTTTGAACTTGAACTACACTGTAATGTCTAAGCGTAAGCTTTTACAATTAGTAGAAGAAGGTGTTGTAAACGGATGGGATGACCCTCGTATGCCAACAATTTCTGGTTTAAGAAGAAGAGGTTATACGCCTGCTTCTATCAGAAACTTCGCGAAAACAGTTGGTATTACTAAAAGAGACAACATCATCGATGTTTCTTTATTAGAGTATGCGATCAGAGAAGACTTGAACAAGACTGCACCTCGTGTAATGGCTGTTTTAGATCCTATTAAATTAGTGATCGACAACTATGAAGAAGGTAAAACTGAGTGGTTGGAAGCGGAAAACAACCCTGAAGATGAAAACTCTGGGACACGTCAAGTTCCTTTCTCAAAAGAGTTATACATCGAAAGAGAAGACTTTAAAGAAAGTGCTAACCGTAAGTTCTTCCGTTTGACGATTGGTAAAGAAGTTCGTTTAAAGAACGCATATATCATCAAAGGAGAAAGCTGTGTGAAGGATGAAGATGGAAATATTACAGAAATCCACTGTACTTATGACCCACTTTCTCGTTCGGGTAGCGGTACTGAAGAGTCAAAGCGTAAAGTGAAAGGTACATTACACTGGGTGTCTGCAGAACATGCAGTAGATGCTAAAGTAAACCTTTATGACCGTTTGTTCTCTGATGAAGCTCCTGATTCTCGTAAGGATCCTGAAACAAAAGAGGTGATTGATTTCAAGACTTTCTTAAATCCAGAATCACTTCAAGTAATTGAAGGT
Source organism: Flammeovirga sp. EKP202 (assembly GCF_014534745.1). Lineage (GTDB taxonomy): Bacteria > Bacteroidota > Bacteroidia > Cytophagales > Flammeovirgaceae > Flammeovirga. The sequence continues at coordinate 5,736 of NZ_JACVVP010000094.1, forward strand.
TGTAAAGTAGAGCCGTCTTTGAAAGACAACAAAGCTGGCGATAATTTCCAATTCCAAAGAATGGGTTACTTTATCTTAGATCAAGATTCTACTCCTGAAAATATGGTTTTCAATAAGACTGTTGGATTGAGAGATTCTTGGGCGAAAAAGAACTAAGCTGTTGTAGAATAGCTTAAAATATAAAATCAAAACGGAGATACTTTTCGAAGCATCTCCGTTTTTTATTGAGTTGGTAGTAGGTTTTTCCGAATAGTGAAGATAAACTTACTCCCCCCAGAAGGATTTCCCTCCACCCATATTTCACCATGATGTTTATCTATTATTTTTTTACAACTAGCAAGTCCTAGACCATTGCCCTCAAACTCAGAATACGTATTCAATCGAGTAAAGGCTTTGAAGATATCTTCCCTTTTATCTTCATCAATACCAATACCATTGTCAATTACTGAGAATTGCCAATATTCTGGTAAGTCTTCCACTTCAATATTAATAAAAGTTTCTTGATTGGGGTGTTGAAACTTTAATGCGTTACCAATCAAATTTTGGAAGACCCTATAAACTCCAACTCTACTACATGCAATAGTAGGTAGTTTTTCAACATTGAAATTAACATCTTTATCTTCAATCTTATAGTTTAAATCTGTCAATACATCGGTCATTAATTCGTTAAGATCTTCTTCCGTTATTTCAAACTTTTTATCCAAGCTTCCAAAACTCATTAGTGATTCTACGAGGCTATTGAGTCGTTTTACAGATTTCCCTATCACCTTTAATACAGGTTCTTGTACTTCACCAGCATCAATAGATAACTGTACTAATTGTGCTACATTATTGATAGGGCTCCTTATATCATGAGAAGCCTGGAAAAGCATGTCTTTTATTTCAACATTTTTCTGCTGTAACTCAGAGGTTGCATTTTGGAGTTCAATAATGTCGGTGATGTCAACAAAAGAACCTAAAATACTTAATAAATTCCCCTCTTCATCATATTCATATGGAGAATCTTTAGATCTCAGCCATTTCCATTTCCCACATTTTGCTTTAAAACGATAAACGATAAAAAACGATTCTTCTTCTTTGGCAGTACTCAAACTTTCCCAATGAGCAATTATCCGTTCATGATCTTCAGGGTGAAATAGCCCCATAATATCATCCCTTCCAAATTTTGAATAATCATCAGCTGTATACCCCACTAATTTGGTGGCTTGTTCATTGACAAAAGTATTTTTACCCAATTTTACATCAAAAATATAAACACCATTTTGTGCATTTAGATTTATCTTTCTTAGGAAACGTTCCTTTTCCTCTAAAGCAACTTGTGCTTTATATCCTTCAGTAATATCTCTTGTTATGAGATTTAACCTCACCACATTTTCCCCATCAAATACAGGTGTTACATTGGTTTCATAATACATAAAACCAAAAGGAGCCTTGTAATCGATCTGATACGTTTGTGGAATACCTGTTTCAAATACTTCTTTCATTACCCGTTCTGCCCTTTTTTGAGAGCCAGGAGGTAAATAAATTGTACACCTTGTCCCTAAGACTTCATTTTTAGAGAGTCCAGGTGAAACATGGTTGATATAAATGATTTTTAAATTTTTGTCAACTTGAAACACATGATCAGTGTTATGGTCAATCAAAGATTTGTAATCAACCTCACTATCACAATCACATTTATCTAAACCTTTAAATAAAAGTGTGTAGGTCAGCTCATCACCAACAGAATTTTTTGATATGTAAACAGTAGCTACAGTTAAGGTTTTGTCTTTCTTTAATACCCTAAACTTCTCAAAAAAGTACTCATCAGAGGTAATTCTACCCACATTATGAGTCATGATTTCTTGAAAACTTCTATCACTTACTATTATTTCATCAATATTTCTTTGGAGTAAATCTTTTTCGACGTAGTTTAAAAATTGACATAGGGAGTTATTCGTAAATACAATCTCACTTTGATTATTGATTACGATAATTCCGTCATTAAGCTGTTTTAATAATTTTAAGTAGTGCTGCAATTTAATAGGTTGTATGAGTCGGCGAATTGAAATTGAACAGTAACATAGAATTTTAGACCGGAGATTCCAAAATTGCCTTCTATTTCTCCTTTAAATTAAAACAGGTTATTAATATTCTTATATTTTACAATCCATAAAAGATTGATATTTCACCCCACCCAAAAAAGTCTCCTTTCCTGAAACTATCGTTGATCACCACTCTATAATAATGAAACATAAACCTTCCTAAATTAAAATTGATACCATATACCCAATTGAGAATTAAAGGGTCTATTTGGTCTGATTTCAGTACATAGGGGCTTGATTCAAATTGGACTAAACTCCCTTGAGCTGTTCCGTCATAAAGTAATGCACCCACTTGGAACTCGGTGAAAAAATAGACCTGCTTTACTTGGTTTAAACTTGGTAGAATACCATTAAAGGTATTTCCTAATCCTTTCTTCATGTTCTTTTTCTCCCTTGCTTTACTTCGCTGATCTGATGTACTAAATCGTGGCGGATACTTTTGTTTCACACCTTCTCTACTGTAATAAGTGTCATTATACTTGCCTATTTTAAATTGAATCCCCGATAGAAAATAGTTATAAATAGTCCCAATATGAGCTTTTCCTATCAAGTTGGTTTCATAGTTTTTACCATTAAAAGGCAACATTTTCATCACTTCTACATCCAAATCCAATACTAGGCCATTTCCAATTTGATTATCCCATCCATTGAAATCTGTATTTTCTAAAAACAAACTATGCATAAAGTTTTGTGTTGCTCCTGCACCTGCCGCTGGACCTTGTATACCAACATAAAGATTGGTTTCCAGCCTTAAGGTTTTCCAATAATTGGAAGTCACCTTTCTATAAGTTGCGTACAATAATCCTGCATAAGGTCTATCTGTCGAATCCACTTCATACAATGTTGCATTTTCCGGAGTGTGCATGTCTTGGCCTATTGTCAAACTAAACTCTTTTTGTGTCGATTGTTTCAGTCCAAAAAGTAGTTTATCCATTACTTTATTATTAAAGTGATGACTTGACCATGTAAGATGGATACCATTTGTAAAGTTTCGGTCTGATTGTAACCAATATTGGTAAAAGTCATTTTGTGACGAAATACTGATATGTTCACTTTGTTGTTTTCCTAAACTATCAGTCTGTCCAAAAACAGTTGAAGAAAGAAAAAGGGAGGGAAAAAGAAAGTAGAAGAGATATTTCATAAAATGTAGTTTTTGAAGATGGCTCTAAAATAAAAAATAATACAGATAAAGCACCTACAAATCTGTAAGCATACAGTCTGTACACCTTTTATCGTACTGAATTACTATAAAAAGACAAGCTTTGTACCCCTACTTTTTTTGATCAACTTAGGACTGTACCCCTATTTATTTGGGCTGTACTCCTATTTGCTACCCTCTGCTTTATTGCGACTAACTGAATCATTTATTTGATTCGTAACCATCAACCTTCAGTTCCTCTTTTTAGAGAATTTATTAACAACACTACTACATATATGAGAATTTTTAAACTACTACTCTTAGTTAGCATTATGGCTATGTATAATGCAACTCAGGCCACCACTCTATTAACAGCTATGAATGCTTCACCTTGCGATGGTGTAGCAGAGTGGAATTCATCAACTACCTATGCTCAAAGTGGAACCAAAGTGGTTCACAATGGAAAGCTTTACAGCTCTAAATGGTGGACAAAAGGAGACACTCCAGGGGAGGCTCAATGGGGACCATGGGAAGAAATTGGTATCTGTGATGACAACCTTCCTCCTACTGTAACTTTTGCTTCACCTGCTAACAACAGTTCTTTCGTTTTAGAAGAAACTACAGCAATTAACTTTATCATCTCTGCAACAGATGATGACGGAACAATCGAAAGTACTTCAATTACTGTTGATGGCATTACCTTCTCAGGAAATAACATTCAATGGACTCCCACTCAAATTGGTAGTTTCACCGCAGTCGGAATAGCTATTGATAACCAAGGAAGTGAAAGTCAAACTACTCTTGAATTTACCATTACTTCTAATGAACCAACTCCCCCTTCTGTGAGTTTTACTACTCCTTCGGACGGTGACATTATTAAAACTTCATCCTTAGCCCCAATTTCTATTCAAATCAATACCAGTGATGAAGATGGAACTATCGTTGCCTCCAATATTACAGTAGAGGGGCAAACTTTCAACTCTTCTTCTGCACTTTGGACTCCTTCTGATTATGGTACTTTTACCATTACAGGAAGTGCTACCGATAACGATAACCTTACTTCTAATAACTCAATTACAGTAACAATTGAAGAAGTTATTCAAGGAAATTGCAGTTATCCAGAATATGCACCTTACCCATCCACTTATAATACAAATGATATTGTTGTCTATCAAGGTGACTTATTTGAAGCACAAGTAGACAACCTCTATAACATCACTCCTGGCGAAGCCGATCACTGGTGGAAACCGCTTGGTCCGTGCGTGGATACAAATACAGCTCCTAGTATCACTACAACCCATCAAACGTCTGTTGGATTAATTGCTACTACGCTAAACGCAGGTGTGGTAGATGCTGAAGGTGATCCAATAACGGTTAGCTTTACAGTAGATGGTACTGTTCTTGAGGCAACTCAAACCAATACAACTTTTTCTACTCAATGGACTCCTACAACTTATGGCAGCTATAATGTAACTGTAAATGCTTCAGATGATAAAGGAAAGTCTAGTTCAGCCTCTTACACTCTGACTGTAAATGAACCACAAGGGCCTCAATACCCTGTAATTACTTCTTTCAGCCCTGCTGATAATAAGGTTATAAAACAAACTTCCCTCTCTTCAATTAACCTCTCTTTTGAAGCTTCAGATATTGATGGGAGTATTGTATCCTCAAATATTACAGTAGAAGGAACAACATATAATGGCTCTTCCGCGACATGGACTCCATCTACATTTGGGAGCTATACTATTTTGTTCTCCGCTACAGATGATGAAGGTTTAACCACCGAACAAAGTATTTCAATTACAATTGAAGAAAACTTAGCTTTTACAGATAAAGTTCTTGTGGGTTATTGGCACAACTGGAACTTGTCTAGCGTTCCTTATATCCGACTAAAAGATGTAGATGATCGATATAATGTCATATGTATTGCATTTGCTGAGCCTAAAATCAGAGACATTGATAATACTATGGTTTTTGATCCTATAGACATCAATAATTTCCAAAATGAACCTTCCGATGCCTCTAGAGCGGAGTTTAAAGCAGATGTAGCTTACTTACAAAGTAAAGGAAAGAAAGTCATTTTATCTTTAGGCGGGGCCAATGGTGTTGTGCATTTAGATAATGAAGAAGAGCAACAAAAGTTTGTCACTTCCATGATCAATTTATGTGAAACGTATGGTTTTGATGGAGTTGATATTGACCTTGAAGGCTCATCACTTACACTTAATGCAGGAGACAATGACTTTACAAATCCTACGACACCAAGAGTATTGAACTTTATAGAAGGAATGCAAGCGATCAAAACACATTTTGGGCCTTCATTCTTATTGACTTCTGCTCCTGAAACCGCATACGTACAAGGTGGTCAAACGGCTTATGGTGGATCTTGGGGTGGATATTTACCAATCTTACATACGCTGAGAGATCAATTGGACTATGTACACGTGCAACTCTACAACACTGGTAGTTTAGGTGCACTAGATGGAAAAGCTTACACGCAAGGTTCTGCCGATTTTATTGTAGCCATGACAGAAATGTTATTGCAAGGTTTTGAAACAAAAAGTGTAGCTGGTTTCTTCCCTCCTTTTAGAGAAGATCAAGTGGCATTGGGGTTACCTGCCAATAAACCTGCTGCCCCAGCTGGCGGTTACACTCCACCTGCCGAAGTGCAAAAAGCTTTAAACTACCTTGTAAATGGTATCTCATTTGGTGGAGCTTATAAGCTTGTGAAAAGCGAAGGATACCCTGATTTACGAGGCATGATGACGTGGTCTATCAATTGGGATAAAACGACAAATTATGAATATGCCCAAAGCTATGATACATTCTTTAATGGTAGTAATGCCAGAACAAGAAATGATTTAGAAGTTGAATTAGAAAATCAATGGGGTAACGCTTATCCCAATCCATTTGAATCAAAATTGACTATTGATATTGAATTAAAAGACAAAGAAACTGTCATGATACAAGTATTAAACGCAAATGGTCAATTGGTTTATTCTCAAAAATACAACGAATTAAATAGCGGTATTCATCATCTCAATATTCCAACACACACCTTGTCAGAAGGGATTCATTTCATCAAACTCACAACCCTAGACCAAACAAAGGTCTACAAAGTCTTGAAAAACAAATAAGAAAAACACTATTTTTCAATAACCGAAAAGCTGTCCTTCATTAGGATAGCTTTTTTTGATTTGTTCCTAATCCATATTCTTTTACACAAAATAGTTACCTTTGAGGGAAATTAAAATAGGTTATATATATGCTTCAAGCGTTAGTTATGCTAGTAGCTCCCATTATTTTAACATGGGGAGCTAAGAAATTTACATGGATTGAAAACATAGGAACAGTAATTATTGCTTATGCTTTAGGCATTTTCCTTGGCAACACTTTTTATACTATTGACACGGAAGTTTCAAAAACGTTGGTAGATGCAGCAGTACCTTTATCTATTGGACTTATGCTTTTATCTTCCAACATGAAGCAATGGATCACTCAAGCAAGATCTACAATTTTATCTTTCTTCTGTAATTTATTTGGCGTAACAATTGGAGCAACCCTCGCTTTCCTCGTATTTACAGGTACATTAGAAAGTGCACACTATTTAGGAGGAATGTCTGTAGGGCTATATACAGGCGGAACACCAAATATGTCTGCCATTGGTTTGGCATTGGATGTTAAAGACGAAGCCTTTGTATTAATGAATACTGCAGATATGATATTAGGTGGCTTGTGGATGATTTTCTTAATGACCCTTGCGAAAAAACTATTCGGCTTTGTCCTACCAAAATACAATGCTAAAAATGCAATTGAAAGCGACATTACTAAAATTCAAGCCCTTCAAGGTCCAACATACAAAAGCATTCTGGCAAGTATAGGTATTGTAGTACTCATTCTTGGTTTTTGTGTAGGAAGTTCATTATTGATTTGGGGTAAAATGGACGAAATTTATATTATCCTTGGCGTTACCTCTTTAGCTATTGGTGCTTCATTCAGTTCTAAAGTACGAGATATCAAAGGTAGTTTTTTAGTAGGCGAGTATTTTGTATTACTTTTTTGTATTGGTTTAGGTAGCCTTTCTAACTTTGAAAAGTTACTAGCTGATGGCACTTTATATATTGGCTTTGTCGCTATTGTGATGTTCACTGGAATTGTGATTCATTTATTACTTGCCAAATATTTCAAAATTGATGTGGATACTTTTATCATTACATCAACAGCTTGTTTGTATGGGCCTGCCTTTGTGGGACCAGTTTCAAAAGCTATTAAGAATAAAAAAGTGATTTTATCAGGAATGGCAGCCGGTACTCTAGGGTATGCTTTGGCGAATTACTGGGGAATTATCCTAGGCAAGATGCTATTAATTGCAACTTATTTTTTAATTGGATAAAAATTTATCTCCTCCATTACTAAAAATATATGAACACCTCCTTAGAGGTGTTTTTTTATTTAAGTGACTGTATAACAGTAATATTCTAATAAATACCTTTTCCTTCTTTAGAGAGTAGCATTTTTCGTTTTACAACTTTCACACTATACATACTGTAAAATATTTCCAAAACATTTGTCGTTTAAACGAATATTGTTTTAATTTGTCATGATTTAATCTTTCAATCAAAATAAAACACTTTTCTTATGAACATTATTGAGAGCCTAAACTGGCGTTACGCAACAAAGAAATTTGATGCAACGAAAAAAATAGATGAAGCAACAGTTCAAACAATTTTAGAAGCGGGTAACTTATCGGCATCTTCTTATGGTTTACAACCTTGGACAATTGTTGTGGTAAAAACTCCTGAATTACGTGAAGCACTTGTACCACATGCATGGGGACAAAAACAAGTTGCAGATGCATCTCACCTAATTGTCATTGCTCGTACAGCAGATCTTACAGTAGAAGATGTTGAAGCATTTATCCAAAATGTAGCAAGCACTAGAGGAATTCCTGCAGATGCACTTGGTGACTACAAAGGCATGATGGTAAACACTGTCAACAACTTGTCTCCAGAAGACAAAGATACTTGGGTAGCAAAACAAGCTTATATCGTTTTAGGTAATCTACTTACAGCTTGTGCTCAACTTGAAGTAGATAGCACTCCAATGGAAGGTTTTGTTCCTGCTGAAGTAGACAAAGTATTAGGTTTTGAAGAATTAGGACTAAAAAGTACAATTTTACTTCCGATTGGTTATAGAGCTGAAGATGATGATTACCAACATCTTGCGAAGGTGAGAAAGCCATTAGATGAAGCAATCGTAACATTATAATCTAAAGGCCCTTTTTTAAACCATCAATAATTAAAAAAGAGTCTTGACCTCTTGTTTCCTTTGGAAATAAGAGGTTTTTTTATGCTTAAACAATTGGGTGAATTGTAAACTAAGTTTTCGTCAACTTTCAATCAGCCTTTCTGCCAGCATTTATAGGATCAACTTTCAAACTTCCTTCTTCTTCGTTTTTGTCTTGAAACAAAAAGAGGCAAAAAAGTCAAGGCTTTGAAGTCAAAAGCTAAATTCCATTTCTCTCGCCTATTGAAAGGATAACTCGATCAAAACTTCATCGTTTTGAGATGCT
>NZ_JACVVP010000095.1 GCF_014534745.1 Flammeovirga sp. EKP202
TTTCATAGAATAAAGATCGACTTTAAATCAAATAATGAAAAATCAAAATTTTAAAAGAGCGAAAGCTCAGTTAATAATTAAGCAACAGGATGAAATTTTAATGAATGCAAAAGAAGTGAAAGTTTCACCTCTCATTCCAACTATTATTGATCGCCCTGAACTACTTTTTATTTACTTATAAGTAATACTATGATTTTAAATTCTTGATAAAGTCAAAAGCTTAGTGCACGTAGCACTTAAAATTATTTCGATGGTGAATGCGTTTTTTGCCCGAAGTTAAATACTGTGGACTCCGTTCTTGCATTCTCCATTATTTTGCTCATTGCCTCCGCAATTTCAGGATAGGTTGAGGCTATATTTTTCTTTTCCTCAGGGTCATCCTCTAAGTTATAAAGCTGTGGAATACTTTTTCTATTTTTGAAAACATTGTATCGTATAGCTTTCCACTTCCCTTTTCTTAACGCTTGTCTTCCGCCTTTTTCATGAAACTCCCAGTAAAGAAAATCATGTTGTTCTTGATCGTTGCCTCCCATTAAAGTAGGATAAAATGACACACCATCTAAAGCATCAAAATCTTTAGTATCTGTTGCCAATAATTCAGAAAATGTAGGAATAAAATCCCAAAATGCAGAGACTAAATCAGTTTGTGAACCTTTCTTGATTTTGTTATTCCATTTTACAATTAATGGCACTCTAATTCCACCTTCATAAAGGTCGCGTTTATAGCCTCTGAAAATTCCATTACTATTAAAATAGTCAGGGTCAGCTCCTCCTTCCTTATGAGGACCATTGTCTGATGTAAAAATGATAATCGTATTATCAGCAATCCCCAATTCTTCCAGTGTTTTCACAATATCACCTACTTGATCATCCAACACATTGATCATGGCTGCAAAAGCAGCATGTGGTTCTTTTTGGCTTTCATAAGGACCCTCACGGTATTTCTCGCCCTCATCATACCCTTTATATTCCTTTTCTGGTAAATATTTCCCACGGTGCTTTTCCATATATTCTTCCGGTGCTACTAACTCCGCATGTGGTAAAGCAGAAGGATAAAACATAAAGAAAGGTTTGTCTTTATTTTCTTTCATAAAGGCAATCGCTTTCTCGTGTATAATTGCAGGGGCATACTCTTCTTTTGCTTTTCCCTCATTTCCTTTGAGCATGATTTTTTGATCATTCTCCCATAAATGATAAGGGTAATAGTGATGTGCTAAACGCTGGCAATTGTAACCAACAAAAGTATCAAAACCTTGATTGTTGGGATCTCCTTCAGAACCTGGAAAACCAAGTCCCCACTTACCAAACGCCCCTGTTGCATACCCTTCTTTTTGGAACAATTCGGCCATAGTAAAAACAGAATCTGCTAACGGAAACTGTCCTTCAGGTCTAGCCTCTTTATTTCCTCTGATCATTGTATGCCCCGTATGTTGTCCTGTTAAAAATGCACTTCTTGAAGGTGCACAAACCGTCGCTCCTGAATAATGCTGTGTAAACAACATCCCTTCTGCCGCTAACTTATCAATATTAGGCGTATTAAATTTTTGCTGACCATAACATGATAAATCTCCATAACCCAAATCATCTGCTAGTATAAAAACTACATTAGGTTTAGGTTGAGTAGTAGTTTCCTTTGTTGCCTCTGTTGTTTTACAACCAAAAAATAGGCTTATAATAAAGATGTAATAAAGTACCTTAGATCTCATTTCAATTTCAATTTGAGGTTTGGTGAAAATTATACTTTAAAAGTACAGCTATTTCAAAACCGTGCAGGTAACTATGATTTTTATTTTTAGTACTATGCTTTTAGACTGAAAAATGTCATTTTTAAACAGCATTGTGCTAAAATTTTGACCTTACAAAAGGGTACTATACTTTGTTTTGAAAAACTTGATAACACGTTCATTTTCTCTCAATCAAAATGTGTCCTTTACTGTTTATAATTTACACTATCGGTCATAAAAACATATATGCGATTTTAAACAGGAAAAGTTGTCTTTACAACCTCAATTTTCATTTTGCATAAACTGTTCAAGTTTTTGAAGAATTTACACCCCTTATTTTGGCCTTTTCAGTGTAATAAATACATTGTAAACTAAATTTTCGTCAACTTTCAATCAACCTTTCTGCAAGCATTTATAGAATCAACTTTCAAGCTTCCTTCTTCTTCATTTTTCCATTGATAAAAAACGAAGCAAAAAATCTAGGCTTAGAAGTCAAAAGCTAAATTTCATTCCTCTCGCCTAAATGATTTTAAACTCGCTTTGCTCAAACAAGAAAATCATTTTTAACGGCTCAATTCATGAAATTCTTAACGCTTTTCCCTTCAATGCCAGGTGCAGTACTACTAAACTAAAATGGTAGAAAGCTCAATGGCGCGAATGTTAAGCGTCAGCGTCATTCGTGTCCTTCAGATCATCAGAAATCTCATGATTTCTAAATACTATAAATATTCGAAAACTTAGTTTACAAAGTATTTAAGTACCAAGACAAAATTATTTAATACTAATTCTATTTATTGTTTTGCGATTACTTACTTCCTTCAAAAAACTTTCAATAGAACCACTATTCATACGTTTTTTAGCGTTGTACTCACAAAAAATAAATTAGAATTAACTATGATTTATTTTTGACTTAGTACTTAGTTTATTTTACTCCACAAAATAGGATTCATTGTCAATATAGTTTCGCATCCTTTCGGTAAATGAAGGGTATTTTTCTTCAATTTCTAAGCGTAATATTGGCATGGTGCATGTCTTGTATAATGCTATATATAAGGGTTTTTGGTATTCAGGCTTATCTTTATAAAGTCCTATCAATGCATACTTTTTCAACTTAAGTAATTCTAAAAAAGTGCGTTCTCTTCTCAATTGATTTAATCGATCGTCTTGTTCTAAATAAGCAAAGGATAGGTCTTTCAATAGTTCATCACTTCTGAGAAACTTAAACAGGTTAATTGAATTAATTTTCAATGAGTCATTTTGACTAGCTTGGAGAATCATTTTATCAAAATCACCTTTTCGATAAGACAAAAATAAATAGAGAAACTTGTTATTTCCTTTTAAAATTGCTTTTTCAATAATCGAATAATTTTGTTCGTTGATTGGGACTCTTGCTAAGAGGTAATCTGAAAGCAAATCAATTTTATTGAAAGAGTGAAGTAAATGAAAAGCCTCTGTTCTTATACTGCTATTGCAATTTGTAAAACATTGTTCCAAGAAATATTCAATCAATAATTGAGTCGAAATAATACAACCATCTATTCGCTCAAGTTCCAACCTACTATTCAGGTGATTATGAAGAATAGCAATCACTTTTGAAGAATTATTTAACGTCAATTGTTTGAAGGTATAACACCTTACCAATATATTATTGCTAAACTGTAAGGACGTCAGTTGACTTTCCGTAAGTCTTGAAGTCAATTCCAATGCCGTAGTTCCTTGGAATGACCGTTCCCCTTTTTCATAGACATATTCACTCTCCAGCATTTCATAGGTTGCCAAAAAAGTTTGTAAACTATCTGTAGTACTTGAAAATAAATTAAAAGAAAACAGGAGAATCAGATAGTTAGTCAATAATAGTTTTTTGTTCATCAGTAATTTAAATAGAAATGAAGTTCCTTTTTGCTTTTGGTATGACACAATTAATAGTACAATTTAGAAAAAAGTCTTTGGGAAAAAAAGATTCATTCCATGAGAATTCATTTCCCCGTTTCTATCGACAAAATATCTCCTCCCTTCAAGTCCAAGTTCAAGCTATCATCTATTCTTCTCTGAGCAAGAATCAAGTTAATTGGTATTTTAGAAGCTATGGTTTTTAACTGTTCATCCTCAAGTTCATATAATTTCTTATGGTATTTCCCACTAGCATATTAATTCCAAATGTGCTGATAAGTCATATAAATTGAATCCAAAGCAGTATCTATTTCCTTGATTGGAGATATTGAGGAGAATTTCAGATTAAAAACAACTTTATTGGGGGAATCGGGCCAATTTTTCCTCCGCCCATTATTGATCACTTTTGGTGTTAAAAGGTCTCTATGAAGCGTTGTAGTATCATTAATTGTAATGACATTCCGACTTCGAATTAATGCACAACTTCCTCCTTGCCAAAAACAGATCAAACCTGAGTTAAGCGGTAATTTATTTCCTTTTTCCGTGCTCAGAATTACTTGATCACTTTTGAAATGACAGGCATTTAATACGATGCTCTTTTGAAAATCATAAAACGTCGAAAATGAGTCTAATTTCATCATCTCCTTTTCATCATAAAATTCATCGTACTCGAATACGTTGACATTTTGGTTATTATCCTGACATGAAAAAAGGAAGAATAAAAGAAAAATTGATAGTAGTATTTTTAGTATGCTATTCATGTTTCTATAGTTTACTTTTTTGTAAGTTCTTAAAAAAATAGCTTAAGTACTAAGTACTAAGACAAAATTATATACCACTAATTCTATTTATTATTTTGCGATTACTTCCTTTAAAAAACGCTAAATAGAACCACTATTCATACGTTTTTTAGCGTTGTACTCACAAAAAATAAATTAGAATTAACTATGATTTATTTTTGACTTAGTACTTAAGACAAAATTATATACCACTAATTCCATTTATTGTTATGCGATTACTGCCTTCAAAAAACTTTAAATAGAACCACTATTTATACGTTTTTAGCGTTGTACTCACAAAAAATAAATTAGAATTAACTATGATTTATTTTTGACTTAGTACTTATAGAAAATTAGTAATACTAAAAATAATTAAAATTTCATTATTTTCTCAAATCCCTTATTCGTTTTCTTTCGGTGTGTTCAGTAGCATTAGGGTGCATATCTACCAATTGCCAATCGCTAAGTTCTTTGGTCAAAAAATCAATAACCATATCAATAGGTAAAAATTGTTTGAGAATATTGTAAGTGATTTTGCTTGGAATAGTAAGTTTCATGATGGCTTTTATCCTTTTACAAATTTCTTTTCGGAAAGAGGAAAGGTAAAAAGTACTGACAGAAGGAAAATGATTGCCGTTTCCGAATTTAGGCATGTACATTTCTTTTTCATCAAAATCAAAAATAGGGATAATCTGATACTCTCCTTTTTCATTTCTATACTTCTTTTTTTCTTCTTCTGGCATAGTTTCATATCCCTCTTTCACCAAAGCATTTTCCTCATTTTGGATATCTACGGTAAAATAATCCTTTAAAAACTTTTGACAGTTCGCTCTACCAAGAAAGTAGTCATGGATTCGAAATTCCTTACTGATAAAACCACCAAACCCACCTAAAGATCCACAAGCAATCGCTTTTTCTCCAGAGTAGTCCCCTCGTTTTGGAGAGATGATGTAATGCTTTTCTAGTGCACTGGCATTTTTCGTTTCGTTTTCTATCTTCGGTTTTACCTTTGCTTGGTGGCGTAGCGTTTCTAAAAATGGACCTGCCAAACCCATGATATCTCTAATTTCTCTATTCCTTCTTTTATTGGTACGTTCATGAGTGGTTTCTTCCGGAAATGGATCAATGGTCAAGACCACATATTCCTTATTATTCTTTTCCTTCAATACCTCTTCCACGTGTAAAAAAGGTTCATTATTAATGACGCCTCCATCTACAATAATATTTTCACATTCCTCTTCCTTTCCAATATCACCCAATTCAGCTCCTTGGTTAATCCACTTATTATCAATGATGTATTTACCTTTTCTAGTAACACTTCTGGATTTTAACCCAAAAGGAAACGCTCCTGTTGCCAAGGTAGCACGTTTTAATAAATCAAGATTCAATGAAGTATCTTTAAAAAAGTTCAAAGGGATCCAGCCGTCATTACTGTAATCTTGGGCATCTTTAGCCAGTTTGAAACAGGCAAAATCATTATGGTAAGTCACATAAAAATCATCTGACTTTTTTCCATTTCCTTTAAAAGAATACTTATAGTCGTAGCCATTGAGATTGGTTAAAGTAACAAACACTTTAAGATCTTCTGGAATATAATTTCTTTTGACTTCATTCTTACAATTTTTGATCGCTCTATCAGCAATTTCATCAATAAAGTCGGAGTTGATCAATGAGTCTAGTTTCTTCGTTCTTTTCAGGTCTTTGGTGTCCAATATCCTACTCAACATATTGACGTTTGTCAGATCTACCCAACTATGGTACAGCTTATTAGAAGTGATATTTTCTAAAATATTTTTGTTTTTCACTTCCCTCACATGATTGATTCTTTCATTGAGTATAGAAGCTAAAATCACACCTGTAATTCCTCCTGCGGATGCCCCTCCAATAATCGGTATTTCAATCTCATGATCAGGAATAGAAGTTAAGTTTGAAGTCTTCTTTTTTTCTTCCCAAGTATCTAATGCCTCAATAAGGTAATCAATTACTCCAGCAGTATAGGCTCCTCCTGAGATGGCACCTGCCATACAAAGTCCCACTTTGTATTTTTGTTTAGTAGTTACTGACATATCTAGTTCGTAGAGATGAGTAGTTATCAAACAGTTCTAGCTTTACTTTGAACTCGCTTGAAAAGTACTAAACGTTATAAAACAAAATGTGAACGATCGGTTAATTCCTCATCAAAAACACCTTGATATTTTAACTGAATATCAAGGTGTTATGATTATGTAAACTATCAATTAAGGAATATAAAAGTTGAAATCAATTCTGAAATAAAAAGTGTACCTTGCTATTTCATATGCAGAGGTTTCGGTTAACTTCCTATCGATTTTTTTACAAGTTTTTATAGGATCTGCTTTCAAAGTTCTTTCCTCTTCGTTTTTATTTTGAAAAAAAAGAAGCAAAAAAGTCAAGGCTTTATAATAATTTTCTACAATGCAGTACGGTAGGGGCGCTTTAGTAAAACGTCCTCACAAACCACAATACATTACCATTTATCCTTCATAAAAGAACATCGTAATTAATTATCTTTTTGGGCCTTATAAAAAGTGCTTCTAATGCATTTTATCAGCCCAGTTTACAATTTCAAAATGATACTCTTTTTCTTTTAGAGGATTAATCATAATGTTTGCATTACTTCTATCTTTCAAAAAACCTTCATTGCTCCAGTCTCCTCTGGTAAATTTGAAAATAGCAGGATTCGTTACTTCCAAAGAAATTGTGCGGATAGAATCATTGACTACTTCTAATTTTACTTTATCGGGGTTCCAATTTCCTAACGCTTTTTGATTCCCTACAATATATACCTGATCCTTTTTATGAGGTACCTTACACGTAATGGTTACAGGATAGGTCTTGTCAGAGATAAATGAATCTTTATTTTTATGATAGAAAGTAAAATACTCCGATAAGCCTTGGCTTAACCCTTTACCCAATACCGTAAAATGATCTTCAAAAGGATAGCTTTCTACCTCGACCTCTAGCTTTGGTGAAGTGTATTTCTCAAAGAAAGCATACGTTTTCTCTCTTGGTTTTACCCAATGTTGCCAATATTCATTCCCTTCATCTGCATTGCATAGAAAGAGAAATACCTTATGCTTTTTTTGATCAAAATCATAAGCCATAAGCTTGTTGGCCACTTGATTTTTTTCGTAGGCTAAATTGGGAGATATTGCCAA
Source organism: Flammeovirga sp. EKP202 (assembly GCF_014534745.1). Lineage (GTDB taxonomy): Bacteria > Bacteroidota > Bacteroidia > Cytophagales > Flammeovirgaceae > Flammeovirga. Next base: position 7,570 of record NZ_JACVVP010000095.1, read on the forward strand.
ATAGCCTCTGAAATCTATCTCAGAAGGTAGGATGTAAGACAATACAAACGATGCACTCAAAGAATGTCCTACTACTAAACGATCTTCAGATGTATGATAGTTTTCATTGATAAAGGGAATTACTTCCTCTAAGAAGAAAGCACTGAAATTTTCTGCATTACCGCTATATTTCCCATATCGTGCTTTGTCCAATTTTTCTTCTAATACAGGAAGAAAATCATTATTCCTACCATAATCCTCATCGGGAAAATAGGGGGAAGTGATGCCAACCACGATATTTCGATCTCCCTCTGCCTCTTTTATAAAGGGAAGAGAAGCATGAACATAATCAAAGATTTCACGACTTTGAGCATCAAAAACATAGACAACATTGTAGTTGTAATACTTTTCCTCCGTATACCCTGCTGGCGTATAAACAAAAAGCTCTCTGTCTTGGTCTAGGTGTTTAGAGTGAAGATTGACAATTTCTACGTTAGCATACTTTTGAGCCAATGATAAAAAAGGCAAGCATAAACACAAGCTAAGCAAAAATAATAGTTTGTTTTTTCTCATTTTCATTTTATTGAATAGTTCATTTAAAGTTAATAAATGAATCAAAATTCAACAAAAAAGCCTTACTAAAATGTAATACATATTAGTAAGGCTAATAATGATGGGAAGCAAATTTCTTAATTTAATAAATTGCCAATCCTTACATCAATATAAAAAGTTCTTGGTGTGTAAGGTCCATATACAAAGCCAGCATCTTTATCAATACCACTTACAAAATTAGACTGCATTTGATTGAATATATTCTTTACTCCTGCACCAATTTGAATGTTAGTATCTTTTGTCAATTTTGTAGTGTAGGCCAATTTAATCCCCATATCTACAAACTGCTCACTTTCTATCAACTCTTCATTTTCAGTCAACTCTCCGTTGATAAAACCTCCCGGAAGGTAAGGCACATACATTTTACCTGTATAAACCCCAGTCAATGAAGCCTCCCATTGATTCGTGATTTTATAATTAGCAGTCAACGAACCGTATTGATTCGGTGTTCTCAAGATTTCTTTTGAAGTACTTGAATCTTCATCACCCCACTGGTTTTCCTCGTCGTATTGAGAAGATTGAAGCGTATAGTTTGCCTGAATCATAAAGGATTCACTTGGAGCAATTTTAGTTTCAAAGTTCAAACCCTTAACTACTGCATTTGAAGTAGAGTTTCTTTTGAAAAGAATCAAAGTGCCATCTTCTTGATAGTCGTATTGGTTATCAAAACGATCATTGATGGTAGTATGGAACCCTTCTACCAAGAAATAGAACTGTGTTTTACCGATTTGCTGATCAAGGTCTAAAGCCAAATTATATGAAATCGACGTTTCCGATTTAAGATCTGGATCTAAAACTGTTCTTACACCCTGCCCACTTGTTACTTCGATGTGTAAATCTTCTGAGAACATTTGAGGAGCTCTAAAACCTGTAGCAAATCCGCCTCTTATCTGTAGGTTATCTAAGATCTTGTATTTCAAATTTACTCTTGGGTTAATAGCAGGTACATTTTTGTCATTTTCATGATTTTGTAGGTCAGTAATATCTACATAATCCATTCTTACGCCTGTCAATAAAGACCATTTGTCATTAGTCCATTCTTGTTGAGCAAACAAAGCATAAGTATTTGAATTTTGGTCAGAAACGGTAGCATCGTTGGTCCATTCTCCTGTTTCTTCATCCAAATAGGCTAGTTTCTTATCATTGATACGATCATGGATAAACTCTGCTCCAACAACAAGCACTGATTTTCCTCCTGCAACTTTACCGATATTGTAATTCATCTGAGAACCTGCAATGATAGTACTTCCTGTAGTTGATCCATAACCATCAGGAGCTTGGTGAGCACCATAATAACTGTCTCTATCTACAAATTGTCCAATTGCATAAGTATTCAAATGCCACTTTTTATCTTTACTGAACCAATCATGAGCAAGACTTGCACTACCTATATTCATTTCGATAGCCTCCGTAAGATCTGTTTCATGATAAGGACGATCAAATTTGTTACCTCCTCTTCTTTGATCGTTAATAAATTTAGCATCAAAAGTAAATTTATTCTGATCATTGAATTGATGATAAATTTTGGTTCCTACCGAAATCGTTTCCAAAGCTGTTACTTCTGAAAAGTCGTCTTTAATAGGATCACCATAAGGATTTCCATCATCATCTATTTTGTAATAGATATCGTCTGGGTTGGCATTCCAAGCATCTCTATTTCTATAAGACCCGAAAAGATAACCCGATGTTTTTTCATTTTTAGAAACTAACGAAGTATTAAAATATACGTTGTAATCGTTCACTTCTCCATTCATAGAAGAGAAATTACTTCCTACTTCATAAGCATTAAACTTTGGAGATTTAGTCAGTATATTAACAGTGCCACCAATTGCATTAGCACCAAATAATACAGAACCACCACCTCTTACAATCTCAATTTGGTCCACCATGTTTACAGGAATTTGTTCCAAACCATAAACACCTACCAAACCATTAAATACTGGACGACTGTCTATCAGAATCTGAGTATATGGTCCTTCCAACCCATTTAATCGAAGTTCTGAAGAACCACAGTTACCACATGTAGTCTCTACTCTTGCACCTGAAACATAATTTAAGCCTTCACCAGCCACCTTAAAATTGGCACTTTGAAAAAGGTCTTTTCCAATTACATTGACCACCGAAGAGGTTTCATTTCTACTTTGTGCTCTTCTATTACTTGAGACAATCACTTCATTTAATTCAAGAAGGTCTTTTTGTAACTCAATGTGAAGTTCATTTTGAGCATTGGCTACCCAATCCATTTCCATGGTCTTATAACCTACTGTAGTAACCGTAAGATGGTAAGTTTCTCCTTTTTCAAGCTCTATGATGAAATGCCCCGTTTCGTCAGAAGTTGTTCCAAATTGACCATCATTTATCGATATATTGACAAATGGAACATGCTCCTTCCCTGAAGTGATGTGACCTTTAATTTTAATAGGATTTCCAGCGAATAGTTGAAGACTGAATAACGTTAATAGCGTTGAAAAGATGTATGAATTGAAGTTGTTTTTCATTATCCTTATTTAGACTTAATTTTAATAATAAGTCAAAATTAGAGGATGACACACATCATTAAAGTAACAATGATCACATCGTACATGTGATAATTATCATCACAACATAATACGGACAAGAAAATAGGTCTAAACAAGCACATTGTAAACTAAATTACCGCAAAATTACAATCAATTATTCTGCAGGCTTTTATGTCCTACTTTCAAGCTTCCTTCTTCTTCATTTTTCCATTGATGAAAAACGAAGAAGAAGGAAGTTTGAAGGTAAGCCCTATTCAATCTAGTAGAAAAATGGATTAAAAGTTAATGAAAACTTCGTTTACAGTGTAATCAGAAGTGATATTATTGTTTCAGTACCTCTTTGGCTTGTTGAAACTCTGCCGTTCTCTTTATTTGCTCCTCCAAGTTCCACTCTAATGGATTTCTTCTGCTACCTAAAAAATCTGCAATAGGTTCTAGTCCAATTTCAGCTCTTCTCTGGTCAACATTTTCCGGATCAACGATAGGCCAAACATCAAAACTCTTCGTTTGTGGATAATATTTTATTTGTCCACCATAAATTTGAAGTTCTCCACGATCAGTAGCCAAACGATCTTCAGCTCTCGCCAATAATCTCGGAGACAAGTTTTTATCCTGTACTGCTTGTTTCATCATCGGAAGGTATTTTTTTCGAATCTCGATACCGGAATGTTGGAGTACATTACAGATCGTTAAATTGCCCTGTTCTCCGATATGACTTATACTTGGCCACCCTTGTGCGTCCAAAATAGCTAGAATTTTCGCTTCATTAATAAGGTGGTTTTCGTGATAAATTTCATTTTGTTTTTCGAACTCTACAGATTCATAACCATGTACTTTTCCAAGTGAATCTCTTAAACGAATCGGTGTTTGTTCTGTTTTCCAAATAGTATCTAAAAGAGCCACTAAATCTTTTGGAGGTATGCTGGAAGTAGACGATTGTACTTTTTCTGATGGCTTGGAGCAGGAAATGATTGTCAATAGTGAAAAGAATAATAAAATTCGCATAATTATATTTGGATGGTTAAAAAATTAAATTCGATTGAAGAATTTAAATCTAGCCGTATTCATTGTTAAATCCGATTTAAATAATGTTATATAATTACTTTGATGGCAATGCCTTACTTTTAGATTATTCAGCATTTAATAAATTTTGAAATTGCTCAATAAACTGACCAACATGATAGGCATCTACTAATGCATGATGTACATGTATTGATACAGACATTGATTTCATTCCACCTTCTTCTGTTAATTGACCAAATGAGATTTTAGGTACGCTATCCGGCATTTCAAAACTTCTTGCATGAGAAAGACTCGTAAAATTGATCCATGGAATAGCCGAAAAATGAATGACATCATCCCCAGCACCTCCTGAAAAAAGAGAAGTTGACTTTTTTACTTCACCGATTTTCTCTTTGGCTTTCTTATAGAATAAGTCTTCTTGCTCATGATAGTCTAAGTATGAAAAACCAAAAGTCCCATCTTCCCTACCAATCGTACACGACGGTCTTATGGAATCGTATTCATAGACTTTACCTTCCAAAATTCTATACCTAAAATTGACAATTTGATTGGCGGCCTTGATGGATCTATACAAGTAATAAAGAAAAAAAGAAACTCCTCTTTCCTTTGCTTGATCATACGCTTTTGTACAATCTACTTTGACCGTTATGCCATGAAACGGTTCTGAAAATTTTGAAAAGAAATGATAATGTTCCTTACGGTTCCAATTTTCTATGTCTACTATTTTTTTCATTAGAATTTCAGATGATGAGTGATTTCTTGTATTGAATTTAATTGAATCAAGTTTTCTAATTCAGGTTGTATTTCTTGTTTTTCATGTGCCCAAGTTGTATGGTAAGGAACATAAGCTGCATTTCCTCCTATTTCCAAAACAGGTAAAATATCTGATTTCATAGAGTTACCAATCATTAAAAAGTTTTCAGGTTGACAATCTAAATGTTGCAACAATTTTTGATAGTCTCTCTCCTTCTTATCACTCATAATTTCTATATGATGAAAGTACCTTTCTAAACCCGACTTTTGAAGTTTTCTTTCTTGGTCAAGTAAATCTCCCTTCGTGGCAACAATCAATTGGTACTCTTCTTTTAATGTCTCTAATGTTTCAGGAACACCCTCTAACAGTTCAATGGGCTTTTCTAATAACTCATGGCCCAACTCTAGTATTTTTTGGAGGGTTATATTTGAAATATTCTCTTTAGAAAAATTCTTTGCAGTCTCTATCATACATAATACAAACCCTTTAATACCATAGCCATACAATGGTAGATTTCTCATTTCAACCCTAAATAATTCCTTTGAAATTTCCTCTTTAGGAAGATCATTCCCTAACAATTGACAAAAGGCTTCTTCTGCTTCTTGAAAATAAGGTTCGTTGACCCATAATGTATCGTCCGCATCAAATGCGATCACTTTAATATTGTTTTTCATCATTTTAACTGAGCTTTCGCTCTTTTAAAATTTTGATTTTTCATTATTTGATTTAAAGTCGATCTTTATTCTATGAAAAG
>NZ_JACVVP010000096.1 GCF_014534745.1 Flammeovirga sp. EKP202
TCGGCTTATGATTTGGCATTTAAATCAGGATTTGAGGGTACCGAGTCTGAATGGTTATTATCGTTGCAAGGCGAAGACGGTATAGATGCTTATACTTTAGCTCAAGAGTCTGGTTTTAAAGGAACAAAGGAAGAATGGTTAGCATCTTTACAAGGTTCCGATGGTCAATCGGCTTATGATTTGGCATTTAAATCAGGATTTGAGGGTACTGAGTCAGAGTGGTTATTATCATTGCAAGGCGAAGATGGTGTAGATGCTTATACTTTAGCTCAAGAGTCTGGTTTTAAAGGAACAAAGGAAGAATGGTTGGCATCCTTACAAGGTTCCGATGGTCAATCGGCTTATGATTTAGCTTTTAAATCAGGATTTGAAGGTACTGAGTCAGAGTGGTTATCGTCACTAAAAGGAGATCAAGGTAATACGGGGCTATCAGCCTACGATTTGGCATTTAAATCAGGTTTTGAAGGTACTCAGGATGATTGGTTGAAATCTCTAAAAGGTGATCAAGGTGATACAGGTTTAACGGGAGCTACAGGTGTTAAAGGTGCTGATGGACTATCGGCTTATCAAATTTGGCTGAATAACGAAAATTCAGGAACTGAGGAAGATTTCCTACAAAGCTTAGAAGCAACTGATACGAATCTTTCAGAAAGTGAAGTTGATGCTTATGTAGCAAACAATGGATATATTACAGGAGTCACGGCAGGTAATGGCTTAATTGGAGGTGGAAGCACTGGTAATACAACATTAAATGTTGTTGCAAACAATGGTTTGACAACTGCTGCGGATCAGATACAATTAGGAGGGGCTTTAGTAGGAAATACAACGATTTCAGCAGGAACAAATAATTTTAATATTAATCTGAATAATACGGGTAACTTTTCTGTCGTTGATGGAGCAGCTTATCGCCTTTTTGTGAGAAATGACGGTGCTATTGCCATTGGACATTCAAGTCCTACACGAGCTTTAGATATTAATGGACGTATCAGAATTAGAGGAGGTAGCCCAGGAGACAACAAAGTATTGACTTCTAGTTCAGATGGAACAGCTGAGTGGTCTTTACCAATTACTCAAGTAAATGGTGGAAAAGGGATGACTGGTAGTATTACATCAGGAAATGGGACTCTAAATGTTGTGGCTGAAAATGGTTTAAAAGCATCTGATGATAAAATTGAGTTAGGTGGTGACTTATCAAAAGAGACGACAATTAATTCTGGTGATGGAGAACATTTCACTGTCAATCTAAAAGGATCTGGTAATTTTGCAGTTGAAGATAATGGGAATACAGCCTTTTTTGTAAAGAATAATGGAGATGTCGCAATAGGTACTGATGATATGACCGCAAAACTAGAAGTTCATACCAATAATAATGGTGAGAGCCCAGGGTTCGAAATCGATAATTCAGGAAGTGGAGATGTTGCCATGAGATTCAGAGCTACTAGCGGTGGAAAAAAAGATTTTACAGTAGGTATTGATGATTCTGATGGTGATCAATTCAAAATTTCAAGATCATCAAAATTAGAAGGTGATAGCCCGTTCGTAATTAATACTGATGGTCAAGTTGGTATACGTAGAAATCCAGATAGAGACTTCGATATTAAAGGCAATACTAGAGTGTTGCACGGTACCGGTAATGTAGATGATAATAATGGTTTTGCATTACAATCGGGGGAAAGTGGACCAAGATGGATATTCCATGTTAGCAATTCAGATGACGATTTAGAACTTTGGTCCAAACCTTCTGGAGATCCTAAAAAAGACTTTATCTTTTTAAATGGCGGTAATTTACAGATAAGAGGAAATTTGACTACTAAAGTTGATTTTTCAGATATTCGTCTTAAAGAGAATATTGATACAGTGAAAACGACACTCAATGCTGTAAAACAACTTGGTGTTTATTCTTACAATTATAAGACAGATCCAGATAGTGTCAGATATTATGGTTTTATAGCACAAGAATTAATGCAGTATTTTCCTGAAAATGTAGATCTTGTCGAAAAAACAGGGTATTACTCCGTAAATTATAAATTAATGGTGCCCGTTTTAACCAAAGCTGTTCAAGAACAACAAGACATGATTGAAGACCTTGAAAAAGAGAATAGTGATTTAGAGCAAAAAATGAAAGACCTAGAAACAAAAGTGGAAGCAAATGCTCTTCAGAATGAAAAGGTCAATGATCTATTTCTAAAATTACAAGCAAGAATTCAAGAACTCGAAAATGCAAATGCTAGTTTAGAGCAGAAGTAATAAAAATCAAGAATAGCCTGTTGGGAATTATTCCTAAGCAGGCTATTTTGTATTCAATTATAACAAGAAAAAAAGAGGCTGAATCATTAAAATATGAGACAGCCTCTTCTGATAATATGGTTAGGGTAAATTAAGCCACAGGAACTTTCTTTTTCGAATCTTCTTTTTCCATTAGTCCATAAAAAACCGAAGAAGCTAAAATCAATATAAGACCTACAAGTGCGCCTGCAAATTGACCATCATTGACGCTGAGGTGGGCAACCACTGCAAGCATGGTGTCAAACGCAAAACCAGCATAGGCCCATTCTTTTAATCTAGGACTCAAGTTTGTCCAAATTGCGATCAAACCAAGAATTTTAGCTATTGCAAGAGGATAAATGATATAAACAGGAAAACCCAGACTAGTAAATGCTTGTTGAGCCACCTCATGTTTAAAAAGATACATTGAAGTACTGAAAAGCATTAATAATGTAAGTAAGCCTGTTGTGATATAGTATGATATTTTTACTGTTTTCTGATTCATGATGAACAAATTTTTCTTTGATTATAATACAAATGTAATGGAAATATTTTACATGGAAAATATTTCCTAGTTTATTTTTTGTATATTTGTATAAAATAGTGTGATATGGCAAATATAGACGACATTGTAAAGACAAGGTTTACGAGTGACAAACATCGATTTGTTACCAATATGATTTATACAGCAAACTGGCTTCAAAATCAGTTTGTAGACTTTTTGAAACCTTTTGGAATTTCTCCTCAGCAGTTCAATGTATTGAGGATATTAAGGGGAGCAAAAGAGGAATGGGTCACAATGAATGATATAAAATCATTGATGATCGATAAAGCACCAAATGCAACAAGGCTATCTGATAAGTTGTTGGATAAAGATTATGTAAAGCGGAAACGTAGTGAATCAGATAGGAGAATTGTCTATTTATCAATAACTTCCAAAGGTTTAGCACTCCTAAAAGAAATTGACGGACATGATGAAATGTTTAGCACCGATCGGTTTAATGGAATTTCTGAAGAAGAGGCTAAACTTTGTAGTGAAATTATTGATAGATTGAGAGACGCAGATTAATTAGAAAAATAGTTTTGTTTTACTTCTATAATAAACGAACTCAATTTTTCTTTTGAAGTCTGATCAATTTCCAGCACAGCCCCTTTCCAATGAGAGAGGTTTTTCCAACAGCCAATCTGGAGAGGGGGGAAATGATCATAATTCACTTTATGTTGATGAACACCGTAAGCTGAAAAATAAAAATAGGGTGTTTCACTAACGTTATCCTTCATTGCTAAGCCAAAACCAAAACTCATTTCTGAATTGACCTCAACATAAATTCCAGTATCAAAATGATGTGGCCATATTCTGATTTCACTTTTTAGTTGGAGGTGTTCTAATAAGAGTCCACAAGTTTCGAAAGCAGTTTTTCTCCATTTTTTCCACTCTTCAATTCCATCAATAGGGAGAGCAGCATATTTATTTTTTAAAAAAGGATAGGTTTCAATTTCAAAATGAAGTGGAGCTTTAAAAGTATCAAAACTCAAATGATACTCATTACAAAAAGGTAAGAATGCATTTTCTATTTCTTCTTGGGTTTTATCAATTACTGAAGTTTCAAATACTACTTCCCATTTTTGATTGTAAATCGAAAAATGAAGCGTTATAATATTCAAGCTCACAATGATCTTACCTTTTGAGGTGTCAATCCAACGGCCCAAAATTCGATTGCCAATAATGTCATATTGAAGGTTAGTATGACTATCATCGTCTTTTTTGGGTACAAAAGAGCGATTAAACTTTGCAATAACTTGGGAAAGTTGATGAAGTTTTTGATCTACTTCATTATAGTGTTGTATCATGGGGAAATCGTTTTTGGTGTTATTCCAATTTAAGTAAAATCAGTGCTTTTCAATGATAAAACTGCGGTATATTTTAATATAATTGAAAGATAACCACTATTTTAGCGTTGATGTAGTAGACAATCTTTTAAACATCCATAAACATTTCACCTATGGGAAAATATATCTCAATTTTTTTATTTTTCTTCTTTACCTCCATATCTGTTTTTGCTCAACATCCTATTGAAGGAAAATGGGATACACAAAGACACGGCACAATACTTTCCATCAAAAAAAATAAAAATATTTATGAAGGGTTTGTGAAATCAACCGGGAGTGAAAAAATAGAGGAAGGGAAACAAATGATTAGAAAAATACAACCTACGAAGAACGGTTTTGAAGGAGAAATTTACAGCGTTAAACAAGATAAATGGTTGACGGCAGAATTTTATCCAGAGAAAGAAACCATGGAAGTAAAAATTTCCATTGGTATTCTCAGTAAAACCCTCGAGTGGGAAAGGAAATAGTACTTTATAACAACCGAAATACTTCAATGTGTTTCGGTTTTTTATTTTTGAAAAACTGCTTTTGTGTCAGTACTAAAATAGGGAACATGCAGTCGAAAAAAGAACAATTAGAAGTGTTGGAAAAGGAATATGCAAAGCATTTAAAAATTTTGGATAATGAAAAATTACCTTCCTCAAAAAACAACAAAAGTTTGTGAAAATAGCAAAGGAATTAGAAGAAAAGATCAACGAGCTGAAAGGAGCATAAAAAGCTTCTTGGATTTCTTTTATGATTGAAACTTAGTCCATAGTTTGCACTCTTTTTAAGATTGAAAATAGAGCTTAGAAGGGTGCAAGCTGCTATTTTATGAATTTCGAAAGCTATTTTTAAATCAATCTTTCTTTGGCTAACATATTTATGTATTACCTTTGAGTGTGCAATGACTTCTATTGAACTAACAAAATACTCACTTATTTTTGCAACTATTGTTAGAAAGACCTCTTAGCTGGAATATTTTTTAATCTAACCTTAATCAAAAATTGTGATTTTTTTAAGTTATTGATAATTAAATTGCATTACGATTTATTTTTTTACGATGTAGACTATATGATAAAGCATTTATATAAAGGAAAAGGAGTATATCATATTAGAGATCAAAGAAAAAAATAACAAAGAAAGCAAATAATCGTTCTAATGTTAAAGCAAATAATTACGTGCTGTCTTCTAATGATGGCAACACTCTCTTTCGCACAAGAAGATAATAGCGTTTATGTGGCTACAAGTTTTGAGCTACCTTTGGGAGACTTGAAACATATCTATAATTCCACTTTTAATTATGAGGTGGGGTACAGGTCTGCAGGTACCTATTTTATTTCAGATATATACCTGAACTACACCAATTTTACTCCAAAGGAAGATATATTTTATTTTTTGGAAACACAGGAAACATATGGTTCTGTCATTTATTCAGACCTTAGATTTATTGCATTAGGAGCGAGTGGAGCTTATCGAATTATTCCATTCAATAAGTATTTTACAATTGATGCAGGAGCTTTTATGAATGTGACCATGACAGACTTTTCTTATGAGCTAGATGCTACAGGGCTATTCGAAACATCAGAAATGAGTGCAATTTGGTTAGGAATAGGTCCAAAGGTTAATTTTAATTTCTTATTGACCGATCATCTTTCACTGAGTATAAACAACCGTTTAGTATACGTGATATCAACAGATGACCTTTCTTTCGATTATACATTCACTTCCTTTCAAACAGGTGTTGGCTTAGAGTATTTATTTTAAAAGTTATGTTGAGAAAAAGTATTATTATCCTTGTCGCATTCTTGCTTAATAGTTGTTTGGTGACAGAAAATGTTCTCTTGACACAAGAAGAACTCGATCAACATCTTCAGAATTTGGAAGATGCAAAATTCAAAGCAAAGAATGTTGCGGTGGCAATTGATCACAGTATTTATTTTTATGATATAATCAATCAGTCTCCACATCTGATCACTAACGAAACATCGACGAAGAAGAGAGATCTTAAAGTCAATCAAGATAATACCAAGTTTGCCTATTTGAATGATGACGATTTGATTGAAATTATTGATCAAAATGGAAGTTTACTCGCAGTTTTGGAGGAGTACAGCGATGTACAAACATTTGATTGGATCGAAGGAGGGAAGACTTTATACATTCTTAATGGAGAAAATGTTAAGCTTTATGGAAACACTACGCTTGAAGTTCCAGCATTTGAGAACTTACAGGGGTATTATGAACCTGAAATAAAAGATATCAGTGTTTCTTCCGAAAATGATTTTGCTTTTTGGGTAACCTACGGTTATGGTTATACGACACGAAATGCAATACACATTGTTAAAAGTAATGGAGAAACTCTTTATGATTTAGAACAAGTTGATGTTGAAGGTATCGCTTTTTCACCAATGAATGATTTGATTATTTATAAAGACGATTGGAGTGAGTCAAGTGTATTGCTTGAAATATACAATAGGGATCTAGAGTACAAGGACAATTTGTATAAGTATTATGCGAAGAAAGGAAAAGTAATTGGACCTATTTACTTAGAGAATGATATCTGCTTTACCTATGTGGAGTCAAATGAAAATGACAATAAAGCATTTAAGACTTACCTAAAATTAGAAGACAGATTAAATAGTTTTGAAGAACTTCCAATTCAGGATTATGAATATTTTTCGATGGATACTAAATCGAGTTATTAGTTCTGGTACTTATATTAAAAATGTAAATAGAAATGAGTGTATATATAAGGTATACACTCATTTTTTTATTGGGAGATGATTTTGATCTACTCAATCACCTTTACCTTCATATAAATAGCTTCCAGTGGCCATTCGCCTTCATCGGTTTTGACGTCACATATTTTATCTACGATATCCATACCCTCGATCACTTCTCCAAATACGGTATGTTGACCATCTAAATGTGGATCACCACCATTTTTACGGTATTCCTCTTTTTGTTCCTTTGTATATTTTAATCCATTGTCTTGTTCAGATTGTGCAAGATCACCTTCAGTAACAGGTCGGCCTTGAACAATAAAGAAGTCGAAAGGAGTAGATTGTCGTGTAGGGTTGTCTTTATAGGCTCTTGCCGCAGATAAGGCACCTCTTTTATGATAGAAACGACGTGGATCAATTTCATTAGGTACATGATACTTTCCAAAAGAGCGTTTTTTCTTTCTAAAGTCAGGATCGTCGGAGTCGCCACCTTGAGCAATAAAATTTTTCACAACTCTGTAAAATTGAGCATCTGTAAAATAGCCTCTTTTGGCAAGCATTATAAAGCTAGCACGGTGTTTAGATGTTTCTTTATATAGTTTTAGTTTAATGTTGCCATATTTCGTTTCCACCTGAACAATGGTTTCAGGGTTCTCAGGCCCATACCATGCGAGCTCTTTCATGGCATTATCATCATCCAGTTTAGGCATTTTTCGCTTTACTTTTTTCTCTTTTTTGAATTCTTGCTCCTGGAATTGGTCACTTTTTTTGTTTTCACAAGAAAAAAGGACAAATCCTATAAAAACTAGAATTAAATTAAGTTTATAATCTCTTAACATTAGTTGATTTCTTTAAAAGTTCATTTATCTACCTTGAAACAAAGAAAAATAATTTTTTTAAAGAAGCGTAAGTTTTGTTTATAACTTTTCTTGACAGAATATGTAACATTAGGTTCATATATAATAGGGTTTATTTAACATCAAGTTTAAGATTTCTAAAATACTACAACACATTGCCCGCATACTTTTGCAACGTGATTTGGTTAACACGGTTTTAGTATTTAAGAATTTAATCATCAACGATGAAACATTATTTCATTTCATTCGCACTTATCTTACTTTCAATCTCGGCCTTTGCTCAGAAGGGTATTGTCAAAGGAAACGTGAAAGACGCCGACACTGGCGAAGATGTAATCGGTGCAAGTGTTTCTTTAGAAGGAACAACGACAGGAGCATCAACGGATATTTTTGGTAATTTCCAATTCAATGCAGATCCTGGTACGTACAATCTTATTTCTTCTTTCATTGGCTACAAAAAAACAACGCAACAAATTACAGTTGTTGCAGGACAAGAAACTGTTATCAACTTTGCGTTAGCTTCTGATGCACAAGAGCTAGAAGCTGTAGAGATTGTTGGTAAAGCGAATACAGAATCAGCTGGAGCATTAATGGTTGAAAGACAAAATGCTGATGTGATGATTCAAGCAATCGGTGCTGAAGAAATGTCAGTAAAAGGTATTTCAGATGTTGAGTCAGCAGTAACGAATGTAACAGGTATTACAAAAGTAGAATCTAAAGGTCTTTTCGTAAGAGGTTTAGGTGATAGATACAACAACGCTACTGTAAACGGTTTAGTAGTTCCTTCTACTGATCCAGGTAAAAAAGTAATTGATTTAGGTTTATTCTCATCAGATATCGTAAGAAACATTGATATTAACAAGACATTCAGCCCTGCTCTTTATGGAGACTTCGCTGGAGCAACAGTTGATATCATTACAAAAGATTATCCAGATGAAGGATTCTTTAATATTGGCTTGTCAGGTGCTTACAACTCTTTAGCTACAGGACAACAATTCAAAACATTCCAAGACGGCGATTCAGAATTCTTTGGCTTCTCAGGAAATGGTAGAGCATTACCATCAGAGATGGCTGACAGACAAACTCCAGATTCATATAACAACTCATTCACACCTTCTACAGTAAATGCACTTCCTAATATGGGATTGAAAGCATCAGGTGGTAAGTTATATGACTTTGATAATGGTATGGCAGTTGGTTTTGTTGCAGCAGGTTCATTCAGCAACAAATATGAAATTCGCGAAGGTGTATTAAATACATACAGAGCAGAAGGTACTACAATCAACGCATACGACTCTAAAGAGTACATTTACAGTACTAACACAACAGCAATGGCTAATGTGTTCTTTAAAGTAAACGATAAAAACTCAGTTACTTTCAACAACTTCTATATCAACGAATCATCTAACACAAACTTAGAGTTATTTGGTAAGCACGAAGAACTAGGAAGAACAGAGCCTGCATTTAGAATGCGTAACACTTACGAGCAATCTACTGTAAACATTCACCAATTAGTAGGTGATCATAAATTCGGAGAGAATGATCGTTTGAAATTAACTTGGGGTGCTGGATATTCACTTGCAACTGCTCAAGAGCCTGACAGACGTCAGATTACTTACAGAGATTTACAAGATGTAGACGGTGGTAGCATTACTTCAAAAAATACTGCAGATGATGTTTCAACGGGTAGATTATTTGCAAACGCTCCTGATGATTCACATAGATTCTGGTCAGATATGTCAGAAGATACTTACTCATTTAGATTAGGAACCAATTATGGATTCGGGCAGTATAATGATGACAAAGATACTTACCAACACAATATATCATTTGGTTATAATTCATTCTTCAAATCAAGAGAATTCGAATGGTGGATGTCAACAATTAGTGTTGTAGGAAGAGCTCCAAGATTAGATGTGAATGATCCTCAAACAGGATTAGATCAAGCAATTGCAGATGGATCTGTAGAGTATAAGCCAATCGTTAGGTATGATACAAGATTTACAGCAGCACAAAATGTAAATGCTTTCTATACAGACTATGGTTTTGAAATTATTCCTGAGAGATTGAAAATGAATGTGGGAGTAAGATTTGAATTAGGTTATCAAGAAGTTGTATACAAAGAAGAAAATACAACAAACCCTAATGCTCCAGACATTGTAAATATCAAAGAAACTGAGAATTTATTACCTTCATTAGCATTCAAATATACAGTTAATGAAAAATCAAACATTCGTTTTGCAGCATCACAGACAATTATTCGTCCAATGATGTCAGAGTTGATTCCTTTCCGTTTCACTTATGCCAACGGACAAAAGATTGTAGGTAACCCAGATTTGAAAAACTCAGATGTAACAAACATCGATTTGAAATATGAAATCTTCCCGAACAACGGAGAATTATTCTCAGTAGGTATTTTTGGAAAGAATATCAAAAACTCAATCGAATTGGTAACGAAAGCATCAGCAATTACAGAATTTGAATATGTAAACGCAGGTGAGTCTTACGTAGCAGGTATTGAGGTTGAATTAAACAAAAGACTTTCAAACATCTTCAAGTCAGGTAACGATTGGTTGACAAGATCAACTGTAGGTGCAAACCTAACATTATTAACATCTCAGACAGACTTATCAGAAGCTGACGGTTTATTCACAAATGAAAAACGTGAAATGTTTGGTGCATCTCCTTATATGATCAATGTTGATGCCTCTCATGAAGCTAACTTATTCTCAGAAAATGTATTGTCAATCTTTACTTTGACTTACAGCAACTTCGGAGATAGATTAGCAGCAGCAGGTGCTCAAGGAGCAGGTGATATCTACGAAAGATCTTATGGAACATTAAACTTTGTTATGAAAAATAAGATCAACGATAAGATGGGACTTGACTTAACAATGAAGAACTTATTGAACCCAGACATCACATTAGAACAAGAATTTACTAATGGAACAACAGGTGTGGTTCAGACTTATAAGAAGGGTATCGAGGCTAAATTAAGCTTCACATATAGCTTCTAATCAAACAAATAAAAAAAGAGGGATGGAAAAGATTCCTCCCTCTAAAGATAATTTTTTTTAATACTGAAGTAAATTTACAATTTTTATTATGAAAAAGCAATTCAGATTTGCGATTGTGGCTGCAGCTTTAGCAGCAATGACATCTTGTTCGGATGATTCAACTCCATCTGTAGATCCAGATGTAAGATTACAAGATCAAGCATATGCAGCAGCAAAAATCGTTGCTGACGGTGCTGGTACTGGTGCTGTAGAAGCTGACTTAGCTTTTGCTGTAGATTTAGACTACACTAGCATGGCTGCTCCAACTACTTATGATTTAGAGTTAACTGAAGGTCTTCTTACTGATGAGCAATTATCATGGTCAGGTAATGTTTCTATCTCAGGTGCTATCAAAGTTCCTGCTGGTAAGACTTTAGAAATTGCTGCTGGTACTCATATCTTCGCTAAAAACGAAGGTGATCAACCATCAGGTGCTTACTTAATGGTACTTAAAGGTGCAATGATCAACGCTGTAGGTACTGCTGATAATATGATTGTATTCACTTCAGAGTTAAAAGCACCAGGTGCTTGGGGTGGTGTTCTTGTAAATGGTGCAGCTCCTATCAACAATGGTGATGATAACGGTGAAGCTTCTCCAGAAGTAGATTCAGGTGTTAAATACGGTGGATCTAACGCTTCTGATAACTCAGGTACTTTATCATATGTTCGTGTTGAGTACACTGGTTTCAAATACAATGATGAGTCTGAGCACAACGGTTTCACTTTCTCAGGTGTTGGTTCTGGTACTACTTTATCTAACTTACAAGCTTGGAAAGGTACTGATGACGGTCTTGAGTGGTTCGGTGGTACTGTAAACGGTACTAACTTAGTTTCAACTGGTAACGAAGATGATTCATTTGACTGGGCTCACGGTTTCGTAGGTAACTTAACGAACCTTAAAGTTGAGCACGATAACTCAAGAGAGTTTGACAAAGCTTTCGAAATTGACAACAACTCTAAAAACAACTCTGCTGAGCCTTACTCTAACGCTACTGTTAAAAACGTAACTGTAATGGGTGTTGCTGGTGAAACTACTGCTTTCAGAGTAAGAGAAGGTGCTAAAGGTACTTTTGAGAATCTTAAAGTAATGAACGCTAAAAAAGGTTTTGATATTCACAATGACGTTACTATCCAAAACGTATTAGACGATGCAGTAGTAGTTTCTAAATATACTGTAGAAGACGTTGCTGCTGAGTCAGTAGTAGTATACGTTGACGACTGTGAAGACTGTGAATAATCACAAAAAAATATATGAATAGCATTAGCTTATCCCTAAGCTAATACTATAAACTCGCAAAATACCAAATCCGTGAGTACCCTAGGTTGAACCCTTCAACCTAGGGTTTATTTTTTTTGTGATTATTCTATTGTCAAATTTCATTATTACTAGAGTAGTGTTACGAATATAAGTTAATTGTTGCTAATAAGTTAATATAATGTTAACTTATTTTATGAAATCATTAAAAAACTATCTTCTCATAACTTTCATTACCCTACTTTCAACCCAATATTCAAACTGTCAAATTTACTTAGGAATTAGTGGTGGTGCCGGCTTTATTGAACAAAAAAACATTGAGTTCTTTAAACAAAACTATAATGTCAAAGGTATTACATTAGCCCATAAACTCACATTGGGATATCAAACCAGTTATTTTGGTTTTGAATTAGGACATAGATCATTTGGAAGTATTACTGAAAAGTCATCCAATTATGTATTAAACATTGAAAAAAAAGGCTGGGAGACTTCTATAAGGGGAAGCTATGGATGGGGTAACTTTCTGTTTTTTGGAAAGGGAGGTATGATATTTATGAGCAATCGTAATAATTATACACTTACTTACAATAAAAAGAATGTGCTTTCACATAATAGTATTTCAAGGGGAGCAATATGGGGCTTTGGAAGTGAGTTGGCGTTATCAAATCTGATTGCTTTAAGGTTAGAGTATGAATCAATCATTCAGACGGCAGATATTAATTATCAAGCTTTAACGCTCGGAACTATTTTTACACTGAAAAAATTAAGTACTAAGCCAAAAATAAATGATAATTAATTCTTAGTTATTTTTTGTGAGTACAATGCTCAAAAACGTATAAATAGTGGTTCTATTTAAAGTTTTTGAAAGGCAGTAATCGGAAAAAATAATATGAATTAGTG
>NZ_JACVVP010000097.1 GCF_014534745.1 Flammeovirga sp. EKP202
TTAATCTGCAATGCTTATTTTGTTTTATTTAGAAACTTAATTTTCATTGCTTCATTTTACTCTGACACAAAGATTTGCATCATCAAAAAAGTCTTCTTTTACATCATGTTTTTGCTGGCTTTCCGTTCAAAAGCGAGTGCAAAGGTAAAAGCTTGTTTTGAAAATGCAAGGGGTTATCAAAAAAAATATCATCAACAAAAGTAAATCTTATACTTTATCGCTAATAATCAACATTTTAAAAAACAACAATAAATTCATTCCCATGCTTGTTATTTCTTCATTCAATAAATAACTAAATTGAACTGTTTTTATAAATGACAATTTAAAGCATGAAAAAAGTCTTATTTATCACTTATTACTTTCCTCCTTGTGGTGGAATTTCGATTATCAGACCTTTAAAATTAATCAAATATTTACGATCTGTAGGATGGGAACCCGTATTGGTCACCCCAAAAGATGCACATTACCCAACAATAGACAAAGGCTTAATTAACGATTTCCCTCAAGATATCGAAAGAATTGAAGTTCCAATCTGGGAACCTTATAGTTTATATAAGAAATTTACAGCCCGTCCTAAGGATGAAAATGTGATGAATGCACTGGTAGTAAAGGACGAAAAAAGTAAAAGATGGAAAGATAGACTCTCTGTTTTTATCAGAAGTAACTTTTTTATACCTGATGCTCGTAAGTTCTGGGTAAAAAAAGCCGTTAATCAACTTTCAGAATATTTAGAGAATAATCATGTGGATGCCATTTTTACTGAAGGCCCTCCACATTCAGTAACTTTAATTGGTGCTCGATTAAAAGAAAAATTTAATATACCTTGGCTTTCGGATTATCAAGACCCATGGACTCAAATCGATTATTATAAAGAATTAATACTTACGCCTTGGGCGGATCAATACCATCATAAATTAGAAAAATTTTGTTTTGACCAAGCTGATGCTACTGTAATTGTTAGTAAGGCTTGGAAAAAGGACCTTGAAGACATTGGTGCACATAATGTCCATACGATTCCATGGGGTTTTGACCCTAATGATTTTTCTGAAATTGAAAATATCGATGCAAACAATTCTAAGTTCATCATGACTCACCTTGGATTAGCTGGTCATGATAGAGTACCCAATGAATTAATGGAGGCCGTGGTAGAATTAGCAAAAGAATCAGAAGAATTCAAGGAAAAGTTCCAACTGCAATTTATTGGACAAATCGACAAAGAGATTTTAGATTGTTTTGAAGAGAACAAACCTCTAGGTGTATTCAAACATATTCCTCAGTTATCAAGAAACGAAGCTCTAAAGCACGGTAAGGAATCTTCTGTTCTATTATTACTATTAAATAAAGCGGATAATGCTTCGGGTAGAATACCTGGAAAACTATTTGAATACCTTGCTTTAGATCGAAATATTCTTCTATTAGGTAACAAGAAAGGTAATTCAGCAGAAATTGTATTGGAAACAAATATGGGAACCTGTTTTGAGTATAATGAAAAAGAAGAAACAAAGGCATTTTTGAGAAAAGCTTTTGATACCTGGACTAAGGAAAAGAAGCTACCTTTAGATCGAAATGAAAAATATAAAAATTACACCTCAAAGAAACTAGTAGGAGACTTTGGTAAAATCTTAGATGAAATTACTCAATAATAATTATACCTTAAAACCCTTTTATTAGATTTCACAAAAGTGGAAGATTCATTTTTAAGCCTTCCACTTTTTTATTTTTCAATTCTATTTTCCACAAAAAATTAAGGCTTTAAAAGATAAAAAGACAATACAACCTCCTCCGGTTTTGATGTTCTTTTTTGTATATTTATAGACTTATATCAAAGAATTTTATGGATTTCAAATTAGTAGCAGATTTTACCCCTATGGGTGATCAACCGGAAGCCATCAGAAAATTATCTGAAGGAGTGGAGAATGGAGAAAAGTCTCAAATTCTTCTTGGCGTTACAGGTTCAGGAAAGACTTTTAGTGTAGCGAATGTCATTAAAGAAACAGGTAGACCTACTCTGATACTTTGTCATAATAAAACATTGGCTGCTCAACTATATGGTGAATTCAAACAGTTTTTCCCTGAAAATGCTGTAGAATACTTTATCTCCTATTATGATTATTACCAACCAGAAGCTTACATCCAAACCACTGATACATTTATTGAAAAAGACTTAATGATCAATGAAGAAATTGAGAAGTTAAGACTTGCTTGTACTTCTGCGTTGATGTCTGGAAGAAGAGATGTGATTGTAGTGGCATCCGTTTCCTGTATTTATGGTATTGGTAATCCTGAAGAATTTGAAAAAAGTGTTTTAAAAATCGCCGCAGGTGTTCAATACCCTAGACAACAATTTCTAAGAGATCTAGTAGACATCTTATATGCTAGAAATGAGGTTGAATTTAATCGTGGTAACTTCAGAGTAAAAGGTGATACTGTAGATATTTTCCCTGCTTACGCTGATTTTGCTTATCGAGTGATTTATTGGGATGATGAAATTGAAGAAATCCAGAGAATTGACCCCGAAACTGGTCGAATGATCTCTAGAGAAAATAGCATTTCTCTTTTCCCTGCGAATTTATTCGTGACTGGAAAAGATGTGATTAATGATGCTATTATTGAAATCCAAGATGAATTAGTAGAACAAGTAAAATTCTTTGAAAAGGACCACCGTTCTGCTGAAGCGAAGAGAATTAAGGAAAGAACAGAATTTGATCTTGAAATGATTCGAGAATTGGGTTATTGTTCTGGTATTGAAAATTACTCTAGATATTTTGATAGAAGAAGAGCAGGGCAACGTCCTTTCTGTTTGTTAGATTATTTCCCCGATGATTTCTTGATGGTGATTGATGAGAGTCATGTCACACTTCCGCAAATTAGAGCAATGTGGGGAGGTGATAGATCGAGGAAAGTTTCTTTAGTGGATAATGGCTTTAGATTACCGTCTGCATTGGACAACAGGCCTCTTACTTTTAATGAATTTGAAAATGTAACCAGTCAAACACTTTATGTTAGTGCTACACCTGGTGATTATGAACTTTTACAAACACAAGGTGAAATTACTGAACAGGTCATCCGTCCTACTGGCTTATTAGATCCTGAAATTGATGTTCGTCCAACTTTAAATCAGATTGATGACTTATTGGAGGAAGTTCAAGCTACAATTGATAAAGGCGAAAGAGTTTTGATCACCACTCTAACGAAAAGAATGGCGGAAGAACTTTCAAAATACCTTGATCAAATTGGAATAAAATCTACTTACATCCATTCTGAAATCAAACCATTGGATAGAGTTGAGATTCTAAGAGAATTACGTCTTGGGATTGTTGATGTATTGGTTGGAGTGAATTTATTAAGGGAAGGTCTCGATTTACCTGAAGTTTCTCTTGTTACAATCATGGATGCAGACAAAGAAGGTTTCTTAAGAAATGTCAGGTCGCTGATTCAAACTATTGGCCGTGCTGCTAGAAACTCAAATGGACGAGTGATTATGTATGCGGATAAAATGACCGCTTCCATGAAAAAAGCCATTGATGAAACAAAGAGGAGAAGGAAGATTCAACATGAATACAATTTAGAGCACGGTATCACTCCTACTACAGTGAAAAAATCACAAGATGCCATTTTGGAACAAACTCAAGTTGCGGACAGAAAAGCAATCGTCAAAAGTTACGAATTGGATGAGAGTGATAGTGCAAAAGCAGCAGAAGCTATTTCGGAATATCAAACGAAGAATACTGATGATTTAGAATCTAAGATTAAAGCAGTGAAACGTGATATGGAAAAAGCTGCAAAAGATCTTGACTTTGTAGAAGCGGCGAGGTTGAGAGATATTATGTTTGAGATGGAAAAATTGAAGAAGGAACAATCGTAGGGAAGTACTTTATCAAAATAAATTACCGTCAACTTTCAAACGGTATTTCTACAGGGATTCTATATTTTCCTTCCAAGCTACCTTCTTCTTCATATTTATCTTAACACAAAAACGAAGCAAAAAAGTCAAGGCTTTGAAGTCAAAGGGTAGAAGCTCAACTGTTACTTAACATTCTTACAAATGATTAATCTCAAGCAACATAAAAGTCAAAACCTTGAATTGATATAAAGAAAAAGCCATCCCATTGAGAAATAGGATGGCTTTTAAATATAAAGAGGTCGCCAATTGCTTGACGACCTCCAATATGTAGAACTCAGCTGACGCTGAAATCAATTACTCTACGATTGTAGTTACTTGACCTGCACCTACAGTACGTCCACCTTCACGGATCGCGAAACGAAGACCTTCCTCCATTGCGATTTCTTTTTGAAGATCAACTGTGATAGTTACGTTATCACCTGGCATTACCATCTCAACACCGTCAGGTAAAGCGATAGTACCAGTTACGTCAGTAGTACGGAAGTAGAACTGAGGGTTGTAACCTTTGAAGAATGGAGTGTGACGACCACCTTCTTCTTTTGAAAGAACGTAGATCTCAGCAGTAAACTTCTTGTGAGGAGTTACAGAACCTGGCTTACAGATTACCATACCACGCTTGATTTGCTCTTTGTCGATACCTCTAAGAAGGATACCTACGTTGTCACCAGCTTCACCTCTATCTAAGATCTTACGGAACATCTCAACACCAGTAATAGTTGATGTTAATTTGTCACCAAGACCCATGATTTCAACTGCGTCACCTGTGTTAGCAACACCTTTCTCAATACGACCTGTAGCTACAGTACCACGACCTGTGATCGAGAATACGTCCTCTACTGGCATTAAGAAATCTTTCTCAACGTCACGAACTGGAAGTGGAATATGCTCATCTACATTTTCCATTAATTCCTCAACAGTTTTAACCCACTTGTCTTCACCGTTTAATGCACCTAAAGCAGAACCTCTGATGATTGGAGCGTCGTCATATCCTTTGCTTTCTAATTCTTCAGCAACTTCCATTTCAACAAGCTCTAACATCTCCTCGTCGTCTACCATATCAGCTTTGTTTAAGAAAACAACGATTTTAGGTACACCAACCTGACGAGCTAAAAGGATGTGCTCTTTAGTTTGAGGCATAGCACCATCAGTAGCAGCTACTACTAAGATAGCACCGTCCATTTGTGCAGCACCAGTTACCATGTTTTTCACGTAATCGGCGTGACCTGGACAGTCAACGTGTGCATAGTGACGGTTCTCAGTTTGGTATTCAACGTGAGAAGTGTTGATCGTGATACCACGCTCTTTTTCTTCTGGTGCGTTGTCAATTTGAGAAAAGTCTCTTTGCTCAGCAAGACCTTTGTTTGCTAAAACTGATGAAATTGCCGCAGTTAAAGTAGTTTTACCGTGGTCAACGTGACCGATTGTACCAATGTTCAAATGGGGTTTCGAACGGTCAAATGTTTCCTTTGCCATCTTTCTTAAAAAGAATTATATACAATTAATAGATTTCAATCTTCAGATTTTAAAAAGTAAAATCGAGCTGCCGAGGAGATTTGAACTCCCGACCTCTTCCTTACCAAGGAAGTGCTCTACCCCTGAGCTACGGTAGCTTATCGCGGTAACCGCAATCTTCGAGGAAGATTTTCGATTTTCCTTTTATAGAGAATAGTTCATGATCTGAAGAAACATTTACTACACTCTTCTCAACAAATTGGTCTATATAAAAACAGCTTCATTTATTGATAGTGGGAGGGGCAGGATTCGAACCTGCGAAGCCGAAGCAACGGATTTACAGTCCGTCCCATTTGACCGCTCTGGAACCTTCCCAAAAATAGATTCAAGCACTAGAAAAAACAGTTCCCGTATCTATTCGAGATGCAAAGGTAAATTGATTTTCAAAAACTTCAAACATCTATACCAAAAATAGATGAAAATAAGGATGAAATAATTCAACTTATCACGATACACTACCCCCTAAGGGGTGACAATTACGCTATTATTATATTAATAATCAACATTTTACAAGCAAAATAAAACAAATTTAAATCTTTGTTAAGACTGTGCTAATAAACCTTACTAAAACATTAAAAATGAACTATTTTCATCAAAAGTCATCAAATTTCATATTTAAGCAGAAGAAATCTTGTATTAAAGTAAGACTAAACCTTCTCTTAAAGAACCCGAAGAAATATGTATTTCTTTAACTTTCAGTAAGGTTAGAACATTAAATAATAACAAGGAAGCGGGCACAATCATGTCTACTCTTTGAGGAATCAAACCTGGTATTTCAAAACGCTGTTCCCGAGTGTACCCCACAAATTTACGATGCATATTTTTATACTCTTCATAACTCACGTTTTTGACTGACGAAGGTTTGCAATCATGAATCGCTCCATAAACTTCTTGAATAGTCTGAAATGTTCCGGCAGCTCCGATAAACTTCAATGATTTATATTTTTCACTTTCCTCAAATAAGGGAGCTAATTTCTCTTTTAAGTAATCCGCTAATTTCTCACTATTCTCATCACTGATTGGATCTTCATTGCAAAACAGATCATAAAGGCGTTGAGCTCCAATTTCAAAGCTTTGCTTCCACAATACTTTTTCGGCATCACCAATAATAAATTCAACACTTCCTCCTCCGATATCCATAATTATGGCGATGTCTTGAATATCGGTATCTGTTTTAACTCCTTTATATATTACTTCTGCTTCTTCAGTCCCAGAAAGAATATTTACCACAAGTCCATACCTATTATATATGTCTTTAATAAAGTCTTCTCCATTATTGGCTGATCGAACTGCACTAGTAGCCGCCACCTTTACCTCCTCTGCCTTATTTTCTTTTATTACTTTTTGAAACTTATCTAATGCATCAAAAGCACGCTGCATCGCTTCTTCCGTAATTTCTCCATTAGAAATTCCCCCTTTCCCTAATCGAACAAAAATATCCTGAGTAAAAATCGTCTCTACTTTATCTCCAATTACATTAGCTATTAATAATTGAAATGTATTTGTCCCCATATCAATAGAGGCCTTTCTTATCTGTTCATCCATTTTTATAAAAAATAATATCAGTTCCTAAATAGTTGAAGATGCAAACTTTTTTGTTCGTTGACTTACACTATATTTGCTACAAATTATATTAAAGAATCAATGAAAGAAAAACTTTTTATCTTTTTAAAAGGTGTAGCCATGGGTGCTGCTGATGTTGTGCCTGGTGTATCAGGCGGAACCGTTGCCTTTATTACTGGAATTTACGAACGACTTTTAAATGCTATTAACTCCATAGATCTTGAAGCGTTGAAACTTTTATCCAAATTCAAGATCAAAGAACTTTGGGAGAAACTAGACCTTAACTTTTTAATCCCTTTGTTTCTTGGTATTGGTACTGCATTATTTTCACTGGCAAAATTGATGAAATACCTTTTGGCTAATGAGCCTATTGGATTATGGTCTTTCTTTTTCGGGTTGATTATCGCTTCTACTCTATTAGTAAGTCGTCAAGTCAACAAATGGAACGTTGCTTCAATTATTGCATTAATTATAGGTGTAGTTTTCTCTTATTATATTACAGTGGCCACTCCAAGTGAAGCTCCTGAGGGAGAAATCTATGTTTTTGTAGCTGGCATGATTGCCATCTGTGCTATGATCCTTCCAGGTATTTCTGGTTCTTTTATGCTCTTATTAATGGGGCAATATAATTATATTCTGACTTCTCTTACAGAGTTAAATATTAAAGTAATTGCAATATTTGGAGCTGGTGCAGCGATTGGCATTACTAGCTTCTCAAGAGTATTATCCTTCTTATTGAAAAAATACCATGACTTTACGATTGCTTTATTATCCGGTGTGATGATTGGTTCTTTGAATAAAGTATGGCCGTGGAAAAAAGTGATGGAAACTTATGTTGATAGACATGGTGAAACAAAACCTTTAATAGAAAAGTCTATCTTACCTCAATATTTTGATGGAGATAACCAATTAGTTTTAGCTATCATCTTAGCTATTGTTGGTTTCTTTTTAGTATATGGAATTGAAAAGTTTGCTTCTAAAGAGGCTTAATGGCATATCATATTGATGAAAATGGATACCCTATTATATATAAGGTATCCATTTTTTTATTAAACGAGAGCTTGATTTGATCAAACAACCAATTCATCTTGAAAATTCACTGCTTTCAATCGATCTACAACCACCTCTTTAATTAATGGCACTACTTCATTCATAATAAATGGAGGGTAAGCATTTTTACCCGCTTCATTCATACGTTTCAATGCTTCTTGCATATAAGTGGTATGGACGATTGTACCAATATTAATTTTACTCATACCCATTGAAATGGATTTCTGAATGTCTTTGTCTGGAATTCCTGTTCCTCCGTGCAGTACTAACGGAGCTGGAATTGCATCTGCTATTTCTCCTAATCTTCCGAAATGAATTTTTGGTTCTTGAGGTGTGAAACCATGTGCTGTTCCTATTCCAACAGCTACAATATCCGGATTAGCTTCTTTATATAATTGTGTCACATCTGCCACGGAGGCTAAAAAATCATCATCTGATTTCACTTCTACTCCCCTTCCTAAAATTTTTCCAATTTCAGCTTCAACCACAACATTGGCTGATTTTGCATACTCCACCACTTCCTTTGTCATTTTGATGTTTTCTTCCAAAGGTTGCTGAGAGCCATCAATCATGACAGAATCATAACCTGCATCAATAGCCGCTTTGCATTGATCTACAGAAGTACTGTGATCTAAATGAAGGAATACTTTATTATGAGCATTCAATCTCATTCCTTCCACCATTTTAGCAAAAACCTGAGGAGTGATCAAATCCGCTACAGGTGGATAAGTCATGACCATTACATGCGTATTCATTTCATTTGCTGCCTCTACTACAGCTTTTAGGTCATAATTATCATTGACATTGAAAGCGGCTAAACATCTTTCCGATTTTCTATAGGCTTTAAAAAGCTCGTGCAATGATGAAAATTGTTCTGAAAATTTCTTTTCCATAATTATAAGATGATAAGTGGCCATGCTCTATTTAAGCATGACCATTTGATAGATGAAATGAAGTGTTCTACAGACTATGACCGTACAAGTGGTCAAGATTTTTAGGAATATCAATCTGTCTTACCTCAAGCCAGTGATTTAATGTTTCTAATTCTTTTAGGAAATGTCCTCTGCCTATGATCCAGTGATGATCACAACCATTATTCAATACAGCAGACAATACATCTTTCGCTTCATAAACTTCAGGCTTCACTTCTGCATAACTACCTCTGAAGGCCATTTCTGAAGAAAGAATTTCTCCTTCGAAGTTAAATACTCTTGCTCCGTCAGGATATTGGTATTTTGCGATGGTTACTGGGCCTGTTTTCTGTAAGAACTCCAATAACATTCCCATACTGCTTTCGATGCTATAATTTTCAAGGATACTGTGATTTCTCACTTCAAATCCAGTCTCCTCGTTGATTAATTTTGTAGGTGCTCCTCCACAATGCCAGAAACCTATTCTGTCATTTCCATTATCTATCAATGATAAATCTACTAATGTTGGTATACCTTCCATCAGCGTCACTTGATTCATCACAACCATTGTCAATAAAGCGCCCATATCTGATTCATCTGCCACTGGAATTCCAATATCTTGGATCAACGCTCCTGCTCCATCTCCAGCGATTCCATAATGATCAAATAATTCTGGCCAGTTTTTCAGGCCTATTCCTATATAATTTTGTTGACGGCTAAAATCTGCAACTGCTAATGACAAACGGATACATTTATTGATCTGCTCAGGCGTTACATTATTAAATTTGCAAAGTGGGTGGAAAAGCAATGCTTCTCTAATCTCATCAATATCCTCTTCCTTAAACTTCTGCCCATGCTTCCAAATCGTTTCAAAATCTACTCTATCTACAATCAAACCGTAACGTTCCAACAATGCAATTTCATTCAATTCACAATCATAGAAACCCGGCACTCTAAACCCACCGATCATACCAATCATCCTCTGATTCATCGATGCTTTAGCATAAGCCGCTTTCGCAAATGGCATTACTCTTTCTGACAAACGATCTGACTCAGGATGTTCAAAAAGCCAAGAATATTTCACATTACTTGAGCTTAAAATATTCAATAGGAAGTTCTGGCCACACAAACGGTTATTGACTAACCTACCGCCTGTTGCTTCATCATGTGACCAGCTTAATACAGGAATAGCATGTTGTTTCAGCCATCTTGCTAATGTGGCTGCCAAATCACCTGCGATGTAAGAACCTTGATAAATCACCAATGCATCTATTCCTTCTTTTTCAACAGACTGCAACCAATCCAGCATTTCTTCCTTTGTCTGTAAAGGTCCTTTTGAGCTTGAAAGCTGAAAGAAGTCTTTAGGTAAAGCTTTTTGAAGGTTTGTTTGTGCTACTTTATAATTCTTTTTGATAGAAGCCCAGTCAAAATGCTCTTCTAGCCCGATACCCACCAATCCTACTTTGGCTACAAATTGTGGTTTTGCGGGTTGGATTAGTTTTTCAAATAGATGACTTACAATGCCTTGTTCAACTGGGTTTGATGCTACTGTTTCCATTGATTTCTGTTTTATTGATTAATTAAATAGAGTAATTGATAATGTGATTTACATTATAGAGTTGCTTTGATTGAAGGAAGATTTTCTTCCATATCTTTTCGTGAAGGGAATGAAGTTCGGCCTCCAAACACTTTTGCTACTTGAGAAGCGAAGAAACTACCATAGTTCATTCTTTCTCTTAATTGCATCCCTTGCAATACTGCAGATGCATACGCCGCATGAAAGGCATCCCCACAACCTGTTGTATCTACAACCTCTACCTTATAAGCAGGTTGATGTACTATAATTTCCTCTTCTAAAGCGTAAGAACCGTTTGCTCCGTCCGTCACAACCACTTGTCCTTCGGTTAACTTAGAAAGTACCTTTACGCAGTCTTCAATTTCCTCAGTTTTAGATAGTTTTTGAGCACATATAAGCGGTAAAATAGAATATGTTGCTAGCTTCAACATTTCTATCATTGTCGCTTCCTCACCTGCTTCCATATCCAATACAGTTGTAATTCCTTTTTTCTTAGCAAGCTTTAATAGGTGAAGATTAATATCTATATCATACCCATCTACAAGAATCAGCTTTGTATCACTTAGCCATTCTTCTTTAAAATCTACCGGGCTGAATGAAGAGTAATTGTCCATCGAATAAAGAACTGTACGCTCTCCTTCATCGTCCACCTGAACAATAGCTATTGCTGGGGTTGCATTTTCTTTTGCTACAAACAGTTTATCTACAACTCCATGTCTTTTGAGTTCTGCTCTTGCAATCTCACTTAAAGTATTTTCTCCAAAATACCCTAAAAAGCCAATTTCATGGCCAAGTGCTGCTATTCCGCTTGCTGCATTACCTGCCGGAGCTCCACCTTGAACTATGATCTTCTCACATTCTGTTTTCTCACCATAAGGAACCTTATTGGGTACGGTGACTAATAAATCGACGACATTAAGTCCGCTGCATATCACTTCCATACTTCTTTACTTTAGTTTAAGACAAAATTATGGTGTGATTATTACGTTTAATAAATTCAATATTTTACGATTTGTGTACTATATTGTCCAATAACTACTAAATCGAAAGAACAACTAACAACATAGCGTAAAATGAGAGCAAAACTAGAAGTTATCCCTAAGCAACTGGATCATTCAATTCATACTTTTATCTATGATGATATAAGTTTTAATTCTCCTTGGCATTATCATGAAGAGCTTGAGCTAACTTATGTATTAAAAAGTAATGGGATTCGGTATATCGGTAACAGCATTCAACAGTTTCAAGCAGGAGATTTGGTTTTGATTGGGTCTTCATTACCTCATGCATGGAAAAATGCCAGTAATTATAATCAAGGTGCTTCTTCTGTATATGTACAGTGGAAAGCTGAACAATTCAATGCAAAAATTACGGGAATTAAAGAGTTTCTGAAGGTCGGAAAGATGCTAGAAAAGGCCAAAGCTGGTATTGTATTTAGAAAATCAATGATGACAGAAAATATTGGGCAAATGCTTTTGGCGTTACATCAATCTTCCGAAATGCCAAGAATGATACTTTTTTTACAGATTCTACATCAATTGAGTGAATTAAAGGACTACCAAATTTTATCAGAACCTATTGAGACCTTTACTTCTCAAAAAATTGACAGTAGAGTAGATAAAATTATACATCATATAGAAGATCACTATCAAAGTCCTATTCTAGTCATAGAAGTAGCTGATTTATGTTGTATGACTAAATCCTCTTTTTGTAAGTTCTTCAAAAAAAGATTCAACAAGACCTTCACGCAGTACCTCAATGAGTTTAGGATACATATAATATGTCAAGAATTACAAGATAGTATTCAACCCGTGACACAAATAGCAATGGACTGTGGTTATGAAAACATGTCATACTTTCACCGGCAGTTCAAACAAGTCATTGGGGTAACTCCTGCTCAATACAGGAAAAAGATAATAGCAATAAGTGATTAAAAAGTCTATAAACACAAAAAGGTCAACCATTTCTGATTGACCTTTGAGCGGATGACGAGGCTCGAACCCGCGACCTACAGCTTGGAAGGCTGTCGCTCTACCAACTGAGCTAC
>NZ_JACVVP010000098.1 GCF_014534745.1 Flammeovirga sp. EKP202
AGCCTCATTAGCTCAGCTGGTAGAGCAACTGATTTGTAATCAGTAGGTCACTGGTTCGACTCCGGTATGAGGCTCAAGTCTTGGAGTCAGGCAATTTGGAAACAAATTCGGCGCTGGGTTAAAGACGAAATATGGTATTGCCTCATTAGCTCAGCTGGTAGAGCAACTGATTTGTAATCAGTAGGTCACTGGTTCGACTCCGGTATGAGGCTCATAGTAATGAAACCCTTTTGAAAGCTGAATTGTCAACCTCGTTGATGATACTGCTTTTGAGTGGGTTTTTTTTCATTATTAGGGCATTTTTGTAACATCTGTCAGGAATGCTCTGAAGTATTTGGATAATGGATTTTCGTTAATGAGATGTAAAGTTTGTGATATAACTTACTGATTATTTGGTGATTACGAAATTATTTAAGTATTTGCGGACTCGTTAATTTTAAAATATAAGAAGATGTCAAGAATCTGCGATATTACAGGTAAAAGAACGAGAGTTGGTAATAATGTTTCTCACGCAAACAATAAGACCAAACGTAAGTTCTACCCTAACTTGCACAAAAAACGTTTCTACATTCCTGAAGAGGATCGTTGGGTAACGTTAAAAGTTTCTTCAAGTGCTTTAAGAACAATCAACAAGAACGGTATTTCTGCTGTCTTGAAGAAAGCACGTAAAGAAGGTAAAACTATCTAAGTTTAATCTTGGTTTAAATTCGGTATTCATTACCAAAAAGAATAAGTCATGGCTAAGAAAGGCAACAGAGTACAAGTGATCCTTGAGTGCACTGAGCACAAAGCATCTGGTCAATCAGGTACTTCAAGATACATCACTACAAAAAACCGTAAGAACACTCCAGATCGTTTAGAAAGACGTAAGTTCAATCCGGTATTAAAGAAATACACAATTCACCGTGAAATTAAGTAATTATGGCTAAGAAAGTAGTAGCAACACTTAAGAAAGAAGGTGGCGTTAAATACGCTAAAGTGGTGAAAGCAGTGAGATCTCCAAAAACGGGTGCATACACGTTCAAAGAAGAGATTATCATGGAAGATCAAGTAAAAGATTACTTAGCAAAGTAATTCTCTTGAATCAAGCTTTACATTTCTTTCGAAAAAACCCTGCAACAAGATTGTAGGGTTTTTTGTTTTAAATACTAAGACAGAAGTAAAGAGGTAGTTTTAGGTTGATATTTTTTATTCTAATCGAGGCAGATTTGCAGAGCATAGCCTTAGTTACGCGATAAAAATCTAACGAAGAGTAGGATAAAAAAGATAAGATAAAGCTGTCCGTTTACTTTTGTCCTAGTATTTACTATTGTGATATGTATTTTTTACGTTTATGTGACGTTTTCATGTATTAGTAAATCAAATACTATCAGAGGGATAGAACAACAGGACTTTATTGGGATTCTAACTTTTTGAGCGTTATTTTCGCAGTAGAGAAAAGGTCTTTTGACCTGAGTTCTGACCTTGTTTTTTTATTATTAGATTTAACCTAGCAGCGATAATGGGCTTCTTTAAAAAATTTTTTGGTAAATCAGAGATTACGGAGGAAGAGAAAGACAACCTGAATAAAGGTTTGGAAAAATCTCGTGGTACTTTGTTTGACAAGCTTAGCAAAGCTGTAGCTGGAAAATCTAAGGTAGATGACGAGGTACTGGATAATCTCGAAGAAATTTTAGTGACTTCAGATGTAGGGGTTGAAACTACTTTGAAGATCATAGACCGTATAGAAGAGAGAGTGGCAAAAGACAAATATGTCAATGCTACAGAATTAAATCAGATTTTATACGAAGAAATCGCAGGACTTTTAGATGAAAATAAAAGTGCTGATGTAGATGGGTACTCTATTCCAGAAGGAATTGAAGGTCCATATGTGATGTTGGTAGTAGGAGTAAATGGTGTTGGTAAAACAACCACAATTGGTAAACTTTCTGCAAAGTTCAAAGCTAAAGGTTATAAAGTGGTTTTAGGTGCAGCTGATACATTTAGAGCAGCAGCGGTAGATCAGTTGAAACTTTGGGGTGAACGTACAGGAGTCGACGTAGTAGCAAAAGGTATGAACGTAGATCCTTCTTCAGTAGCTTTTGAAGCAGTGAAGAAAGGTGTAGAATCTAATGCTGATGTTATTATTGTTGATACAGCAGGTCGTTTGCATAATAAAGTGAACTTGATGAACGAGCTTTCTAAGATCAAAAGATCAATGCAAAAAGTTGCTCCTGGAGTACCGCATGACGTGATTTTAGTATTGGATGGTTCAACAGGTCAAAATGCAGTGAATCAAGCAAGAGAATTTACAAAGGCAACTGAAGTAACAGGATTAGCCATCACTAAATTAGACGGAACAGCTAAAGGTGGTGTAGTGATTGGTATTTCAGATGAATTTAAAATTCCAGTAAAATATATAGGTGTAGGTGAGGGTGTTGATCACCTGCAGGCGTTCCGAAAAATGGAGTTTGTAGAATCCCTCTTTGGAGGAAGAGATGCTACTAAATCTCAATAACTTTAACGTTGAATTAAAAGCCATGTATTGAGAAAAATGCATGGCTTTTTTGATTTTCAAAAGAATTATTTTAACTCTACTTATTTCGAAGTGGAAAAACTAACAAATAGACTATGAGACCGAACAAAATAACTATTATTGGAGGTGGAAATTTAGGTAAGGCGATCGCTGACGGGTTGATTATCAGTAAGTACATCGAACCTCAGAACTTAACAGTGACTAGAAGAAACATAAAACTTCTAAAATCGTTAACAGATCAAGGAGTTAATGTTTCCTCTGACAATAATGAAGCTGTAAAAGGTGCGGACCTTGTGATTTTGGCGATCAAGCCATTCCAAATCAAATCGATTATGGAACAGATCAAACCTTCTTTGACTGCTGATCAAGTAGTTTCATCAGTAGTGACAGGAGTATCTTTAAACGATATGGCTTCTGTTTTAGGTGATGAGCAACCTGTTTTCCGTTCTATGCCAAACACAGCGATTGCAATTCGTGAATCTATGACTTGTATTTCAACAGTGAATGGTACAGAGGAACAAAAAGAAATGTTGATTGACTTATTCTCACAATTAGGAGAAGCAATCATCATTGATGAGAGCCTTATGGCAGCAGCAACTGTATTAGGAGCAAGTGGTATTGCATATGCCATGCGTTTTATCAGAGCGGCTTCTCAAGGTGGTATTGAAATTGGGTTTGGAGCTCAGGTTTCACAACTTATTGCAGCACAAACCGTAAAAGGAGCAGCATCTTTATTGATGGAAACAGGAAATCACCCTGAACATGAAATCGATAAAGTAACAACACCAAAAGGGTGTACAATTGCAGGACTAAACGAAATGGAGCACCAAGGATTTAGTTCATCATTAATTAGCGGAGTAAAGACATCCTTTAAGGCGATTGACGTGATCAAGGATGATTTTGATAAGAAATAAGTACTAAGACGATTGAGTTTTAGTACAAAAAGACCAGGGCAAAAGGTCGTTTACTTTTGTTCTGGTAATCAACTAAAGTGTGTAAATTTTAATTATTAACTAGAAAGAAAGTGAAAAAGATTGCCGTGTTTACATCAGGGGGCGATGCTCCTGGAATGAATGCTTGTGTTAGAGCCGTTGTGAGAGCAGCGTTATATAATGGATTAGAGGTAGTAGGTATTCGTAGAGGTTATAAAGGTATGGCAGATGCTGACTTTATCCCTATGGAGTCTCATTCAGTATCAGATATTATCGGTTTAGGTGG
The DNA here is from genome assembly GCF_014534745.1 of Flammeovirga sp. EKP202. Classification (GTDB taxonomy): domain Bacteria; phylum Bacteroidota; class Bacteroidia; order Cytophagales; family Flammeovirgaceae; genus Flammeovirga. Next base: position 3,734 of record NZ_JACVVP010000098.1, read on the forward strand.
CACAATTTTAAAGTCAGCTAGATTTGATGAATTCAGAGATATTGAATGGAGAAAGAAAGCTTACGAAAATTGTGTTAAAGAAGGTATTGATGGCCTAGTAGCTATTGGTGGTAATGGTACTTTTACAGGTGCTAAATTATTAATGGAAAACTTTGGTATTCCTACAATTGGTTGTCCTGGTACTATTGATAATGACCTTTACGGTACAGATTATACTATTGGTTTCGATACAGCAGTAAATACAGCTTTAGATGCCATTGATAAAATCAGAGACACAGCTGCATCTCATGACCGTGTATTTTTCGTAGAAGTGATGGGCCGTGATGCAGGATTTATCGCTATGCAATCTGGTATTGGCGGTGGTGCTGAAGATATCTTAGTACCGGAGATTCCAGATACAATTGATGAGGTGATTGATAACCTTAAGAAAGGTGGTGATAATGAGAAGCCTTCTCATATTATTGTTGTAGCTGAAGGTGAAGAAATCGGAAACGCGAACTTCATCGCTCAAAAAGCAAAAGAAGCATTACCAAACCTTGATATAAGAGTATCTAACTTAGGTCATATTCAAAGAGGTGGTTCTCCAAGTGCAATCGACAGAATTTTAGCAAGCCGTATGGGTATTGCTGCTGTTGAAGGATTGATTGCTGGAAAATCTAACGTAATGGCGGGTATCATTGATGACAAAGTAGCTTATACTTCGTTTGATGATGCTATCAATAAGAAAAAACCTTTGGATGTTGAGCTTAACAAGATGGTAGAAATCTTAAATAGCTAATATTCAGCAATATTCTGAAATATAAATAGGGAATAAATGTATAAAACAGTAGTTTTGCATTTATTCCTTTTTATTTTTCAATAAAATTGACCTCCTCCGATGTGATTCGCAATTGAAAAAACATTGTAAAAAATATATTAGTAAGTCTTTATCCATAAAAGATTTACATCCTTCTCAACTTTCAAACAGCTCATATTCTTGAGCTATTATTTCGTAAACTAATGAAACAAAATCTTCAGTTAAGTATAAAAGGAACTGATTTTAAAACGGAAATTTTATCAGGCCTAACGGTAGCGATTGCCTTAGTACCAGAAGCAATTGCCTTTTCATTTATCGCAGGTGTATCTCCATTGGTAGGTTTGTATGCCGCTGTAATCATGGGATTTGTAACTGCTGTATTAGGCGGACGTCCAGGTATGATTTCAGGAGCAACAGGTGCGATTGCAGTAGTAGTAATGCCATTGATTGCTGATAAAGGTGTGGATTATTTATTCCCGGCAATTATTCTTGGTGGTGTAATTCAAATTGCGGTAGGTGCATTGAAATTGGGTAAGTTTATCCGTTTGGTACCACATCCAGTAATGCTCGGTTTCGTAAACGGTTTGGCTATCGTTATCTTCAAAGCACAATTTAGTCAGTTCAAAATTGATGGAGAATATCTTTCAGGAACTCCATTATATATCATGTTAGGTTTAGTAGTATTGGCAATGTTAGTGATCCAGTACTTACCAAAAGTAACGAAAGTAGTTCCATCTCCATTGATGGCCATTTTGTTAGTATCAGGTATTGCGATTGGTTTTGGTATCGAAACACCAACAGTAGGTGATATGGCTTCTATCAAAGGTGGACTTCCTTCTTTATTAATTCCAGAAGTTCCATTTGATATGGAAACTTTGATGATCATTTTACCATTCTCATTAAAAGTAGCAGGGGTTGGTTTGATCGAGAGTTTATTGACATTGACATTAATTGATGAGATCACAGAAACACGTGGTAGCGGAAACAGAGAATCAGTAGCACAAGGTTTAGCTAATATCATTTCAGGTTTCACTGGCGGTATGGGAGGTTGTGCCATGATCGGTCAATCAATGATTAACATTCAATCAGGTGCACGTCAACGTTGGTCTGGTATTATTGCTGCAGTAGCATTAATGGCTTTCGTACTGTTCTTATCATCGATTATCGAGCAAATTCCAATCGCAGCTTTAGTAGGTGTGATGTTTATGGTATCAATTGGTACTTTCGAATGGTCAAGTTTACGTATTTTAAATAAAGTACCTAAAGTAGATGTTGTAGTATTAATTACAGTATCGGTAGTTACAGTAATTGAAGATTTAGCAGTTGCGGTATTAGTAGGTATTGTAATGTCAGCTTTATCATTTGCTTGGGAAAATGCAGTTCGTATTCGTGCTAGAAAGAAAACAGATGAGTTTGGACGTAAGCACTATGAAATCTATGGTCCTTTATTCTTCGGTTCAGCAACTAATTTCTTCGAGAAATTTGATTTCAAAAATGATCCTCAAGAAGTAATTGTAGATTTTTCTGAATCAAGAGTAGCTGATTTATCAGGTATTGAAGCAATCAATAAAATCAATGAAAAATATGAACAGTATGGAAAGAATGTAACGTTCATCCATTTATCTCAAGATTGTATTGATTTATTAGATAAGGCAAAATCACATATAGAAATCGATCATGATCACGATCCACATTACGGTGTAGTGTATGATGCGTAGGTTATTGTTCATCCAATAAAAAATAGAGAGTCGACTCCTTAAGTTGACTCTCTATTTTTTTATCTATAGAAAAGTGTTTTAATCCTCCAAAGCTTTAAAAGGCTCCTTTGCGTCTTCCCAAAACTCATTCAATTTTAATATTCTTGGTTTCAGGAATTCATAGATGGTAGGTTGATCATCCTGTCTGAATAGATTGACACCATCTAGTTCAATATAGATTCTAGAAATCGTTTTGTTGTTTCTATCTTTTGCTTTAAACTCCCAAGTCCATTCTTCTTCTAATACAGAATGAAGAAAATCTTTTAGGTCTATAAACTGTTGGAAGTAGACTTCCTGTAAATCAAGATCTCTATGGGTAACATAAATACCAATACTACATTTCTGTTTATTGGCATCCATCTTAAAGAAAACATTCTTAATACCCGTTTTGTAGTTTACCCAATTGACTTTTTGACCTTCACTGTTTGTAAAAGGTTTCATCATTTGTCCAAACCGAGTCCAAAACTCAGTTCTCATCTTGATATGTTCTTCTCTGCTATACATGCTTCATAAAGTTTACAAGAGTAAATTTAAGCAAAGAATTAAGCTTTTGTAAAGATGAGGTTTGTAAAATATTGTCGATGATCTGTAAACTGATATTTCAATTGAAGAGAAGTACCATCGATAATTTTACGTATAATATCTAAATCATACTTTCTGCTCACTTCTGTATGGATAAGTTCTCCTTTTTTGAATGAATAAGAACCTTCCGTCTCTTTGATAGTAACAGTTTGATCGATTTTACTTCGAATAAAACTTTTAGCTATCCCTTCTTTCTCATTATAAGTGGCCAAATGCTCAAACTGAGTTGTATCGAAATCTCCTCCTAGTTCTCTATTAATTCGTTCTAAGAGATTTAAATTGAATTGAGCCGTTACACCTTTTGAATCACTATAGGCAGGGAGTACAATATCTTCAGATTTAATTAAGTCAAGACCGAGCAAAATACTATCCCCTGAATTCATCACTTGATACAGTTGACTTAGGAAACCTCTAGCTTGATCATCGGTCATATTACCAAGGTTAGAACCTAAGAACAGAATCACTTTTTTTCGATTACTTTTAAAATCTCCAATCATTTTAAAATAATCCCCACAAATACCTTTTGTATTGAGTTGAGGAAGCCATTCTTTCATTTTCGCTGTAATATCAATAATCGCTTGCTCACTGATATCAATTGGACTGTAAGTGACATTTTCAAAATCAAAATGCTTTAAAAGTTCCTTTGTTTTAATTCCATCACCTGCACCTAGTTCAATAATATCCAAAGGTTCATTACCAATCGCTTTTGCAATTTCATGTCCTTGTACTCTCAAAATTTCCATCTCACAATCTGTGAGATAATACTCTTCCAAATTCATGATTTCTCTAAAAAGAGCTTCTCCCTTTTTATCATAGAAATACATTGACGATAAAACTTTTTGCGTAGCTGTTAAACCTTTCTCAACATGTTGAGCAAATAGCGTTTTTTCAGTTATCATAGTGTTGTGTTATTGAAATGGGTGTTATTTTGATTTAGCTAAACGAATACCAGTGTATTGCCAGCAATAATGAGGATGGAAAAAGTTTCTATAAGTATGCCTACTATGGTGGGGTGATGTAGCAACACTCCCTCCTCTAAGCACCATTTGATTGATCATGAATTTTCCATTGTACTCTCCAAGAGCACCATCAGCGGTTTTAAAACCTGGATAAGGAAGATAAGCACTGTTAGTCCATTCCCATCTTTCTCCCCATTGGAATTGCTGAGAAGCTACTTCCCATTCAAATTCGGTAGGAAGTCGCATTCCTTTCCATCGAGCAAAAGCTTCTGCTTCATAAAAGTTGATATGACTGAGAATGCCTTTTCCATCTACTTTTTGCATTCCCCCTAAGGTAAATTGAACCCACTCGTCTCCTTCTTTTTTCCAATACAATGGTTTTTTAATATTATTCTGTTGAATCCAAGCCCAACCTTCATCTAGCCAAAGATCAAAACGTTCGTAGCCTCCATCCTCAATAAAAGCGATGAAATCATCATTACTTACATAATCTTTAGCAATTTCAAAATCGTGTATATAGACCTTATGCCTTCCTAATTCATTGTCATAAGCAAACCCTTCACCTTGATGACCAATTTCGTAAACACCTTCAGAGATTGAAATCCATTCATTAAAATGATTAACTTTTCCTTCCAGCTTACTTCCTCCTTCTTGGTAAGTAGTTTTAAGTGGATGCCTGAAGAACATCAATTTCAAATCTGTAATCATCAGTTCTTGATGTTGTTCTTCATGATTAATGCCGATTTCAAAAATGCCATTCATTTCTGAAGTGGTGTTTCCCCCAAATAGTTGTTCTATATGTTGATCAACATAATGTCTGTATTGATAAACTTCTTCAACGGAAGGACGAGTCAGAACACCTCTACTATCTCTTGCCAATCGATCACCAACATTGTTGTAATAACTATTGAATAGAAAAGAAAATTTAGGATGGTATTCTTTATAATCTTTTAGATAAGGTTTGAGAAGAAAGGTCTCAAAAAACCAAGTGGTATGTCCAAGTTGCCATTTCATGGGGCTAGCATGCAATGCCACTTGAGGGGTGTAATCTTCGATTGATAGGGGAGCACAAAAATCTTCCGTTCTCTTTCTTGTGCTTACATAATGTTCGAGCATAGTAATGTAGTTGATAGAAGAAGCTATTTTATTAATATGTTGCAATTTCTAGTTTAAGGGAGATAACTTTATGTAAAATCAGTTCATAAATTATAAAAAATAGCTCAAAAAGAAAGAATAAAAGACTTAAAAATCACTGTTTTTTAATAAGAAATTCACTTTGAGAATGAAATCATTATAATTCAAATCAATCAAAGTAGATATTCATTATATTTAATTTGTGTTACCGAAATTCTCAATTTAGAATTAGGTCTTTTACCATTTAAAACATGAACTATACTACAATAAACATACAAGTCACTTTCACTTTTCAGACTTTACTTCTCATATTGTTCGCTCCTATTCTCTTAGCTCAGGAAGATGGATTAATACATGATGAATTGGTTCAGAGTAATCAATATGCATTAATCATTGGTTCAAATAAATATGAAGGTAAACCAATGTGGCCTGATTTAGACAATGCAGAGAATGATGCAAAAAGTATTTCCAAGGTACTTTCGTCTAAATATAATTTTAAAACAACAATTTTATTATCACCTAAAAGGGAGCAAGTAGAGAAAAGCATCCTTTCTTATCAAGATAAATTAAAAGAGGAAGATCGTTTTTTAATCTATATAGCAGGGCATGGAGATTTCGATGAGGAAAACTTTGATGATGGCTTCTTAGTATTCAAAGACAGTAAAACAACAAGAAGAGACCCCACTCGAAGTACTTATTTGCAGTATAGGAAATTAAATGGAATGCTCAATGCTTTAAAAGCAAGGCATGTTGCTATTGTATTGGACGTTTGTTTTGGTGGAAGTTTTAATACGCAACTCAGATCGAAACAAAAGTTTAGAGGCAAAATAGAAGAAGAGATTATTACGGCGAATTTCTTAAGGAATAAAATGAATAAGACTACAAGAGTGTATCTTACTTCAGGGGCATTAGAAAGGGTAGCAGATGGAGTGGATGGGCATTCTCCGTTTTGCAAAGCAGTTTTAGAGTTTTTAGAAGAAGATGAACATCAATTGTTCACATTATCGGATTTGCATCAGCAGACCAAAAGATCAGTAAGTGAAAGTTTATATGGTTCTTTTGGGAAAGATGAATTAGGAAGTGAGTTTATTTTTAGCACTGCAGACGATAATGTAATGAGTAATATTAAAACAGATAATTCAATTTCTTTAAGTGAAAGTGTTGCTAGTAGAGGGCAAGGCGACTCTAATAAGTATATATATATAATAATAGGGGTGATCGTAACATTAGGGGGAAGCGTTTTACTTTATTCATATAAGCAAAAGAAGATAATACATGAACCTGAAGTACTTGAATTTGTCATAAATAAAGTAGCTCCACCATCGATTAGAAATGAAAAGGGTGAGGTTTTTATAAATGATGATGTTGTATTAATCGTAACTGAATCAAACAAACCGGAAGTGGATCACTTATTTTCTTTATATGAGATTCATTCTAAAAATTTACAACAGGTGGAATTGACCATGGCTAAATATGGAGATAACCCTCCAACAATGCTTTTTCACCGCAAAGAAACGGCAGAACAGGAAATACAGAAGGTGATTGATAAACTGAAAACAATAGCGGAAAATGACAAACAATAAAACATATTATATAGGAGGTTCTCAGTTCAATGTACTTTATGCTGATATTACTACAGCGTTGACAGATGTAATTGTTAGTTCGGATGACACAAGTATCAGTATGTCTGGCGGTGTTTCAAGAAGTATACTAAAAGCAGGATCACATGCGATTCAAGTAGATGCTCGAAAACATAAAGATTTAAAAGTAGGAGATATTGTAGTTTCAACGGCAGGGCATCTTCATGCTAAATACATTTTCCATACAATTACATTAAATAAGGAAGTAGATCTTGTGATTGACCCTAAGACATTAGAGTTAGCACTGAAGAGAATCTTAGAATTAGGGAAATCTTTACGTATAAAGTCAATTGCACTTCCAGCTATTGCTACAGGAACGGCAGGGTATGATTATAAAAACTCAATTAAAGCAATCACTGAAGTAATCGGGGGTTTCTTGAAGGATAATGATTCAATAGAGGAAGTAAACTTATGTTTATTGAAACGAGATGAAATATCAAGAGAGCAGATGAATACTTTATTTGAGAATGCTGTAGAACTTGTTTCTATCAAAGAACAAAATCAAGCGATCAAAAGTTTATTGAAAGAGGCCAATGAGAGTTTGAAGCAAAATGATAAGGTAGATACAGAGATGGTAGAGAAGTTAGAAGAGGGGTTAGTGAGGATTTCTTCTTTGGAAAAGGAAGAAAATGGTATTGTACCAACAAAAATTCCAGAACTTCTGAATGATTTATCCCTTTTATATAACCTTTTGCATTCTGTAAACTCAAACAAACATGAGATAGAACAGTTGAAAGAAGATAAAAAAGTATTGGAACAATCCATCAATTATCAAAGGACAGCTTTAAGACATTATGAAATAGAGAAGGCAAAGTATGGAGGTGAAATGGTTCCTTTTCGACTAGTGATGAGTATAGAGGATGCTGAAAAGGAAATAAATTCAACTCAAGAAAAAATAAATTCTATTAATATACAACTGAAGTCTTTTATTGATTTGGAAGGATAAATTACTGAATTTTATTGAGTTGTGATGAAAGAGTGCTTCTTCTAATGGAGGTACTCTTTTATTATTTGTGTTTGTTTAATGTAATTTTCCATAGAATATATTGCATTTAAAAAACCTTCTATTACCTTTGCACTCCCTTCAGCAAACGGCTGAGGAAAAAACACGATGTAAAAGAAGACTTTTGAGAGACATAATAATTTGTTTCTAAGTTGATTAAAGCAATGGAAAATTAAGTTTCTAAATAAAACAAAATAAGCATTGCAAATTAAATTTCTCTTCTTACCTTTGCACTCGCCTTTAAC
>NZ_JACVVP010000099.1 GCF_014534745.1 Flammeovirga sp. EKP202
TTCTTTTACTTTTCATAATACTGCAATTTACTTAATTATTAATTTTGATTGCAGTCCATTTTGATGGGGTAACTATATAATTCTTGAACACATAATAGCAATATTTTTATTGATAAATAATTAATTTTAATAATCGATCAGGAGTTGTTTAATAGATTGATTTCCCTTTTGATTACATTACAAAGGTAGATGGTTAGATCTCTAATTAGTTTCACCTTTTTGTCATCTGTTTATACGAAATCGTTAAACTCAAGAAATTCTTTTTTTCATATAAAAAGACCAAAGTGATCAACACCTTGGTCTTTATGTGTGTATGACTAATGGTTTACATAAAACAAGCATTTACTAATTAAACTTAGTTTTATATATTACTACATAGTTGTAAACCCACAAATGACCTTATGCTAGAAAAAGATAAATACACTATTGACTCAAAAGGGGCACATCCTCATGAAAACTATCAAAAGTTTGCGGATGAATTAGGAGGAACTTGGGATGGAGAAGAATTGACAATCAAAACTGATTGGTGTGATGTGAAGGGATACTCTTTTGAGTTTTTAGAAAAATTTATTGTTGCCATATTTAAGCTTGATGCAGATCGACCTATCATCTCTCAACACACTGTACTTCCTGATGATCATTATATCACAATTCGTTTAGGACTTGGGGCAACTTATAAAAGGGATGGCACCGTCAAAAAATTTAATAATGCCGGGATACTGATATTAAATTCTAATCAAATTCATGATTTTGAGTTTCCACACGGACAATACAGTGAATGGGTTTCCATCCGTTTTTCTATGAGCTTTTTCCAGCAATTTGTCCGTACTCCAAACTTTAAGCTCAAAGAACTGATCGAAAATGATAGTCCATGGATTAATTACTACTCTATTAATGCTGAAATAGAAAGTAGAGTAAGGGCAATCATTAAAAACGCTGAGAAAAAGAAAAAGCGATATACTTTCTTTTTTACGAAGGCCATAGAAATTGTAGAGCTATTAAGGGAGAAAATTGAAAACGACTCTGAAAAACATAAGAGTAATATTCATCCTGAAGATTTAAAGTTGATGATAGAATTAAGGGATAATCATTTATCTGATTTTACTGAAATTCCTAACCTTACAGAATTGAGTGAAAAATATGGTATGAGTGTTTCTAAGCTAAATCGTGTTTTTAAATCTGTATTTGATAAACCTATTCTTCAATTTTATAATCAGCAAAAAATAGAGGAAGCACATCGACAAATTATTTATACCAATAAAAGTTTGACCGAGATCTCTATGGACTTAAACTTTAGTCATGTGGGACATCTGAGCCAAACCTTTAAAAATCATTTTGGCTATGCTCCTTCTGCTTTAAAAGGGAAGAATATTGATTACTTCAATTAAAGTTTACTTTTCATAAAGCTCAATTGGCAATTCATCCGGATCATCAAAGAAACAAAACTTTTTGCCGGTATGCGGATCAACCATAATCTCTCCTACAGGCACATCATTTTCTTCAAGAAAAGCCTTACTGTCCTCTATGCTGTCTACTTCAAAAGCAATATGTCTTAAACCTCTTGCTTCTGGCCATGACACTCTTGGAGGGTTATTGGGAAATGAGAATAGTTCGATCAAATATTCACCATTAAAAGACAAATCTAATTTCCATGAGTCTCTTTCCTCACGGTACACTTCCTGAAGGATTTCGAAACCCATGATCTCCGTATAAAACTTTTTTGATTTAGGATAATCGGAGCAGATAATGGCGATATGGTGTAATTTATTTAGCTTGAGCATTTTTATTTATATACTTAATAATCTTTTAAAAGCGACACTTTGTCTTTCACTTACCTCTACATCACTTCCACAAGTTAGTGTAAGCTGAAGCTTCCCTTTGAACCAAGTATCAATATCTTTGATATGATTGACGTTGATCAACTGCTGTCTATTCACTCTAAAGAAAAATTTCTTATCTAAACGGCTTTCGATTTGGTTCAATGATTTATGAAGCAAAGGAGACTGATCATTAAAATAAACTTTAGTATAATTTCCCTCCGTCTCAAATAATGATACATCAGACAGTTTTGTTACAAAACATTGGTCTGAATCCTTGATAAAGATACTATTTTCTAAACTTAACTCTTGATGGTCTTCCTCTTCAATTCTAATTTTTTGAATTGCTGTATTTAAACGCTCTTGTGTAATGGGTTTCAGTAAATAATCTATCGTATTATAATCAAACGATTTAATAGCATATTGATCGTAAGCTGTTGTAAAAATGATATTCGGAATCTGGTTGATCGTATTCAAGACCTTAAAACCATCCATATCCGGCAAGTGTATATCTAAAAAAATTAGATCCGGATTCAACGCATTAATCAGTTTAATCGCTTCTTCTCCTGTATCCGCTTCAGCTAATACTTCTATTTCTTTATGCTTTTTAAGTAAATGTTTAAGTTCTAATCTTGCCAAATGAGAGTCTTCTACAATTAAAGTTTTCATATTTAGTTTGTGTTTATCGTGATTTGAGAAGTGACAATATTTTGAGTTTGAAAAATAGAGAAGTTTGCATTTTCATAGAGTTCTACTTTTAGTCTTTGCACTAAGTTTTTCAATCCAATTCCATTATTTAAATCTCCCATCAACTCTCCTACATTTTTCACTTTAATCACAGCTTTACCATCCTCTTCAAAAACATGAACCTCAATCTTGTTTCCTTTTTTTATTTCGCCATGTTTAATGGCATTTTCAAGTAACAACTGAATTGAAAGAGGTGGAATATCTACATTTTCTAAACTTTCATCCACATTTAAAAGAAAATCTACTTTATTCCCAAAGTGCAATTGATTGAGTTGGATATAACTTTTCACTACTTCTAATTCCTCTCCAATACTTACCATCGTTTTATTCTGATAGTTTAAAATATACCTCAATAACTCAGATACATTAACGAGGGAATCTCTTGCTCCTTCTGGATCTAATAAAATTAATGAGCGAATATTATTGATAGCATTAAAGAGAAAATGAGGACTTAATTGATCTTTTAAATTGGAGAGTTCTAATTGCTTTAATTCCAATGATAATTTCAACTTATCCGTCTCTATCTTTTTCTGATTCTCAAAATATTTATAGTTAAAATAAATCAGTGACCAAATAGAGAGGAATAACATCATACTGACCATATAAGGCACAAAGTCAAAAGTTTCATCAAAATCATCTAAACCAAATACAAAAAATAAAAAAGGATCTATCAATGTTTTGACAAAACAAATAGTAACTAATCCCAATACCCCTTTTAATATCGTCCATAAAATAGGACCATTCTGAAGTATAATTTTAGCGTAAATAACCCTGAGAAACAGGCTCAATAAAAAGCCTGTTCCTACGATAATAATGGTATAATAGATTGCTTCAAAATTACCTTTGAAATACTTTGTTTGCAATATTACGTTGATTACATAAAGTACTAACCAACCTATTACATTCGTGATCCAAAACTCCCTTTTTGCATTAAAGAGCTGATTTAGTGCTTTTAAATTCAAATCCATTGTAGTATAAATTACCGTTTTCCAGTACCATTAAATAAGTTCCTGTATTTCTTCCTATTCCAGTCTCAATTGCAGAATAATCATCGACTATATTTAATACATGTGCTGGCATACCATCTTTAGAAAGAGGAGTTAGTTTTACTTTTAGTATACCTTTCTGCTCTTTTAATTCTAAAGTTGCAGAAGAAAAATTGAAGGTGCTTGCATCAGCACATGGGAAAGCATTAATGGCTTCATATTTCCCCAATCTTTTTTTCCAAGAATTGGTAATTTCTTTATAGTCAATTTTCTTTCCAACAAAGAATTCTCTTTGAGAATACCCGCTTACTTTTTTTAATAAGATCTCCTCCTCAACTTTAACAAATTTATAAATGTCTTTTGTTTTTTGTAATGTGATCATATTGAACGCTTTTACTTTCATCGTATACTCTAAAGAATCATTTCTTTTTTCAAAAACGACATCAAATTTGCCTATTTTCAATTTAAATTTCTCAATACAATCGACATCTACTTTGTAAGGACCAAAACCATAACTCCCTATAATTTCTTCTTCTTTAGGTATTGTTGCTAATCTTTTTTGCTTTAAATGTCTCTTCGCTGTTGACAATTTTAGCTTTTGATCTTTTTCATGTTTTAAATAATCAAATAATAATGTTCTGGCATTTACATATCCTTTATCAGTATTTGATAAAACCACTACTCCTACTTTTAGTTCTGGGATGTATTTATAATCTGCATGAAATATGGGCGTATCTCCCCTATGACCATACATTTTCACTTCTTTTTTAGATTCATCTCTGGAGTCAATAGTTACTTCCTGCACCATCAATCCATAGGCATCTCCTGCCCAATCATCCATTAATGTCATTTTAGAAGACCTCTCTTCTTGCATTGTATTGACTGTGGACTCACTTACTATTTTTTCTGAAGCAAACTTTCCCTCATCAATCATCATCATTATGAATTGACTCATATCTAACACACTTGAATTAATTCCACCGATACAAGAAATAACTCCTACCTCTTGCACCTGTTTATCATCAGCATAACCCACAGGAATTGATGTATTGATATTGGTATTCTTCATCCCTAATGGTCTAAAAATTTCTTTGTGGATATATTCTTCATAAGTTACCCCACTCTCACGGTCAATTAATTCTCCTAATAAAGAATACCCGGCATTTGAGTAAGAATTGAAGTAGTTCCTCGGCGAGGCCATTTTTTGTTTATTCAAAGCATCAATAATCCATTTATTACTAGGAAGTGTTGTTGAAAACATTCCATTTAGAATATCATTAGGAAGGCCTGAAGAGTGTGTCAAAATATCTTTGATGTAAATGCTGTTGTCTGAGTCGAAATCTGAAGTAATTGTTAGTTCGGGGATATATTTTTGAATCGGGTCTTCTAAGGATAACTTTTGGTCTTCTTGAAGTTTTAGAAGAGATAGCGCTGTAAAAGATTTTGTAATTGACCCAATTCTATAGATACTTTGGTCACTGGCTTTTATTTCTTTTTCACGATTCGAATAGCCATAACCATTGGAGTAAACTATTTTTCCATTATCTACAATAGCGATGCTCATCCCTACCGCTTTCTTCTTTTCTATCTTAGTATTAAAAATACTATCAATGACACTTTTTGTTTCTTTTTTGACCGTATTAAAAGTTTGAGAAAAACTAGCTTGAGCAATTAACATCAACACTAAAAACATTGTATTCTTTTTCATCTTTTTTATTTGAGTGATTAATGATTACACTACAATGATCTCTTTTTTTGTGATGAATTAATATCATTTTTTGACAAGTGCAGAATACAACTGATGAATGCAGAAAGGACAAAAAAAAGGCACACCCCGAAGAGTATGCCTTAATATTGGACGACTTTGAATAAAGTTATTTTTTCAACATTTCAACCTGATCTTTCAACAGTTGAATAATGTCTTCTTTGTCTTTTAACTGAGATTTTAACTGCTTCACTTGAGCTTTTAATTGAGCAACTTCATCAGAAGCTTCTACTTCAGGCTTCTCTTCCTCAACTTTTTTCTTCTTCTTTTTCTTTTGTTTGATGTCCACTCGGATATTTCGAGTTTCAGGATCATCAGTATTGATTTCATTGACCTCCACATCTACTGTTTTTGAAGCTTCTTGTGCTTCTTCCACTGCTCCTTGTACAGCTTCGAAAACGTTTTTGATCGTTGACTTCACTTTCTCTTTTTGGAGTTCATCCGTCATACGTGGGAAAACAAAATCTCTAAGAATATCCTCAAATGGATTGTCTTTTCTGCTCATAATTGATTTAATTAATTTGACATGTTGATTGACTCAACTTAATTTTTTAGTTCAATAAATAAGTTAACGAATTTAAATGATAAGTGTTTCAAGTGAGCTTATTTTTTAACATTCCTAATTCGCAATTTTATAATCCAGGCTTCCAACCTCATAAACACTTTTTCCGGCTTGCTTCAATTGCAAACTCAATTCCTGTCTTTCTTCTTTAGAATTACTGTAAGAAGTATACAAGAAGGTTCTGAGCGTGACAGGCCCAAACAACGACTGCTTAGAACTTCCATAGTAATTGACCTTAATGATGTATTGTCCTTCTATAGCGTGTTTCAAACGAAATTCTTCAGGTCCATAACCTCTTGTAAAATCATTGGACATTTTTCCACCAATTCTTGTGTCTTTATGAGAATAAAAGCATTTCTCGTTGATAGGGTCAATCACCCATAAATCAATATCAGTATCCAACATATCCCAATCAATCACAATTCTGACATCCAAAGGCATCGCATGAATAAAGCGAGCATCAATTTTTGAGGTATCAATCTGCTTTGGATACTTGGTGATTAGGTTGTTCATTTCATGCAATATGATCAACTCAATATTTCCAAAACGAGCGATGATATCACTACTCCACTCACTTTCGATAATACTATAATATTGATCTACCGCTTTTTGATACTCTCCCTTATCCACATACAATAAGGCCAGGTCTCTATAGTTTTGAGGTTCAAAAGGTCTTAGGTCAATCAGTTTTTTGAAGATATACTCCGCTTCCTCATAGCGTTCAAACTCTTGTAGTTTCCTTCCTAGATTTCTTAATACTTCATGATTTTCTAGATCTATCTCCGCCAGATTACTCAACACCTGAAAAGCCATTTTCTGATCCCCTTCGCTGTAAAAGAAGGAAGCAACATCATAGTAGAAGGATGGTGCATTTTTATATTTCTTTTTCAATTCATAATACTTGGATGGTCTTCTAGTTTTTTCTGTCGACTTTAATGCTTCCAAGTATCTTGCATCTGACTCATAAGGAATCAAAGTAGTTTTTACAGTCTTTTTTGGTTTGCGTTTCCTTTTCACATCGGCAGCTTCATCTGCTGAACCACCCCATGAATCCGACTCTTCCATTTCTTCAGTAACTGTTTCCTCATCAAAATCAACAGCTACTCCCATCATTACTTCTTGCTCATTTGGAACACTCTCTACTGCTTGAGTACGTGCAGTTGTCTGACGCGAATATCCTATCACTACTACTTCCTCTAATTGATCATTATCCTCCTCCATAATAATCCTTATTCTTCTTGAACCTATATTTGTCACATCTAGCTCTTGAGATTGATAACCTATAGAACTGAAAACTAATATTCCATTAAGAGGTACTTCTATACTGAATTTGCCATCAAAATCAGTAACCGTACCATGATCTGTACCTCTTAAAACTACATTTGTACCAGGTAATACCCCGTTTACACCGCTTTCTCTAACAATACCATAAACGACCTTCTTTTCCGTTACATATTCTCTATCAGGAAGAGATTGCTGATTATTTTGCCCCATAGATTTCGGCTTGTTCAACTTTTCTTCCCGAATCACTTCACTCATGTCTTTTGATTCTTCCCACCAAGTAATATCAGCTTGGAATGAGGCATAAATACGATCCTTTCTATCATTGATTTCCTTGGTTTTATTATCATTCTTTTCTTTCAGCTTCGCATAATAATCTTTTAACATAGAAGTAGGAGGAATGATCTCATGCGTTACATAATCTTCTAAGTTATCCAATACTATAAAAGAGGTAAAATCAGTAACAATACCATATTTTAAAGCCAAATTAGTGATCACTTCCTCATTCTGTTTTGACAGTTCACTCAACTCATCAATCTGTTTCTGTGCCCACAATTTTTCTACCATCTCATACTTTTTATCAGAAGACTGAATTGTTACCTGCTCAGAACTCATGATTTTTCCTCCAATTCCATAGTTGATTTTTAATGTCGCCTCCTCAGAATTCAATTTTCCTGCAATCGCAAAATTCTTCTTCACCAAGGCTACTTTACTAGGATATACTTCAGCCACTTCTCCTTTTATTACTTCAATGCCTAAAAAACGAATTGCAGGTTGTTTAATTTTCTGTAAAAGGGCTTTTTGTGACCGAGAAGAAAGATTAAGGTAATCCCCTGAATTCTGATTAGCTAAGGCTGATAAATAAGCCTGATTCACACTACTGCTAGAGGAAATAGTATATAAAGGTTGCTTGAAAATGAAGAGTGTTTCTTGAGCTAAATTAGAAATACCATCAGAAAACAACCATACTTCTTCTGATGTGATATTTTTACTTAAATACGCATCCAACTTACAACCCCCATCGTATTCTAGGCCGTCAATATATCGAAGCAGTTTTGATGTATTCCCATCTTTGATTTGAAACTTTTTAAAAGATGTCACCTCATAATTAAAAGTCTTTACCTCAACACTTACATTTTTATTCCACTTGAAATATTCCTTAATCAATTCCTTCTCTTTCTCAAGATTTCTTCCTTTGTAATGTGCCGAAACATCCCAAAGAAAAGTAATACTACTAGGTTTCTTCTTCTCTCCTAACACTGCTTCAGGTTGACTTTGTACATAAAAAAACTGATCTGCTGAAAACTTTCCTCTTGAGGATTTAGTCTTTTTGGCTTCTCCTTTTTGAGGTAACGTGAAGGATAAGTTGGATTGAACGAAAGTATCTTTTGCTGTGTAATTCGCTATCGTAGATTCATGTACATCTTGGAATTGAATATCCAATGCATTGTCACTACCAACCGCTACATCTGATTTATTGATGATTTCCACATGTACCTCAAATTCTTTCAGAAGGTTCTTATAATACATGGGTAAGTGATAGAGAATGTCTCCTTTATCATTCTTCCTTAATTCTTGATCAAAAGCGACAATACACTTTTTATATTCTTTGGGAAAAATAGGGTAAACTCTTGTCTTGAAGTTATTACCTACAGTTTTCTCTACTATTGCCGGGTCCACATTTTGCCTTACAATGTTCTCAAAAACTTCAGTGGCTTTTTCTTTCTTTACCACCACTCCTTCTCTCCATTCTCCACCAATATCCAATGAAAAAGCGGAGACAGTAGCACCTTGTTCCAAAGGAAAATTAAGTTCTCCTTCCAGCACCCTGCTACCATAATTATAGAAGTGCATTTCCATTTTGGTGGTAGCGATATTATCTACTACTAGAACATCAATATAAAGTTTCTTTAAGGCTACTGAATCACCTTTGCTTTCAGCATTGCCAATAGTGATAATCTGTCCTTTCAGCGTGAAAGAAGTCAATAAAAAGAGGAGTAATAGCTGAACTTTCATGAGAGTAGATTTTGATTGAACATCGTTTCTTACAAGATAACGAGCTAAAGTCAGAGTTCTTGTTGTGGTATGTTAAGCTCCAATCACTACTTCGTTATACTATGTTAATGACATTTAATGTAAATTATATTCTAGTTCAACAAATTAAAATAAATACCCAACACCAAATTTGAAACCATCTTCTACTAATTTATGATGAAATCTGTCTGCAGGCATTTCTAAAAGGGCTCTCATTTTTAAATAAGGGTTGAATAACAAACAAATGCCGTTATTGAGTTGATACTTTATTCCAACTCCTAAATAAGCACCTACACCTGTTTGATTGTCCATTTCATTGTCCCCTGATAGGTCAAAAGAGACTACTGTTCCTGTATTGATAAAAAAGTATCTCAAAAACTTTAATCGAACACCAATTGGAATCTCCAATGTATTAATTCCATGTTTTGTTTGGCTTCGTGATGAAGGTAATCCTGGGAAAGGATAAAAAGGAGGGCTTGAAACTGCCTTATGACTGAAATATTCTACACCTGATTCAAAATCAAAAGTTTTACTTAATTGATATTGATAGTTAATGCCAATACCAAAGTAGCTCTTTCCTCCTTTGTAGCCACCTCCATCATAATTCTCAAATGAGAGTAATTCATTGTTTCCTAGTCCTGAGTAAGAAAGTAGAATACTATGCTTGGCTTCTTCTTGAGAAAAGCAGTTGATCACTGTAATAAATAATATTGCGAAGGTTAAAGTTAGCTTGTTGTACATAGTTGCTTTTTAAGTTGTTTCTAATTTTCAGACAACTCAATAAAAATAATGGGCAAAAAAAATCCTGTTTCTTTTCAGAAACAGGATCTGTACTCCGTACGGGATTCGAACCCGTGCTACCAGGATGAAAACCTGGCGTCCTAACCCCTAGACGAACGGAGCGGG
>NZ_JACVVP010000009.1 GCF_014534745.1 Flammeovirga sp. EKP202
GGTAATTAAATATCTCCTTTCAGACTTTTATTTCTAAATGCAATACGAAATATTAAGATCTATTTTTAAATAGCTTCATGAAGTAAGAGTAGAGGGATCAACTATGGAAAGAGACCATCTGAAAATTTTTAATATGACGGGTCAAGAAGTTACTAGAAACGCTAACCTTATTAGTAATAATGAGTATTTCTCAGTATTTGACCTTTCTAATTTGGAACATGGTATGTATTATATAAAAACAAAATCAACAACAAAAAGAGTTATTAAAAAGTAGTTTTTTAAACTTCACTTTTTTCTGTTTTTACCTAAACTTGATAAGAGCATGATTGGAAACTATTCTAATTTTAGAATAGAATTCGAGAGTGCTCTTTGTTTTATTATAGTAGGAGTAATTAGATAGAAGAAGAGGAGGATTCTTTGCTGTTGGGAGCTTTTTGTTTATTTTTAAAATAGTATTACAAAAATTGATATTTTATAAGTATGAAAAATCCTATACTATTAGTTAAAAGAGCATATTATTTTTGGAAGTTTAATGGAATGTATTGGGATGCAATCAATTCTAAAAAAAAAGATCCTATAGATTCTTGTCAGTTACTATACAAGTCTATAGATCTAATGCATAGATACGATTTGCCATTTAAAAATACAAAGCTTGAAATTTACCACTATGCATGTTTATTT
Organism: Flammeovirga sp. EKP202; assembly: GCF_014534745.1. Lineage (GTDB taxonomy): Bacteria > Bacteroidota > Bacteroidia > Cytophagales > Flammeovirgaceae > Flammeovirga. The sequence goes on from NZ_JACVVP010000009.1 coordinate 682, forward strand.
CATTTGAAATGTCATAATTGGGTTAAAGCATTCCAATATGTAGAATTGTGTATCAAAATTGATGCATCAAATTCTGTATATTTCTTAGCTAGAGGTGTAATACATTATTTTGAAAAAAACTTTATAGAGGCAGAAAGTGACTTGCTTCATTCTATTTCTATTCAAAAAAATGACGGTTTAGCCTATTATCATTTATCAAGGACTTATTTACAATTATGTGATTATAGTTCAGCTCTAAAAAATATCAATAAAAGCATTGGACTTGCCCCAAATCATGCAATGGCTCAACTAACAAAATCATTTTGCCTATTTTATAATGATAAGTTTCTAAAAGCAGAGAAATTATATAAAAGTCTCGTGACTTCGAATAGTTTCAAATGGATTAAGTTATTAAAAAACTTAAAGGGAGAAGAACAATTTAATGAGGAGTTTTGGATTGATAACCTTGTTACAGAAACAGGTCAGAAAAGATTTCATGAGATTATAAAACGTATTGAAAATTTTTTTATGATTCAGCCATTTTTATTGAAAGGTTTTCATTATGCTGCAAAGAAAGAATTTGATCATGCTTTAAGAGAGTTTGACATTGTTATTAAGTTAGATTCTAATATACGTTCAATTTATACTTTTATGGGCTATATAAAGTATTTACAAGAAGATTTTGAGGCTACTGAAACTTTTCTTATTAAAGCATTTGAAATGGGGTGCACTGATGCAAAGAGTGCTTTAATTGAAATAAAAATTGAGGATTTTTATAGAAAAATGAATTATTCTCAAACCTTATTTTAATAAAATGATATGCTTTTCTTCAAATTGTTCATTTTAAACAAAAAACTACATCAACAATAAAATCAGTACTATTATGCAAGCTCAAAATCCAGTATTTCAACAATTCTTTTTCGGTTCAGATCTGTTCTATACAATAATTATGTTAGTGATTGTAGGCTTATTAGGTGGTGTTATTAATTATTTCCATGAATTCCCAAGCCAAGAAGATAAACAGCAAACTTTGTTACAATGCTTATTTTTAGGGGTTGGAGCCTCTTTAATGATACCCTTATTCTTAAAGTTTACATCTTTTAAATTTCACCCAGAAACTGCTTCAACAGAAGATTTTTTACAAATTATAGGTCTCTGTCTCATCGCCAGTATTTTTGCTAGAAAGTTCATTACCTCCATTGGTGACAAGGTATTAATGGAGCAGCTTAAAAATAAGATCAATAGCATTGAAGAAGGAGTAGAAGAGATTGTAACTGAAGGGTATGAAGAGAAATTTGCAGACTTCAAAAAAGAAGATTTAAAGGAAATTGCCGGGAATGAATTTCTAATTCTTGAAGCTATGAAAAATAAACTACCTCAAAAGAGAAGGAAAGTAGAAGGATTGACAGAAGATACTCAACTTTCAGAAGCTGATGTGAAAGAAAGCCTAGAGAAATTATTAGACTATGCTTATGTTGACCATCTTGTAGTAAATAAAATGGACCGCTGGGAAATCACTAAAAAAGGGAGAAGTTATTTTCATTATTTCCAGTAAATGATTATGTTCTTTAATATGCCTTGTGATACAAGCTGCTAAATCAATTCATAAGCTATTTCTCAATTTTGAAATTACATCATTATCAATGAAAAACCTTATCCAAGAAATCAAAAAATGCCAACTCTGCTTACCACATTTAGAACATGGTGTTAACCCCGTAATGTCAGCGAGTAAGAAGAGCAAAATTATCATTATTGGGCAGGCTCCTGGAAGTGTAGTGCATAAAACAGGAATTCCATGGGATGATAAAAGTGGTGAGCGACTTCGATCTTGGTTAGGTGTAACAGAGGAAGAATTTTATAATGATGAACTATTTGCTTTAATCCCTATGGGGTTCTGTTACCCCGGAAAAGGAAAAAGTGGCGATTTACCACCAAGGCCGGAGTGTGCACCTTTGTGGCATGATCGAGTTTTGAATGAAATTGAGGAGAAACCTTTGATTCTTTTAATCGGAACCTATGCTCAAAAGTATTATTTGAAGGGTTTGATCAAAAAGACGCTGACAGCAACAGTTCAAAATTATAAAGAGTATTTACCGCAACATTTACCTTTACCACATCCATCCCCAAGAAATAATATCTGGTTAAAAAAGAATGAGTGGTTTGAGGATACTGTTATTCCAGAATTAAAGAGGAGGGTCAAAGAGGTTTTATAAGACTTATTAACTAGATGTTTAAAGAACAGCCTGATTATTTATTCAAAATACCTTGTCATGCATAATCTATCGAAACATATTAAAGAATTAATTTCTATATCCGATGAACATTTGGATGAAATTCTAGGCAAATTCAATGAAAAAGTCTTTCAAAAGCGAGAGCATATTTTACAACAAGATGCAAAAGTAGATGAGGTGTATTTTATCATGAGTGGATGTGTAAGAACTTATGTTTATGACTTGAATGGAGAGGAGCATAATATCACATTTTCCATGGAAAACTGGTGGTTTGGTGACTTACAAAGTTTTATCAAAAGAAATACTGGGGTTTATAATATACAAGCATTAGAAGAGACAAAAGTACTTTCCATTAATAATGATAATTGGAACCTTTTACTTCAAGAAGTTCCCGCTTTTGTGAACTATACAAGAATTCTATTTCGGAACACAATGTTTACCCAAGAGAATAGAATTTTACAAAACCTTTCGTATACAGCTGCAGAGCGATATGATTTTTTCTTAAAGAAATATCCTAATTTATCTCAAAGAATTTCTCAAAAACACATTGCAAGCTATTTGGGGATCACTCCTGAGTTTCTGAGTATGATCCGAAGAAATAAGAAAGACTAACTTCTTAAACTACTTTAATTTTTTTCTAATCGATACTACTGATCTTTGTTTCATTAGGTTTTTAGAACAACATAAAACCATCTCAATACTTTAAATCACTGATAAGTAAAAGCGAATATGAACAAAGTAATCACGTTAGAAAATGTACCAATGAGAGAAGGAAGTCGACCAAGAACAACACCTTCAAATCCTCATATGCAGTTAGATCAACAACCTGAAGATACCTCATTTATCAAAAAATTAATGGAATGGTCTTTCGATTTTCAGAACACCATAAAAAGACCGAGTGCAATCTCTGTTCCCGGTTCCACTGCTTTATGGATGGAAGAAACACATGCTTGTTCATCATGTAATGCTTTTATGATAGGCACTGAGTTCGCACATTTTCATCCTCACCCGGACTTCAGTATGCACTTGGGACTTACAAAAAAAGATGCAGAATTTTTTATTGAAAAAGGTTGGGGAGAATGGCATCCGATGATTAAAAGAGGAATTCTACCTCCCAATATGATCATGTTATATGCCCCAAGAAATGAAGAGGAACTAGCCGTTTCGAAATTAATTTTGAACCGTTCTTACGACTTTGCAAGAGGCGAACTAAAATAGAATTTTCATTTAAATATATAGAGGAATAGCGATTTTTGAACTGTTTGAAAGATCAGTCGGAAGTCGCTATTTCTTTTTCATAACATTAATTCAAACTATTAAATGCGTTTTTACTTGTTAAAATAATATCGAAGTGGTCTAGTTACTATTTTTTAGTAACAACATTTCCTAATTTAGTATTAATGAAAAGATAAGTATTTCCTTTTCATAGAAACTAAACAAGCTGTAAACTAATTTTTCGACTATTTTAACTCTAAGAAATCAGGAGATTTCTGATGATTTGAAAGACACGAATGCCGCTTACGCTTAACATTCGCGCCAGTGAATTTACTACCTTATTAGTACGGTAGTGTTCCCATGGCATTGAAGGGAAAAGCGTTAAGAATTTCATGTATTGAGCCGTAAAAAATGATTTTCTTGTTTGAGCAAAGCGAGTTTAAAATCATTTAGGTGAAAGGAATGAAATTTAGCTTTTGACTTCTAAGCCTAGATTTTTTGCTTCGTTTTTCATCAATGGAAAAATGAAGAAGAAAGAACGGTTGAAAGGCAACCCTAGAAAGCTCATAGAATTGTCATTTGAAAGTTGACGATAATTGTAGTTTTACAAAGTACTAAACCAATGAATACAACTATGCAATCCCATAAAGCATTTCTGATATTTCTATTTGGAATGATGATCATTCTAAATGTAAGCGGTCAAAACAAAGCCAATCGCTATAATGATGCCTATAAACAATATTTAAATGCCACTTGCCCTTTGGAGGAAGATAGTATAAAGCACTTTGTCTATTTTGCAAAGGACAGAGCACTTCTTAAAAATCATCAATTACTAAATATTGAGAGAATAGAAGGTGCCCAAATTATGTATTCTTGGCGTCAGTTAGAATCCCAAAGAGGAACGTATGATTTTAGTGAAATTCGAGAAGATTACGAATACCTTTTATCACATGGTAAAAAGTTATTTATTCAATTTCAAGATTTAAGTTTTACAACAAGTTACATACCCGTTCCTGATTATTTAATGTCTGAAGAATTTGATGGTGGCTGTTCGAAAACATTTACTGATGATGGTGTTCATGAAGGTTGGGTAGCCAAGAAATGGAATCCTGCCGTACAAGAACGTTTCGCTCTATTGATGTTGGAATTAGGAAAGGAGTTTGATGGGTAAATTGAAGGTATAAACCTACAAGAAAGTGCAGGTGGAACAAGTGGGGAAGTTGACAAGTCATTTACTCCTGAGCGTTATGCAGAATGTTTGCGACAAAATATGTTGAGCCTTAAAAAAGGATTTCCAACATCAGTGACGATGCAATACGCCAACTTTATGCCTGGGGAGTGGTTGCCTTGGGATGATAAAGGATATCTCCGTTCTTTATATGAATATGGTAAAGAAATAGGAGTAGGATTAGGTGGTCCTGATTTGATGGTGAAAAGAAAACCACAACTCAACCATACCATTGCCATGATGCACGAAAGTAGGTATTCGGTTCCTTTGGGTATTGCGATCCAAGATGGAAATTATATAGGGAAGACAGGGGCAGATAAAGATTATAATGAAAATAGTTCTGAAAGGCATCAGAGTATCGTACCTCTCTTACATGCATTTGCAAAAGATTTCTTAAGAGTGAATTATATGTTTTGGGTATACCAAGAGCCTTATTTTAGTGATGAGGTTGTTCCTTGTTTAAATGATTAACTACATTGTAAACTAAATTATCGTCAATATTTTATCGAAACATCTTCAAGAATTCACTCTTCTACCTTTTACCTCCTTTCTTCTTCATTTTTCCATTGATGAAAAACGAAGCAAAAAATCTAGGCTCTGAAGTCAAAAGCTAAATTCCATTCCTTTCGCCTAAATGATTTTAAACTCGCTAAGGCTCAAACAAAAAAATCATTTTTAACGGCTCAATACATGAAATTCTTAACGCTTTTCCCTTCAATGCCGGGGTGCTACCAAACGAATAGGGAAGAAATTCCACTGGCACGAATGTTTAGCGTAAGCGACATTCGTGTCCTATTGATCATCAGAAATCTCCTGATTTCTAAAAACCATAATTCAGGAAAACTTAGTTTACTATGTATTAAATGAGATGAAAAAGTTATAAGTCTGTCTCTTTTTTTTGATTGCAAAAGCAGACTGCAATTTTCTCTGAAAAATTACATAATATGGAGATTCATTGATAAAAATTATATTTTGGAATAACGATAAACCTAAAGTAAAATATCAGTTCTACAGACAAGGAATTCTTCTGGATTGAAGATACTAATAGACGATTTGATGGTTATAATTATTTCGGTTTACACCCAAAAAGAATGATTGCCTTTTTTGATAAACACATGAAATAATCAAATAAATGAAAATCGCTTGAGACAATAAAAGAATACTATTTATTGATAGAAATCATAAAAGGCATCAAATCAATTATTTGGAATTTGATGCCTTTTTTGTAATCTACTTTTTAGAAACGATAAAGGATACTGACTTGCCCGACGCCATTATTAAATCTCCATTCAGTTCTTGTGATATCAGAAGTTTGCTGATAGTTCGCATTAAAAGTTCTCACCCCAAGATATTCTTGAATTTCGTTATCCGATGAATATTCCTTGTTTTCTCTTTCACCCGTAGTATACATAAAAGCAGGATTGATCTCTATACCGAAAACCAACTTTTCATTGACTACATAATTAACACCTAATACTAGCTGAACACCAATAGAGTTGGTGACTTCTGATGTTTCTGTTTTTCCTTCAACAATAGTTGGGGCAATTAAATTTCCATTATTATCATAGTTCCAATCATAATAATAATTTTCGTTTTTAGACTCAATAGAATTATGCATGTATTTTAGGTCAAGGCCATACCTGAACTCTAGTTGATTACCAATAGATTTTCTGAATTCTCGACCTAATGCAAGACTAGCTGTAAAACCAGATTGGTTTCTTGATGCACTATCAGCTTTGGTATCGTAGGATGAGCCTAGTGCAGCTAATGTACTGAAGCGCCACATTCCATTAGTATTACCTGTTCTATAAGTAAGACCAAATGAATTGAAATCATTAAAGATTACACCGACTTCTTTTTGCTTTTCTTGTGCAAAAATTGATGTTGAGAGAAATAATCCAAGAGCAATAATTACCAGCTTTTTCATCATTTTAGGTTTGTTTAAGTGAATAATGATTGAAAGTATTACACTTTAATTTTCTAGATGTTATTTCAGAAATGAAAGAGGTTTTCTGCCTTGATGTACTATTGAAGTAACTTTGAAGTAGTTGTTTAATATTTATTAAATCAAATGAAAAAATACTATAAAACGGACGATATTAATGAAGATTAATTATAGAAGTTAGCCATAAAGGTAAATTAACAATGTGTAAGTAATTTTTCTGTGAAATAGAAAGAACATCTCGGTAAAACCAGAGAACACGAAAGTAAAATCAGAAAGGATTTCCACTCGTTTATATAATCATATATCAGGTAAACTGATGTATTATTTGTTATAATTTGTAGAATAGATGAAAAAGATATCCTTACTATTTTTAGCAACCTTAATCTCTTTCGGAGGTTTTGCTCAAAAGAAAAATTCGAACAAAAAGCAACCTAACATCCTTGTGATTTGGGGTGATGATATTGGATTTTGGAATATCTCTGCTTACAACAGAGGTATGATGGGCTATAGAACGCCTAACATTGATAGAATTGCAAATGAAGGAGCAATTTTTACAGATCACTATGCTCAACAATCTTGTACTGCCGGTCGTTCTGCATTTGCTTTAGGAGAGCACCCATTCCGTACTGGTCTTTTGACGATTGGTATGCCAGGTGCTGATCATGGTATTCCTGATTGGGCACCGACAATTGGTGATGTTTTGAAAGAGAAAGGATATACTACTGGTCAATTCGGTAAAAACCACTTAGGTGACCAAGACAAGCACCTTCCAACAAACCATGGTTTTGATGAGTTTTTTGGTAATCTATACCACTTAAATGCGGAAGAGGAGCCGGAATCTGATTCTTATCCGAAAGATCCTGAGTTTAGAAAAAAATGGGGACCAAGAGGTGTTTTGCATACTTATGCTGATGGCAGAATCTCAGATACAGGTCCTTTAACACGTAAACGTATGGAAACTGTAGATGATGAGTTTTTGGCTGCTTCAGTAAACTTTATTGAAAATGCAGTTGAAAAAGATGAGCCTTTCTTTGTGTGGTTCAACTCTTCAAGAATGCACTTACATACACGTTTAAAGCCGGAATCAATCGGTGTTACCGGTAAAGGTTTATACCCTGATGGTATGGCTGAGCATGATCAGCAAGTAGGTACTTTATTAGACCTTTTAGAGGAATTGGGTATTGATGACAATACAATTGTAATTTACTCTACAGATAATGGTGCTGAAAAATTCACATGGCCTGACGGTGGTACTTCTCCTTTCCACGGTGAGAAAGGAACTACTTATGAAGGCGGTATGAGAGTTCCTCAAGTAGTGAAATGGCCAGGAGTAATTGAAGCAGGCACAGAAATCAACGATATCATGTCACATGAAGATTGGTTACCTACTTTAGCTGCAGCAGCAGGATATGATGATGTAGTAGCTGATGCCAAAAAAGGTTTTGAAGCCAATGGTAAAGAATGGAGAGTACATTTTGATGGATTTAACTTCATGCCTTACTTCCAAGGAAAAGAAGAAGAAGGTCCTCGTCATGAGATCTACTATTTTGCTCAGAATGGTAAGTTTGATGCTATCAGAATTGATGATTTAAAAATTTCATTTACGCAATTAGAAGGAAACTTCAGAACTGCAGTTCGTCAAAGTACAGCATGGCCTACAGTGACTAACTTAAGATCAGATCCTTTTGAAACAGCAAAATTCGAATCAGAAATGTACTTCCGTTGGTTGGTAGATCAAATGTGGGTAATGGTTCCTGCAGGTACAAAAGTGAAAGAATTCTTAGGTACAATTGAGGGATATCCTTTCCAAATGGGCTTCCAAGTAGATGTATCCAACTTAGGATATGATACATTCAGAATGAAGAAATTCATGACTGATTTGGAAGAAATGAAAAAGCAATTCGACAAGAAATAATTATTTTATATATATTGTCGTAGTGTTGAGACCTACTATCAAATTTTTTGGTAGTAGGCTTTTCTCATTAAATGTCTTAGCATGAATAATATTCCACATATAGAATTTCAGGAAGGTAGTATTCACGATCTTATTCTTCAATTACAAAATCGTTATGGTGGAGAAATCAAGGATCAGCATTATACACTTTCTCATGATTTACTCCATTTTGATATTAGGTATTTCAGGTTAACAGATGGTATTGAAATCACCCTTAATTCCATCAAGTTCAAAGAGGATCATAAAGTGACTTTTTATGGAAATAAAGGAGATAATAGACATTTATGCTTCCGTTTTTCATATCAAGGAGACTTTATGAGGGGACACACTATTGAAAATTCAGAGGTCCAACCTACTGAAGGAATGGCTATTTTTGATACTGCTCTCACTTTTGACGTTTTGATGAGAAAAGGACAGTTACATCAATGGGTAGGAATACGTGTTTCTAACGAAGTCATTCAAAGTAATTTTTTGATGTTTGGAGACTATTTTGGAGATGTTTTTAATACGGAAAAAACATGGTTGATATACGATCACACACCTTTAGAGATTCTTTTACTTCTAAAAGAACTTTTCAATTTAAAAGACTTAAACAAGCCTGTTCCAGTAGAAAACTCGATTATTATTGCAAGGGCTAGTGAGGCGATTGGCCTTTTTTATGAAAGGATATTAGGAAGAGATATTTCAAAAGGTAAGTTCTTGCATCAAAATGATTTAGAGTCTTTATTTAAAATCAAAGATGATATTCTTAGTTCTTATGAGTTGCCACCTTCCTTAGAAGAAATTGCAGAACAATATGGTTTTTCAGTTTCAAAATTGAGAAGAGACTTCAAAAATGTCTATGGAACATCTATCCATCGTTTTCATCAAAATTACAGATTAGAACAAGCGAAAATAAGTCTTGCTACAGATCACCTTTCTATAACAGAAATAGCAAGGAAATATGGCTACAAATCTATTTCAAAATTTTCCTATGCCTTTAAAAAGAAGTTTGGTAAATCACCTAGTGAATTTCAAAATTCTTGATAGAAAATAACCTAAGATAATTGAGTATTGGCTATTACTTTTTTAAAGAAAGTCTGAGTTATTTTTTGACACCGTAAGGAACTTCACACTCCATAATGAAATGCATTCCCAAAGGTGCTATTCTCATTTCTTCTTGAGAAGGAGAAATCTCGATTAACCGTTTCATCAAAAGATTTTCAAGAATGATTTCAATATCAATTCCAGAACAGTCCAGTTCACGGATAGCCCATTGTTCCATTCCTAAAACAGGTACCCAAATTCTAGAGGTTTCAAACTCTATAAATGAATGCTTTTTGAGGTAATGTAATATTTCTACTTCTTCCAAAGAAGCATCTCTAAGGATTTTTACAAGTGTGAGGTGTTGTTGGCAGGGGTTGTTGAAGGTGACAGCATTAGCAAAAAGTATTGCCCAACGTTGTTGTTGTATTTTTAGAGATTCGAGAGCAGAGTCTGTGATAAAAGCATGAATGGTTTTCAAAGGGATTTTTCGGACGGAGATTTGATGTTCCACCAAAAATTTCCTTGCCATTGTAATGATAGTATGTGAGTTAATTTGTTGCCAATTCTCAAAAGATTGCACTTTTCGCTCAGTATCAGCTACGTGTTCAAGAAATTTGAAATTGTCTTGTATGCTCATCTAGTCTTCTTCGTGATTATGTTGATTTGAAAAGAAATCATTGTCAAACTCTTCATTTTGGCGAATGTAATGACTTATTTTCAATAATGCCATTTCTGGCGTACATAATCCGAAAGGAGAAACCCACCTGTTTTGCATAAACTTAAAAGTGAGTGGATGATAAAAATATTGTTGACGATCTTCATCCCAGAAAGGCATGATCATCCATTGTTGATTTCCTTTTTTGCATGAAACCCATTTGAAATTAGGGTGTCTTGAAGCATTGCCCATTACGGCTACTTCATCAAACTTAATTTGGCTGATGTCAATGATATGTTCTAAATCACCAATAGCTTGATTAATCCTAGTTTCTATCAATTGTACATGGGCAAAGTACGCATTGATAAACTCAGCAATATCTTCTGGTGAATTGGTTTTTATTTCACCCGGAATACCATTTTTTAAATCAAATAAATGAGGTTTAGTAAGAAACGTACCTTCATCAGGTAAATAAATAACCGTGATTTGATGGTATTGACCGATAGGGTATGAGCCATAAATTGGAGCTTCAACGGCTTGAGTGTAATCAAACATATTATGCCAAAGGCTTCCAAAAAATTGTTGTTCTTCGGTGGTATGTCCTTTCACTAAACAAGACTTATTGACTTCATTGACCATTCGTTCTAGGTGAAGAACTGTTTTGAATCTTTTGGTACTTTCAAGATCTACAGTTCCCCAATCATGCCATTTACTATCCCAATCGTAAAAAGCAACATTCGGTAACCTTAGTTTGTAATCAAAACAAGAGGGAAGATCAAGAGTGTAACCAGGGTAATAGAATTCGTGATTATTTTCAAGTGCCCAGTTCATTTCCATAAGCATAGAAATAAAACCAAGTCCATCTTTCTTGTAGTCATAATCATAAATAGCCATCAAGCTTGAGATTGCTTTTTCTCCTACATCAAAAAAAGAGGCGGCAATCAATTGGTTCTCTTTCCAAAAGCTGACTTGCCATGTGTTATACGGAAGGGAATTTAATTCATCTAAGGCATTCACGCCGAAGTATTCTATTAAAGACTTATCCTCCTCCTCAAAACGGTTGAGTCTATACTCTTTGTAAAGTTGTATATGCTTTGGTGTGATATTCAGAGGAGTGATTTCTACATTGAATTTCCTGAATGTCTGATTGATTTTCTTTCGCTGTGATTTGGTAAACATTTGGGGGGTGAGGGCACATCGGAGTGGAAGCACTCCATTCATTTGGTCTTCAAAATACATCATTTCATATGATGCCATATTACGGGCATGTCTGAAATATCCCTCAGCTAAAAGCTCATCAATTCTAGTTGGAGTAATTTGCTCATCATCCGGAGAAATCACACCAAATGCAATATCATAATACATTGTAAGAAAAAAACAGAAATCACACTGAATTCGTTCCCTAAATTAGGTAAAGTATAGGAAGTTTGGATAAAAAAGAGGTTTTTTATTACAAAAGAAGCATGATTTAAGATGGTTTTACATAAAAACATCATTAAATCATGCTTCTTACATTGTACAGAAATAATGGTATTCACCAAAACCACAAAAAAGCCTCGAAGAGATTTATATTACATTCTTCGAGGCTTTTTTATGGAATTGATTAAATCTTTGAGATTATTTTCCCCACTCAGATGGAGCAGATCTCCAAGACTTAAGAGATTCAATATCTTCAGATTTGATGTAATCTTTTTCAAGTGCTAATTCCAACATGGCATTGTAGTTAGAAAGCGTTACTAAAGGAATACCTGCATTTTCAAAGTTTTCAACCGATAAGTCGAATCCGTACGTGAAAATAGCAGCCATACCCAACACTTCAATACCTGCCTCTTTTAGAGCTTCAGATGCTTTTAAAGAACTGCCACCTGTAGAGATTAGGTCTTCGATAACCACTACTTTAGCACCTTCTTTTAATTCACCTTCAATCATGTTGGTCATACCGTGCCCTTTAGGCTTTGATCTTACATAGGCAAATGGAAGGCCTAAAGCATCAGCAATCAATGCACCTTGAGGAATACCCGCAGTAGCAACACCTACAATTGCTTCGGCATCTTCAAATTGTTCTTGGATCTTAGCACAAAGTGCATTTTTGATATAAGTTCTGGCATGAGGATGAGATAATGACAAACGGTTGTCACAGTAAATTGGAGATTTCCAACCTGAAGCCCAAGTAAAAGGTGCATTAGGACGGATTTTGATGGCATTAATTTCCAATAAAAGTGAAGCAACTTTTTTTGCAATCGTATTTTCCATGGTTATTGCTGATGTTGAATTAAAGTGAAAGGCGGACCAAAGCCCACTTTTAAATTTTTGCAAAAATAAGAGAGAAATTCGTAAAATAAATTTCTGATATTTGATTTCTGATAAAATATATGTCAATTGAGCGAAATGAGAGAGGGATTCTTACAAATATTAAAGAAGTTTTGGGGATATGATGCATTCAGACCCTTACAAGGTGATATAATTGAAAACGCTTATCAAGGAAAAGATACGTTAGCACTTCTGCCTACTGGAGGAGGAAAATCGATATGTTTCCAAGTGCCGGGTATTGCCAGAAAAGGAGTCTGTATTGTCATCACTCCTTTGATTGCTTTAATGAAGGATCAAGTGGAGCAATTGACCAAAAGAGGGATTCCAGCCAAGGCATTGTATTCGGGATTGAACAACCGAGAGATAGATATCTTATTGGAAAATGTGGTACAAGGTGCCGTTAAATTTCTATATGTCTCTCCAGAAAGGTTGAAAACGCCCATGTTTTTGGAGCGTTTGAAAAGAATGTCTGTAGGACTTTTGGTGGTGGATGAAGCGCACTGTATTTCTCAGTGGGGTTTTGACTTTAGACCTCAATATTTAAAAATTAAAGAAGTCCGTGAGATTATCCCTGAAGTTCCTTGTATGGCTCTAACGGCAACAGCTACCGCAAAAGCTCAAGAAGATATCATCGAACATCTAAATCTTCAAAAATACACGGTATTTAAAGGTAGTTTTGATCGCCCTAATTTATCCTTCTCCATCTTCAAACAAGATGAGCCTTTTCGTAAATTATTGGACATACTAAACAAGGTACAAGGTTCCGGTATAGTGTATGTACGTACCAGGAAGCAGGCCATGCAGTATGCTGAGTGGCTGAATAATCAATACATTAAGGCAGATTTTTATCATGCTGGATTGCCCACTGAAACGAGAGAACTAAAGCAATCGGCTTGGATCAAAGGTCAGGTTAGAATCATTGTCTCCACTAATGCTTTTGGGATGGGTATCGACAAGCCAGATGTTAGAGTTGTAGTCAATATTGGAGCTCCAGAAAGTTTAGAGGCGTATTATCAGGAAGCAGGGAGAGGAGGAAGAGATGGAGAAAAGGCTTATGCCGTATTATTGGTCAGTAATGACCAAAGAAAGAAGCTATTGGAATGGGTAGAACAGAGGCACCCATCTATTGATTTTCTGAGGCGAGTGTATCAGTGTTTAGGGAATCATTATCGATTAGCTGTTGGGAGTGGGGAGATGACTTCTTTTAATTTTTATATCAAACCTTTTATCAAAAAATATGACCTTCCACCTACGGAAACCTATTATGCATTAAAAAGACTGGAAGAACAGGAGGTCTTATTATTCAATGAAAGTGTATTTCATGATCCAACAGTGATGATCAAATCTACTCCTGAAGATTTTTATGCATACCTCATCCGCCACCCGCATTTTGAGTTGATGATGAAAGGAATGTTGAGAATGTACGGGGGAGACCTCTTTAATAGTTTTGTGAGAATCGAAGAGAGAGACATCGCCTTCAAAAATGGTATCCCTCTCGATAGGGTGACTTCGATGTTGAACGAATTACATAAACTAGAAGTGATCAACTATCAACCTAAAAAAGATAGACCACAGGTGACCTTTATTTTACCAAGGTACCTGCATAATCAATTACCACTGAATAAAAAGTTACTTTCTCAACGAAAAAATCAAGATTACTCTAAAGCAAAATCAATGATTAATTTCATTGAGAATCAAGATAAATGTAGAAGTATTGCCTTAAGAGAATACTTTGGTGATTATGAAGGGGAGAATTGTGGGATCTGTGATAATTGTCTTCAGAAGAAAAAAAATAATCAGTGGAATAAAACTGTAAAATCTTATGATGAGGATATATTGGAAACCTTAAAAGAGGATAGCTATTCTCTTCATGAACTTGAAAGCACTTTATTGCCTGTTGATTTGGAAGGATTCACAAAATCGTTGAATGAATTATTTGAACGAAAAAAAGTAAAATGGTCTGAGGATAAGAAGATTATATTGTTTGATTCCTAAAAAGTAGATATAAAAAGAAAGCACCAAAATATTTTGGTGCTCTCTCCTCGACAATTTCATTAACTACAACAATCTTTCTTTACATGTATTAACGAACAACTGTGAATAAGGTTGCGAAAAATGTAAAAATTTATTGAAGTTTTTTAATTACTGCCTTATTTATATTTTTGACAATAGCAGGACCTTCATAAATAAAGCCTGTATATACCTGTACAAGCTTAGCTCCTGCCTCTAGTTTTTCAATAGCATCTTCAGCAGAGTGAATACCACCCACGCCGATAATATCGAGTGTTTTGCCTGATTTCTCGTAAAGATATTTGATGACCTCAGTGGATCTATTCTTTACAGGAACACCGCTTAATCCTCCCATACCGATGGCTTCCACTTTTTCCTTAGGTGTACTTAAGCCCTCACGACTAATAGTAGTGTTGGTCGCAATTACACCATCAATTTTTGTTTCTTGAACTACTTCAAGAATATCATCCAATTGCTCATTCGTCAAATCGGGAGCGATTTTAAGAAGGATTGGTTTAGGGTTGCTCTTCTTAGCATTTAAGGCTTTCAAAGTTCCTAATAATTCTTTTAGCGGCTCTTTATCTTGTAACGCTCTTAAGTTAGGCGTATTTGGAGAAGAAATATTTACCGTGAAATAATCAACATGATCAAAAAGAGCATGGAATCCTTTTTTGTAGTCTTCAACAGCTTCTTCGTTAGGCGTAACTTTATTTTTTCCGATGTTACCACCTACAATCACTTTTGATTTTCTATTTTTCAGACGTTCTACAGCAGCTTCTACACCTTCGTTATTGAAGCCCATTCTGTTGATTAATCCTTGGTCGGGAGGAAGTCTGAAAATTCTTGGTTTTTCATTTCCAGGTTGTCCTACAGGAGTCAACGTTCCTATTTCAATAAAACCAAAACCAAAACATTCAAACTCATCAATCAATTTTGCATCCTTATCAAAACCTGCTGCTAAACCTACTGGAGATGGGAATTTAATACCGAAAACTTCTCTTTCAAGTCGAGTATCATTGACTTTATACATTCCTTTGGCAATGCTTTTGGCAAAAGGTAATGAGAAGGCTGTTTTTAAATAACCAACTGTAAAATGGTGGATTTTCTCAGGGTCAACCTTAAATAAGAAAGGTCTGACAACAGATTTGTAGAAACTCATTTCGACACAAAATTTTAGACAAAAATGAAAACTTACGATTAGTTTTCGCATAAAACGGTGCAAAGGTAGTTAGAATTAAGCAGATTATGATATGAAATTGTAATTTTTAATGAAGGGGAATAAGGAATGCTTAAAAGATGAAAATATAAAGTTCCTACTTCGAATGAATTATCAACTATTAATCGACAGTGTTTTGTTCATTTGGATGAAATACCGACATTTGCAGTCTTGAAAAATAGAAAGCATGGAAAACGATATTAAATTACCTCAAATCGACCTGGCAGAATACCAGTATGAACTGCCAACAGAAAGAATTGCAAAGCATCCTCATTCACCAAGAGATGAATCCAAGTTGATGCTTTACAAAGGTGGAAACATTGAGCATAAAATATTCAAAGACATCGTAAATGAATTCGATGACACTTTTACTTTATTTTTTAATAATACAAAGGTTTTACCTGCTAGACTTTATTTCAAAAAAGAAACAGGTGCTCAAATAGAAGTCTTCCTTTTAAATCCAGTAGCTCCAACTAAAGATATTTCTGCTGCCATGTTAGCAGAAAGTGGAACAGTTTGGGAATGTGCCATCGGTAATTTCAAACGTTGGAAAGATCAAAAGCTTGAAGCTGCTGTTGAAGTAGAAGGGAAGATTGAGAAGTTGACAGTAAGTCATGAAGACCGCACCAAAAGGTATGTGAAGTTTGAATGGGAAAACCCAAATTTAAAATTCGTTGATATTATTTCTGCAGCGGGTAATACACCACTTCCTCCTTACATTAAGAGAGAAGCGACTGAAGAGGATAAAGATACTTATCAAACGGTTTACTCTAAAAATGAAGGTGCTGTTGCTGCACCAACCGCCGGTTTACATTTCACTGAAGCAGTTTTAAAACAATTAGCGGACAAGGGTGTAAGAGAAGAAGAAGTGACACTGCATGTAAGTGCGGGAACATTTAAACCTATTTCATCTGATATTGTAACAGACCATGATATGCATAACGAGCAAATCATTGTTACAAAGGAGAATATGAAAGCACTGATTGAGGCAGAAAAAGTAGCTTGTGTAGGTACAACTTCAATGAGAACTTTGGAAAGCACATATTGGTATGGTGTTCGAGTATTAGAAGATAAAGATGCTACTTTTGATATTAAGAAACTTGAGCCATATGAAAAGGCGAATCAAAACTTGCCTTCAAGAAAAGAAGCTTTCCAAGCAGTTTTGGATTTAATGGAAGAAAGAGGAGTAGATACTTTAAGTGGTGAAACTTCTATTTTCATTATGCCAGGGTATGATTTTAAAGTGATTGATGCATTGGTGACTAATTTCCACTTACCAAGTACAACGTTAGTATTATTGATCGCTGCGTTTATTGGTGAGGACTGGAGAAATATTTATAATGCTGCTTTGGACAATGACTACCGTTTCTTGAGTTATGGAGATTCTTCTCTTTTATTTAGAAAATAATCTGAGAAATTTGAATATAAAAAAACGCCGATCCTTGTAATAAAGATCGGCGTTTTTGTTTTAAAGAATTGTGATTTCCTAGATACCTGTATAGTTATAAGGAGTAATTTTCTTCAATTCTTCTTTGATATTTTCTGGTACATCTAAGCCGCCGATGAAAGCAGAAATACTCTCCGCCGTAATTTTTTCATTCTTACGCGTTAAATCTTTCAACATTTCATAAGGGTTAGGAATACCTTCTCTTCTTAATACTGTTTGAATTGCTTCAGCAACTACTGCCCAGTTGTCTTCTAAATCAGCTTGAAGTTGGTCAGCGTTTAATTCTAACTTATTCAAACCTTTTTGAAGTGACTGTAAAGCAATAAGGATATGTCCTAAAGGAACACCGATGTTTCTCAATACAGTAGAGTCAGTAAGGTCTCTTTGTAATCTTGAGATAGGTAATTTTACTGCTAAGTGTTCTAAAATAGCAGAAGCGATACCCAAGTTACCCTCAGCGTTTTCAAAGTCAATAGGGTTCACTTTGTGAGGCATTGCAGAAGAACCTACTTCGTTCTTATTGATTTTTTGCTTGAAGTAACGCATTGAAACGTACTGCCAGATATCTCTCGATAAATCAATTAAGATGGTGTTGATTCTTTTGAAACCGTCAAACAAAGCGGCAAGGTTGTCGTAGTTTTCAATTTGTGTAGTGAATTGAGAACGATCTAAACCTAATTGTTCGTTAACAAAGTCATTACCAAATTCTACCCAGTCAATAGTAGGGTATGCTACGTGGTGGGCATTGAAGTTACCTGTAGCACCACCAAATTTAGCAGAGTAAGGAATTTGCTTTAATGCTTCCAATTGTTTTTTAGCTCTATAGCTAAATACTTTGAATTCTTTACCCAAACGAGAAGGTGAAGCAGGTTGACCGTGCGTTAATGCAAGAATAGGTTGTTTCTCCCACTCATTTGCTAATACGTCGATCATTGAGATTACCTCTTCGATCATTGGGATGACAACGTCTTCGTTCGCTTTCTTTAAAGAAAGAGGAATCGCTGTATTGTTAACATCTTGAGAAGTTAAACCGAAGTGAACAAATTCTTTTTGTTCTTTGATACCCAAATCGTCAAATTTCTCTTTGATGAAATATTCAACAGACTTAACATCATGGTTTGTTACTTTCTCAAACTCCTTTACTTTTTCAGCGTCTTCTAAGCTGAATTCTTGATAGATTTTTCTGATTGGAGCGTATAAAGATTTATCAAAACCTTCTAGTTGTGGAAGTGGTGACTCACATAAAGCAATGAAGTATTCAATTTCTACCCAAACTCTATATCTTATCAACGCATATTCAGAGAAATATTCTGATAAAGATGAGGTTTTACTTCTGTATCTGCCATCAATAGGTGATACCGCACTTAGTTGATTTAGCTCCATTTTTGTTATAGGAAAATTGTGAAAAACTTTTCAAGTCGCAAATATAATCACTTGTTCAAAATTCTTGATACATATTAAGTAGAATTTTTTAAGCTTTCCATCGATCTCTATTTGACTCTGAGCCTTAATCAGAAGAAGTGTTTGTTTTCTCTACAGGTTTTAAATCTACGGAAGCCCATTTGATCAATGCACCACAAAGGGCAGAAAGCCCTCCTGTTAACCCACCTATAAGAGCACTGATAATTCCTACAAAGTCATTGGAAGGAAGTTTAAACATCTCAGCTACTCTATGGCTTAACTCTGAACCTGTATAGATTTGGATCATTGCGGCATAAACTCCCCAAAGCAGAGCAATGCTAATGAAACCTGTAAGGAAGATAGGAAGGAAGTTTTGCTTTTGTTTTAAAACACCCAAAGCAAAACAAGGAAAAGCAATAATCCACCAAGGAAAAAACAACTGTAATAAGCTACTTCCTATGGCAATACTTGCACCGTATATTATATAATTATTGTACATGTTAATTTTTAATTCTTTCTGATTTAAGTAATTCTTGAGGAGGCTCTTTTAAATAATCGTCTTTTGCGAAGAATATGACTTTGTACAATTCACCTTTCTCAAATTTCGAAATCATATTGTCATAATAAGGGCTTCCCGCATTGCCAGATTGACCACCCGGCATCACTTGGTAAGCTTCAGGTCCTTGAGGAGTCATTTCCACTAGCATTCTAAAACTAGGACCATGTTTTTCTTTTGTAGCATTGACAATCCCCCTATAGCCTCCATTTTGAACATTCTCGATATTAAACCCAGGAAGACGGCCTAAGTGTTGAACCATGGTATTTTTATAATTCGCCCAAGTTAGATCAAGCGTAGGGTTTTTAGTATTCCATTGATCCACTTTCTTCACTGCTGCCAGAAAAGCTTCTGTCATTATATCTTCAATATTTTCTTTTTTGGCTGTTTCTAATTCATCAATAAAAATTAGATCAGGTTTATGTTGAAGTAAATAGAACGTATTCACTCTTGTTGGGATAGCGTATTCTTTAGAAGGGTGATTGTGGAATTCATCCCATATAATATCACTGACTGATTTGGCCCACTCTTCAAAATAAATAGAAGCACTATTTTGAGGAGAGTAATAATAATCCCAAGTTCTTAATTCAGTATAAATGCTTTTTTGACCGTCAGATAAGTCTATGGTTTTGAGGTGTTCAAGCATGAAAGTTAGATTCTCTTCAGCAAATAAGCTGTAGTTATCATTCATCATACCTGAAAGTTCATCAATAGTTAGATCCTTGGCACTGTCTAATAATTGATGAATACGTCTGTTTCTGTAGTATTCAAAATATTGTCCATAGTGGTAGTAAGGGTAGTTATTGTTGGCAGGGTGTTCGTTTGCAGAACTAACATACCCACTTTTGGGGTTGATTACTCTTATATTGTGCTCGTTAGGAATGAAGCCTTGCCATTTTGTATCTAATCGTGTGCCATCCAATACAAATTTACCTTGGTTTTTCCATCGGTTAGGGAATCTACCTTGAATGTTCATGGCAATTGTGCTGTCTTTAGAAGCAAAGGCGAAATTAAGTGCAGGACCAGAGAAATAACTCAGTCCTTTATCAAATTCTTTATAATCTTTAGCATGATTAATAAGGTAAAGCGATCTTAATTCTCTAGAGCCATCATGTGCTGTCCAACGTAAGGCATAACCTTCTTTTTGGTCCGAACTTCCAAAATTTTGATCATAGACAATAGGGCCCCATCGCGTATAACGAACAGTGTCAAGTAGAGCTTCCTTGTCTCTGATTTTGATTTCTTCAATTCTTAAATCAGCCTTTGACCAATAATTGTCAATCAAATAATGGGTTCTTGATTTGTCCTGAAACAAAATTTTATACCAATCTCTATCATCCCTTCTCGCACTCGTAACGCCCCAAGCTATATCTTCATTGAAACCTACAACAATACACGGGATTCCAGGAATAGACATTCCCATTACATTTCCTTTAGGATGAGTAAGCTGATTAGAAAACCAGATAGAAGGCATTGTTAAACTAAGGTGGGGGTCATTACATAAGATCGGATTCCCACTTTTTGTTTTTGATCCACTCACCACCCAGTTATTACTTCCATTATCAGGGTCATCTTTCTCTACAGCATGTTTCCTTAATCCGGAGAGTAATTTCATATTTTGAGGAGCCTTAACCTCAATCACTTCCAAGTTGTCCCAAATAGAATCATTATTGGCAATAGGTTCTTGGAAGGGTAAAATTTCTGGAAATAGAAGATCAAAATTCTTCTTGCCTAAATGTCGTAAGGAGTTGGTGTTTTCGAAATCGTAATCCGGTCCAGATAGTGAGTATTGAATGAACTTAAAAATTAATGCCGTTTTAAGCGGAGTCCAATATTCAGGTTTATAATTAAAGAATTTATATTCAACAGGGTAATCTGCATAAGACAATTGGTCAATATAAGCATTGACACCGTTAGTATAGGCATTCAATACAGACATCATTTTCTTGTCATTTTTTATGCTTTTGATAAACTGTTCTGCACCATATTGCAGTCCTTGTCTTCTCATTCCTTTATCGTACTTTACAGTAAGATTACCAAAGACTTCAGACAATCTTCCCGCAGCGGCCATGGCTTGAAAATCCATCTGCCAAAGTCTATGTCTCGCCGTTACATACCCTTGCAAATAGTAAAGATCATGTTCATTTTCAGAATAGATATGAGGTATTAATAAAGAGTCATAATAAATAACTCCTTCAGAAATCATTTTAGGTAATTGGATGGATTCTGGAAGTTTTTCATTCTTCACTTCATTTTGCCAAAAACCTTGAAAAGGATCGAGAAATCGACCTAATGGAGGAATATTGTTAATTTTTGAGTCTAAGGCGACGATACAAAAAAAAGTAAATGCTGAAATAATGCCTGCTATAGAGGATCTCATTGTATTTAGATTAGTAAGTGTCAAAACAAATGAAACAGGATCTGTACTCTAGCAAATGTTTTGTGACTTAAAATGAAAAAAGTAAAGTAAAAATACATAAACTTAGATCCGATACAAATTGGAATTTAGATTGAAGTATTTTTACTCTTGAATTTCAGAAAAATAGTGATGAATCTTACGATAGAGATTTTTCTGATAGTCTATTAAATCTAAGATTGGAGACTTACTCAAAACCTTTTGGGAGTTATAGCCCCAACTAACGGCAATCATCGGAATTTGTGCAATCTTGCAAGCCTCAGCATCTCTGACTTCATCACCTATGTAAATCAAATATGGACCAAACTGTTGTTTCAGCTCAATAAGCTTTTTATGTTTGCCGAAAAGTTTTGAAGAAGCATGAATCGTTGAAAAGGTATGTTCTAAACCTTCTTTTTGGAGGATTTTTCTTATTGTACTCGATGCATTTGAACTTAAAATCTGTAATTCATATCCTTCTTCCGTCAGTAGGTTTAATTGGTTTTTAATTTCAGGGAAAAGTACAATGGAAGATTTCTGTAGATATAATCTGAATTTCATTTCCAAAACAAAAAAAGGAACCATCCATTTTTTTAGTTTGATCTTATGCATAATCTCTTTCGCGGGTAAATCTTTATATACACTTATTTTTTGTTCAGAAAGATCTAATCGATACCTGGGGCCAATTTTTTGAATGATACTTTCTACAAGCGGTAATGTGTCCGCAATAGTACCATCAAAATCAAAAAGTATAATTTTTTTTATCATCTAAAAAAGGTCAATCATTCTAAAAAGAGTGACTAAAATTAATACAAAAATCATTTTATGTAGCCATATTGCAAACCGCAATTTGAGGATTACAGAATTTTATGAATAAAAAATATATTGATATTAAATTGATAGGATTGAGCCTTACTATTATACCTCTGTTTTTCATTGATATAAGTATAGGTTCTTCAAATATTTCAATATCAGAGATTATACAAACCCTTTTTGGTGGGGAAGAAGAAAGTAGTATTGCAACAATATTGTGGTTGATTCGAATACCAAAAGCATTAGTCGCAATTCTGGTAGGAATTGCATTATCAATAAGTGGCCTATTAATGCAGGCTCTTTTCAGGAATCCTATGGCAGGTCCCTCTGTTTTAGGTATTAACTCAGGAGCATCATTAGGGGTAGCGTTAGTTTCTTTATCATCAGGAATAGGTTTGGGTATTAATTCAATTTCATACCTAGAAAATTTTGGAATTTGGCTCACTGTCATTGCAGCTTCGGCTGGAGCAGGTATTGTGATGTTTATTATTTTGTTAGTGGCACATAAGGTAAACGACAATGTGGCTTTGCTGATTGTGGGTATGATGCTTGGGGCATTAACAGCATCGCTGGTTGGAATTGCTCAATATTTTAGTCACCCTGATCAATTGCAAGAATATATATTATGGACATTTGGTAGCTTGGGAGGTATAGTTTATGAGCAAATTACGATTTTAACCGTATTCGTAATTTTGGGTTTTATCATTGCGTTAACACTATGCAGGTCTATGAATTTAATGCTGTTAGGTGAGCAATATGCTAAAAGCATGGGATTATCTGTTCAAAAATATAGAATACTCAGTATACTATCTGCAAGTCTGTTAGCAGGGAGCGTTACTGGTTTTTGTGGCCCGATTGGATTTGTGGGTATAGCGGCACCACATATAGCAAGAGTGGTAGCAAAATCTTCAGATCACTTTAAATTATTGCCTTTAAGTGCAGTGATAGGTGCAATTGGGATGCTTATTTGTGATACCATATCACACATTAGCGATTCAGGAGTAGTCATTCCAATCAACTCGATTACGTCCTTAATAGGAGCACCAATTGTTATTATAGCCATGTTAAAAGGAAGAAAGTAATGAATGAAAGTGTATTATCAACTCAGAATCTGATTACAGGCTATCAAGACAAAGGTGAGGTACCAAAGGTAGTAGGACAATACGGAGAATTACATTTGAGGAGAGGAGAGTTTAATGTACTGATTGGTATCAATGGAGTGGGGAAATCTACACTATTGAAAACGCTTTCAGGTGAGATTGTTCCATTGGAAGGACAGGTGAGCATCAATAATCAAATATTAGGTGATCTGAACAATACACAAAGGTCATTATTGATCAGTTTTGTATTTTCTAATACTTCAATAGTGGGGAAATTGACTGTTTTTGAAACAGTGCTGATGGGAAGATACCCTTATGTGAATTGGTGGGGTAAATTAAAAGATTCGGATCACACGATAGCTCTAGATGCTTTAAAAGATGTAGGGGCTGATCATCTACAAGATCGTTATATTAATACACTCTCAGATGGAGAAAGACAGAAGGTAATGATTGCAAGGGCAATTGCACAAAATACAGATGTGATTTTTCTGGATGAGCCTTCAGCACACCTTGATTTGATCAATAGAATTGAAATTTTTCAACTATTAAAGAACATTGCAAGAAAAAAGAAAAAGGCGATTTTGTTGAGTACACATGAAATAGAAATGTCATTGCAGGTCGCTGATAATCTTTGGATTTTGTATGGAAATCAAGTGAAAATTGGTTCACCTTCCGCTATCGTGGCTAGCAATTTTATCAATCAGACTTTCTCGTCTCCTTCAATTGCATTCAATGCCAAAAGTGGTGTTTTTAATTTCTGTGCACCTGAAAGTTTATTTTCTTTTACAATTTCACATTCTGATACCGTTCGTCAATATGATGGAACAATTGATCCAGTGGTATACCTCGAATGGGAATGTAAAAAAATGATTTCAGAAGGAGCTTACACTGATGAAAACCCTCAATTTGAAGTTCTTTTAACCCTTTCAGACGATAAAAAAGCACTGATTTGGAATGTAAATTATAATGGTAAAAAGTATACTTATGATTTATGTAACTGCAATCTATTCAGTGAGTTAATGAAATTATATCAGGCGGATTGAAATAATATTAATTAATTATTGTGGTTTTGCTTCGTTTTCATTTATATTTGGTATAATTACAATTGGCATGAAGTCAAATTTTTTTATCATTCATCCTTACTAATGATGAAGCAAATAAGCAAAAGTTACATATTAACTCTATTTTTACTATTAACAACAACCTTCGGTCTTATAGCTCAAGATAAGGTAGTGAAAGGAGTTGTGATTGATGAAGACCAACAACCGGTATACAATTCGATTGTGTATCTTGAAGGGAAGCAAGTGGCTACTACTAACTCTGAAGGGAAATTTTCTTTTTCAGCTGAAAATCCATCCAAAATTAGGAATCTTAATGTCATAAAGAGAGGGTATAAGATGCAAACATGGGCCTTTGAAGGTGCTGGTGTCATCAAAGTACTTCTTACTTTTGCTCCGGTATATATTGATGGTGTGGTCCTAAAAGATGGAAAACCTGTCAGTGGTAAATTTGTAAAAATTTCTGGTCAGAAGTTTACCGCAGTAAAAACAAATGACAAAGGAGCATTCCAACTTATTGTAGATCGAAACTACAAAGTTCAGAATAGCACAATCTTCTTAGTAGATGGTGACCCAGTCAAGAAAAACTTTACGAAATATAATGCTACTGTAAATAAGGTAACGATTACTTTACCATCAGAAAATGGTCAAAAAGAGGTGAAAGTTGCCAAGAAAACTACTTCTACACCAAAGAAAGTTCAGGCTAAACCTTTAGAGGACGAAATTTATGTTGATCCAATATTAGTCGTTGTTGTATATGATGAGGATATTTCTCCTGCTGATTCTTTAAACGTGAGAATCAATGAGAAAAACTTTATTACAGACAAAAACGGTGAATTTGAAGTATATGCGGATTCTTTAAGTGAAGCCAATTTTGAGATTGATGATTATTCAATCATTAAAACAAAGTATGATTATGAAGATAATTATATGTTTGTTTATATCTCAGATGGTTCCGAAGATGGAGGGCAAGGTGTAACGAATATGGAGTATTCTGAAAACTTCCAAGCAGTATTCAATTCATTAGAAGCAGAGAAGCAATTATTGCAAGAAAATGGTTCTAACCTAAGAAAAGAAATTCAGAAGATTTCAGAAAAGTTAGATAAAGATATTAATCCTAAGAATAAAAAATCTTTAGAGAGCTACCTTGAAAGATTGACAAATTCATTGATCGAAAATGAATTGAGATATGAGGAAGCACAATATAAAACATCACAGATGTTAGATAGAATGCGTAACCAAATCTCTAATCAAGAGACAACAATCGTTCAGATAGAGGAGGAAAAAGAAGAAGTTGAAACGGAAAGAATGCTTTATTTCGTAGTAGCAGCAATTTCACTAATCTTAATTTTCTTCTTCTATAAAAACTCTCAAAAATTAAAAGAACAACGTGATGATTTACAAGAAATCACTGGCCGTTTAGAAAAGGCAAATGAGGAAGTTGTAAAATCACACGAGGAAATGTTATCTGTAAAAGATATCGGTCAGAAATTTACCGCAACGCTAGATTTCGATAAACATATGCTCGATTTACAAGAGAGTGTAATGGAACTGGTCCCTGCGAATACATTTGGTATCGGTATTTATAATAAGTTTGAAAAACGCCTTGAGTTTAGAAATCAAGTTTCTGATGTTGGTTTGGAAAACTATTATAGTGTATCTGTTTCAGATGCTTACAGCTTAGCATCATGGTGTTTCAATAATGAGGTAGAATTGATCATCAATAATTTTGATGAAGAAAGTCCTCTTTACATTCCTCAAGGAAGAAAAATGCCAACAAGAATTAATCAATCTATTATCTATATGCCACTAATTGTGGAGACAAAGGTATTAGGTGTGATTACCATGCAAGCAAAAGAGATTGATCAATACAAAGACATCAATATCTCGAACTTAAAGGCTTTAGCATCTTATGCATCAATTGCTGTAGCAAATTACATTTCTTACAAAGAATTATCAGAAAAGAACAAGAGCATTACAGATAGTATGCGTTATGCAAAAACTATTCAGAATGCCATCTTACCTTCTGAGTCATTACTGAAAGAAAACTTTAAAGATCACTTTATTTTATATCGTTCTAAAGACATCGTTTCTGGTGATTTCTACTGGTTCAAACGTAAAGAAGTGAATGGAACAGTAATGAAATTTATTGCTGTGGTAGACTGTACAGGTCATGGTGTTCCTGGTGCATTCATGTCTATGATTGGTAATACTCTATTGAATGATATTGTCAATGTAAAAGGGGTGACGGATACTGTAGAGATCTTGAATGCCTTGAATGTAGGTGTGAAAGAATCATTACAGCAGGAGAACTCAATGAATGATGATGGAATGGACGTTGCACTAATTGCTATGAAAGAAGAAGCTGATGGCGTGCATGTTCAATTCTCAGGTGCTAAGAGACCAATCTTTGTTTTCACTCAAGAAAAACAGGAGTTAGAAGTAATTCAGGGTGATATTAAGTCTATTGGTTACTCAAGTAGAAAAAATAAAGTGTTCTCAGCACATACAATCGTATTACAAAAAGAAGATATTATCTACCTTTCTACAGATGGATATGTTGATCAAAATAATGCGAATAGAGAGAAAATCGGTTCTCTTAAATTGAAAGATATTATTGCTTCAAATGCAACTAAACCTATGGCAGAGCAAGAAGAAGCTCTAGAAGAGATTCTTGATCAGCACTTGGTTGGGGAAATTGAGCAACGTGATGATATTACGGTAATGGGTGTGAAGGTCTAAACTGATCCCATTCTCAAATTAAAAAGGTAGTCATTCTAAATTTAGAGTGGCTACCTTTTTTACTTTAGAAGTCTTGTATTAATTTTCAAAAAATTGAACAACTACTTCTCTAAAGCTTTTACTGACAGGAAGTTCTTCGCCCGCTATTTCCACAAGTTCTCTATTAAATGCTTTTACATGTTCCATATTCACAATGAAAGAACGGTGAATTCTTATAAAAGTAGAAGGAAGTTTAGTTTCTATTGCTGAAAGTGTCTCTTTGGTTTTCCACTTTGTATTATTGGTACCATAAATGATCAGATAGTCCGCTTGACTCTCGATGTATAAAATCTCATTAAAGCTGATCTTGTGGTGTTTACGATCTGCTCTAATAAATAAATTGTCACCCATGACCTTTTTGAAGTCAATACTGTTGGTCGTTTTTAATGACTCATATTTATCTACTGCAGATTTGAAGCGTTCCATCGAGACGGGTTTTAATAAATAATCAACGACATTCAAGTCAAAACCTTCAATAGCATATTCACGATGTGCACTGATAATAATGACTTTAGGAGGTTTCGCTAAAGATCTTAGAAAATCTAACCCAGAAATTTCCGGCATTTCAATATCAAGAAAAATCAGGTCTACTTCTTTTTGTACAATTTCAGTAAATCCAACTTTTGCATCTGCTGCTTCACCAACCACTTCATAGCCTTCAATTTGTGATAAAAAGTTTTTAGTGATTCTTCTGGAGATGGGTTCGTCGTCTATGATTAATACTCTAGTGCTCATAATTGAATGGAAAGAATGGCTTTATAAAAAGCCTCATTTTGAATAATTTTAAATTGATGTTGATTAGGGTAATATAAATTTAGCCTTCTTTTTAAGTTTTCTAAGCCAGTTCCGCCAGATTTATAGTATTCAACTTGTTGAGGTTTACTATTTTCAACTTCAAAGATAAATTCGTTTTCATGAAAAGCAGTAATGATATTAAGATAGGCAGATTGACTGGTTTTTTTTATTCCATGTTTGAAAGCATTTTCTACCATTGGAAATAACAAAAAGGGAGTGATTTGTATTTCAGGATTAATCCCTTCAAAATGCATATTCAGTTGAAAACGATCGTCAAGTCTTAGTTGCTCCAAAGCAATATATTCTTGCAGTAATTTTACCTCCTTAGCCAAAGCTACTTTATCTTCCTTAGATTGATACACCAAATAGTCTAATAGACCACTCAGCTGTAATAGCACTTTTGGAAGGTCATCACTTTTTTCAATAGCCAAACCGTAGATATTGTTTAAGGTATTGAATAGAAAATGTGGGTGTATTTGTTCCTTTAAGGTATTTAACTCCAATTCTTTTAGCTGATAACCTATTTCAAGTTTCTCTTTTTCGAGTTGATGTATAGTTTCTTTTCTTTCTTGTTCGTCTCTGATTTGAACAAGAGAGGTATACATGGCAGAAATAAATAACTGAACAAACCAAAGTACAGAAAAATCATTTAAGATGGGGTTCATCTGATTGTATTGAAGATCAGCAAACACAATAAGGCAGCCAATTACAAGTATCATCTGAACATAGGTGTTGACTAAAATAGCATATATCAAGTAAAGAATAAACTTAAAGTATTTTTTCTGAATGAGAAACTTCTTTACGAGTGTATTGCTTAAATATAAAGTGAAGCCAATTGTAAAAGGAAACCAGCATAAGCAAAATATAAATGTATTAAAATAGTCTTGATGGAAATGCCCTAAGAATAAGAAATTTATTAAGAAGGAACATCCCCAAAACATCACTTCAAAAGTTGTACGGTGCGATATGAAATTCCTGAGTTGTGTCATATTATAAATATTCGGAATTTTTTTGAGATATTATTTTATTGTCGATATTATTTCCCTTTTTGTAGACTAATAGACAAAGTACGTAGATAAATAGAGTTGTAGCGATTAGTAATCTACAGTTTTAGATTATCCTTCGATAAAAAAGGGTCATTGAACGACACTTTGTATTTAAGATCTTAGAGCGGTTTAAGTTTGGGTATTCTTTAACTTTTTAATCATTAGACTTATGAATGCAATAGCAGAGTTTTTCTACATAGGTGGTATTGAAGCCATGACAACAATAACAATCTCAGGAGTTGTAATGTTACTATTACTTTTGGTTCGAATTTTCAATATAAAGTCAAGAAAAATCACTCCAGAACGAGCACTTTCAGCAGCAGGTGAACTAGCAACATTTTCTCTTGTATTAGGAGTGTTTTTTCAATTGATCGGTTTGTACAGTGCATTTATACATATAGAAGCTGTAGGAAGTGTTTCAATGGGGATGTTAGCAGCTGGCCTTAAAGTGTCATCTCATGCCACTTTATATGGATTCTTTTATTTTCTTGTTGGTAAATTGATGGTGATCATTATACGATTGAATGAGAAATAAGGAGATAGTTGAATAAACGAAAACATGAGTCATCCCATTATTATTGTCATATTAATTAGGGATGACTCATGTTTTTTATACCACTAGAGAAGTCCAGAGGTTACATTATATCGTTTTATATAAAGTAATATCCATGGCTTTATCTTCAGCAATAATATCTTTTGAAAAAGGTATTCCTTTGCTATCCATGTATGTCAGTGTATATTTTTTGCCTTTTTCTAGATAGAATTCAAGAATATCATTCATATCTTTCGTAGGCCCTGCAGTAGTGCCATTATCAATAATCTCATTGTCTTTTGATAGAGTAATTTGTGTTTCTACTCTGTTATCACTAATTAATGTACATTCCTTATTTTTAAACATCTTGACACGAACGGTGATTTTATTTCCTTGAGATGCTCTTTTTGCTTCTTCAGCCTTCCAAAGACCAATATATCTATCTGTGACATTATGAGCATGTACATATTTGATGTCATAGTCCCACACTAATGGGAATGCATGAGTAGCAGGTTTCCATGAAGAAGCATAGATCCAGTTTTCTGGCTTATTGACATCGGCCACACCGGCGTCAGCCAAGAACCATCCTTGATCAAGTCCAGAAGGGTAGTACTCCGTGAAATACCATCGTCCATTTACCCAAACCTCATTCCAGTTGTGGTTTCCTTGCTTTAAGGTCCAATTAGGTGTCCCTGCTAAGCGTGCCGGAATACCAACAGCTCTAAAAGCATCTGCCAATAATACTGATAAGCCAGAACAAGAAGCTAGACCTTGGTCAATCGATTCATAAGGTGATTGGTCCGGCTTTTCTCTTTCTGTTGAATATTTCACTTTTACGACATCAATAATCGTATCATTCACAACTTTGATCGCTTCATTGATTGTTTTGCAATCTTTGACAATAGGGGCAAAACGGTTGTAGAAATCTTGTCGCCAGTCGTCTCTTCTTTCATTCATTAATGCATAAGGTAAAACATCATTATAGAAGATAGAATCAGGAAGGTTTTGAGCCCAAGGAAACTCTGCTTTTGCTTTATAAGCTAATTCCACATTATTGATCAGGTAAGCAGCTGAAAGGCTTTTAAGATCTCTTTCCGGCATATATGAAATTAAGTAAGCCATGCCGTTTTTCTGTTCTTTTGATGCATCACTGATCGCCTTTTCGATTTCCACTTTATTGTCTCCAGCTTTATTAATTGCATTTTCTAATAAAGTGTGATATTGTGTGTCAATACCCTCAAATTTTGATTCCGAACAACTCCATAAAACAAGAGTACAAAGAAGTATAGTAATAATTTCTTTCATGTCATTCAATTAGGTTTAATTGGTGTTATTTTATCGAAACTCAAAATACAAAAACGGCATCATTATGAATAATGATGCCGTTTATTTCTTATTAATAATTGTTTATGCGTTTTTATTCTATACTTTCAAGCTCTTGAAGGATCGTATGTGCCAGCATTGCATGAACATTTTCTTTCTTTTCCAATTCTACTGCCTGTTCTGCTAAAACTTTAGCTTCTTTATACTCTTTATTTTTAAATAATAAACCTGCTTTTGTTTCGAGATTCATACAAGTTGGATGTACTTTGATTGCTTCATTAATCCAGTCTAAGCCCGTTTTTACTTTATCTGATTCGTCATAATAATAGTAGATATTCCAAGCCCAATTTCGATAAAGATATGCTTTGATTTCCTGATTTCTATCCTTTAAAATATCAACTCCTTGAAGCATCTTCGAATAGGCGGTATTATAATCTTCAATGTTAAGGTAAAACGTAGGGTTGTAGGCACAATTTAAAGTTTCACCTTGTTTTCCAAGTTCTTTTTCCAAATACGTCATTAATTCCTGCCAACCTTTAATATCTTTCTTTTCAACGTAAGGTTGCATGGAAACTTTTGCAGCACCATTAATAGTCTGAATGATCTCTTTAGTACCATATTGTTTCTCAATTTCCCTTGCATGTTTTATGACATAAGTTAATGCCTTCGAATGTAAACCATTATGGATGGTCACTTCTTTTAGAGCAAACCAAATCTTTTTTATTTCAATATGGTCTTGTTCAATTTTATTCAAAAATGCTGTCAAGATTTCAGGGTCTTCCATTGATGCTCTATAGGTCACATAAATGTATTCACTC
Source organism: Flammeovirga sp. EKP202 (assembly GCF_014534745.1). Classification (GTDB taxonomy): domain Bacteria; phylum Bacteroidota; class Bacteroidia; order Cytophagales; family Flammeovirgaceae; genus Flammeovirga. Next base: position 32,516 of record NZ_JACVVP010000009.1, read on the forward strand.
AGATCTTGAATTGATGAGTTTTTATTTATAGTCTTTTTTAAAGTATACAATTGTTGATTAGGGTCTTTTGCTTCTTTGGTACTTTTCATAAACTCATTCTCAGACATATTCCCCACAAATAAATGTAGAGGTTGTTTATCTTGCCCAATAAATAAGAAAGAAGGGTAGTCATGAAGTTTATATTCATCAACTAATTGTTTTCCTTCTTGGCTGTTGGCATCAATGAGTAACGAGATGTAGTGTTGATTGTAGTAGTGGCCTACTTTCCTTTCTTCAAATATTTCTTCCTGCATCATATTACAGGCTTCACAATAAGAAGTGTAAACGGTAATAAATACATCTTTGTTCTCTGTCTTCGCTTTTTTAAAAGCATTGTCTATAGACAAGTTTTTAAACTGAATAGCTTGAGCTAGAACTACCGAAGGAAGTAGAAATAAAAATAGTACAAGTGAGCGCATGAACATTAATAATTGGTATACTAAAGTAAAATAAAAAACTACTCTTATAATTTTTGTATAAAAGTGATGAGAGAAACATAATTAAACGTTTGTAGGAAATCTACCGGTATGAATGTTAAAAATTTAGTGTCATTCGTGCCTTACAGACCATTAGAAACCTCCTGATTTCTAAAAGCTAAAAATTATGTTTCTCCTAATTCTTATTTATAATTTAATAATAAAAATGCAATTATTGACTATCTCGCTAATCTTTTTCTTTGTGGAGTAGGTTTAGGCTTTTTATTTGAAATTGAGAGGATTAATGCAAATAATATTAATTGAATAGGAGCTATAGCCAATTGCGGCCCCATGAACATCCACATTACATGTTCCATATTTGTGTAATGTTCCCAATTCCACCAGGACTTGGTAAACTCTGATCCGGCAAACCAAACAGGAATAAATAGAAAAATACTAAGTAAAATTATTTGTTTCTTTTTCAAAGCGTTTTTACCCATGTTAGGAATGAAACTTAATGCACCACCAACACTAATAGTTATCATAAGAGCCGTAAAAGCAAGTGCATAATAGATCCAAGAAAAATCCATTCCATATTCCATCCAAAGTGTATTTGAGACTTTTAGAATACTATGCATATTGTTTAAGGCTACTTTTGTCAGTAAGGTCATCACTGTTAGTAATATGCCTATGTAGATTAATGCATTTTGAATACTTGGAATCTTAAAAAAACCTCCTAGTAATCTAAAAGGGGCGTTTAATAAACGATATAATGCTGTTTTAAATTTAAATCCAAAATTATTACTGCCTTGAAAGGGCGGAGGAGAAGGAAGAATATTATTTTTTCGTTCACCGATACGGTCACTTAATACTTCATGATAAGCATTTTTATTGCCGTCTGTTGTCCATACATATTTTGCTAAAGTGGCACTCGCATAAGAAAAACCTTGATCAATTGCTCCTTGGAAGACGCTTTCAGGAACTCCCTTTTTTTTGCATTCTACAATCATGTAAGGCTGATATCCTTCGGGGTCGTTATAGGTAATAATATCTGCTTCCTTGGTTGCAGAACCCATTTTTACCGGGACACAAACTCTCACATTTTCAGCTGGATAACCATGTTCATATATTAAAGATAAATAGGTTTCTAACTGTACCTGTTCTTCAGGGTTATTCAATGACCTTGTTTTTGTATGAGGCAAATAGGTGACATCGTTCGTTTTATTATTGATAAAAACGACTCTGTCCTTTTTTGCTTTAGACAGCCACTTCATGATAGTATATAATCTTAGATAAAAAAGTTTGATTTAATTGTAATGTTAAATATAAGAGTAAAAATTATTATTTTAAACATTTAGTTCTTGATTTTAGCTAGTTTATAGTAACTGTCAGTTATTTTAAGTTTATATATTTAACAATTGTCTGATGTTCAATAATTTGAAATAAAAAACTTAATAAACTTCAACTTAGCTCTTTTTAAGAATTCACTTCATTACTTTTGACCTCATTTTAAAACTAGGAACAATTATTTATGAGATTTTTATTAGTATTAGCTTTACTGCTAACTTTTTTTCTTAACGAATCATCAGCTCAAAACTCGAACCAAGGAAATATTGAATTATCAGGAAGCATTGGTCCTGCATTTAGTAATGGAAAGACCACTTTTTATGGCAATGCAGAAATGAATTACTTTATGAGTAGTAATATGTCACTGACTGCAGGGTATGAGTTTTTAAATGAACGCCACTCATTAATTTTAGGTAATAGAATCTACTTTGTCCCTGACTTCCATTTCAGTATGAAAGGTGTTTTGGTTAGTCAAACGGACTTTGCCCTTGGTGGTGGATACTCCAGAGGAATTGCTGATAATATAGCCCTTCAAATCAATGGCGATTGGTATTTTGCTAGAAGGATGTTTGCTTTATCATTTGGCCTGGCTTTTAGAATATAAAAAAAGGTGACCATTGTGTCACCTTTATTTTTTATTGATCTTCTTCCGGTTCTGGGTAATCGTCCAGGGAAGTAATGACTGGAGGTTCGTCTTCAAAAACCTCTACTTTTAGTCCATCTTCTTCCGAAAGTCTTATTTTCAGTTGATTTTCATTTTCAAAAACAAGAATCATCTCATCATTTAGGTAGAAATCTTCCTTAATTTTTGAAAGTTTTACTTCAGTGATCGTTTCATGAAGAACGTCAGCCCAAAGATCCATTTTGATGACTCTAAAGCTTTTGATATCAATTTTACCTTGGAATTGCTCTAACAGTTTTTTTCGCTCTTCAATAATATCAAAGATAACAATTTTGATCCCGTCACTTTCCTCACCTGCAGTAAAAGTCAATCTTGTTTTATCCTCAAAACGAAGCTCTAACCAATCCAAACATTGGTATTCTTCATTGTCTTTGGCAATGTTACTCCAAACATGATAGATGACATCATTGATTTTTGCACCTGCCAATCCTTTTAAAGTGTTGATTTCACTAGCCTGAAATTTTTGAATTTCTCCTTCCATAATGCAAAGAAAAAGCCCTCTATTTTGATAACCAAATAGAGGGCGTATATTTTATTGAAATTGAGATCTATTAGTAGAAATCTACGGTTACATTTGGCATGTTGCTTTTAAATGCATCTACCTTTTTCTGATTCAATTTTGTTTTGTAACATTTCAAACTCTTCAGTTTTGGAAGCCCTACCAAATACTTCAAGTTGTTGACACTTGTGTTGTAACATTCAAAAGAAGTTAACTCTTTCATATTAGAAACATATGAGATGTTCTTCACTTTTACAATACCTGAAACTTTCAGTTTTTGAATCTGGTTTAGGCCATTTAGAGCATCAAATTTTGTGACAATAGTATTGGAGATATTTAGTTCCTTGATGCCTTTTAAAGTAGCAACAGGAGAGATATCTGAAATAGGAGTATTATCACAAGATAATTTCTCCAGTGTAGAAATATTTTTGATAGGGTGAAGATCTGTAATCCTAGTGAAAGAAATATCTAGCACTTTCAATTTGTATAACATTGTTAGTGGAGAAAGATCTTTAATTACCTTATGATTACTTAAATCAATTTCCTCAATGATATTAATTTTATGAAGCTCATATTTTGTAGGTACATCTCCTTTTATTTTTGCTTGCTGATCAAAAACTTTTTGCCATTCAGCATTTAAGCCATCCCACCAAGTAGTTAATTTGTCAGTTCTAAAGATAATTTGAGCAGAACTCTCCTTTGAGAAATTGATAATAGTAGCGTCACTACATTGAGTATTATCCGCTTCTAAAGTTTTCAATGAGCTCAATTTTCTTAAAGAGGAAATTGAACTAACAGGAGTATGATTGATTTTTAGACGAGATAATTTAGGTAATGAAGCCAACGGATCAAGATCTGTTACTTTTGTATTGTCTAAAGTGACTCTCTTCAATAATTTCAACTCTGCCAATACTTCGATGGAATTCACATTGGTATTACTTACATTAAGAACTGATAGATTTGGACAGTTTTTTAATGGGTCCAATGAGTTGATACCCGTATTTGAAGCATTTAATTTTTCGAGGTTGACAAGGAAACTTAAAGGCTCAAGATTTTGGATGCCGTTTGTAGTTGAAAGATCAATCTCCTTGATGTTTGCCAATTGTTGTAATTGTTCTTTCTCAGGATTGCCTGATAAACCTGCTTGTGCCAATAAAACTTTCTTCCATACATCTGACATACCGTTCCACCATTCCTTAAGCTGGTTAGAACCGTAAACCACTAATGTATTTGGATGTTTACGCATAAACGATTGTGCAATTGAGGTATTGATACCTGTTTCATCACAATAAACTCTATCTAAGTTTTCAAGAGCATTTAAAGGAGAAAGACTATTGATTTGAGTCTTATCAGCAGATAGCGTTTTTAGAGCTTTAGTGCTACCCAATGCAGAGAGGTCACTTACATTTGTTTTGTCAATTGTTAGCTGCTCTAGGTTCGTTAACCCCATTAAAGCGTCAATTGATGTAATAGGAGTGTTTGAAATGTCCAATGAGCGAAGTGACTTGCATGAATTTAAAGCATCAATCGAAGCAATCTGTGTGTCATTAGCCCAAACTACTTTTAATTTTTCAAGTCCTTCAAGAGACGAAATATCTGAAATAGTAGTATTGAAGCAATATAATTCTTCAAGATTCTCGAAGTTTTCAACAACAGTAATATCTTCTACTTGTGTGTCATTGATCATTAATACTTCAATATTTGTACAATAAATCAATGGGTCCAATGAGTTGATACCTGTCATCTCACATTTTAATGACTTTAAGTTGGTCAAGGTTCTGATAGGAGACAAATCATTGACACCAGTGCCTGAAATGTTTAATTCCTCTAGACTTCTTAATTTACTCAGCGGAGCCAAATCAATGATAACTGGGTTTAAAGAAACGTCTAATTCTGTTTTTTGCAGGAAGTTTTCAAGATGTTTGAAAATACTTTCATCCAATGCTACAGTACTATCATTTTCTGTAATCATTACTGTGTCAATCACAGAAATCACTTCTCTTAATGGAATGTTGTTTTCAAGTGTAATACCATTTCCAACAATTCCTCTCCATGTGTCATCAAGTTTATTCCACCATAAAGCCATATCTTCTTTTTGGCTTAATTTGGTAGTGTAGATGGAAGCAATCTTAAGATCTAATTCTTCAGGATCAAGATTGATTTCCACAAAGCGTTCCATTGAATTTTCAAGCGTATCACCACTTACAGTGATGCCTTCTAATTTTCTAGTGAGTGTTACTGTAAAATAAAGAACGCCTTCATTAGTAACACTATGGCTAATGTTTTCGATGATAAACTCAAAATTAGCTTGTTTAAAAAAGAAGTCAACATCTTTTAAATAAGCCTGAGCATCTTTGTTGGATACTACTTGACGATTTGGATCTAAATCATCTTCGATTTGAGTTTTGTCAGTAGCAAAAACCTTTAAATAAGTATCATTGATAATAATACCTTTTTCTTGGTTAGTATAGTCTTCACCTGCAATATCATTGAGCATCCCTTCAAAATACATCACCAAATCTTTGGCTTCAGATTTATATTGATTGAGTTTCTCGGCAGGAATATCATTTTCTTGACCATCTTGAGCATTTACTTGTGCAGAAATACCAAAGAGCAAGAGCATTAGAAAAATAAGATACCCGTTTCGCATCTTTAATTATGGTTTACTTACTAAAAATCAACATTTAAATAATTAAGATATAGATTAGTTCTTATGCAGAACATACTTTCTCATAGTTTCTATATCTTCTTCTTTCAGTGGCATTAATTGTGAAATCAACCATCCAGAGTTATAAGAATCTCTTTCAAATTTTTCAACAGTAAAATACCACCCATGAATTTGGAAAATATGAAATTTGATACTTTCAACTGTTACAAATTTCAAGTCGCCCGTTTTTATTAAATAGAAAAGAATACTGGTATAGTCTACTTCATATCCTTTTGAAGCATAGTCTTGTACTTCCTTCTTATCTCCAAAAGCCCTATGCAAGTTCATAAAGTCAATTTCATGACTCATTGGGTGAAGGAAGTTTCTTTTAGGGTCATTGTCGCTGAATAGTGCATTCCAGTTTTCAGAGTGAACTTTTGAAATAGCCCATTTGAAACCTAAACTATCGAGTTCTTTGACCATATACAAAGTAACGTTGACATTACGTCCATTGTATAAAAATCTTGAATTTACTTCTGCAAAATACTCACCATTATATTTCTCAATGTATTTTGGAGATTTTGAATTGGTTACATCATCAATGAAATCATTTTTCATTTGACGAGAAATACCAGTGTTTTGCCCATCAAACAATATTTCAAGATAACTTTTTCGGTAAGTGTTTTCTCTAAATTTATAAGAGCCTGTAGGGTAGGGTTGTCCGTTTTTGTCTTCTTCGTTGTTGAATCGTTTCATAAACTGCGTAAACTGTTTGGTCTCCGCATATAATTTGGACTCATCCCCTTTATAATTCCCTATTGTTTGGGAAAAACTCATTTGACAACAAACGAGTAAAAAAAATAGTGTAAATAACTTTTTCATGTATATGAATAGAGCTTGATTGCTATGTTATCGTCTTAACAATATCATACCAACCAAGCTTTATTAATGCTAATTTTTATTAACCTTTTTTCGTTTCTGATACTCTGATGTCACCTAATAGTACATCCCAGAAACCAATTTCTCTACCACCGATTTGTGTTGTTTTACGCTCCACATAGACAGTGATGTCTTTTTTAGTGATGTCTTTGTACACTAAACCGTCTTCAGTTACACCTGTAAACTTTTGGTAAATAGTGATTACCCCTACATAACGACCATCAGGTTGTTTTTCAAGATCCGAAATATACTGAATGTCAAACCAATCGATATTGACAGACTTGTAGTTTAATTTATTTAAACGCTCTAAGTACTTACGGATTCCAAAGTATCTCACTTGTTTCTTTCCTAACGTAGAAACACCCATTTGAGCATCTTCTACAAAAAGCTCCAAAGCTCTCTCGATTACTCTATTCGCTTCCGAGAAAGAAGTTTCTTTGTCACCAATTTTACTGATGTATTTACTTAAATCGTGTACTTTTTCAAGAGACAAAGAGTCAATGGCTGCTTTTCTTGCAGGAGGCATTGGAGGTTCCTCTTTTGGTGCATCTTGAGCAAAAGCTTGAAGTCCGATCAAGCAGAAAAATAGGATACTTAATTTTTTTATAGTATTCATAATTATATGATTTCAATAATTTTTAAACCTGTAATCCGACCTTTGTGGTCAATACCTTCAATATCTTTCGCATTGATAATGATGCCATGTTCAGGCATTTTACTGACCCTGATCAAATATTTTCGAGGGCTGTATAACTTATCGTCTAAACTTGTTCCCAAATAGTCTACTTCCACTTTTGCTTTAGGAGCAAAAAGACTATTAGCATAATCAATCAGACGTCCCACCTCTTTTGGAGGGGTTTTTCTATCTGAAATGTCCTCAAATATTGCGTTGAGTTTAGTGGCTAATACTTCCTTTGCACTACTTTGTGCATTACAGTAGCTTGAGATAGAGAATAGAAAAACGAAGAATAAAAGATACTGAAGAGATTTCATGGATTATCTTTTCTTTAAGATTAATTCAGTGATTTTACCGTTGGCATCCTTTTTAAATTCTTTGATTTGGTCAGGATTTCGGTTAACGTCCTTAAGGTATTCTAAGTACTTTTGAGCAGTTGTAGGTTTGTCGTAGTCTACAATGTCACCATCATTATAAATTTCAATTAAAACAGGAACGTCAGGAGAAGCAAACATAGCCATTGCTTCAGTGATCATTAAGTTCCCTTCTTGAGTAGAACCTGATCCCGCAATATTATCTAATAAGTAGTAAATGTCTCTTTTCTGAGCTTCTTCCACTACTGTTTTTTGAGCTTCCTCTTTTGCTTTTTGTTCCGCTGCTAATTTCTTTTCTAAAGCTTCGCGAGACAATTGAAGATTTTTTTCCACCTGTCCAATTAATTCCTTTACTTCAGCATCTTCTAAGTTGTAAGATTTAATTTCTTCCAAACGAGCTTCATCGGCAGTCACTTCATCAAGAGTAGCATACTCTTTACCGACCATTGCTTTTAAATCAGCTTGTGCTTTGTTTGTTTTGGCTAGTAATTCTGCTTGCGCTTTCTCCTCCGCAATTTTCTTTTGGCTTTTACATCCTGTAAAAGAAATAGACACAATCAATGCCATGATTAAGGCTGTAAAAATTGATGTTTTGTTCATTTTAGATAATTGTTAATTATTCCTTCATTGAAATTTCAGCACAATTTATGGCTTAATTATAAATAAAAAATGATTCTGCAGAAGAAGCCATTATATTTTTCAATGATTTACAAATTTTAAGATCTTTCATTACAAAAATTGAAAATTATAACTTATCCTATAATTGTTGTCAGACATTGATTTTACTTTGTTTTTAAGTTTTGATTCAGACTGACGATCAAATATGTATTTTCAATCTTGAACTAGAGTAAACTAAAATGATTATCTACATTCAAAAAATACAAACCAATTGGATGAAAAGAAGCAGAGGCTTTCCTCACTCCACCTTGAGAAATAGTGTTCCAGAAATATTGCCAATTGAGCCAATTGATTCTACTGATACTATTGTGTTTCAGGAAACAATTTTTGAAGAGGGATGTTTTGAATCTCCAATTATTAAAAAGTCAATTGTATTGAATGAACATCAGTTAAGAGAACAACAGTTGGAAATCAATAAAACAACAGACAATACACTTGAAATTAGTTTTTGGAATCCATTGAAAATTAAAAAGAAGGTAGGGACATTAAATTACAATTCTTGGTGTCAGATTAAATCCAATTGGAGGTTTCCAATGGAATATACTTGGGGGTATAAAAAGGTGGTTTATAATATTTTTTATGGAGACCCGAATAACGTTTATGCTATTCAAAAAGCAACTATTGAGAAAGATTATCAGTCGTTATTGAGGTAACTAGTTCAAGAAATGAGTTTACATTGATACTAGATAGATAAAAGTGGTAGTGTTAATTTAATTGTGAGCAAAGGAAGTACACTTCTGAGTGTTATAGGTAATAGTTATTTATTTTTCACTTCAAAAGAAACATAAGACCTCAAAAATAAGCTTGAAATATTTATAATTGAATTAGAAGTTTGGCACTAATATTATTGCTACTTAAGTTGAAAACTCGTTGAAAGTATAGCGATGTGAAAATTCTTATTATCAAATAATTACAATATTTTTCTATTCAAAATTCTAAAAACCAAACTATGAAACAAGCTTTTATTTTGTCTATCATTCTTTTATTTACGACAAACATTTTTGGTCAAGTTCTAAAATTTGAAAATTCAGCATATAAATTTTATAATAGTTCTATTAGTGCATCAATAATAAAAAAAGTTCAATTGATTTACTATCAGGGAAGTAATTCAAGTGGAGAAACTGGTTTGTATGAACTTAATATTGGTGATGAGGCTTTTGAAATTAAACCGTTAGATTATTATACGTTAAAAAATCACCTTTCACAATCTACTAATGATTCAATTAATTCTTTGGAAGATTTAGAGATAATTAAACTCTATAATGAATTAACTAAAGTAGAAATGAATGACCAACCTGTTGCTGGAGAATTTTATGTTAAAGATAAAATAGAAATAGACTTTGGGGGAGAGAAAGTAGAATTTAAAATAGATAATTTTACATTTGAAATTAATGATGATCAGATAATCAATGCAAGATTAAAGGTTGAAATAAATGATACACTTAAAAAAACATTATCAATTCTAGAACAAAAGATATTAGAAATCATAAAAGACAAATATTCAAAATATGACTCTTTACTATTAGAATTAAATAAATTACAAGTACAATCGAAAAAAGGAAAAAAGGGAAATAATAAAAGTGATATAACTTCTCTTGAACAACAAATTAAGATATTAAAAGATGATGGTAATGGTAATATTGCTTGTGAAAAACCTAAGAGAAAAGAAAGTACTGGTGAGATAATACAATACCAAAACTATCTTAAGGAAATTGATATAATTCAAAAATCAATAGAGATGGAAAACTTAGTTTTTGAAAATAAGTATCCATTATCATTTTCCACCAAGAAAGATTATGGACGCTTGAAAATAATGTCTTTATACTTAACTCAAGATATTGAAATTTCTTTGGATGCTGTAATAGATTATAATCCTGTTTTTATGCCTTTTAGATCAAACTATGCACCTCTAGCAGGGACATATGTTAAAAAGCCAGGTAAACATTATTTGTTAAAAGAGAAAACATCAAATTTGTTTAAGATCAAGGTATTCACTGATGTAAATGCTGTTGTAGGAAATAACCCAGTGGGTGCCGTTCAATTGGAATTAGAAAAAGATATTCCTTTATATTCAACTGTTTTTCCAAAAGAGCATTTCTATATTATGAGTTTAGAGGAAGTGACACCTTACTTTAAGTGGATTGACTTGGGTTCATCAACAAAAAGCACCGACTTTATTTTAAACGGTGTTGTAAAGTCGAATAATTCAACAACGTATTATACTGATGTGATTAGCTTTAAACAAAATACCAAATATTCAGTTGGTGCAAAAATTAATCTAGCAAGTTTCACAATGCCTGCACTTAAATTGAAAGTTTCAGGTTTGTACAGCTCTCAATTTGATTATTTTGAAGCTAATGGAAATAAATATTCTCAAAATGATGATGGAGAATTATCTATTATACCTAATGATTATAAAGAAGTTAAAGCATCAGCATTTCAACATTCATTAATAGGTAAAGTTTTGTATATGAATGATGAAAGATGGAATGTAGAAATGTTTGCTCAATATTCATTATATAATTTAAGGAGTGATGAGTTATATTTTGTAGATGGGAGAGAAAGAAATAATACTCATACAGCAATAGATGAATTAGAAAGCATAACTACTAAAAAATCATTTTTATTTAAATCAGGTATGAATGTGAATCTTCATTTAAATGCAGATAATAATTTTTTTGTGAAATACTTCTACACATTCGATGCTGACTATAATAATAATAATTTTCATAGAATTTTAGTAGGTTACAGTAAAAACTTGAAGTTTGATAGAAGTAAAATTGAAGGTAAGAAAAAATAAATAGTTGAAAAGGTTTTTCAAACCATTCAACCTAATTCACTGTCAGAATAATAGATAAGCAAATAAATGTATAAAACTAAACCCTATTTTACTCTTAAATGAAATACCTATTTATTCTGACGTTTACTTTAATCTCTTTTCAGCTTTTAGCCCAAAAAGAGATCAAAGAGTATTTGAAAAACAATACAAAAGAGATCAAATCTATTGATATCAATTATGATGGAAATGAAGATTTAAAAGCAGTTAAGAATGCCATTGGAAATGCGAAAATAGTCTTACTTGGAGAACAAGATCATGGTGATGCTTCTACTTTTTTGATGAAAGCTAGGCTTGTCAAATATTTACATGAAGAGTGTGGATTTGATGTAATCGCTTTTGAAAGTAACTTTTATCAGCTACATGGTGCCTTTGAAAAAGATGCTTTCAATTTTGAGGATGCCTATGAGGATATCTTTCCTATATGGACGAGATGCGGAGAGTGTGAACCAATTTTTTCTTACTTGGAAAACTCACTAAAAACGGAAAACCCACTTTTCATTTCGGGGTTTGATATGCAAACCTATTTTACCAAAGATTACGCTTCTGATTTCAGGGAGTTTTTGAAAATAAATAATTTAAAAGTTTCGAATGAAGAACAGTTCTTTAGTGTTTTTGATGTATTGGTTGAAAACAACAATGCCAATAATCTAGAAAAAGAGGAGTTAGAATTTTATTTTAAAGAACTGGATCAATTGTATTCCTCTTATCCTAGAGATGATTTTTGGAAGCAAGAATTACATAGTCTAATTGGTTACTCAAAAATGAGAGTTGCACCCAATATGCGAGAAACACTAAATACTCGTGATAAGTACATGGCCGATAATTTACTGTGGTTGTCGAACAAGCGTTTTAAGGACAAAAAAATTATAGTTTGGGCTCATAATTTTCATATTGCTAGAAATTTATCAAAGAAAACGGTCACGCTTGGAGGTGAGACATACAAAGCACTAGGTGATCAAATCTACAGTATAGGTTTTACTTCATTTAGTGGAAGTACAGGCTGGACTAATCAAACGAGTAAAAGGTTTAATTATGAAATCAAAAAGCCATATAAGAAGAGTATTGAAAATGACTTTCAAACATTGGGTTACAAACAGGCTTTCTTAGATTTTAAATCTTATTCTGGTAAAAAATCAATCTTTTCTATGAAGGGATTAAAACATGGTGTTGAAAGAAGAGATTGGTTAAACATCTTTGATGGCGTGATTTATATTGAAGAAATGACTCCTTGTACAAAGAAGATAGAACCGTTGGTGATCAAATAACTAATGTCAATAGAAAAATATTTTGACACAATTATGAAAGGAATACCATAATTATTGTGTCATTTTTTTAGTTTAGATTTTAAAACTAACTCTATGGATTTAACATAGTGTAGTTGTTGTTTTCTAAAAATTAACCAATTAAGATTTATTATATAAACTTGAGATTGCAAACTGACGCCCGTCATTTTTAATACTTTATAAGCCTTCTACTTTTACGACGCTTTGAACAGGGAATCTGGTGAGAATCCAGAACTGTACCCGCAACTGTAAAAGCTCAAAATGCTTGAATTACAAAGCCATTGTTTTAACGAGAAGGCAATTCAGGAAAAGAGCAAAGTCAGGAGACCTACTTAGCGTAAATAAAAAAGGATGAAACTTCGGGAGTTAAGTATCATATTGTTGCCTCACGGGCAAGTTATGCCTATAGTATTCCTAGAAGTTCATCACACATACTAAAATTTAAAAATGATGAACAAACAATCCACATTCTTCAATCAGATCCTTTTATGTACTCTTCTTTTATTCGCAGGCTGTACTTCTAAAGATGACGTAGAACTAAATATTTTTACAGTTTCGTTTGAAACAAACGGAGGGACTGAAATTCTGGCACAAGAGATCATTAAAGGCGATAAAGTAAAAGAGCCAATTAATCCAGAACTTGCAGGACACGAATTTCTTCATTGGACAAAAGACAATGAAAAATATGATTTTGAAGTAGAGGTAGAAAGTGATTTTACATTAACTGCTCAATGGGAAAAAATCAAGGTGACGTATAGTGTTTCTTTTGATTTTGATAATGGAAATGAAATGACTCAAGTTATAGTAGAGGAAGCCCAAAACGTCACTTCTCCAGAAACTCCCACAAAAGAAGGTTTTGTATTTGACGGTTGGTATCTAGAGGATCAACTATTCGACTTTGAAAGTATAATCACTCAAGATTTAGTCTTAAAAGCGAAGTGGGTAAGCCTTTATGAAACGGTAAACTTAAACGACGGAACACTTACAACAACAAATTCTTTTTGGTGGGGTAAAGGAGGGAATTATTTTGAGACCTTCAATGAATTGGACTGTTATGACGAGAAGATTATTGATGGGAAAGTGAAAATTAGTAATCTTAACTTCTTGGATATGATGACTATCGTTGGATTTGGTTTATCGAACTACGATGCTTCATCGGTTGATCCTGATAACTATCCTGCAAATCAATTGGACGTTCAATATGCAGCATATCCTGCACCGGTCAAAGATGGAGAACAATATATTGTAATGTATAAAGCACCAAAATCTTTTGGCCCAACATGGAATCCAGATAGTTTAGCATTTGTAGAGCCTGTACAAGTGAATACAATCTCTTTCACCAATAACGCATACGGTTATTTAAGTATGACAAAAGGGGATTATATCGCCAAAAAATTTGAAGAGGGAGACTGGTTTAAAATTATTGTAAAAGGATGGGATGTGAATGGACAAGAAACTGGAACCATTGAAGTTTTCCTAGCTGAAGGAGAAGAGATTTTAGATACATGGAAAAAAGTAGATTTATCTTCGCTTGGAGTGGTTCAAAAATTAACGTTTGATATGGCTTCATCTGATCCCGCAGATAGACCACAAGGTGACTTTAAAACACCTATGTATTTCTGTATGAAAGATATTAGTCTCTTCAAGAACTTATCAACTGAGGTAGAATAGCATTAATAAAGATTTTAGCCATTAGGCAATTAAGGTCTGAAAGAAGTTCTTCACAAAAAACACTTCTTTCAGACCTTTTTAATTTAAGTTTTCCTTAAAATTGAGGTAAAATATTGTAATTCAATTTAGAATTGATAGCCGTTGACTGATAATCTAATTTTTCGATTCTTACGCTTCTTTTGAAAGAACATTTTATCAATTCCATACAATACACCTGCTCCGATAGCACCTCTTGTTGCTGTTTTCCAAAGATCAATAGAACAAAACTTATTACCTTCCTCGGTCATATCCATAAGTTCTTTTGATGTTGCAACAATTGTAGTTACGCCGACTGAAATGATTAATTTTTCTTCTGGTTTAATGTTAGGAATTGCAGATAAAGTAAGATAAGAACCTGCTCCAATTGTGTATCCTACAGCTTTATGTAGAGATTTGTCAGGTGTTCTCCATTCTGATTGACCAAAAGAATGAATAGAAATTAAAGTAAATAATATGATAAATAGCTTTTTCATGATAATAGACTCAATAGATTTAATGATTGAGAAGGCATAGTAAAAGAAACCTTAACCATTAATTGTAGATAAGAAATAGGGTGATACATTAATGTATTGAAATAGCAATTAATTGTATCAACACATTGAAATAGATTGTAGACAATGAAAATAGTCTATTCTTCTTCTTCAAAGTGAATTGCTTTAATAACAAGTTGAATATTTCTATTACCATCAGGTGTATCGATCCACTCGAAATAATCAAGATTAAGGTCCTTTATTTCAAGGTTTGCATTTTCAATAAGCTGCAATAAAGTAATACCCGCAATTTCATATTGAACTTCTTGATTTTGACCATTAGTCACATAAATACTAGCATACTCTATACTTTCTTCAAGATAAGTTTGATTCAAATCGCTTTCAGTGACGTTTTCATTGATTTGATAAATAGTTACTCTTCTTGTGCCTGCATTGTCTACTGTTGAACACTGTTCTAAAGTTGTAATAGACTGATTATCCGGAGTAATAATCATTTTACTTCCACATCCTGAAAGAATTAAACTTACTAATGCTGCTAAAATTGTAATTGTTTTTTTCATTTTCTTAAATTTTTTTTGAATGATATGACTTTTTTATTCTAGTATTCTTTATTACTGTAATATGAGATTACTCTTTTTGATAAATGCTGGAAGATCTCTGAAACATTAGTTCTTTTCTTCCAAGCTATTTCTTTTAGGCTATCAAACTCCTCTTGAGTTACCCTAAATTGTATTGTTTTTTTCTTTAATGTTTTCATGTTTTTCCTTTGATGTGTTACAAATGTACTACAGTGTAACAGTGTTACAAAATTACTTAACGTTCATTAGGTAACAATGTTTCCTTTTTTTATTTATTCTGTTTTAAATTTGACTATACCTTTATTTTGTTGTGTTTTTTCAATGTATTTGTGCTTGTTTTCTACCATCTACCGATTATATTTTTTTGTCATAAGCTCATCAACTGCTATTTTTGATGAAAATGTTGGCTCTTAGTATATTTTTAATCTCTTTATAATAGTGTACATTAAAATGAACAAACAAATCATTCTTACTTTTCTTTCAACAATATTTCTGATTATCTCTTGTAATGACATCAATAATGGTTCAACTCAAGACGATCCTATAAGCTCCAAAGAGAAGTGGCTTCACTTTCACCATATTACAGCAGATGCATTTGATATAAAAGGAATGCCATTACAAATCAAACCAGAAGAAGTGAGATATGGGTTATTTGAGGAAGAAGAAAAAATGTATTCCAAAACCTTTATGTATTCACCTGATTCTACTTATTATATTGATATGGATAGCTATGGGTTGGAAATCGCAGAAAATGACGATGGAAGTTTAGAATACTTAGGGAGGGAGATTGATATAAAAGTTCAATTAGTGAACGTTTTAACATCAGATTCTTCGGCGATTGAATTGATGATGTGTGGAACATCGTGTTTCCCTGAAGAAGCATACTGGGAAAATAAAACAACAGTTTCAATTTTAGGGCTTTCTACTGATCGTTCAGAAAAAGTATATCCTACTATTTGGACTTATGATTTGACAAATGGAGCATTTGTGAAATATATTTCTGAAAAGGAAGTAATACCAACTGATGAAAACTATTTTGAAAAATATAGATTAAACAAACTACTCTCTCTTACCATGTAGATTGAAAAGAAAGTGAAAATGATCAAAAGCATATCTAGTATTGAGGAGCTGTACCAGTTTATTGGCTTAAAAAGAACACCAATTGATAAAGGTTTCGATGTTTTTACACACGAAGAAACTTATCCTGGTACCCATAAAATGGTTTCTGCTCATCGTCGTGATTTTTATTCTATCATTTTTTTGGAAACTCAGCAAGATGGTGAAATGCATATCGATCAAAATGTACATTCAAGCCAGCGTGATATATTGTTTTTTCAGTCTCCTCAACATGTTTTTAGTTTTGTGAGGGGGGAGTCTATGAAAGGTTTTCTGATTTTCTTTACACCTGAAATTTTATTGCCACATGTAACTGATGTTGTATCAGAGTTTTCTTTTTTCAGTACGCTTCAAAATAACCTTGTACATCTCAATAGAGAAGAAAAAAAGGAAATTATCACTCTTCTTAAATTCATTTTAAAAGAGAAGAAAAATACTAAACTAGTAAAATATTTGTTGCTCTCTTTATTAGAGAAAAGTAAAATTATTTTTAGTAAACAGATAGATAGCGTAGAGGAAACGTCTGAAAAGCAATTTGTTGAAAAATTTAAGCGTTTAGTGGAGAATAATTTTATCGAACAAAAGTCAGTAGCCTTTTATGCTGAACAGTTAAACTTGACGGCAAACTATCTGAATGATAAAATAAAAGGATATACAGGTTTAAATGCGAAAGAACATATTACCAACAGAATACTTTTAGAAGCTAAAAATATGTTGATCTATACAAATATGGACATTGCAGAAGTAAGTTATACTCTTCAATTTAGTCAGCCCTCTTATTTTGGTCGTTTTTTTAGAAAACATACTAATGTCACACCTAAAGCATATAGAGAGCATCGGTAAAAAGTGACAGAACTTCCTTTTTTTGTATTACTCCTTATGGCCTTATGTATGGTACTTTTGTATCATCAAATAAATATAGATTATAGCCATGAAAGCAGTTCAAATCACTGAAACAGGAGGAGCGGAAGTATTAACCCTCAAAGAAATCAATCGACCTGCACCAAAAGCAGGTCAAGTTTTAATAAAAGTACATACCGCCCCAGTTAACTTTATTGATACTATTATCAGAGAAGGTAATATGCCTCCCGGTATGATGCCAGAATTACCGTTTATACCAGGAGTAGAAGGTGCGGGCATTATTGAAGATGCAAATAATACAGGGCTCAAAGAGGGGAGTAAGGTAGCCTTTTTAGGAGTGATTGGTTCTTCTGTTTATGCCGAATATGCCTTAGTAGATGCGGATAAATTGATCGTCCTAAATGATGATATTGATTTATTGAAAGCGGCCGTTTTACCTGTAAATTATTTTACGGCGTATCATATGCTTAAAAATGTGGCAAGAGTTGAAGAAGGAAAAACTGTATTGATATATGCAGCTTCAGGTGGAGTAGGTACAGCAATCGTTCAAATTTCAAAGCTTTTGAAACTTAACATCATTGCCTTGGAGCGTAAAGAAGAGAAAGTTCAGAATGCTTTAAATAGGGGTGCAAATTATGCGTTCAATACCTCCGATGATAACTGGAAACAAAAAGTAAAGGAAGCAATAGGAGAAAATAGTATTGATTATGTGTTCAATCCAGTGGTAGGTAATTCAGTGAAAGATGATCTAGAGTTATTAGCACCATTAGGACATATCGTCATTTTTGGCTTTTTGGCAGGGTTTGGAGATTTCTCTTTAATGGAAGAAAGTATTAAACATTTCGGAAAGGCTCCAACTATTTCTTTTTCTGAATTATATGCGACTTATCATCATCAATATGAATTAGTAGAAAGTGGTTTAAAAGAATTATTCCAATGGTTAGAAGAGGGTAAGATTAATCCAATTTATGAAACAATGCCATTGGATGAGGTGAAGGCAGCTCATGAAAAATTACAAGCTGGTAAAGTGAAAGGAAAACTACTATTGACAGTTTAGAGATCATCAAATATTAGGTCAGTAGCGTAAATTGGGATTAAGTGTTTCTATTATTTGGGAACCTTGATCCTTTTTTATTTTATTTCTTTTTTGAGGGGTAATAATATGAAATTCAGACTTTGAATGCAGTAGGTAATTAACTACTTTACTAGCATAATTAAGTACCAAGACAAGAATTAAATAAGATCTATTTATGGCTTAGTACTTATTAGATAAATGTGTGCCCTGTTTTTGTCTTACCATTCGGTTGGATTAAAAAATCGATCTGCAGAATTCAACTTTAATAATTACATTTTCGATTACCTAATTATTTTACAAATGAAACTATTGTCAATAACTATATTACTATTCACCATTTTTGAAAATAGACTAATAGAAACCAATGATGATTTATCAAACAAACTCATCAAAGAAATAAGAAGTGCAAATCTCAATCACGAATTTGGTCAAGACGACTTTTTCCGTATTGATCATCTTTTGAAAGATTACCCCATTTCAAACGGTTTAAGTCTCGTAAGAAATAGTCCAGAATATAAAAACTCGATTTGCACTTTTTTAAATTCTCCTAATGAGAACAAAAGGGTATTTGCTTATAGATTGATTGGTGTCGCTAAAGATCATAATTTTGATGATGTTTTAATTGAAAGACTTCATTCTGATGAATCTTCTTTGCTTAAAACTTGTTGTGCTACTACTTTAATGACAAATGAAGTTCAAGAAGCTTCCGATGATTTATTTCAGCTTTTGTCATCATCATCTAGCGGTTTACCCCTAGATATTTTGATTGATAGATATGTAGAATATGACACAAATGCTGTCAAAAAATCTTGTTGGAAGTACATGCATTCCACTTCCAGAAGTGAACAGATAATGTCAATCCAGATCTTAGCAAATTTTGAGTGTGATCATAAATTACAATCTAAACTTATCGATTTTTTAGAGGAGTGGGAAGATGAATATAAAGGTTGGGTGATTTCTTCTATGGCCCTCCAAAAAATGAGTCATTTAAAGCCAATTCTGTCAAAGTATTACGAATTTGAATTCTTAAAAGGAATAATTATTGAAGCGTTAGAGGTTAGTCCATCAAAGGAAGATAATATTTATGCTCAGGAGCTGAAAAGGCTGAATTGATGTATTCTCCAAAGAAGGATGAAAAATTACTTAAAGATGTAATACAAAAACTTTGATTTGAAATGAAAAAACTATTATTTCTCCTTCTATTGATATTAATATCCAATTTCTTATTGGCTCAAAGTCCAACCTCTTTGACGTTCCAAGTAATAGATTCACCTGATGGGTCAAAATATAGTAAAGTGACTGAACTAGTTTTTAAAAAAAACAAAAAAGGTAATTATGAATCATATGATTATACAATAAAAGGTGAAAAAGAAGAACGATTGAAATTAGAGGAAAGTCTTATTATTTCTCAATCTCTAGTAGAGAGAATGCTCTTAACCAAAAGAACCAAAGAGTATTATTGGACTGATTTAGAAAAAGGAAATCAAAAGTGGAATAAGGAATTAATTTTAAGGGAAATAGACTCCAATTATCCAATTTTAATTGATTCTATAAAGTTCTGTAACAAATGGGATGCTTACTCATTGAAAGGGGAGTGGATTGGTAGTCAGAGTATTATTATAAAATCGGATTCAAAAGTCATTTTTGAATACAGTTATGGAGACCGTAAAAATAGAACATTTGATTTAGAAGGTTACCTTTTAACATACCCTTTATTCAATGAACAATTGTCATCTATTATTTCTACGGAAAGGTTTGATTTTACATTTACAAGTTTGATCAGTATTTTAGAATATTACAATAAAACACTAGAATGTGAAGAGTACTATTATGCTGAATTTATGAAGGAGAATCCAGAACGTACAAGAGTTGAAAATAGAATGAGAGTAGGGTGGGACTTTCATCAATATTTAAGTCAAAGAGAGAAGAAATAAGAGAATTGAGAATGAATTTGCTAAGAACTCAATCAACATGCCGTATTGGGAAATATCAAATCTCAGCAGTAATTAATGCGATAAAGAATAAAATTCCTGTTTTAGGTATACACCCTATAAAAATTCTAGATTGAATTTTTGAACTTAGTTATTCAGTTTTCTATTTTGGTTGATATTATCCCAATTCAAAAATTGGTTTATCATTTAACAATAGCAGAGTTGCGAATGAATACTATAAAAACATTTCTAGTTGTAGTCTCAATCATTATGATAGGATTTTCTTGTGCTAAAAACGATGTAAATTCAAATACAATTGAAATTACGGGTGTCATCAAAGCACAAGGAATTACTACTTATCAATATGGAACTCATACCGTATCTGGGTATGCATTGAGAAGTAGTTCTGTGAATCTAGATAATTATATTGATCAGGAGGTGACAATTGTTGGGCAAAAAGTAGAAGGATACCCTGTAGATGGAGGGCCTGATTACATAGAGGTTGAAAAAGTAAAGTAGATAAAAAAACATCTCTAATGTTTGATTTTACCACACATTAGAGATGTTTTTTATTGAATTATAATTCCAATTCAATCGAAGGATCCCAATAAATCTGATCCATATTTTGAATTTTATTGTCTATGACAACAATGCCTTCTTCTTCCAAACGAACTTGCATGGGATTTTTCACATCGAAATGATGTTTTCCTGTAAGTAACCCTTGTTTGTTGACGACTCGATGAGCAGGTACAGTATCGTCTCCATGAGAAGCATTCATAGCCCAACCCACCATGCGTGCACTTCCTTTTCTGCCCAAATAAGCACCAATTGCTCCATAAGAAGTGACTCTACCGGCAGGAATGAGGCGAACAACCTCCCAAACATCTTGAAAGAAGGACGATTTGTCGTTATTCTCTTTTTGGGGCATTATTCTCTATGATTTGATTGTAAGTAACCGTATAGATTTTCTGACCATACATTTTTATTCTTGATAAAACCTCTTCTCCGTTTTCAGACGCAATTCCTTGGTAATCAATATTAAGTTCTTGGGTTTTAATCTTTAAAAGATCTTCAATTAAAAGAAGGTTCTTTTTAGTGTTTTGAGAAAGTGATTTTAATTCAGCTATACTTGCTTCCGCGGCTGATTTAGCGGTTTGTTCTAACTCTATTTCTTGTTTTAAAAGATCATTGGTCAGAAGTTTTGTAGCGGTTGCTTCAATGGAATCCACTTCAGTATCAAAAGCATTGGTGTTGATTTCATCAAAAGAAATTTTCTCTTGTGTTAACTTCTGCTTTAGATTTTCGCTGTATCGTTCAGATAATTCAACGCATTGTTCTTTCTCATAAATATTCATTACAGTCCATGATTTACCCATATAGCATTCCCACATTAAAGTGTCTTTAGGGTTTAACATAAATTGTTCAATGACATTTTCTTTGTTTTTTAAATCTTGAGCAGTACTAATGAATGGTATAATTAAGAAAATTAGATAAAATGTGATTTTTAGTTTCATATGAAAAAAATATTGTATCATTCTGACTAAGTCCATTAATAAATTTAATTTGAGCATAGGTAAGAGCCTACTTAATGGTATATACGTACTTATCAAGAAATTGAACTATTTTTAGTAATAATAAGGCAGTAATTCCAACAAAATAAATGATCAACTGATTTTATTACGGACTTCATCCAATAATATTAAAAAAGTAATCGTTATAGTTTACAATCAAAAATTTGACCATTATATTCATCTTATTATCATACACATTCTTAATTTTTATATGCCTAAGCAAGATTTGATCGGAATTTGCGAAATGTGTGAAAAAAAGAAAGAATTAACCTTTCATCATCTTATTCCCAAAAGTACTCACAAGAACAAATGGTTTAAGAAAAATTTCACAAAAGAAGAAATGACCTTAAGTGGCATAAATATTTGTAGAAAATGCCATAACTTTATACATCATTCATATTCAGAAAAAGAATTGGGAAGGAACTTTAACACCAAAGAGAAAATTCTTTCTGATGAGAAGATTAGTAAATTTGTCGAATGGGCAAGAAAACATTGATTATGAAATACCTCTTTCTGTTTACTTTTTTTATCTATTCATTTCACTCTTTTGGACAAGATCAATTACCTACAAAACCAAAATCTATTTTAGAATTAGGCGTAGGGTTGGGATCTTATAAAGGTGATTTATCTCCAAATTTTTCAAAGGTAAATGGTGGTTTTAACCTTGGGCTAATTATGAGAGCTCAAAAAAGGTTGAATTTAAAATTGGATGTAAGTTATTTATATCTTCAAGGGCAAAAATTAGATGATCCCAACGTACTTCCTCCACTAGAACCACCTTTTCCTAACAACTTTTTTCAATCTCATACACTAAATACCAGTTTGTCTTTGATGTTTAACTTGATAAATAGTAAACACTTTAAGTTGTATGTGGCTCAAGGAGTGGGGATATTTTATTTCAATCCATTGGATGAAGAGGGGACAGAATTAATAGAAAATTTCAAAGATGAAACAAATGGCGTTTTTGAAACCAGAAATAAAAATGAGACTTATTCAAATTTTGCAATGTCCTTACCTACAAGGGTAGGAATGACTTATTATTTTGATAACAATTTTGGGTTTGGTTTAAGTGCCACATTTGTGAATCCATTTACAGATTACCTCGATAATATTTCAGAATTGGGGACAGTAAACGGTAATGATCAAGCAATGTCAATTAATTTTTCATGCTTTATACCATTGTCTTATGGGAAATTATCAAGTCCAAAAAAGGAGAATTAATGCACAAAGACATTAATTCTCCTTTATCATTTATTTGTCAAGATTGGACAATTGATCAAGTTCAATTTTTCTGTAAAAGCAAGATTTACGAGTGATTCCCTTACTATTTTTAGTATGACAAGCTCCATTACCCATCATTTTCACTTTATAAATGAGAGAATCTTGGTCACAATCCGTTAAAATTTCAACGATTTCCAAATAATCACCAGAAGTGAGTCCTTTTGTCCAAAGCTCATCTCTAGAAGTACTCCAAAAAGTAGCCTTACCTAATTCTATCGTTTTTTGCAAAGCTAATTTGTTAGCCCATCCTTGCATCAGGATTTCCATATTTTCAACTTCTTGAACTATAACTGGAACGAAACCACCTCTTTTTTCAAATTGAATATCAATAGCGGTCCCTTCTTCTAAAACTTTTTTATTCATTTGGTTTATTTTGTAGTGTAAAAAATTGCTTAGGTTGTTTTTGTCTGAAAAATATTAACCCTAAATCATAAAGGTCAACAGAAATACCAACACTTGGATGCTTACAGATTTCATTCCATGCCTTTTTCATTCCTTTAGACCAGTAAATATCATCAAAGATGAACAAAGTATTCTCATGAATATGAGGAAGACATTGTTCAAAGTATCTCATTGTGGGTTTATATTTGTGGTTTGCATCAAAATAGACCACGTCTACTTTACCAAAAGCATCTAATGCTGGTTGGAGGTGGTCGTCGATATTTCCCTCAATCAATCTGATATTTACCCCATTCAACTTTTTGAAATTTTCTTTAGCAATGGAGGCAATTGTACTACTTCCTTCAATAGTAACAGTTTGTATGTCTTTGCTATAAGTAGATAGATACAAAGTAGAAATACCAAAAGAAGTGCCTAGTTCTAAAATCTTTTTGTATTTGTATTTTCCTATGATTTCAAACAACAGAGCACCTTCCCTAGGTGAACATAAAGAAGAGGAGGCAATTTTAGAGATTTTTCTATTTTTTTGCTTGATGACTTTTGAACCTGCCCCTAAATCTTCTACCTCTATCTTTTTATCATTATTCAAAAGTTGCTCACGGATATTTTCAATCTCATCAAAAATATAATACTGTTTTTCAGGGGCAATCACCTGTGTATAAAGTTCAAATACAAATGGAGAGTGCAACCCATGAGCATTACCTGCTATAAATTTATATTTTATAAAGTCTAAAACTTGCATATACCTGTCTGTTTAGTCCTCCTCGAAAAAACAGTTTATCCTGCTAGAAGCTTGCAATTTACTACGGATGCTGTTGAATTATTTTACGCTTATGTTTTCGAGGAAGTAATCGCAAATTAATCATAATAAATAGTATTAGATAATTTTGATCGTAGACTTATAGTTAAATATTCCACAGTTTACATTATCTTTGCGCGGAATTCATGCTATTTAGCATGCAAAAATAGACAAAGAATTAATCTTCTGAAACAAGATATAGATCCATGGGATTAAAATGTGGTATTGTTGGTTTACCAAACGTAGGAAAATCAACGTTATTTAATGCTTTAACAAGCGCTGAAAATGCTGAGTCAGCAAACTTTCCATTCTGTACAATTGACCCTAACGTAGGAGTTGTAGTGGTTCCAGATCCAAGAATCAAAGTTCTTGAGCAATTGGTAAACCCTCAAAAAACATTACCAACAGTTATTGAGTTTGTTGATATTGCAGGTTTGGTAAAGGGAGCAAGTAAGGGTGAAGGTTTAGGAAATAAATTCTTAGCCAATATCCGTGAAGTAGATGCTATTATCCACGTAGTAAGATGCTTCGATGATCCAAATATTGTTCACGTTGCAGGTAAAGTAGACCCAGAAGAAGATAAAGCTGTAATCGATATGGAGCTTCAGTTGAAAGACTTGGAGTCTGTAGAGAAAAAATTGCAGAAAAACACTAAAATGGCAAAGACGGGTAATGCAGAAGCGAAGAAAATCGTAGAGGCATTAGAAAAGTTCCAAGCACATTTAGAAAGTGGTGAAAATGCTCGTTCTATAGATGCCACTGAAGAGGAGTGGGAAGTAGTAGCAGATTTAATGCTTTTAACGGCAAAACCTGTTATCTACTTAGCGAATGTAGACGAAGATGGAATTCATGAGGACAATGACCTTGTGAATAATATGAAAGCAATTGCTGAAAAAGAAAATGCACAATTAATCAAAGTTTGTGCAGCTATTGAAGAGCAAATTGCAGGTTTAGATGATGAGGACGAAAAAGCAATGTTCTTAGAAGAGTATGGCTTAACAGAATCAGGTTTAGATCGTTTAATTAGAGCTTCTTATGCATTATTAGATCTAATCACTTACTTTACAGCAGGTGAGAAAGAAGTAAGAGCATGGACTATCCGTAAAGGATGGAAAGCACCACAAGCTGCAGGTGTTATCCATACTGACTTTGAAAAAGGATTTATTAGAGCAGAAGTAATACATTATGCTGATTATGTTGAATACAAATCAGAGTTAGCGTGTAAAGAAGCTGGCAAATTACAAGTTGAAGGTAAAGAGTATACAGTTGAAGACGGTGATGTAATGCATTTCAGATTCAACGTATAATTAATAAAATACTATAAAGACCCACTATTGGAGTAAAAACCTGATAGTGGGTTTTGTTTTGTCTGAGTACTTATACAGCAACTACCATTTCAAAAATGGAACGGTGTTGGTATTAAAAGTAATTTTTGATTGAGTAATTAAAGTGAAAAAACTTATAATTCTCTTAGGTGTTGTAGTTGCACTACTGTCTTTGCTATTTTTTAATATAACTTTTAGAAAAAGAGTAGACTATAATGTGCATGGAATTGACATTTCCCATTATCAAAAAGATGTCGATTTCAAAGAAGTGGTCAATGATGGTTTTTCCTTTGTGTTTATGAAGGCTACAGAGGGTAAACATCTTAAGGATCGTCATTTTGATAAAAATTGGAAAGCAGCACATCAAGAGGGAATTATAAAATCAGCTTATCATTTTTTCAGACCAAAAGTGGACCCTTATGCTCAAGCAGATTGGTTTGTAAAGCATGTGAAATTGGGAAAAGGTGATCTGCCGCCAGTTTTGGATGTTGAAACTTTTGATGGTGTTCCAATTCATACTATTAGGGAAAATGTAAGTATTTGGTTAAACTTAATTGAAAAAAAATACGGTATTAGGCCAATCATTTATACTAATCATTCTTTTTATCACGATGTCTTCTATCATCGCAAAGCATTTGAGAAATATCCTATTTGGATTGCCGCTTATGGGAAAGTTTTCAAACCTATTTTGAAAGATGAAAGGAAAGATTGGAGTATGTGGCAATACACTGACAGAGGAAATTCACGTGGAATTGAAGGAGATGTAGATCTTAATGTTTTTCATGGCACCATTGAAGATTTGAAGCGAATGTGCATTCCCGGAAAGCATGAGGTAGAGGATTTAAAAATCCATATTCCGAAGTCATTGCCAAAAGTTGGGTATAGTAAGTAAAAAAAATATAATTTATTCGATTTACATCTATTTACTTTGTAATTTTGGCACCTAAGCGAAAAAGATAGAATTTATTTATATGGATAGTGTTCAAACGAAAAAGAGTAAACCAACAGTACTCTATGTAGATGATGAACAACAAAATTTAGTTTCTTTTAGAGCTGGATTCAGAAAGGTATATAAAGTGTTGATAGCGAATAGTGGAGATGAAGCCTTAGAAATCCTAAAAGAAGAACATCAAAATATTAGCGTAGTCATTTCAGATCAGCGTATGCCTAAAATGACGGGTGTAGAGCTTTTTGAGAACGTCAGAGAGTTGTACCCTGAAATCATGCGTATTGTTTTGACAGGTTACAGTGATGTTCAAGATATTATCAATGCCATTAGTAAAGGTGAAGTATACCGTTACATTACAAAGCCTTGGAACAGAGATGAGCTAATGGTTACGATTGATAACGCCATTGAAGCTTATAATCTTAAGGTTGAAAATAGAAGGTTATTCTACTCACTTCAGGAAGCCAATGAGAAATTGGAGGAAAAAGTGAAAAGTAGAACGAAAGCACTTCAAGTTCAAAATGAGGAACTGATTGAGTTAGATGGTGAGAAAAACCATTTGATTGGTATTGTTGCTCATGATTTAAAAAGTCCATTAAGTCAAATTGATGGATTGATTGAATTAATGAAGTTTGATATGGAAACATTCAGCTCTGAGCAAAAAGAATATATTTCCATGATTCAAGATTCTATTAAAAAGCAAGAAGAGTTAATTACTCAAATATTAGATCTCAATGCTTTAGAATCTCAAACCTCTAACTTGGCGATTCAACCTCTTGATTTATCAAAGCTAGTAAAAGAAGGGGTAGAGCGCTTTGAATTAACGGCTCAGAAGAAAGAGATCACAATTGAAGTTGATGCAGGGGAGAATTTGCATGCAAATGTAGATGAAACCTATTTTGGTCAAATATTACAAAACTTGGTTTCTAATGCTGTAAAGTTCAGTCCAAAGGGTAAAAAGATTAATGTTTTCATTCAAGAAGAAGAAGACAACCTGGAAGTTCATATTAAGGATGAAGGACCTGGTTTGAATGAGAATGATAAGAAAAAGCTATTCGGTCGATTCCAGAAGCTATCAGCAAGACCTACTGGAGGAGAGCATAGCACGGGACTCGGTCTTTCCATCGTAAAGAAAATGGTGGAAGATATGAATGGTACTGTTTCTTGTGAATCTACCTATGGAGAAGGAGCTGATTTTATTGTAGCATTTAAAAAAGTGAATGAAAATTAAAACTTTCATCACATATATAGGTTAGTTTAATAACAGTAGAATCTTTACTAAACAATATGATTTAGTAAAGATTCGTTTTTTATAGACATTAATCCACCTTTGATATATTGAGGTGGGTCATTTACTACATAACGACAAATGAAAAAAGGGGTATTACTAGTCAATTTGGGAACACCTGATAGCAATAATACAGGTGATGTAAGAAAGTATTTAAGAGAATTTCTAATGGACGAAAGGGTAATTGATATTCCTTTCTATAAAAGATGGCCATTAGTCAACTTAATTATTGCTCCTTTTAGAGCTCCGAAATCAGCCGCTGAATATAAGAAAGTATGGACGGAAAACGGTTCTCCTTTACTTTTTTATGGAATTGAATGTAAAAAGTTACTTCAAGAAAGGCTAGGAGAAGGCTATCATGTGGCTTTGGGGATGAGATACCAAAACCCTTCTATTGAAAGCGCCTTGAATGAGCTGAGAAAAAATGATATCTCTGAAATTGTTGTTGTTCCTTTATTCCCACAATATGCATCAGCTACCACGGGTTCTGTAGCTCAAAAGGTAATGGAATTGACACAGAACTGGCAAGTAATTCCAGATGTGAGTTATGTACAACATTATCACCGTCATCCATTATACATTAAGACATTTGCTGATATTGGAAATAAATATTTACGCTCTCATGACTATGACCATGTAATTTTTAGTTTCCATGGACTTCCTGAGCGTCAAATTATCAAGGCCGGTATTAAAACATGTTGTAAACTAAGAGGAGAAGGTGGAAAATGTAATCGCAAAAGTTACCCTAAAAATACCTTTTGCTATCGTTCAGCCTGCTTTGAAACAGCTGATCTAATAGCAAAAGAATTAGGTCTTTCAGATGATAAATACAGTGTTTGTTTCCAATCTAGATTAGGAAAAGACCCATGGATTCAGCCTTACACCGAAGATACCATCATCAATCTTACGAAGGAAGGTAAGAAAAGTGTCCTAGCTTTCTCACCAGCATTTGTTGCGGATTGTCTCGAAACAACGGTGGAAGTAGGTGAAGAATATAAGGAAGTATTTGAGGAAAATGGAGGAGAACATTGGCAATTAGTTGAAAGCCTTAATGATCACCCTATGTGGATAAAGTGTCTTGAAGATTTAGTAAAGGGTAATGAAGCACACGTTCCTGAAATGTTCGATTAGGAAATATTAACCCTTCCAGTCGACTTTAACTGATATATCTTTATGTTCTGATTTGAGGGCTAAAATGTGTTTTTTGACATTTTCTAATTGTTCTTCTGAAGAAAGTTCTTCTTCTACTGAATTGATTTCTTGTATTTTATCAATAAAGGATAAATCTTTCAATAACTCTTTAATGATAGATGCATTTTTATCATCTTTCACTGATACAATTAACTGTGTCATAATAATGAGGGATTTGTGAATTTTTTTTGTTAATCTTGAATTTATACGTTGTTTTTTAAACTCTGTTTAATGAAGACAATTATATTTAGTGAATAGACAGTTAAAATTCTTTAAGAAGATCTAATAAATGCCTGATAAACAGAAAATAAGATTGTTGAAGCTTGTCTTGACAATCTATAAAGTTGTTGTTGAGCAAAGGAATGTATGGATCAATAACCTACAGAACTGGTTAGAAAAACACAATCCTAAGATTGAATTACTATTAGGAATCGCCGCATTATCAACATTAATTTATACTCAGGGCTTTAGCTTAAATAAAGCCGAACTTGTAGAAGTGGTAAAGTATGATAGATGGATTGCCACAACATATGCGATTGTCATCCTGATAAAACTCTTCTTTTTAAAAGACAAGAAAATATTCATAAAGGAAAATGCAATAAATCTTCTTTTTATATTTTCTATTCTTGTGATACTAGTTGTCCGAGTATTCTTTATGGATAACTATCAAGAAGATAACGAGCATTGGGGATGGTCAACATATATTGTGGTAGTTCAGGTTATCATGATTGTCGCTAGTTTAGACTCACTAGCCAATAACCGTTCAACATGGTTATTCTTTACTGCAAATAGTACATCAATGATTGTGGGTTCCCTTCTTTTTATTATTGTTATGGGAACGGGATTATTGATGTTACCCGAAGCGACTTTACAACCAATTAATTGGGTTGATGCATTATTTACCTCCACTTCAGCTGTTTGTGTGACAGGTTTAGCTCCATTTAATATCAGCGAAGTATTTACATTCAAAGGACAATTGATCTTAATGTTCTTGTTCCAGATTGGTGGGTTGGGAATTGTGACATTGACAACTTTTATCGCCTTGACGATTCAGAAAGGAGTTAAAATTAGAGAAGAGTTTATGATTCAAGATATGGTTGAATCGGACAGTATTAGCTCTTCTGCAGATATTCTAAAGAAGATTTTTTATATCACTTTTACAATTGAACTAATCGGTGCTGTTGCATTGTATATTGCTTGGGGTGATTTAAACCTATCAAATACAGATCGCATCTTTGTTTCCATTTTTCACTCTATCTCTGCTTTCTGTAATGCCGGCTTTTCAAATTTCCCAAATGGATTACAGGGGAATGAATTCTCTACGGATTGGTTTTCAGGAACGATCATTATGTTGTTGATTATCGTTGGTGGTATAGGTTTCAAGACTTATAGTCAAGTTTTTAAGCGTAAAGAAAAATTCAAAAGAAACCTCTGTTTACAATCTCGTATTTCCATCAATGTAACAATCTTTTTGATTTTTTTTGGTGCCATAGGGTTATACATTACTGATTTTAATTTATGGAATAGTCAACCTGCATCGGATTCAATATTTCAGATATTTTTTACCAGTATTACATGTCGTACTGCCGGTTTTTCTGTAGTTGAGGTGGGAGATTTATCAGTAGGAAGTATTATGATGATGATTATGCTGATGTACATTGGTGGGGCGCCGAACTCGACAGCAGGTGGGATTAAGGTAACGACGGCCTACATTCTTTTGAAATATTTAAAGGCTCAAATAACAGGGCATAATCATGTGCATATAGGTTGGAATACCATTGAAGAATCTTCTATACGTAGAGCGGTCATTGTGTTTATGATGTCGATCTTGTTATCTTTCTTTGGTTTATTTTTGTTGGTAATTGCTGAGCCTTTATTGGAAACGGAAGATTTATTTTTCGAGTTTTTCTCAGCAATGGGTACAGCAGGGTTGTCAAGAGGTATTACTGCTGAACTTTCCATGTTTGGGAAATTGTTGATTGCACTTATTATGTTTTCAGGTAAAATTGGATTATTTACATTAGTATCATTATTAGGTGAAAATCATGATAACTTTAAATATCGTTATCCAGAAACATCAATTTTAGTTGGTTAGAAATGAAAAAGGTAGAAAAACGATTTGTATTAATTGGTATGGGTGCTTTCGGTATTGAAGTCGCCCTCACCTTAAGAGATAGTGAAGAAGACTTACTAATCATTTTACATAATGATTTTGAATCTGTAAGAGAATCAAAAGATAGTTTTATTACTCTGAAGAGGTTGAGAGAGATGGGCTTTGAATATCTTTACGAAACAGATACAACTAACCCATTAGCACTAAAAAAACACATTAAGCCTACTGATACTGTTATTTTATCACATGGTAAGAACTTTGAGACAAAACTATTGGCAATAGAGGCATTGAAAGAAATAGGTGTACATGAGATTTTTGCTCGTGCAACTCGAGATATGCATGCCAAAGTTTTGGGTAAAATGGGGATATCGAGAGTGATTTTTCCTGAAAAACAAGAAGGAAAGAGGTTTGCTTTGGAGTTGATGAATAATCAAGTGAAAGCAATGGACGAAGTGGCTCCTGGTGTGTACATTGTAGAATTGGACGTTCCGAAAGTGTTTCTAGGTAAGAGTATTAGAACTTTGAAATTTAGAGATAACTATCATGTATCCGTGATTTGTTTGAAAGAGAATTCACACTCAGTACATAAAAAAGTAGAGGAGCAAGAAGAAAAAGTCTTCATTCAAGACTTTAGAGATATTACACTTTGTGAGAATCATACACTAGTTCTAGCAGGAGCAAAAGAACGCTTGAAGCAGGTAACGGACCTTGTGGATCAATAAAGGTTTTTATGCAAATATAAGATGATGAGTTACGGTTTTCAATGCTTCATAAAACGTTGAGAACTGTAAATCCCTATCATAATGGTTTACAGCAGCTTTTCTTGATTGGGTTGATAAAAGTTGAAATTCTTGATCGGATAACTGCTGTAAAGTTTTAATATTGTTGGTCAATTGTACAAGGTCATTAGGTCTAGAAGTAAAGCCACATTGATGTTTTTGTACCAATTGTTCACCTTCCCCTTGGCCATGAAATAAAATAGGCATCCCTAAACTAAGACTTTCATACAATTTGGCGGGTAAAGTCCCTTTGACATATTTCTTCTGAGAAATAAGTGCTACATCATATTGCTTTACAACTTCAGGGACTTCTTTATAGTGGACCTTGGGATGTAAAATCACATTTTGGAGTTGATTTTTGATGATATAGTTCTTGATTTTATTTTTCTCTATACCATCACCATAGATGTGTAATTCGCAATTTAAAGCATCAAAAGACACTTTTTGAATGAGATCTAATATGCCATGTGCAACCCCTAAAACACCTGTATATACAATTTTTAATTTTTCACCTCTTTGTACATTTTTATGAGGATGAAAAACATTAATATCAGCACCAATTCTATAAAGAAAAACATCATTGAAGTTTAAATCTTGGATGTAGCTCTTTGTCTCATCAGATTGAGTAATAATAAAATCAGCTTTACTGTAATAAAATTTTTCAAGCCTATGCAAAATTTGATATGCGATAGAATTGGTTTTAATACTCCCTAAATCAACCATGGCTTGTGGCCAAAGGTCTGAAACATTAAGTACAAGTTTTACTTTTTGAATCCTTTTTAAAAGAATACCCAATAGAGGTAATGTGATAGGAGGTGTTTGAACGATAACAACATCAATTTGCTTTTTCTTAAGTAGGTTCATCGAAAAAAGCATACTTAATAGCATTGTTGTCATGCTTAATAGGCGTAATATCGCACTATTTTGTTGAGACGGTATTAGCCAATGCCTAAAAACGTCTATACCGTTGATCTTTGTGTGACGCCTTAACTTAAAGAAATCTTTACGTTGAAGTTTTCCTTTTGGATAATAGGGGTGAGAAGTCAAAACGGTGACGTTGTGTCCAATAGCATGAAAGCTTTCCGCCATATGCGCATACTGATGAGGTGCTGCTCCAAAATCTGGCGGATAGCAATGAGTGATAATACAAATGTTTAAGTCTGTATTATTACTAATGTATTCATTGATATTTTTAAACTTATTGGACTTTAATATCATTCTCTTTCAAAAATGACCAGTGTTAACGGTCTACTTCTCCCATAACAACATCAATTGAGCCAATTATCGCAATTAAGTCTGATAATAATACTCCTCTTGAAATTTCAGGTAAGACTGATAAATTACAAAAAGAACATGCTCTTACTTTTAAACGTTCAGGTATGTCAGATTTACCATTTGTTCTAAAGAAAAATCCTAACTCACCTTTTGGATTTTCAGCTCTGCTGTAAAAATCCATTGCTTTAGGTCGGATTTTCTTCGGAACCAAAGCTTGAGGGTCAAAATTACGATCTCTTTTGTGATCTGTAGTTAATTGTTTTAAACACTGTTTCATGATTTTTAATGACTCCCAGCATTCTAAAACCCTTACATTAGTTCTGTCCCAACAATCACCGACAGTACCCATTTTTCCTTCACCGATTGGAATTTCGAAATCTAATTCAGGATAAACAGAATAGCCATCTACTCTTCTCAAATCATGAGCTAGACCCGACCCTCTTAAAACAGGTCCCGAGGTGCCGTAATTAATAGCAACATCTAAAGGAAGGACACCTACATTAGCTGTTCTTTCTATGAATATTTTGTTATCAATAATAAGTTCTTTTAACTCCTGTAGCTTAGGCTCAAAATACTCAATAAACTCCTTGCATTTTTCCTCAAAACCGACAGGTAAATCATAATATAAACCTCCAATCCATATGTAATTGTACAACATTCTTGCTCCTGAAGTCCATTCTAATAAGCGAAGGATATGTTCTCTATCTCTCATCAACCATAAGAATGGAGTAAAAGCACCAATGTCTAATCCGTATGTTCCGATTGCGATAAAATGAGAGGCTAATCGGTTTAATTCAGCCACTAATACCCTAATATACTCAACTCGTTTTGGAATTTTCTCATCTATTCCCATCATTTTTTCAACACCCATGGCAAAAGCATGCTCAGAATTAATAGCAGCCATATAATCCATACGGTCTACGTAAGGGATAATTTGTTGAAAATTGAGGTTTTCGGCGTGTTTTTCAAAACAACGATGCAAGTAGCCTAAGTGAGGAACTGTATCTACAACATATTCTCCATCTGTTAATACTTCAAGACGTAATACACCGTGCGTAGAAGGGTGATGAGGACCTAGGTTGATCACCATTTCCTCCATTTTAAGTTTTGATGCATCGAATAAATTCTTTGAAGAATTAATTAGATGATCTTCTTGAAACTGATATTGAATTTGTCTTTTTTCCATATTTTGTTTGTCCTCAGATTTTCAAAATTGATAGATAAACATCAAAAATTCAAGAAAAATGAGAAGACCTTCCCTAATTCCATTAATAAAACTGTAAAATTGGGATCAAAATGATTGAATCATTATTATAAATAGCAAAAATGTTTAATTTTGTCCGAGAAAAATCTATCCCTTTTATGGGGTGTTTTTTGGCCAATGGTCCATCCTGCTCAATGATAATGGATGGTCAGTAGTATATATTGATGCACTTTTAACCGCTTTTTAAGATGGGTACACCACAAGATGAAACTCAGGCAAACGAAATCCAAGAATCTAATGCAGTTGAGAACACTGCTTCACAATTAGACGATGTCGCTGATATGGGTGATGACGTAGCAGATTTTGGTGATGATGAGTCTTCACAAACAGTTGAAGAAGAATTACAAGAAGATGTAGATTTCTCTAGCCACTCAAAAGAGGAGCTTTTAAAGGAAATCCAAAAGCTAGTAGGTAATTCTGATGTTGTTAAAGCTGAGAAAATCGCGAAGCAAATCAAAGAAGTTTTTGAACCTCTAAGAAAGGAAGAAGAAGCTAAAGCTCGTGAGGAATTCAAAGCTAGCAATGGTGATGTAGAAGGTTTTGAATATGCAGACGCTGACGCAAAAGCATTTTACGAAGCTTTCGGTACAATTAGAACAAGCCGTCGTCAACATTTTGAGCAAATGCAAAAAATGCGTGACGATAACTTAAAGAAAAAGCGTAGTATCATTGCCCAAGTGAAAGAGTTGATTGAAACAACTGATGACAAAGGGGTAATGAACAAAGTGAAGGAACTACAAGCTCAATGGAAAACAATTGGTGCGGTTCCTCAACAAAATGCTGAAGAAATCTATAAGACATATGGAGCTCTTTTAGACAGATTCTATGATCAAATGAGCATTGAATTTGAATTGAAAGAGTTGGATAGACAAAAGAACTTAAAAGCGAAAAAAGGTTTAATTGAAAGAGCTCAAAAACTTATTGATGTAGAAAATATCAATGATGCAGTAGTTTCTTTAAACCAATATCACGAAGAGTTCAGAAACATTGGTCCAGTTCCAAAAGAGGAGAAGGATAATATCTGGAATGCATTTAAAGAAATTTCAGATAAGATCTACGATAAAAAGAGAAAGCACGCTGAAGAATTCAAGAAAGTGTTAGAAGAAAACATGACATTGAAGCAGGCATTGTGCTTAAAAGTAGAGCCATTCTCAACTTTCGATACTGACCGTATCAAAGAGTGGAACGAGGAGACAAAGAAATTATTAGCAGTTCAGAAAGAGTGGGAAGCAATTGGTCCAGTTCCAAGAGAAGTGGCAAATGGCATCAACAAACAATTCTGGGCAAACTTCAAACAATTCTTTGCAAATAAGAACAAGTTCTTCGAAGTATTAGAAGCTCAAAGAGCCGTAAACTTAGAGAAGAAGAAAGCTTTAGTTGAAAAAGCAGAAGAATTAAAAGAATCTTCAGATTGGAATGCTACTGCTGATGCATTGATCGCTTTACAAAAAGAGTGGAAAGGTATTGGCCCAGTTCCTGAAAAATTCAGAGATTCTGTATATGCTGAATTCAAGGCAGCTTGTGATGCATTCTTCGAAAGAAAGCGTAACAAGCGTCAAGAAGAGTCAAAAGAGTTTATCGAAAACTTGAAGAAAAAAGAAGAGGTATGTTTAGAGATTTCTAAACTTGTTGCTGATAAAGCTGCTTTCGACCAAAAGTTATTGGACGAAAAAGCTGAAGCATTCTTCGCTATCGGTTTTGTACCTCGTAAAGAAAAAGATGCTATCGTTGACAAATTTGTTGCTGTAGTAGAGGAGTATGTAGGTAACTCAGAGGATTTAGACGAAAAAGGTAAGCTACAAGCATTGGCTACAGTATTCAATCACCTTCCAGGTGGTGGTAACCGTCTAAGAAACCAAGAGCAAAACATCAGAACTCGTATCAAAAACTTAGAGGATGATATTGCTTTATGGCAAAACAACTTAGCATTCTTTGCAAATTCTAAAACAGCGAACAAGTTGTTAGAGGAATACAACGTGAAGATTGATGAGGCAAAAGTTGAGGTTGCTAAATTGAAAGATCAATTGAAAGTGATCAGAAGCATGGAGTCTTAGTCTTTAAGATAATTCATATAAAAAAGGCATTCACAATTCGTTTTGTGAATGCCTTTTCTTTTCTAAAATATTATTAATTCATACAGAGATCTTCGTACTTCGATTCGATTTTAATTCCTAAAGCTTTCGCCTTTTGGAAGCCATTACAAGCTTTGTATTTATCTCCCTTTTGGAATAAAAGAGTTGCTTGAGTATAAAATAGCTCTCCTTTGATGTTTGAATAATCGTCTTTAAAGCCTTTTAATTGGCTAAAATCATCTGATTTCGCTAAAGCAATATCGATCTGAAGTAAAGCACTACTCACTTCATCTACCGATGCATATGCGATAGCTTGTTTATTTAAAACATCGATAAATTCCTTGTGGTTGCCATTAGCTTCATCAAAGCTTTTGATATATAAATCATATTGTTTGATGGCTTCAAAGTAATTTTCTTCTTGAATTTGAATATCGGCAATGATCAGATAAGCTTCAGGGTTAGTATCCGTATTTTTACTATCGACAGCCACTGAACGAGTCATGTACTGACTTGCGTAATTCATCGCTTCAGGTTGATTGCTGGCAGCAGTTACTTCGGTGGTTGTATTTTTCTGATAGGCATAAAGTTGTGCCATTTTTAAATAAGCATCTTGATTACCTAATGCAATTGCTTTTTTATAGTGAACTTCAGCCTTTGATAAATCTTGTGGAGTCTGGCATTTTCCATCTTTGTAAATATCACCTAAGTAAAGTTCTGCTTCAGCCGAATTTTGTCCAGCAGCTTTACTTAACCAATGGATGGCTGATATTTTTTCTTTTTTGTAATAGTATTTACCCAACATTAATTGAGCATCTAAATTACCTTGATTTGCTAAATATGTCGCATATTCAAGGTCGCTCTTGTCTAAGTACTTTGAGATGTCATATTGTTTTAAAGCGACTTTTGCCGAATAAACACCATGATTAGCAGCTTTCATGTACCACTTAATTGCCGTTGCTTCACTTTGTGCTACACCTTCACCCATAGCATACATATTGCCTAATAAGTACTCCGCAGAGTCAGAACCAACATAGGCAGCTTGTCTTCTCCATTTGAATGCCGATGTAGTACTTTTTTGGAGTGGGGGTGTACCATTAAAATATAAATCAGCAAGAGATAACATAGCAGGTTGATAATCTTGCAATGCTGCTCTCTGTAGAAATTCAACCTTTTTTAATTCATCCTCTTTGGATGGATTTGCTTTGTTAGCATATAATAAATAGAGCTCATATTGAGCCTCAGCGTCATTGTCTGCTAAAGCTTTATACTGAACGTAATCAAGGTTAT
The DNA here is from genome assembly GCF_014534745.1 of Flammeovirga sp. EKP202. Classification (GTDB taxonomy): domain Bacteria; phylum Bacteroidota; class Bacteroidia; order Cytophagales; family Flammeovirgaceae; genus Flammeovirga. Next base: position 70,287 of record NZ_JACVVP010000009.1, read on the forward strand.
TAGGATCTACAAAAGTTTTGACGTCCATTTTTGACAACAGTTGAATGGCGTCTTTATTATTATTGTTGGCTGACTTAAGTAATAAGGCCACTGCCTTTCTAGAATCTTTACTTCCTAAAAGACCATTTTTATAGAATAATGCCAATTCATATTGAGCTTCGGGATGATTTTTTTCTGCTGCTTTTGTCAGTAATTCAAAACTCTTATTAAGGTCTTTTTCTACTTCATCTCCGTTTTTATAGGCTAATCCTAAAGCGTATTCAGATTGAGCATTACCGCTGTTTCCTAAATACTTTTGATAAAAGATATCTTTATTCTTGTTAGAGTAAGCGTCAAGATCTGCTTCTTTCAACAGTTCTCCTGCATCCTTAAAATCTTGATCCCATGCTCTAAGTAAATGATAGATCGCTTGATCTTGGTCTTTCCCTACGATTTGACCTTTGAGATAGTATTTTCCTAAAATATAATGAGCTTCAGCATTTTTACCGTTGGCTGCAATGTTATACAGTTTGATAACTTCAGTAGTCTCACCTTTTGCTTCTTTGATTTTAGCTAAATGCAATGCGGCAGCAGGGTGGTTTTGGATCACCGCTTTTTCATAATATTGAGTCGCTTTTTTGATACTTTTCTTCTCAACCAGACCTTCTTCGTAAGTTAGTCCTAATTGGTACCAAGCTTCAGGGTCATTATTAAATTTGGCTTGCTTTTTTAATGACTCAACGTCTTGGGCGAAGGAACTAACAAATACTAAAGAAAAGAAAATTACAAAAGTATACAGATATAATCTACTATTATATATCATTATAGTTATGAATGTGATATTTCAGTGAATTTTGTGCTTTGTAGTGAGTTCTATTTGACTGACAAAAAAGATATACCATGTACAGGACAAAAAACACAAGCTATTTATTTAAGATTGACAAAAATAATCTTATACTACTATAACACAGATTAATTGTATTTTCTTGTATCGAAGACGAATATTTTTTCAATTTTTTGAAGATTATTTTTCATTCTACTTTTATGTATTGTTTATCGATGTTTCTAATCCGCTGATTTGCAGTGAAAATCAAAATATTCACTCTTTGGTGTTGTTTTTTGTAATTCCCTTATAATAAGGTAGCTAAATTATATTGAATAATGTTGATTTTATTTAATTCAAAATAATCATTATTGAAGTGGAGTATTTATTGTAATTGATCCCATTAAATTTTATTTTTGCAGACTAATTAGAAATAGTATTAATACAAGGAATTCATATAATATATGTTTGATAATCTTAGTAACAGGATTGATCGTGCCATTAAAAACCTAAAAGGTGAAGGTTCGATCAGTGAAATTAACGTTGCTTCAACTGTAAAGGAGATTCGTCGTGCTTTACTAGAAGCCGATGTTAACTTTAAAGTAGCTAAAGAAATTACGAATGAAATTCGTGAACAAGCTTTAGGAGAGAACATTCTTATTGACGTAAAACCAGGTCAATTATTCACGAAAATTGTTAGTGATAAATTAACAGAGTTGATGGGTGGCGAAATGGTTGCTTTTGCTCCACAAGGTAACCCGGCAACTGTTTTGATTTCTGGTCTTCAAGGTTCTGGTAAAACTACTTTTACAGGTAAGCTTGGATTAAGATTAAAAAAACAAGGTCAACAAGTATTATTAGTTGCAGCTGACGTTTACCGTCCTGCCGCTATTGATCAGTTGGAAACATTGGGTGAGCAAATTGGTGTTGATGTTTACACTGAACGTGAAAACAAAAACCCTGTAGAGATTGCTCAAAACGCTGTTAAGTTTGCGAAACAAAACGGTAAAAGCATTGTTGTAGTCGATACAGCAGGTCGTTTAGCTGTTGATGAGCAAATGATGGCAGAGATCGAAGCTGTAAAGAAAGAATTGAACCCGTCAGAAACACTATTCGTAGTGGATTCGATGACTGGTCAAGATGCCGTAAATACAGCGAAGACCTTCAACGATCGTTTAGATTTTGATGGTGTTGTTCTTACAAAGTTAGATGGTGATACTCGTGGAGGTGCAGCTCTTTCTATTCGTAGAGTAGTAGACAAGCCTATCAAATTCATCTCAACTGGTGAGAAACTTGAAAATACTTTAGATGAGTTCTACCCAGATCGTATGGCTCAGCGTATCCTTGGTATGGGTGACGTTGTTTCATTAGTAGAAAGAGCTCAGCAAGCTTTCGATGAAGAAGAGGCGAGAAGATTAAATAAGAAATTAAGAAAGAACCAATTCGATTTTAATGACTTATTATCTCAAATCCAACACATCAAAAAGATGGGTGATTTGAAGGATTTGATTGGTATGGTTCCAGGTTTGAACAAAATGGTGAAAGATCAAGAAATTGATTCCGATGCATTCAAGCCAGTAGAAGCAATCATTCAATCAATGACTCCTTACGAAAGAATGAATCCAGATAGCTTAAACCAATCTCGTAAGAAGCGTTTAGCAAATGGTTCAGGTACTTCAGTGCAACAAGTAAATAACTTGATCAAGCAGTTTGAAGAAATGCGTAAGATGATGAAGAAAGTAAACAAAATGTCTGGTATTCCAGGTATGAGTAATAAAATGAAAGGTAAAAAGAAAGGATCTTTACGTAGCCGTTTAGGTGGTAAAAAGAGATAGTTTTACCTCATTGTGATATTTAAGAACCACTTTAATTTTAAATTAGAGTGGTTTTTTTTGTAGTATGAAAACTGTATTTCTCATTTCTTACATTAGATTTTAAAGTGCTTTAAACCTTTTTCATGTGAAGAAATAAAAGTGAAGGGACTATTCGTTTGATTATTGTATTATTTCAATATACATCATTATTATTAATGAAATTTGGGTTATTAAATTACATTATTCTTTTTTAAGAAGTTCAAACTTACATAATTGGAATGAATAATACTTTTGAGGTGTTATGTAAATGCGTTTGTAAACATTTAAAACCTAATAGTTATAGCTCAATGAATATCCAATCCTTTATTAAAATAGGTTTGATATTATCTCTTATCGGATTTTCTTTTTCATGTACTAAAACTGTTGAAGAAGAAATCAATGACGATTTAAATAATGATCCAACCCCCCAAACTAACAGTAGCGTAGATGATATTGAAGTACCTGCTGATTTTAACTATGATGTAACTCAATCTTTTAACATTGAAATCTCATCTTCTGCTTTTACAGGTAAAGCATTGTATTCTATCTATATGATAGATGATCAAGGTAATTACACCAAACTAGGGAATACTATTTCAAGTGAAGAAGGTAATTCTAGTTACAGAGTAACTTTACCTTCATATGTAGAAAGACTATATGTTGTCAAAAGACTCAAAGGTAAAGAGTGGTACAAGTTAGTGACAGTCACCAGTAATGAACTTGAAGTTGATTTTGATAAATTGGCTCAAGAAATGACTTCATCCAATAGAAGAGCTTTGGCAAGTTGTGAGGATTATGTTTATGCAATGAATCACCAAGGAGCCTTTTTTAGTATTGCCATTGAAAGTGATACGTATGACCAAACCGATTATGGTACCATCAACACTGGAGGCTATGCGATGGCTTACGATCAAGAAAATGATATTTTCTATTATGATGTAAATGGAACACTATATTCTTACAATAAAGATACAGAGACCACTTCTACCATTAAAAAGTTAACAACAGGTATAAGTGGATTAGATAACGGCTACCCAAGAATGGCTTTTAACAAATGGGATGGCTTACTTTACATTGGTAACGGTTCTAATTATGCCATGATTGATCCAACCAATGGTAATGTAGTCAAAACGCTTACCGGAACAGGAATTTCAAATAGTCAAAATGGAGGAGGAGACCTTACTTTCGGGTCTGATGGTACAATTTACCAAGCATGTTCGGGTGGTTTATTTAGATTGGCTGTAAATGAAGATAGTACAAACTTGGTTGCTACTAGGGTCAGTGCTGATAACTTCCCTTATTATCTTACAGGTGTGACGATAGACCGCTTTGACTATATCTATGCTTCGACAAATGAATCAAATAGTAAATTGATTTATATGGATGTAAAAGATGGTTCATTTATAGTAGTAGCTTCAGTAGGAAGAAAAATGAATGACCTTACATCGTTTAGATGTAGTGAGAGTGACTTTGAAGGAGAGGATTCTGATAATGATGGTATTGTAGATGGCTTTGATGATTATCCGAATGATCCTGATAAAGCTTTTGATCAATATACACCTGGTGAAAATGGATTTGGAACTTTTGCTTTTGAAGATTTATATCCACAAAAAGGAGATTATGACTTCAATGATATTATGGTACAATACAGACACAATTTTGTTGCAAATGGACAAAATAAAGTGGTGAAAGTGTATTCTACTTTTGTTGTGAAGTCTGTTCGTTCTGACTTACCGTGTGGTTTTGCTTATCAATTACCAATTCATGCGGATTCGATAGCTAGTGTGACAGGCTCTAAAATATTGACAGGAGTAGTTGCTTTAGATGCTAAAGGATTAGAAACAGGAATTGATCCTGCAGCACCTGTATTGATCGTTTTTGATAACCACTTTGGTTTGGTGAAAGGAGATGGTAATATTAAGAAAAGTGATGAATTCATTATTGAAACCACATTTGTCAATCCAGTGGACATGAGTTCGTTCCCAGTAGAGGGTTTCAATCCATTTATTTTTATCAATCAAGTGAGATCAAACGAATTGCACTTGGCCAATGGGACACCAACAGAAAAGTACGATCAATCGTTAAGAACTGCTGGAGAAGATAGTGGAAATTATAAAACGGCAGAAGGGCACCCATGGGGATTACATATTGCTCATAGATTCCACCCGCCAAAAGAAAGTATAGATATTACAAATGCATATGTAAACTTTAGAGAGTTTGTTGAAAGTGCTGGCGTCAATCGAAAAAATTGGTATACCGATGACGCAGGGAATCGAGAGACAAGTTTAATGTATTTTGATGAGTAACATAACCACAATGAAGAAATTACTTCTTCAAACTCACAACTAGTTTAATAAAAAGTCACCATAATTAATTTTATGGTGACTCTCTTTTTTACAAAGTTTTGTACAATTACTTTGAGAATTTTCTGATACCTTCCATGAGTAAGTGTCCTGAAGCTGGGTTTGTAGCTAATGGCACATCATATAAATCACAAACTCTCATCAACATCTGAACATCTGGTTCATGTGGGTGCTTTCCTAGTGGATCTCTGAAGAAGAAAACTGCATCTACATCACCTTCTGCAACTAATGCAGCAATTTGAGCATCACCACCTTTTGGTCCAGAAAGTTTACAATCTACTTCTAAGCCTGCTTTTACTAAATGACTACCTGTTGTACCGGTAGCAACAATTTGCTTATTTTCTAGTACATCCATGTGATCTTTGAAAAAGCCCACCATCTCTGCTTTTTTGCCATCGTGGGCAATCATTGCTACTTTTTTGAATTCAGTATGCATATTAATAAGTATCGAGTTTATTTGATTTAGCTCAAAAAAAGAGCACGTAATGAGTACATCCTCAAAACATGCTCCAAAATACAATACAATTTTTATAAAATTGAATGATCTATATTACTAAAAGTAATTTGAAATCAAATTTGTTCAACTCTGAATTTATTTGTCTTCTTGAACCGTTTCTGTTTCCAATTTTTTGTCAGATTCGGCATCTTTTTCCTCTATCCACTCTTTATAAAATAACAATCCTTGCTCTAGTGCATACATATAGAATGACAATACAAGAATAGTCAAGTGAATATTGAACAAGGTATAAGAGATGACTGACATTACTGCAAAATAAATCAGATAGAACAAGGAATCTTGAAGTAGTTCAACAAGGAAGTGATCTGATTCGAAGAATTTCTGCATAAATACAGTAATTGGATCTTTAAACGTAAGTGCTTTATGAGAGATAAACGTAAAGCAGATAAATATAAAGATAAAGAAGCCAATTGTGATTTTATTATAGCCTTTTTCTAATGTGATAAAGGCATTCGTTAGAATCAGAGGACCAGGCATAAATCCATAGATTGTCTTATGAATATCTCGGTCTTCAAAATCACCTAATACAATAATTCTATCTTTAGTAAAATCTTCTACTAAAAAAGGAGGCATACTCAGTAATTCGTGCATCTGAATGTAAGTGTAGTTATTCGCTACAAACAAGTCATAAGGTCGAATAGGGTAATCTAAAATATATCCATTGAGCATATAATTACCTCTAAATTTACTGAAGAAGTATCCTCTTTCTAAGGTGTCACCATAAATTTGTTCAGCCATCAAGAGGGGTGTAGTTTTCAAAGAATCACCTTGCATCAAATGATACTTCAAAGTAATAGTTTCTTCATGGTTTAGCTCTTGCACTTGCAAATCGGACAAACCGAGTGGAACATCTACTACAGGATATTTTGGAGCATTATTAGCTCCTTTATGATAGGAAACAATGGTATTTTTAGCTTTTTGAAATTCAGCTTCCATCAAACTATCATCCTCTGATTTATCATAAAAACGAATATCGACTAATAGAAATTCGTGATTGTCGGGCTTTTGGTTCAAAAGCGATAGAAATTGTGTAATGGATTTTCGATTTGTGATATCTACATTTCCAATCACAAAATCATTGGTGTCTACTTTAGCGGTGAGATCTTTTTCCCAAGAACAGTTGACAAAAAGGAAACGGTCTTTAGAAGGCTTTTCTTCTGCTTTAAATAATGCATTTCGTGTGGCTGACATTAATTCAATCAGTAGAATTTCATCAGGCATTACATATACGATAGTCATATAAAATAATAGCCCTACCATCATTATTATTGCATTAATGGAAGATAATCCCCACATCAGAGATTTGTTCCTTTGCATTCTAAAAATTAAACGTTTGTCTTTTTTTTCGGAAGTCATGTTGTACTATTAAAAGTCTTAAATCATAAAAAAAGCAAGACAATAATAATGCCTTGCTTTTTTTGCAGAATATATTTTTTGATTAAATAATTCCTTCGTCTTTGATCCATTCATTAAACATCTCAAAATCTGTTTGACCATAGATGTCTAATACATATTGATAAAGTTCAGCCTGAATTTCTTCTGCTTTTTCAGTCTGATTTGTAGAAAGGAATGATTTTAAAGAAATCAACTCTTCTTTTAATTGATCTTGGTTGACAAAAATAGGATTGAAACTTCCAATGTGATCAATTTTTCTAGAAGCTTTTACTACATAGTAAACATCTACGGTTTCAATCTCATCTAGGCTTGCACCTTCAAATAATCTTTCTTTCTCTAAAAGAAGTTTGTTGTCTCCATAGTTAGGGATCCATCTGTTGAAGATCTCTTCACCTGATGTAAATCTTAAAGCCATTTGCTTCTCTTCGTTAAGAGGATATTTTTCTTGATTAATATCTAGGATGATTGAATCTGTGATGAAAACATAGGCGTCTCCATTGAAGTAATCACTAATATTGGCTACTGATTCAAAAAGTACGCTACGAGTACTCATTTGCTTGTTGGATTGAATCGGAAATAAAACTTCAGAAACTAAGCTCATAAATTCACCAGTAGGTGATTTTTTACTTTTACTTCCATCTAAAAGCATTTTACCAGTGCTTTTTCCAATAACGATGGCTTTTGCGTTGTTGGAACCAAATGAAAGAGAGGCATCTTTACTGATCATATCGCCTACTTTCAAGTTTACATTATTGGTAGTATTTAAGATGTCACCACTAACATGTAAAACGTAAAGATCTTGGGCAAGAGTAAAGTGAGAGATTAACAAGGTAATCAGTGTACTAAAAAAAAATCTTTTTGTTATAAAGTTCATCATTGTACTTGTATGTGGTTAATATTTAACCTTAAGAATTGTAAATATTTTTTTGCCGGCTGGAGTAACTACTTCTACTGAGTCACCGACAGATTGATTCAATAATGATTTTCCGATTGGAGAAGCAATACTAATACTTTGCTTTTTGATATCAGCTTCATCAGGGCCTACTAACCTCAATGTCATTTCCCTGTTGGTTTGGTCTTTAAACGTTACATAAGCACTAAACATAGCTCTTGTATCGTCTACCTTTTGATCAAAAACTTTTAATGTATTGATTCTTCTTCTTAAGTAAGTTAAACGTCCATCTATCTCACGAAGTTTTTTCTTACCATAAATATATTCAGCATTTTCAGAACGGTCGCCCATTGCAGCTGCGTCACTTACAGCTTGAGTAACTACTTTTCGTTCTTCCCAAATCTCCTGCACTTCGTTTTGCAGAGACTCCATTCCTTCTTTTGTAATATAAGTAGATTTATTCATTCTCTTTAAATAATTAAAAAACAAAAATATGAATAAATAAGACAATTATGATAAAGCACTTTGAATTTTTAGGGAATCCTATCATATAGAATCATATTAATTGCTTTTTAACTTTGAATACAATTATTATTCCTATTTAATTTGCTAAAGGATCAACATTAATCTATGCTTCAAAAAGTACTTTCTAATTCCTTTATCTATGGAATAGCACCTCAGTTTATAGGGGTAGTAAACATGCTTTTACTTCCTCTGATTACACCTCATCTTACTGCTTTTGATTACGGCCTTTATGGAGTGGTCAATGCTTTTATGATGGGTATTGGGCTATTTCAGTTCTTAGGGTTAACGATAATAGTAATGAATGCCTTTTACAAGCACCCCCAAACGTACATCTGGATTTGGAGAAAAGTACTTGGAGTATTAATAGTATGGAATTTTCCTTTTATCATATTTCAAAGTATAGTTCTTTTTTTGGTGATTCCTGAAGATGCAGGAAATAATAAATTAACCATTGTGACTTTAGCTGCATTACCCATATTATTCAATTCAACGTTTACTTTTTTAGGTTCTATTTATCATCAGTTACAACTGAACCCTAAAGCATTATTTTTTAGGACAATTGGAGTTGGATTGTTGGTGGCATTCATGAATTATCACCTTATTGTACAACTTCAATTGGGGTATATGGGATGGTTTTACGCCAATGCTGTAGGAGCTATTTTAATGGGATTGTCTTATATATCTCTTTTTATTAAAATAAGACTTTATCCCGTTTTTAGATCCTTTTCTAAAGTAAAGACAATGCTAAAGCTAGGTATGTCAACAATGCCTCATCATTTTTCAAATTATATTTTGGATTACTCTGACCGTGTGTTGATGGAATTTATGAATATTCCAATTCACGCAATTGGTCGGTACAACTTATCCTATTCTATTGGAGATAGAGTCTTTCAACTGAGTAAAGGTGTTGGTTTTGCAGTAGTTCCGGTCATTATTGATTTATATAAAAAAGGGAAAATTAATGAGATACAGAACATCATTCGAAAACTTACAATAATCTTTGTTTTAAGTACAATTACAGTGAGTATTTGGACTAAAGAGATTTTTGAAATTTTGGTAAGAAATGAAAGCTTAAAAGATGTATATCACATTGCGATTGTTATCATATTGTCAATGAATTATAGACCTTATTTCTTGCTTTGCACATCAATTCTTGAATATAAAGAAAAGACGAAGTTTCTGTCCAATTTATCAGTAGGAGTTACAGTATTTAATGTAATGTCAAATTTAGCGTTGTTGCCTATTTTTGGAATTATGGGCGCAGCTGTCACTACTTTTATCAGCTATTTTATTTATGGTTTTGTAAGCTTTTTTATCTCCCAATTCACCTTGTCTGTTTTCAATAAGAAAGAAATAATTTTCACAATGATAGTGATCTTACTAGCATTATATTTATCAATAAAAATTGTAGTGGTTTCTATCCTAATAAAAGCGATTATTTCAGTTATTATGACAGGACTGATACTCGCAATATACATATCCTCTAAGTGGACAAAACCTGAAACAACCACTTAATACATGATAAACTTATTAAAAATACTCCTATGACTTCATTAAAAACTTCAACTCATCACAAGTTTTGCTAGGGACGAATTCAGTGATATCATAATCAGCGAGTTCATTCTGATGAAAAGGATCCTTTTCAAGGATGGCTAATAATTCAGTTTTTGACTCAATATTGGATAAAATTACTCCACCGGTTCTTGGGACTTTTCGGCCTGAAGCAAGAAAGTGCCCTAAATTATATTGCTCATTGAGGTATTCAATATGTTGCTCAAGGTATTGGTCAACCTGCTTTAAGTCAGCTTTATAGGTTAGATTGATGATAAACATTTTATTGTATTTTAGTAGTTCGTTTTTATTTGATTATTTCAATCAACTCAATTTGAATAACTCAGAAACTTTATCGAGATCAGTAGATGAAGTGACCTCATAAAAATAATTGAGTTGCCATTTTTGAGTTTGTATTGCTTGTTTACTTGTTACTACATCCCAAATTGGATAAACTCTAAATCCTCTTTTTCCTTCTTGTTTGTCAGAACCCATTATTCCTTTTTCAATAAGTGTAGATTTGGGAAAAATAAACTGTCCAAGCCTCATTCCATATTGTACAGTAATGATATAAAAGTCTATTGTATCTGTCGTATGGAAAGGAGTAGTATTTCCTTTTTCATCTCTTTTCCAAAAAGTTACAAATTGCCCTACTTTTTTGGGAGTGACTTTCGCTTTCCTGTAGGTGATTTCATAACTGTTAAGTTTGAAACGACAAGCATCGTATTCTTTTCCTTCTATTTCAGTACTTATTTCGTCGAGAAGAAGGGAGCACTTATCATAAATTGAAGTTTTTATGCTGTTTAGACAATCATTCATTGGTCTGTTAGATCATTATCTTAAAATTGGAAATAGATAAATGGTTGGATCTCAGAAGATCGACTTTGGAAAAGAATAAAACCAATGAAGAAAAGGAAAGATGCCTTTGCAAAATCAGGCATAGCAATAAATTCAATTGCAATTTTATCTTTCCATGTCTGAGGCATCCAATGTAAAAAGAAACCTAATACCATCACTCCAAATACTTGTTTGTAGGCAACAATTACTTCCCAAGCAATTGAAAGATCGATGTTTGTTAAAATCTGATTGATCATACTTTCGGCATGTTGCATATCTTCAGCTCTAAAATAAATCCACGCATAACACACAAAATGAAATGTCACAAAGCCACCAATAGCTTGTGTAATTGGAGTATTTGGAATTCTTTTTTTTGTGATTTCACGCCAAAGTTTATGAACTGCAAGCCCGACACCATGTAGAATACCCCAATAAATAAAACGGAAATGAGCACCATGCCACAAACCTCCCAATACCATAGTAATAATCAAATTGATGTAGGTCCTTATTTTTCCTTTTCGATTTCCTCCTAATGGAATATAAAGGTAATCTCTCAAGAAAGACGAAAGGGAAATATGCCATCTTCTCCAAAAGTCAGTAATATCAGTTGCTTTATAAGGAGAGTTGAAATTTAGCGGAAGCTTAAAACCAAGTAATACTGCAACTCCAATAGCAATGTCGGTATAACCAGAAAAGTCACAGTAAATTTGAATAGCGTAACCATAGGCTGCCATCAAATTTTCAAAACCTGAGTAAGACCAAGGCGATTCAAATATTCGATCTACAAAGTTAATGGAGATATAATCAGAGATTAAAATCTTTTTGATTAACCCACCTGCAATTAAAAATAAAGCATGTCCAAATTCAGTTTCTCTTACTTTATAAGGTGTATAAATCTGAGGAATAAATTCTGATGCTCTAACAATTGGTCCTGCAACAAGCTGAGGAAAGAAACTTACAAAAAGAGCAAAATCCCAAATTGAATCCACAGGTTTTATATCCCCACGATAAATATCTACAGAATAACTAATGGTCTGAAAAGTATAAAAGGAAATTCCAATCGGAAGGAAAATATTGGTAGTGTCCATAGCAGTTCCAAAAACTGAATTGAGGAAAACAGCCAAGTAATTTTCTTGTTCTAAATCTAAATGAAATAATTCATTGACGCCTTCAGTAAAGAAGAAAGTATATTTAAAATAGGCTAGCAAACTGAGGTTAATCAGTGCACTCAGGAAGACTAATTTCTTTCTTTTGGATGGGTTTGTTGAATTGAAAATAGCATCGCCTATATAGTAATCCACTATTGTTGAAAATATCAGTAAGACAAAATAGAAGCCACTTGACATATAATAAAAATACAAACTAGCACAAAGTAACAAGAAGTTCCTGGCGGTTATATTTTTATAGATAAACTGATAAGTGATGATGATCGCTCCAAATAGTACCCAAAAAATGACTTGTGTAAAAAGTAATGGGCTATTTTCTGAATAGGTAACCAATTCAAGCATTCGTCTGTAAGATTATTTCAAAAAAATAGAATTCAAAAAGTCAACTTCACCGAAGTTACCGCATTTATGAATATAAACGCAAAAGTGCTCTCTTTTTTTGAAAAAAAAGAATATTGAGAATAGAATAATTCTAATAATTCCTTTTTGATAATTAACTTCGGAGGGATTAAAGTGAAAAATTAAGTAGTACGATGGCAAAGAAAGTAAAGACGGCCTATTTCTGTCAACATTGTGGTTTTGAATCACCAAAATGGCAAGGGAAATGCCCGTCGTGTAATGAATGGAATTCATTTGTAGAGGAAGTAATTCAAGACGAAACGCCAAAGAAGGGAAGTTGGAAAATGACTTCTAGTAATGATAGAAGTGGAGGGTATGTTAATTCTAAACAGGAAACATCAAAGCCCGTAAAAATAAATGAGGTGAAATACGAAAAAGAAGGTCGTATTGTTACTCAAGATGAAGAATTAAACAGAGTATTAGGGGGAGGTATTGTTCAAGGATCAGCTGTCATGATTGGTGGTGAACCTGGTATTGGTAAATCAACCTTGATGCTTCAGATTGCACTATCTTTAAAAGATAAGCAAGTTTTATATGTATCAGGAGAAGAAAGTGGTCAACAAATTAGACAACGAGCAGAGAGGTTGCCTTTCTCTTCGGAAGAAACCTATGTGTTGACCGAAACAGATACTTCGAAGATATTCGCTCATGTTGAGAAAATGACGCCTGACGTAATAGTCATTGACTCCATCCAGACGCTGGTTTCACCATTATTGGAAGCCGCAGCAGGTAGTGTTTCTCAAGTAAAAGAATGTGCGGCTGAGATGATCCGTTTTGCAAAAGATACGGGGACGCCAGTATTGATGATTGGTCACATTACGAAAGAAGGAAGTTTGGCAGGACCTAAAGTATTGGAACATATGGTAGATACTGTTTTGCAATTTGAAGGGGATCGACACATGAGTTACCGTATTCTAAGGACAATTAAAAATAGATTTGGCTCTACTTCAGAATTAGGAATCTATGAGATGATTGCAAGTGGTTTAAGAGAAGTGAGTAATCCTTCAGAAATATTGCTTTCTCAAAGAGATGACGGATTGAGTGGAGTGGCAATTGGTACAGTTATGGAAGGTAATAGACCGTTGTTAGTAGAAATTCAGTCATTGGTTACGCCATCTGTCTACGGTAATCCTCAAAGAAGTCCTACAGGATATGACTCTAAAAGGTTAAATATGCTTCTGGCTGTTTTAGAAAAAAGAAGTGGTTATAAACTTAATTTTTCCGATGTTTTTCTAAATGTTGCAGGTGGATTAAGAGTAGAAGATCCGGCTATTGATTTAGCAGTAGTTGCATCTTTAATTTCTTCCTTTGAAGATATATCTATTGAATCTACTACATGTTTAGCAGCAGAAGTTGGTTTAGGTGGTGAAGTGAGAGCGGTGTCAAGAATTGAAAATAGAATAGTAGAGGCAGAGAAGTTAGGGTTTAAAGAAATGTATATTTCGAAATACAATGTGAAAGGCCTCGATCTCAAAAAGTATAAAATGAAAGTGGTTCCTGTTGGAACAGTAGCCGAAATGGCAGAAAAGTTATTTACTTAGATTCAATGAAAAAAAGCTTAGTACTTATTCAATTGCTTCTTGTTTTGTCTTCGACTGTTTTTGGACAATCGTCAAAATCAGTGAAACTTTTTCAAAAAGGAGAAAAGGCAGTGGCTGAAAGAAATTTTGGTGAAGCCAAAGTTTACCTCGAAAAATCTATTGCAGAGGATAATACCAATGGCGATAGTTACTATTTATTAGCCTATTTAAATATCCTTGAAAAGGACTATGAAAGTGCCAGGCAACTGTATAGAGAGTTGATGGAATGCTGTAGTAAGAATGCAAAGTTCATGTTAGCTCACTTATCTTTAGCGGAATATGAATGGTCTTTGGGAAACTATGAGAAAGCAATTGGATATGCTGAATCTTTTTTAGCTTTTAATCCAACTAGAAGGCAGTATAGAGAAGTAAAGAGGGCCAATAAAATTTTGGCGTCATCGAATTATGCATTACAGCACATACATATTGTATTGCCTTACTCTTATGAAAATATTGGTGATCAGGTCAATGTGAAAGATCAACAATATTTTCCAGCAATTACTGCTGATGGAAAAGAACTTTACTTTACAGCTCGCAATGAAAGAGAAAATGAGGACATATTTAAGTCAAGCTTTTTTAATGAAGAATGGTCAGCTCCCCAAAAGGTCGAAGAGTTAAATACACCTTTTAATGAAGGAACTTGTTCTATCTCTGCGGATGGGACCATTATGATTTTCACTTCTTGTGAATCTACAAGGGAAAGAATGGGTTATGGGAGTTGTGATTTATTTATTACTCAAAAAGTAGGTGATCGATGGTCTAAACCGCAAAACTTAGGACCCAGTATTAATTCACGAGATTGGGAGTCGCAACCTTCCTTGTCAGCGGATGGAAGAACGCTTTATTTCGTATCTGACCGAAAAGGAGGGTATGGTAAAAAAGATATATGGGTTTCTCACCTGAATGCTTACAATGAATGGACACCAGCCGAGAATTTAGGAGAAACTATCAATACTTATGACGATGACATCTCACCTTATATTCATTCTAATGGACATACCCTCTATTTTTCTTCAGAAGGACATTTAGGTTTTGGAGGCTTGGACCTTTTTAAATCAGAAAAAGATGGACCGAATTGGACTACTCCAAAAAATTTAGGTTATCCCATCAATGATCATGCAGACCAAGTTTCATTAGTAGTTTCTGCCGATGGCAAAAAGGGATACTTTTCTAAAGAACATATTGAAGGCAATAAAAGAACCAGTAAGATTGTATCCTTTGATCTTCCTGAAGAAATTATTCCTCAATCTTTAAGTACTTATTTAAAAGGTGTCGTTTATGATGCGATCACTAAAACACCCATCAAGGCTCAGTTAGAATTAAAGCTTTTAGACAAAGTAGAAACAGAATCAAAGGTGTTGTCAGATGGAGAAACAGGTAAATACCTTATCGTTTTAAACCAAAATGAAGAATACGCATTACATGTATCAAAACCAGGATATTTGTTTCAAAGTTTAACTTTTGATATGCATAATGCAGGTGTGGAAGGTGTCACTTTAGATATTTTTCTCCAAAGAGTAGATCATGGAACGAACATCACACTGAGCAATATCTTTTTTAATTCTAATGAATATGTATTGCAAAAGAAAAGTGATGTGGAATTGAATAAGATCAAAGACTTTTTGATTTTAAACCCAAGCTTAAGTGTGGAAATCTCTGGACATACAGATGACATTGGTACCAACCAATATAATTTGGATCTGTCGCAAAAAAGAGCTGAAGCGGTTACAAACTATCTAATTCAAAGGGGTATTGACTCAAGCAGGTTGAAAGCAGTGGGGTATGGGGAAAAGAAACCTATAGCTGATAACAATACAGAGTTAGGGAGAAAAGAGAACAGGAGGATAGAGTTTGAGATTTTGTAGAATCATGAAAAATCAAGTAGACCAAGAAGAAAAAGTAATTGAATCTTTCATTTCATTGTTTGAAGATGATCTAACTTTAATAGAGCGAACTTTAGAGGATAAACCAGATAGGGTAGTTAAATATCAAGGCAAAAAAGTTGGAATAGAGATTACAGAACTTTACAGAGAATTTAATGGTAAACCTGTTTCTGAAATTGATGCTTTTAGAACAAAGTTTTCGACAAAAGCATTTGAGTATTATTTATCATTCGATTTGGAACAGAATCATTCTTTTTCTCTTAGGTTTTGTAATACCCATTTAATTACAAAGAACAATGAAAGAAAAGTTCTTGAAGAGGTCAAAAGATGTATGAAATATATTATTGAATTAGAGCTTTTTAAAGCTCATCAACCAATGAGGATTGAATATATACATCCTCTTAATGCCGAAACACCTCAACTACCTAAAGAAATAAAGGCCATACACTTTTATCCATTAAAGAAGCAACATAAAAGTTATTTAAGCCAAGGAGGAGGAGGAGTACAACCAAACTTATCTTCTGAGAAATCATTCTTTAAGGATTCCTTAAAAGTTAAAGATTCGAAGATAGAAGGATATGAAGAATGTGATGAATACTGGTTACTCTTCAATGAAAAACATAGTATAAACATTGGTTGTTTCGATAAACTCGATATAGATGATTTTGAGACAAAATACAATAGAGTATATGTATTAAGACCATTTAGTGATGAAAACGGTAAGCGATTGATAAGAATGAAATAATTTCTTGTTTAAGTAACTAATACCTTTTTCTTATAAGAACCTCATCAACCAATTATTTAGATTAACCGTTTTTTACTAATTTGCGAAAAAAAATTAGCAGAGAAAGATGAATTTAATATCAGTTGATAGTGCAACTAAATATTGGGGAGAAAAACCTCTCTATGAAAATATAAGCTTTGGGATTCAAAAAGGACAAAAAGTAGCATTAGTAGCAAAAAACGGTGGAGGTAAGTCCACTTTACTGAATGCTATTGTTGGGAATCAGTCCTTGGATAGTGGGACGATAGCTATCAATAAAGATATTACCGTTGGTTTATTAGAACAAGAACCTCAATTTGATCCAGAGCAATCCGTTTTGGATTATGTACTTTCAAGTGATTCGCCAATTATTACGGCAGTTCGTGAGTACGAAAAAGCATTAGCAGACAGTGGTGCAGATTATTCAGATGCTACTTTAAAGCAATTGGATAAGGCGACACAGAAAATGGAAGAATTGAAAGCGTGGGATGCGGAAGCGAGAGTGAAGCAAATTCTTACAGCTTTTAAAATTGAAGATTTATCTGCTCCAATGAAATCACTTTCGGGTGGTCAACAAAAGAGGGTGGCATTAAGTAAAATCTTAATTGAAGAGCCTGGTTTATTGATTCTTGATGAGCCTACCAACCACCTTGACTTAGATATGATCGAATGGCTGGAAGAGTATTTGACAAGAGCAAAATTGTCGATTCTTCTAGTAACGCACGATAGATATTTCTTAGACCGTATTTGTAATGAAATCTTAGAATTAGAAGACGGTGTAATCTATAATCATAAAGGAAATTATTCTTACTATATCGAGAAGAAAGCAGAAAGAGAAGCCAATCACGCGGCAACAGTAGATAAGGCGAAGAACTTAATGCGTAAAGAACTCGATTGGGTAAGAAGAATGCCAAAAGCAAGAGGTACAAAGCAGAAATTCAGAATGGATGCTTTCCATGATTTGAAGAAAACAGCAAAGAGTGGAAAGACGGAAGAGAAAGCTGAAATAGCTGTAAACATGTCTCGTTTAGGAAAGAAAATCCTAGAGTTTGAAGGGGTTAACAAAGCTTTTGGTGATAAGAAAATCGTAGATGATTTCTCTTATGTCTTCAAGCGTAAGGAACGTGTCGGTATCGTTGGTAAAAATGGTGTCGGAAAGTCTACTTTCCTAAATATGTTAACGGGAAGCGAGTCGATCGATTCCGGGACAATTACAAAAGGTGAAACGATTGTTTATGGATATTATACTCAAAAGGGTCTTTCTTTTGCTGAAGATATCAAAGTAATTGATGTCGTTCGTGATATTACTGAAAATCACGCAATGTCAGATGGTGCTACACTGACACCTCTTCAATTATTGAATCGATTCCTTTTCACTCCAGAAAAACAACATTCGTACATCTCTACATTGAGTGGAGGAGAGCGTAAAAGATTGTATTTGTGTACTGTTTTATTACGAAATCCTAATTTTTTAATACTTGACGAGCCTACCAATGACTTGGATATCCCTACTTTAAGCGTTTTGGAAGACTTTTTGGAAGAGTTCCAAGGATGTGTTATTGTTGTAACACACGACAGGTACTTTATGGATAAATTGGTCGATCATTTATTTGTTTTTGAAGGCAATGGAGTGATCAAAGATTTCAATGGCAAGTATTCTGAATACAGAGCTTACATGGATGAACAGGAGCGTTTGAAAAAGATTGCTGCTCGTGAAGAAAAAGAGAAAAAGCTACAGCAAGAAAAGAAAGAACGTCCAAAAACAACCACTAAAAAGCTTTCTTTCAAAGAAAAACAGGAATACGAAGCCTTAGAAAAAGAAATTGAAGTACTTGAAGAGGAAAAGGAAAATTTAGAAAGTAAATTATCAGATGGTTCAGTCACTGACGTTGATGAAATCAGAGAGATTTCTGAAAGACTCGGTGTGGTGATGGAAGAAGCTGACGATAAGATGATGCGATGGATGGAATTAGACGAAATAGCCAATGGCTGATAGTTTTTATATTATTTTTTACCGTTGATGGGTGGGCACAGTCTGCCCATCAACTGTATTTTCGTGCCTCTTATCGTGATGTAGATCAAGTCTTTTTTGATTCTACAAAACATTTTTTTACCCTTCCCATGGATTATGGTCAATTCGAAATCAATGAATTGCCCGAAGCCAAAGAAATTAGCCGCTTACAGATTGATTCTGTTCAATTAGTATATACAGATCATCCCAAAAACTTTGACTTTTCAAAACTTAATACCAACAGAATAGAACAGTTTACCCATTGGTTTGATGGATCTATTGATGATCCTATTATTCGTTGGAGAATTATACGTCAGACCAAAGGAGAAACCAAAGCAGACTTTGAGGCTATGTTTCATGGAATTGTAGCTTATTATAGTTTACGTCCACGAAAACCTTTATTGCCAGAACAAGAAGTCATTCGTAAAAAGAATATTGATAAGAAGTTCGAACACCTTGTTAAGAAAAAGCTAAAGGTGGAAGATGAACTTATTCATATCACCTCAGAAGTCTTTGAAAAGAATAGAGATAATTGGAATAAAGCCGTTATTGTCAGTGATTGGACTGGTAGTATGTATCCTTATACTATTGATTTATTGTCGTGGTTGATCAAAGAAAGAGCACAAGATCAGGTGATTGGTTTTGTTTTCTTCAATGATGGAGATACTAAAATTACCTCACAAAAAAGCATCGGTAAAACAGGTGGTATTTATACAATAAGAGATAGTAGAGTAATTCCTGTTTTTAATTTGATGACCAAAGTAAAAAACAATGGAGATGGAGGAGATCTACCTGAAAACGATATTGAAGCAATCATTAATGCTCAAAACGAGTTTAAAGATGGCAACACATTTATTTTAGTAGCAGATAATAATTCCGTTATACGAGATCTTTCTTTGATTTCCCAAGTCAAGCACCCCATTGAAATAATCTTGAACAGAGCTGATTTGAATTCTAAAGGCTTACCAATTGTGTTGAAGGATTATGTTGACTTAGCCTTAAAAACATCAGGAAGCATCTATGTAGAAGGTCAGGAATTTAAATCAAGAAAAGCTTTGTTGTCACTTCCAACGAAAAGATTGACCAATCAATAATGAATCAAATTGTAATTAGAGAAGCCTACCAAAGTGAGTACCCTCAGATTGGAGAAATGATGGTGCAGGTTTATTCATCCCTAGAAGGTTTTCCTCAACAAGAAGAAATGCCAGAATACTATGAGATGCTTTTAAATGTAGGGGACCTGACGGAAAAAGAACACGTTTCAATTCATGTTGCTTTAGAAGATAATCAGATTGCCGGGGCTGTTGTTTTTATAAAAGAAATGTCAGACTACGGTTCAGAAGGTGTTGCTACTGCTGTACTGAATGCTTGTGGCTTTAGGCTTTTAGCCGTTGATCATCAGCATCAAGGAAAAGGGGTAGGAAAAAAGTTAGTTGAATATTGTTTGGAAAAAGGCAGGGTTTTAAAACGAGAACGTTTAATCATACATTCCACTAAACCTATGAAATTAGCTTGGTCTATGTATGAGAAAATGGGTTTTGTCAGAAACGAGGAATTGGATATCAATAAAGAGGAAATTCAGGTTTATGGCTTTAATTATTACTATTAATTAAGTACAAAATGAAATTACTTGTAGAAGGGAAATATCAACTACAAAAGTTTTCGGGGAAAGGAGGTTGGACATATGCAGAACTGCCCACTATTCCGATGGATAAAAACAACCCTTTTGGTTGGGTTAGGGTAAATGGCTTTATTGACGAATATGAATTGAAAAGTTATAAACTCATGCCAATGGGGAATGGAAATGTTTTCCTGCCGGTGAAAGCTCAAATCCGAAAAAAAATAAAAAAAGAGGAAGGTGATGAAGTCTCAATCAGACTTTATCTTGATGAAGCAAGCATAGTTGTACCTGAAGAAATTAAATCTTGCTTAGAGTTGGAGTCTAACATTGTGCAGGAGAATTTTAACGGATTATCTGATGAAAAAAAGAAGGAATATGTCAATTGGATCTATAATACTAGAAATGAAGACATTAAAGCAGAAAGAATACTAAAAATGCTAAAAGACATGGAGAAATATTAATATTTTTTATTATTAGAGTTCAATTATAAACTATTAAGAGAAAAAATTGGTTTTTAATATAGAGAAAAACAACATTTGCCTAAGAACTATATTTAAATTCCATGAAACCAATAGCTTATCTACTAATAAACCTATTTTTTATTAGTACAATTTTCGCTCAACAACCAGATCAATCTACTTATGAAAATGTCTCTTCAGATCAAAATTTGAAAGGAAGTGTAAGTGGAAAAGAAGTAATGCTTACTTTTCAAAATTCTTTTACCGTCGATGACGGAAAACTTTTTATTCAAGGGTCTGATGACAACGAAGATTGGTTTAAAAAAACCGAACTTGAAACCGCAAATAGTGTCAATTCTAATGTGGCAATTCGATTTTTAGACCATTACCCATCAAAATATTATAGAATAATAAAAGTAGAAAAAGACGGGTTTACAGAAGTAGTTTCCACTTTAAATCTATCAATGGAATCTTATTTAGAGGTTTTATTGTATACGAGTGAAAATAAAAATAATCCAATTAAACTGCAGTTGGAAGCGGTCGACACAACTACAAAAATTCAGTTTAGTATTTATGACAAAGAAGGTTATTCGGTCTATAATACCAATATTCAAACACCTAAAGGCGAACGTGTTATACAGAGCTTTTATTTGTCTGAAATTTTAGAAAAAGGAAGCTATTGGGTCGAGCTGAAACAAGAAAAACGAAAAGACATCAACCTCATCAACGTCTTTTAAAAAACATAAAATTAAAGGAAAGAGGATCATTAGAAGAATAAATTTGATGATTTTAATCATGCACCCCGTAACGCAAACCGTTGCGAAAAAAAAAACTTAAAAATGTATGATAAACCCTTTTTAATACGAATAACATTATAGTAATTTAGCTAAGCAAAGTGGTGTTGAAAACCATTTAAACTGGAAATTCTATTAAATCGTTCTTTAATGAAAGCGACCTTTAAAATACATTATGATACTCAATTTGGTCAGCAATTACTGATTGTTGGTTCTTTACCAAGTTTGGGGAAAAACAAAAAAGATGAGGCCCTAGAAATGTCATATTTAGGGGGTGGGGTTTGGTTTGCAGAAGTTGATCTGTCAAAAACTAAAGCCAAAAGTTTTACTTACAACTACCTTTTGGTTGATAAGTCAAATGGCATTGTGTACAAAGAGGATGGAGCTCCAAGGAAAGTGGAACTAGACAAAACTTTGTATAAAAACTACATCTTACAAGATGCATGGAACCCTTATCATGAGACAGAAAATGCTTATGATACTGCAGCTTTTGATGTGATTTTCCAAACGTCTGCTCCAAAGAAAAAAGCAGCCAAAAAATCAACTAAAGATGCAAAGTATACTTTTGAAGTGAATGTACCTCGTATTAACAAGGACATGGTGGCAAAAGTAGTTGGATCTGTAGATGAGTTGGGAAATTGGGATATCAATGATGCACTTCCAATGAATTATGACAAAGAGCGTAACCTTTGGACAGTAACTACTCCTCTAAAAAAGAATCATCACAAACTAAAATATAAATATGTATTAGTATCAACTAAAGATGCTAATCATGTGGAATTAGAAGGTGGGTATGATCATGTTTTTGATATTCAAGAAAATGATCCTCAAACTTACGTTCGTTTTGCTGATCATAGATTCTCTTATGACAAAAGAGCTTGGAGAGGAATGGGTGTAGCCCTTCCTGTATTCTCATTAAGATCTGAGCAAGGTCTTGGTGTAGGAGAGTTCTTGGACATTAAAGGATTAGTAGATTGGTCAAAAGAAACAGGGATGAGATTGGTTCAAATCCTACCTGTTAATGATACGATGGCTACATACACTTGGGTAGATTCTTATCCATATGCTTCAGTATCAGTATATGCCTTACATCCTCTTTATATTAACCTAGAAGCAGTAGGAGCTTTGAAGGATAAAAAGAAGATGACAAAACTTGCTAACCTTAAGAAAAAGTTAAATGCATTAGATACTGTAGATTATGAGGCAGTAATGAATGCTAAAATGGATTACCTTAAGGAAATTTGGGCTGAGAAAAAAGCAAGCTTCTTTAAGGATGCAAAAGTAAAAGCATTTATCAAAGAACAAGAAGAGTGGCTATTACCTTATGCTGCTTTCTGTTATTTAAGAGATAAATATAAGACACCAGATTTCTCAAAATTTGAGAAGTTTGCAAAATACGATGAGAAAGAAGTTGCAAAGTTATTTGCTGCTAAGTCAAAAGTAAAAGATGACGTAAACTTCTATGTATTCGTACAGTATCATCTACATGCACAATTACTAGAAGCTTCTGAGTATGCTCAAGATAAAGGTGTTGTCTTAAAAGGTGATATTCCAATTGGAATCTACAGATTCTCAGCTGATGCATGGACGGCACCGCATTTATACAATATGAATGGTCAAGCAGGTGCACCACCTGATGACTTTGCTGTCAATGGTCAAAACTGGGGATTCCCTACATATGACTGGGATACAATGAAGAAAGATGGTTATGCATGGTGGACAAGTAGAATGACACACTTGTCGCAGTATTTCCAAACTTTCAGAATTGACCATATTTTAGGTTTCTTCCGTATTTGGGAGATTCCAATTGACTCTGTACAAGGTCTTTTAGGTCAGTTCAGACCAGCTCTTCCTTTACACATCAATGAGTTTGAAAGTAGAGGTGTAAGGTTTGACTTTGATCGTTTCTGTAAGCCGTATATTCGTGAGCATTTCTTAGGTGAAATGTTTGGAGCTGATACAGATTGGGTGAAGGGAGAATTCTTAAAAGAAAAATACAGTGGAGCTTATGACTTCAAAGAAGAGTATGATTCTCAAGTAAAAATTCAAGCTTACTTTAATGATCTTAAAGCTTCTGATGAGGCAGATCAAGCGAGATTAGATGCTGTAAGAGATAACTTATACAGTTTACACAATGAGGTATTATTGATTCCTGCATTAGGTTATGATGATGGAATGCACTATGCTCCTCGTGTAACAATGGATAAGTCTAGAACATTTAATGAGTTAGAAGGGTATCAAAAGCATACTTTCTGGGATTTATATGTAGATTATTTCTTCAAACGTCAAGAAGACCTTTGGGCTTCGCAAGCAATGGAGAAATTACCAGCCATTAAAGAAGCAACAAATATGTTGATTTGTGGTGAGGACTTAGGTATGGTACCTGATTGTGTTCCTGGTGTAATGACTGAGCTTGAGATTTTAAGCTTAGAAATTCAAAGAATGCCAAAAGATCCTACTATTTCCTTTGGTCATCCTGGTAATTATCCTTACGAATCAGTAGCTTCTCCATCTTCACATGATATGTCAACTGTAAGAGGTTGGTGGACAGAAGATAGAGGTGATACTCAAAGATTCTATAACGAAATTCTAGGGAATTGGGGTGAAGCTCCTGAGCATTGTGAGCCTTGGATTGCAGAGCAAATTTTGGTGCAACACTTATATGCTGATTCAATGTGGACGATCTTCCCATTACAAGATCTTTTGGCTATTGATGGCGAATTAAGAAGAGAAAACCCAGAAGATGAGCGTATTAACGTGCCTGCAATTAAACATCACTATTGGAGATACAGAATGCACTTCTCTTGTGAAGAGCTTGTAAAACAAAGTGCTTTCAATTCTAAGTTGAAAGGATTAATTACAGCTTCTGGTAGAAACACGCAGTATTAATACATACTGATTTTAATAGATAAAAGGCTGACTCAACATTAAATCGTGAGTCAGCCTTTTTGTTTTTAAGCTTATTTGATCAGCTCTCACTTATTCTAAAGCGACTTTTTGTAGGTTGATAGATGTACGGAAAGCTCTTCTAACATTGTCCATGATAATTTCTACCATATGCATATCGGTCGCTAATAGTAAGAAGAATGATTTCTCATCAATCTCATACACATAACTATCGGTGAGGGTATACATATTTCCAATCCAAGCATCTGCTTTGGTTGAAATATAAGTTCCAATCATTGTTCCTCTCTTATACAATAAGGTATGAGCATCCCCATTTCCAATGGCAATTTCTCCTTCTTTTACAACATAAAGGCCTTCCTCTTTTAGTTTTTCAGCACTGACAATTGTTTTGCCCTTTTCAATAAACCTTAAGTTAGAAATCTCTGCTAAGTCAGAAAGTTCGTCACCGGAAAGGTTATGGAATTCAGTGATATTCGAGAAAAATAAAGCTTTTGAAAAAGTGAATTTAGGGGTGGTCTTCCAATCTAAGCTATCTACATCTCTTACAAGTTCCCTTAAGTCTGATTCTACCTTATGTTCTAATCGATGGAAAGATTCCTCTAAAACATCAGGGAAGTTCACTTTTAAGATCCAGGCTGATAATTCAGAAATTAATTTATTCGTATCGAAAAGGAATCCAACCAACATATTCGGATTACAAATTCTAGGTTTATGTGCTAATGCATATAAAGCCGTAGCTCTCACCCAAGAAGAAAGCCAGTTTGGATCTCTAGTTGCAAGTCTGACTAAAGCATAATCACTTGTATAAGCTTCTCTGTAATACAAATCTTGAAGCTTTTTAACTCTTTCCTCAGCAGAAACATCTTCAAACAACGGAAGTACATAGCTTTTGATATCTTCATCAATTAAAACATCAAGAAGTTCAACAGCATAACCAATACTATCAGCAGTACCCAATTCGTAGTTTCTACGAATTAGTTTTAATGAACCTCTATCGTAAAGCATATCTAACAAGAGGAACATCTGATTATAATTGCTGATAATTTCAGATTGAATAGCTCTTTGTACTAATACATTTTCTTTGTTGTCTTCCAGTTCTAATGAGACAGCTATATTCCAATAACAGTTGTTCGCTTCTCGTTTTAACGCCTCTTTTAAGAATAAAATTTGATATTCATCCTCAGCGTTCCATCCTAAAGCACTTAATAAAGAAAGGGCCTCGTAGGATATACGTCTTTCTGGAGAAGTAATTTTTTCCGATAAAAGTTGAACAGATTCCTCACTGCCAATTTTAGCATATGCTTGAAGAATTAGTCGTTTCGTTTGTTGAATTTGTCCATTTTTGTGAAAGGCATTTTCTAATATTTTTGCACCTTCTTTACCCACTGCAATAATTGCAGATAAGGCAACTCTTTCATCACCTTTAATGGATAAACGCTCAACTAGTACAGGAATAAGGCTTGCGATTTTATGATAACCCACCAACGACATAGCTTCCACTCTCACATCATAATTGTAATCCCTGATGAGTTTAGAAACTGTATTCTCCAATTTTTCATCATAACAATTGAAAATTAGTCGAGAAGCCTTCATTCTCTTTTTAGGATCAGGAGACTTCGCCAATTCGATGATATTATCAATGTCACTTTCAAGAAGTACTTCTGCTTTTAATTCGGTAGCTAATGATTCAGCGACTTCAATTAATTCATCATCATCAAAAGTTCCATGAACAAACTCGTGTAGAGCATCAGTACTTTCATAAATTCGATATTCCTTAATTTTACTTAAAGCAATTCTCTTATTTACGAACCTCAAAAGATTTCCTTTCTCTGATAAAATTGAACGGAAAAGAAAAATATCAAGGCGCTCAATTAATTTAAAGAGAAGAGGAGATAGTTTTGTTGAAACAGAGTTCCATCTAGTCTGTAATAAGTTTTGAATTTTATTGTTTTGGAATCTTTTTCCTTGTTCATCTAAATAATCATTCTCAGTGGAGTTTGCAGCCAGTAAGTTTTGAAGGGAAATACGATATTGGGCGTACATTTTAAAGGTAATGAATACCCAAAGCCCCACAATAGCAAAAATGACGAAGTTATTGTACAAAATATTGTAGCCTCCCATTCTTGAGATAATGATCATCAGTATACCTGCACCTAAGGTTGACATTTGAGCTACAGTTCCTTCTACTAAGGTTTGTGCTTCATATCTAATTTCCGTAGGAAGAGGGAAGAAGAATATCTTGACAGTGGGACTTTCTAAAGAATCCCTCAATGCATCTGTCACGAGTTTTGACATTGAAATAATAAGGAAAAACATGAGAAAGACACCTGATTCTTTACTATGTCCAAATAAACCTCCAATTACTAAATCAATCACACCGAAGAAAACCAATATTCCGGGTAGTAACATTAATGAATATTGAAGTCCATAAACTTCTAAGATTTTATCATTCAGGAAAGTTTGTACTAGGAAGGAGACGATGATGACGAACGCTTCAAAGAAGGCAAGGAAGTTGGCTAATTCTTGTTCCTTTAAAAAGTATTGTGGCGTGACGGTCACAAAAGAATAATCTACAAAGGCAGCAGAGAAACTTGAGCACATCACAAAAGTACTAATAATTAAAAAGTACTTTTTATAATCACGTAGACGTACCCTTTTATAAGGCTCCGTTTTATGTTCATCAACTGTCAATGCTTCAGCAGCATGCATTTTGAACTTTCTTAAAATATAAATAGTTGAGACAAGGCATCCTAAATAGGAGACTGCACCTACAAGTGATAAATAAGAAAAGGAGGGAAGTAAGCTTTGAATGATAGGAACAGAGAAAAAGGCTAAAATAGTTGCTACAGCTTGACCTGTATCAATGCCACCTGACAGACGTTTACTTTGAGAAAAGTTAAAAAGACGTCCAAAAGCTCCCCAAAAAATCAGTAAGGAAATGGATGCAATGGGTCCAAGAGTTGCAAATCCAAAGAATACGACCCATTGATTTTCATCAAGAAGGATTAAAGCTCCGGTGATACTTCCAATAATTGCAAAAATGATAAATGAGGTATAGTACACAAGAGTACGGAAACCTATGATATTTTGCAGTCTGGAGAAAAGAATAGTGAAAATGATACCCAATACACCCTGAGTAACCAATGCTAAAGGGAAATCATCTTCGTTTCCAAACTTAGATATGAATAAGGTATTGATGGCAACACTGTAGCTTGCCATGAAAATACCGGTAAAAAAACCTAACGTTAAAAGTGCTGCTATTCGAGACCATTCTGATGAAAGGCCTCCAACCATACTGAGCAATATTTTTTTCATAGTGTGTAAAAGTAGTATTGAGCTCCTACATAGGGTATGTTTGGACTATCCTTAAAAATTAAGCAACCGTTCAAATATTCAGAGGATCAAAGATGATAACAATTGAAGTATTTTAATATTTGAAGATTAGAGACAACATACCCTTATTTCTAAAAAAATAATCGATCTCGATTTGTGGAATTGGCTTTTTGCTACCAATCTTTTATTAATATTCTATCTTAATACCTATTCGTGCTTTTTCATTAAGATTTCATTCATAATAAAAGCATCTCTGATTCTATTAGGGCTCTTAAATAATTGGGCCACTTTCTTCTTCTTTTTTGGTTTTCTTCTTTTTGTAATGGATTTGCCCTTTTCTATTTTCTCTTTGTCAAGATCGGCATTTGAAAAGTCATCTTGCCATTGATAATCATCTTGATCATCATAATATTGATCCATTCCAGACTCATAGGTCTCTTCAGCAACATTGGTTGGGCTGTATTGATCAAGATCGCGTAATAATCTTTCCTCCGATTTTTGAGGATCTAATGGGTTGATATCTCTTTGTCGGGATTGAATTTTTCCCGGATCAGATAGAATGTTCAATAAGTCGGTAAACGAACTTGGTGCTTTGACTTCTTCTCTTTGGTAAGTTTTGGTTTCTTCGGTTTGCTCTAATCCTCCTTCATTGGTTGGAGGAATGATAGTTTCTTGATTGATATTTCTATTCTTATTTTTATCATTCTTTTTCTTTCCAAGATTTGATAAATACCAGTAAATAACTAAGCCTATAACTGAAAAAATGAGTTCTTGAATGTCCATTATTTAAATAATCTTGTGGTTCGTACTAGGATCACTATTTTCGGGGTATTTAAGGAAGAAACATTTTAAGATGTAGTCAATCAAAAACGTTTTTACTTCGTTCTAAACTATTCATTTATCCCGTTTAATTATTGTCCAGGTGCTTATTAACCATAACAAATGCTTTTTCTACGATTAAAGATAATGATAATACAAATATTTTTTACAGAATTGTTTATAATTTGACCGATAAACATCCAATTAATTTAATTTTTTAAAGAATTATTCAATATTTATATTTTCCTATTTTTTGACATTTAATAATCTATTATTTTCGAACAAATTTAAACTAGTAAATTTATGTCGCTAACCAATTGGTCAATATTAATTGCCGTAATTATCATTTTTATTTTCTTTCTGAGGTTAAAGAATAAGTCAAAAAAGCAAGCTCTTAAAAAACAAGAGGAAGAAGCAAAGAAGAAATACCAACTTTATCTTAAGCGATTCAATGATGTTTCTAATCTCAAAAAGTTAGAGCCTCAAATCACTAAAGTAGCAGGTACAAAATACGACAATGAAGACACGGGTGTTAACAGACAAGAAATAATCAAAAAAACCAAAGAGGGAGAATTATTGATGTTACTTCCAGATGAGTTGAACCGTTTTGATAGTTCTGCTATAAAAGTAGTAAGGTTGAATGATGAACAAATCGGTTTTCTTGATATGGATATTTCAGTAGAAGTTAAATCAAGATTGAAAAGTCAATCATTAGTGGAGGCAAAAATCTTGAAAATATATAAAGAAAAAGACAACTTTGAAGTTGAAATAGCTTTACAACGCTATAGTCGCAAATTAAAACAACCACTTTAAACAGTTTGTAAAACAACTAAATAATCTATAAAACAAATGAGTAAGTTAGTTAATTATCTTATCGGAGCTTTATTAATTGCAGCAGTAAGTTGCTCAGCACCTAATCAATCAAGTGAGTCATCATCATCTTCAACTTCAAATGAAGAGGTGAAGTCAGAAGCAAAATACTCTTATGACCCTAATGGAACTGTTGTTTCGTTTACTGCATTTAAAACTACTGATAAAGTAGGTGTTGGAGGAAAGTTCTTAGAGTTTGATGTAACGCCTAAAACAGCAGAAGTTAGTAATGCTATTGATATTTTACCAGGTTTAACTTTTTCAATTCCTGTAAGCTCTATTGAGACGAATGATAAAGGAAGAAACGGTAAAATCGTTCAATATTTCTTCGGTACTTTAGTAAATAATGAAACAATTAAAGGTGAAGTAAAGTCAGTGAGCAATGGTAAAGCAACCGTTAGCATCACAATGAACGACATGACGAAAGATGTTGAGCTTGTTGCGAAAGCGGATAAAAACGTTGTTGTGATGAAAGGTTCAATTGATGTTGCAACTTGGAATGGCCTAGATGCAATCAATGCGTTGAATAAAGTGTGTTATGACTTACACAAAGGAGCAGACGGACAATCAAAGTTATGGTCTGATGTTGAGCTATTTGTGAAAGCAAAACTAGCACAATAGATAAAACTATTCTTCTTGAATGAGAAGGTAGAAAAGAAGGAGAAAGAGTTGACTTTTTATTTGAAGTCAGCTCTTTTTTATGGTTAAGGCAAAAAATAAAGGCCACTATTAAATTAGTGGCCTTTTGATTAATTGAAAGTTTGTCTTTTTAAATTAGATTATTAATCTTCAAAAAGTCTGATTAGTAAAGTTCTAATTTTATATCTTTATAATTAGTTGGAAATTTGTTACTAGTCGTTTATAAAAATTATATCTATTCGATATCAGATTCCATTTGTTGTAAAAAGTCTTAGTGAAAAGATCTTTTTGTTACAATACAAATTTAATAATTATTTTCCTTAAATAATATATCATTATAAAATATATTTAAATAGTACAATGGAATTGGCAATACAAGTATTCTTCTATTAAATATTCATCAAATTGTTATACTTCGTTTGAAAAGAAAAAGGAGATAAACATTTCAACTGACTCACTTTTTTTTAACTTTGTACTCAATATTTTTAGAAACTGAAAAGGATTTTATGGATAATTTCGTTGTTTCGGCTCGTAAGTACCGTCCCAATACATTCCAAACTGTTGTTGGTCAAGAACATATCACAAACACATTAAAGAATGCTGTATTAAGTAATCACTTAGCACAAGCGTTTTTATTTTGTGGTCCAAGAGGTGTGGGTAAAACGACCAATGCCAGAATCCTTGCCAAAACAATCAATTGTGATAACCTCTCTAAAGAAGGAGATCCTTGTAATGAGTGTGCTTCATGTACAAGTTTTAATAATAATGCCTCATTAAATATTGTTGAACTTGATGCAGCTTCTAATAACTCTGTAGAAGATATTAGAAACTTAATTGAACAAGTAAGATATGCTCCTCAGCCAGGGAAGAAAAAAGTGTATATCATTGATGAGGTACATATGTTATCCACGGCAGCCTTTAATGCCTTCCTTAAAACATTAGAAGAACCGCCTTCTTATGCTATTTTCATTTTAGCAACAACTGAGAAGCATAAGATTTTACCTACAATCTTATCACGTTGTCAAATTTTTGACTTCAATAGAATAACGGTGAAAGAAATTGTGGGGCAGCTTTCTAAAATTGCTAGTAATGAAGGTATAAAAGCAGACAATGATGCGCTACACCTTATCGCTCAAAAAGCGGATGGAGGTATGAGAGATGCATTATCAATGTTTGATATGATTGTTACTTTCTCCAATAATAATGTGATTGATTATCAAACTACAGTAGATAACCTTCATATACTGGATTATGATTATTACTTTAAATTAACTGATTTCTTAAATAGAGGAGATGCATCGCAAGCATTGATGATTTTTGATGAGATTTTAAGAAAAGGGTTTGATGGTCATAATTTTATTAATGGGTTGGCAGAGCACTTCAGAAATATTTTAGTGTGTAAAGATGCAGTGACACTAGAATTACTAGATGTTTCTGATTCTGTAAAGCAACGATACGATCAGCAAGCGAAAGAGGTTCCAATGTCATTCATTATGACAGCATTAAATATTGGAAGTGATTGTGATACTAAATACAAAGAAAGTAAAAACCAACGCTTGCATGTAGAATTGGCATTGATGAAAATGGCTCATGTAAATAAAGCCATTCGTTTAGCTCAGATTGAAATAAAAAAAAAAGACTAGCTGAACTGAAAGCCAAACAAAACGCATTAAATAAAGAAAAAAAGACTATTGAGAAAAAATCTCTTGTGAGTGAATTAACAGAGCAAGAGAATAAAATACATATTCAAACGACCACAAAAGTATCTGGTAATTTAGAGCAATTAAAATCAGGTCTGTCTAATAAAGCAAAGAGTATTAAGGCTTCTGAGCAAAAGAAGACAGCTGCAAGTTCAATTCCAAATACACCTCAGCAACCGACACCTCCACCTGCACCTTCTCGTTTTGGGAATGCAAAGCCTAAAAAGGGTAAGGCTATAATCGGACAATCTTTTACGTTAGAGCAGGCTAAAAAGGTTTGGACGTCTTTTGCTGATCAGTATAGAGAAAATGGTAAAAGTAAATTTGCCAGCATTCTTTTAGATGAGAATGAAATTACACTCGATAGTCAACTAAATATTATTGTTGAAATTACAAATACCATTCAAAGTGAACATTTGAATATCGTAAGGCCTGAGTTGTTAAGGCAGCTTAGAACTGAATTGAAGAATGAAACGATAGAAATTTCAACAAAATTGATTCAAATTGAGGAGAGTAAAGAACCAAAACGCTTATATTCGCCTCAAGATAAATTACAATTCTTGCAAGATAAATACCCTGCTTTGAAAACATTACAGCAGAAATTAGGTCTTGACTTTGATTGATAACTAAATTCATCCCCGTCATTTTCAGACTCACAGACGTACTATTTATTGAAAACTTATGTACTCATATTAACTTTATCACTAGCAATTTGTAATAGTTATTATACTATTTATGCACAAAGTGACTCTATCCAAACCGTTTTGGATCATGACACTACGTATTATAAATCTTACAATACTGATTTACACTTAAGGCTGTACTCAGTTTACAAGTTTAACAGTTTAGTAGTTACAGGTAATAACAATAATTCTCAAAGGATAGTGTATTCCCCTAATGGTAACTTAAACCTTGGTTTTGGCTTTACCTATAGAGGGTTAGGAGTCAATATTGGTCTAAACTTCCCTTTTATCAATGACGACAATGATAAATATGGAGAGACCAATAAACTAGATATGAGAACTTATGTTTATGGTAGAAAGGTGGCTATAGATGTCGGAGTACAATTTTACAATGGTTTTTATGTTACTGACTCTCAGAATTTAGGTACTCCTAACAGTAAAGAACCGACCGAGTTAAGAGGGGATATGACTGTTAATACGTATGGGATGTCGACTCTTTTTGTACAAAATTATGAGAAATTCTCATTCCGAGCAGCCTTTGCTCAAACAGAAGTGCAAAAGAAAACAGCGGGTTCTCTTTTGTATGGTCCTTATCTTAATTTCGTTCAAATTAAAGCAGATTCTTCTTTGATTCCTTATGATATAAGAGATAAGTATCAATTGAAAAATAATATTGTAAAAGGTCTTTATGGAAGTGGAGGTGTTATGGGCGGTTATGCTTTTTCACTGATCATGAATAAACGATTCTTTTTTACAGGTGCTTTGGCGGTAGGGTATGGTTTGAACTATGGGAATACCACATATGAAACACCTAATGAAAGAATAAATGAAGATGTTTGGAATACTGGTTTCAAATTAAATTCCAGAGCAGCATTGGGGTATAATAATAGGAGATATTTTATAGGAGTTTCTGCCGTAATTGAATCTTATAATATCGCAATCGAGGATGATTCATCGGAGCTCTACTGGATGGGGCAATTTCGGGTAAATATTGTGAAAAGGTTTGATTGGGGTGTACCTCCTTTAGATTGGATTATGGATAGATTACCTATCTTGAAAAATTCAGCTAATAAAACTTCTGATAGATAATTAATGCTTTTGATTTGTGAAAATCTAAAACTTCAAAAATAGAAAAGGTTGGTTCATATTTTAAATTGAACCAACCTTTTCTATATGATATTATCTAGTCAAGAATATTCAATCCTAGTGTTTCTTTTTGGTCAAAAGGAACTTTAAATGATACACCAAGAGCCTTTGTTTTAACATAGCCAGTATACCTTACCTCAAAGTCTTCACCTGTTGCCATATTCAGAATGCCGCCTAATAAGTTTGAAAATAAAGCTTTCGGAGGAAACTGAACTTCGAGTGGTAAAGAGAACTCAGATTGTTTTTTTGCCTCTGAAGTAAGGTTTTGGTTCACTGAACCTATATTATTGCCATTCACTAACACGTCTACATGTATTTCATCTATAGTGATAGAAACACTGTTAGGATTATAAAGAACTGCTTCAGCTTTAACAACAAAATTCCCATCTTCAAGAGAGAACATCTCCATATTTTTTAATGTGACAAATTCTGGAGCTTCTGGCCCGCATGAAGTAAGAGATAATAATAATAAGCTTGTTATAAAGTATTGAAATAGACTTTTAAAGTTCATTTTTTTAGAGTTTAAAAAAGTTCAATTAATTAAGAGTTGACATGTATGATATTGTAACATGCCCTTTTGTCAAAAATAAGGTATAATTCATAAAGCACCTAATGTGACGAAAAGTTACATTTTCCGAATGAAAACAAATGTAAGTTGTTCTTTCTTTTAAATCAAAAACCTATCCTACATTATAATCTATCCAAGAAATACTATAAATTAAATGCTTTAAAACAGGAATATAAACTAGTCTTTTTCTTATAAAGTAAAGTAAGAGCTAAATTGACACAAAATAATCAGATCGTTTATAACTGCTTCAATTTAGATAGTAAGTCTCATGTGAATACATGTTAACGATTTATTAATCTATTCTTTATTAAATGAATTACATTAAATTTGCAGCCAATAATAATCCAAGGTTTGCTAAAAAAAATATGACTATATCATCGATGATTCAACCTGATAAAAGAAACATTTTTTTCCAAATTATTGAGTTTTCAGTTTATCGTTTTTATTCTTTATTAAAAGAAGGAAAAGGTGATATTGGAGATGGCAAACAATGTTTTAAACTTAAAGGGAGAGGGGTAAACTTGTATTCAAAGAAGGATTTTATTGAATATAATGACCTTGATGAAATAATTTTTGATGATATTTGCCTTGAGTTGTATTCTTTGTCGAATAGAACTCCAAAATGGGACATGGATAGATTATTTGCTTACAAAAGTGAAATTGTAGATAATTATTCTAATATTTTGGAAGCAAAATCCGTTAATGATGTTACATTATTTGTCTCGGATACTAAAACAGCAAACTTTATTTTTGCTTTGATGATGAATTTACAAGAGTCTGATCATGAAGATCAGAAGGATGAAAATAGTGAGATAGTGGATGTAAAGCAGGAGTCTAAGACTTCTATGGATGAACCTATCAAATTATTACAAGTTGAGTTTTTACAGAGATTTCAAATTCTTGAGCAAAGAATTAATGATCTTGAAACTGAAAATAAAAGATTGGATTCTAAAGAGAAAGAAGATCAAGAGAAAATCATGATCTTAGAATCAAGTCTGAAAAAAATAGAAAAACTAGAGGAACAAATTGAGATTTTACAGAAGTCAAGAAAGAAAGAACTAACAGAAGTTTTGGATGCTCTTGAAGAAAAATTAAAAGCTGTTTCTGATCAAATCTCTGAGGTCAATGAATCTTCTTTTAATAAGGAGTCCGTTCGTGAGTTTTTCTCTCGTCTGGATCAAGTTGAAAGAAATATCATTGATATCAAGGATGAATATGTTAAAGACGATGCCCTTCAATCATTTTCAAAACAACTTGAGAAGTTAAATAAAGAAATTAGCTTCCTGACTGATGATCATGGGAATGAATTGAAGAAAATTGATCTTAGATTTACAAAAATCAAAGGTGAACGTCTGGAATTAAGAGATAAGATGAATCTAATTGAAGAAAATATTTCAGAAAAGATTGATCAACTTAATTCTAAATTCGATAATGAGGTAGTGCAAGTTAACACTGTGTCTGATGAAATGACTAGAAGGCAGCAGGAGTTGCAAACTATGTTGAGAGATGAGATTTCGACCAACAAATCATATATTGATAAACTTACTGATAAAATTAATAATTCGTTTTCAGAGGTAAAAGAGAAACAACATGAATTGTTTATTACAGTAAACGAAATCAAAGGTAAGAAAGGGGAGTCTTCATCGGTAACTAGTAGTGTTTCAAAACAACCAGTAATCACTACATCAGAGGAAGATGAAATCACCAATAGCAATTACATAGAAATATGTTACGCAGAGCCAGACGGTAATGGTTTCTTGACGAATCTATCTTCGAAGAAACTAACCTACAAGCATGTTTATAAAGTAAAAGTGATCGATGAAACATCTGCAGATTTTGAGTTTGTTGATGAAGAAGACGCAAAGAAAACACTAAACATGAACCTTGCAATGATGTTTGACGAATACATGTCTGATAACGGTACAAGTGGCCCTAAAATATCATTATCAAGTTATGGTGAAGCTAAAAAGGTGAGAGGTTTAAATGCTTGGAGAGTACACAGAAAAGCGATTGTAAACCGTTCTTAGCAATATTAACGTTGTGTGTGTTTTTCAAAGTGAACAGGGTCTCCCAATATTGTTACTTTGCTTAAAGGAGTTTGAAAAATAGTAGCATTCTGTTCAGCAGTAATTTCTATTTTTGAAACTCCTTTTGCTTTTGCTTTAACTTCTTGCGTAATAAAATCTTTTCCTTCAATTTGAGACCCATCATTCGCAAAAATAAATGCTTTTTGGCTCTTGCCATTTAAAGTAAGGTTAGACGATCCTATAAGTGTTGTATACAAGAACTCACTCTCAATATCAACATTCGCCTCTATATTTCCATTAAGTTCTAATTTAACGGTATCTACATTACATTTGGCCAAGTCCAAATCACCTTTGCCATTAAATTTAATAAATGCGATGTCTTTTGGAGAGGATATCTTCAAAGTATGTTCATCGTCATTGTTAAGTTCATCTAAAGGATAAATTTTGAGCGTTTTATTAATCGTTTTGACTAAGTATTGATCACTATTAATATTGATGTTTGTGAAGTCAATGTCCTCGTCAAAGTCAATATCCACTTTAAAGTTACCGTAAATTTCAAGCGAGTCAGTAGGGGATATTTTTATTTGAAGCTTTTTCTTGTTGGAAGATAAAGAAGCATCAAGATGTTTCAGTTGTTTATTTTTACGACGTGAAAATTTGATATTGTTCTGGATGTCATATATATCCTCTTTATCAAACGTGTGGCAAATATCATCTGTATCGAAGATTAAAAATCTATTTTTCTCATAGTGTTTAAACTCGATATCTTGTTCCTTAATCTTCTCTTTGATTTTATCATCAATTGTAAATTCTTTACCATGGGGTACATAGATAAAAAGTTGCATGGATTGCATTCTGTATTTTACACCTCTCGGAAAAGAGAAATGGGAGCCCAATGTGATACTGTTGGCTTCGACCTTTGAAGTATAATCGATTGCTTTGGCATTGATAATAGCTCTTTCCCTTGTCTTACCCAATGCTTCTTGCAGGAATACAAGTTTTAATTTATCTCCGTCATAACCATTGATATATACTTTAGTCTCGTTTAGCGGTATGTTACCAAGCCTTTCCATTTTTAATTCTAAAGGCATAGCATTGAGTGGTAACATCACTTCTTCTTTATGAGTAGCTTGATTGTCAAAGTTGTGTACTGACATGTTCAAAGCCGTTAAAAGTAAGATGGTGAAAACAATGTTTGAAGTAATTAATCCAAAAAGGAAGCTGTTATTGACATTCTTTTTAAAGGTAATCAAAGAGGTGCTTATGACAAATAACAAGATCGTGAATACAGTAAATTGTAAGGCACTGATGATCGCAGTGGTATTGGGTATACTGTATTGGATGGTATTGAGTAAGTTATGATCATACTCAAATAAGACCTCATTGGCAATGTCTTCACTGATATAATCAAAGATGGAGTATAAAGGAATAATCTTTAAGCTAATACCTAGTATTGGAATAGCTGTAAAAACCATTGTGATTGTTGTGATAAATAATACAGCCCCAACCAGGAAGCAGAAACCTCTTAAAAGCTTATAAAGTAAAGGACTTGCATTTACTTTAAAGTTGGTGTTCTCAATCTTTTGATAGATGCTATTAAAGTATTCGCCAGAGAAATTAGTGTTTTCGAAAGTTTTAGTTAGATATGCTTCGATTTCTGTAAGGTTAAATTGCACACCCTTACTTTGGAATTTATCTTTTAAACTTCTTGAATAAGGTGTAACAGTCCATATAATGGCATATATAAGTATTAACTCATTAAAAAAGTAAGTACAGAAAATCAATCCTAACCTGATCCAATTAATATCAATACCAAGATAATTACTTAAACCTGCAGCAACACCACCAAAGATTTTTTTCTCTTTATCTCTAAAGAAGATTCTCACATTTTCGTCTCTTTGAATATTTCTTTTTTCAGGAAGTAATAACCAACCCACAAGATATGCAATAGAAATTGTCAACAGTGGCCCTTTAGTTGTCCCTAAGATAAAGAGAGGTAAAATCAATAAAAGTCTGATCCATAAAGGATCAATTTTTAAAGAATCCGCGATGCCGGCAGCAACTCCTCCAATTTGTTGTCTATCTATATCTCTGTAGAGGTTTTTAAACTTTTGAGATAAAGTAGAAACGGTTTCATTATAAATTGATTGTGATTGAGTTTCTGACTCTTTTTGAAGATCAGGAATAGTGTATCCATCAGGAAGACCTATTATTAATATAGCTTGTTTGACATCATCTTCTTTAAGAAAGTCAAACTCACTTTCTATATAGGGTAGTAGAAGTTCAGCCAATTTGTACTCAATCTCTTTGATGATAATTTCAGAATTGTTGAAATTTTTCAAATGTTCATATAAGGCACTTCTGTAACTATCCAAAAGTGATTTAGCATCTCCTGTGATTTTGAAGACATTATTTCCTATATGTACATTATTGTGAATCATAAAAAGTGATTAAGTGATATGGTTTTCAACTTATAAGTATAAACAATCAAAACTAAAATTTGACCAATTTTATCGATTTGTCTGCTTGTGGTTGTTAAGTGGTTGATATTCAGTTGTTAAACACTATTTTTCACGTCAAGTATATATGAATTGTAAAATTTGATACTGTTCATTTTTGTACATTTTGAACACAATTTTCTTTAATATTTGATAGCTCTTGTATATTTGATTTAAAATATTTGAATTACGCATTAATTTAGACATGAAAAATTTTTTATTCCTAACAACAATTCTTTCGTTCATTTTTTCAGTTTCAGCTTATGCTCAATGCGATAAGTGTAATCCGGCATCAGAAGAAGTTGATTTTTGTTATACTGATACTCGTTTTGAGGGATTATGTGCAAAATTTAAAGAAGGGAAATCCTATTTTTATATGGATAGAAAAAAGAAAGAACTTCGAATTGATTTTAATTTTGACAAGTCATCAGATCCTCTTTCTTACAAAAAAATGGTTACCAATAAGAAATTAAAAATTTCTGCACTTGAATTGTTATTCATTCAGACTGCCATAGAAGTTTGGAATGATGAGAAAATTAAAATCGGTTATGACTTTTTACCTTCTGGTTTGGGAATAAAGGTTCTCACAAAGGGTGATGGAGAAAAGCCACAAAAAGGACAGAAAGTAATAGTTCATTATACAGGCCTTTTAGAAGATGGTAAAAAGTTCGATTCTTCAAGAGATAGAAACAGACCATTTGAATTCAATGTAGGAGTTGGTGAAGTAATCAAAGGTTGGGACGAAGGCGTTATGAATTTACCTGTAGGATCAAGAGCAATGTTGTTGATTCCAGCAGAACTTGGGTATGGCTCTAGAGCAATTGGACCTATCCCTGCAAACTCAACGTTATTCTTTGATATTGAGGTGATTGGAGTGAAATAGTGTTAATGCTCCCTAATACTTCAATTCAAAGAAACTTTTTCATTTAAATAAGAATCTTTTTCCTAATAAATCCGTTTATATATAGTGTTAAAGGAACATTTAAACCCGGACTTTTATGAAAAAGATATTTTTATTGGCTTTGTCTATTATTGTTTCACAATTTTCTGTTGCTCAATCTATAGATAGTAAAGATTATTTGACTGATGTCACAAAAGATATCATCACTACTCTTGAAAATGGAGAAGATCAAGATCCAACGGTTTCTTTTGTTGTTCCAAAAAAATCAGAAATAGAGTACACTGAGTTTTTAGAAAAGCAGTTTGAACATAATAATACAGAGCATATACATCTGTCGGTTAAAGATATTGAAGATTTCACACCTGTAGTGACTGTCAATAATTCTGGTAAATCGATAATGAAGCTAAAAAACGAAGCGATGCCAATGTCGCAGACAGACGGGACGCATGTTTTTTATGCTGGAACAGATAAAATGATCAGTTCTCAGAATGCTTTAGTAGGTGTAAGGGTTGCAATAATTTCTATCAATAAAAAATAAAAACATCCAAAAATATATCGTGAGGGCACATTTTAGGTGTCCTCTTTTTTTTTAAGTGATAATTTATACTGTTGCAACATAGTTTAAATTATTTACAACACTACTGAAAAGGAGTAGAGCGAGTGAGTGGTAGATTTGCATCATATTATTAGTAAAATGATGATTAACTAATTACTATTACAATGAATTCGCTCGAAACAAAAAGTCCTTTGGTTAGGGATGTGTACGCTTTACATGAAAACAATTTTTTTGCTGAACCATCTCTGGCTAGTTGTGTATTAAAAAACAAGATTTGTCTAATCGGTCATAAAGCTTTGATCGTGACGACAGTTCTATCTTCTTTACTTTTTTTGGTTAGTAATACTACCGCCACTGTTCTTATGCCTTCAATTATGATTGCTGCTTTATTTTTAGATTTAAAGCTTATCAAGCATAGAAGGTATGAAATGTCTATTCAGCTCAATGCGATTTTGATGACCTTTATAGGTATCTTTTTTACGTTGATTGTGCCATGTACAGTTTTAGAAAGTTTTATTCTACTTTCTGCGATGATCTTAATGGTCTTTCAAAAGCAACAACAATTAACTGGAAAAACAATTTTTATTATTTCTTCTATGATTTTATCTGTTGTAGTCATCAAAATTCTTTTTCCTGTCAAATTTTATATTGATATTGAGAACTGGCAGGCCACTATTTTTCATATTGGCACAATAGGTGTAGTCTTAGGAATCATATTCTTGACAATTAGAGTTTATCAAAATCACTCTAAAACTGTAGAACATGAAGCCTTCAATGAAAAGAATCAAATTCTCAAAAGTACTGAGAAAGAAATGGAGGCTCGTAACAATGAGCTAAGTATCCAAAACCAAGAATTAGAAAATCAATTATCATTAAAGCAAAATGATATTGAAAGTATCAATGCCAATGTATTGGTACAAATGAAGAATAAAGAAAAGGTACTTCAACAGCTGGAAGGCCTTACAGGTAAAAGTGAAGTAAAGAAAGAGCTTCAGAAAATAATTATCGAATTGAGGTCGCAATTAGATACCGATAAAAAGCTACATACGCTACAGGGAAATATCAAAGACGTCAATGCGGAATTTTCAGTAAGACTGATAGAACAATACCCAGTCTTAACTAAGAATGATAGAGAATTATGTGCATACATGAAATTAGGAATGTCTTCTAAAGAAATTGCACAATTAAGAAATACAACGGCAAATGCCATCAATGTAGCAAAGTCTAGATTGAGAAAAAAAATGGGGTTGTCTCATAATAAAGAGATTGCCGAAAGACTATATCAATTATAATTTAGAGTATATTTTATAAATGCCCATCAAATTTTGATGGGTATTTTTTTGCTTAATTTTAATTCTTTCAATAATAAACAGCTCATTGTCAAAAAAGTTTTCTATTTAGGACTTAGTAGACAAGGAAGTCTTTTCTAAAATACAAATTCCTTATCACCTATCCATCACTTAAAATGGACAGATGATAAGGAATTATATTAGTAAAATACTATATATAGGCCGTTACTCTTTTAGTGTTCTAAAACTGCTTTTTTAGATTTAATTTTCACACTATTGATTAATAAACCAATGATGACGAGTAAACCGCCAAATAATTGAGGAGTTACAATTTTTTCTCCTAGAATGAATGAAGCAGAAGCTCCAAATACTGGAACTAAATTCATAAACAATGCACTTGTTTCAGCACCTATTTCTTTAATGGACACAAACCAAAAAGCACCACATAATGCTGTAGATAGTGCTCCCATGAAAAATAATGCTCCTAAATATTCATAATCTGTAGGCATTATAAAATCTTCGAAGAATACACTAAAGCCAATAAAGCAGATACATGCCACTACAGTAACCAATGTTGTGAGCCAAAGAGGAGCAAATCCGCCTAAATATTTTTTGATATAAACATTACCAAAGGAGAAGCTAAGATTAGCACAAAGTATATAGATGTCTCCTTTTGAAAAGGAAAGATTGGTGATAACACTAATATCTCCTTTCGATAAAACAAACAAAATACCTAAGAACCCGAAGAGCATAGCTACAATCTGTCTTATAGACAATCTTAACCCTAACATGGGTATGGAGATCAAAGCTGTATTTAAAGGAGTAAGACCAATGATGAGTACGCCATTAAAAGCCGAAGTATATTTCATTCCTTCTAAAAAAAGAATATTATATACAAAAGCACCTACCACTCCGACAAAGACAATACTTTTCCACTTCAGAATTGCATCTTTAATGTCTTTCTTCGTTGGTTTTTTTAAATACATGATGAGTACTAGCAGTATTGCTCCTAAAGTGTAACGGTAAGTTCCCGTTAGCATTGCAGAAGTGTATCGTAGTGCTACTTGGGTGATGTGGAAATTTATACCCCAAATGAAAGTAGTAAATACTAGAAAGAAATAATATTTATTGAATGTTCGCACTGTTAATTTGAAAGTTGATGGAAGTTTATTTTTTCAAATATCGAAAAAATTAGCACGATTATAGTAATTATTTAGACTTTAGATACTTTTTACCCCTTAACATAAGCTTTACAAGATAGATACTATGACTTTACATTTTCGAAAGATATTATTTTTATTGTATTTCTTGCTGTTCAACCTTCTGCTTTCTAATGGACAAACGACTCGAAGTGTTGTAATTAACCCTGCATATGAACATGAGTTTCAGGGGGAGATTACATCTCGTAAATATGCTTTGTTTATTGGTACGGACGATTATGATTATTTTAATACCTTGAATAATCCTATTAACGATATAGAAGAGGTCAGTAGATTATTGGCAGATAAGTATGCGTTTAATACCAAAATATTAAAGAATCCTGATGCGAACCAAGTACTTTCTACAATAAAACAA
The DNA here is from genome assembly GCF_014534745.1 of Flammeovirga sp. EKP202. Taxonomy (GTDB): domain Bacteria; phylum Bacteroidota; class Bacteroidia; order Cytophagales; family Flammeovirgaceae; genus Flammeovirga. Next base: position 113,208 of record NZ_JACVVP010000009.1, read on the forward strand.
TACCGTACTTTACTTAAGCCTAATGACCGGTTTTTACTGTACATCGCAGGTCATGGAACATACGATAATATCCATTATAAGGAAGGCTTTTTGGTGATGAAAGAAACCAAAAATGAAGCACTTGATCCCAATCTTTTGACTTATTTGCCATTTCAGTACATCAAAAATATTACGGACAATCTTCCTTCTCGACAAGTGATGTTAGTAGTTGATGTTTGTTTTGGAGGGGCTTTCAATGATCAGATTCAACGGAATAGAAGTGGGGCTTCGCGAAATTATCATTGGAATGCGAATGTATTTTTGACTAACCAATTAAAAGAAAAAGGAAGGTTTGTAATGAGTTCGGGGAGATTAAACCCTGTTCCTGATGGAGATTATGGACAACATTCCCCCTTTGCAGCTGATTTTATTAAAGCTCTGGAAATTAATGCAAACGATAGTATTGTTACCGCTCAGAAAATTCAATTAGAACTGCAAACTTTAGCTTCAAACCCCATTTTTGGGTATTATGGAGAAACCAAAGGGATTACCGACTTTGTTTTTAAAGCGAGGAGTTCAACTTCTAAAGTAAACGAACAAGAAAGGATAGATATCTTGGTCAATATGTATTATGCTTATTTAAAAGGTTTGTCATTAGAATTTTCAAAAAAACTCTTTTTGAACTCTGTTCAGCTTCAAAAAATTGCAAATGAGTTTTATACTATGGCCCGTAATGGAAATGTAGAGGCATCGTTTTGGGTGACCTATATGAATCATTGCAGGCATGGAATACAATTGAGTCAATCAGAAGTGAGGAATTTTTCTACGTTGGCGTATGAAACTTTTAAAAAAGAACATACTGAGATGATGAATGATGAACATATTTTTCAGTTGACAATCTTACAGTCAGAAGGAATTGTACCTATTGAAAATCATCAAATATTGCAAGAACAGATTACATCATCTGTCAATATTGGAAGTTCTATGAGTAGTTTTTATGCAGGAAGATATTGTAAAAAGCGATCTAATTTAAAACGTGCTTATTTTTACTTCTTAAATGGAGCCAAGGAGGGCAATGCTTTTTGTCAGTATGAACTTTCTTCGCTGATTTATAGGCAAAAGGAAGAGTTAGAAAAATTAGGTTATGTTGATTTAGATTATAAAAAATGGCTTCTTAAGGCAAGTCAAAATGGACTAAGACGTGCTAAAGATGTTATCATATCTCAGGGGCTGACAGAATAAAAAAATAGCATGTTTGATCATTATTTTAGTCAAACATGCTATTTTACTTTAACGTTTTTCTTCTAATACATTAACTCAAAAGCACTTCGATAAGCACCAATTTCTTGTGTGTAATCCACAAACTCTTTGTAGAATTTATGTCTGCAAATTGTACTTGAATCTCCAATCACTACAAGTTTCTTCTTTGCTCTGGTCATGGCTACATTCATTCTTTTAGTATTTTGAAGGAATCCTATGATGCCATCTTCATTTGAACGTACTAAACTGATGTAGATAATATCTCTTTCTTGCCCCTGAAAGGAGTCTACAGTATTAACATTAATCTTGTTTTTGATATCTTCAGAAAAATCTAGATGATAAAGTGTATTTTTTAGTTCTTTTACTTGTGCCTTGTAGGGAGTGATTACTCCGATGTTTTGTACCTCCTCGAATTTATTCATTTGCTTAATTTCATCGAAATACACACTCATATGTTTTTGAAGAATATCGGCTTCTTCACGATTACTTGTGCTTAAAGATTCAGGGTCAGTGTAATCATTGAAACCTGTTCCCGCAGTATCAATAAATTCTAGTGGTAAATCTCCATCAAAAATGAGATGATCTTTTACATTTTCATTGGCAATAAGGCTGTTGTTGTAAAAATAGGTAGATGAAAAATTCATGATTTTTTCATTCATCCTATATTGTTCTTGGAGCATCACATCCACCTTCTTGTTCGTAATAAGCTGCTCAAATAAAGTCGTTTCTAATCCCTCTTTTGCCGCTTTTATAGACTTAATAGTAGGAGGTAGTTGTTGGTGGTCACCAGCGAGAATTATTCTGTCAGCTCTTTGAATCGGAATCCAAGTTGCCGCTTCTAAGCCTTGTCCGGCTTCATCTATATACACAGTTGAGAATCTTTTTCCTCTTAAAACTTGGGTTGATGAACCAACAAGTGTACAAGCAATGACTTGTGCCTTTTCAATAATATCATTGGCAATATATTCTGAAAGTGACCTCACTTCTTTTCTAAGCTTATTGGCCTCTGTCCATAACATTCTTCTTTCTTCTCGTTCCTCTCTACCAAAATTGCGTTTATATTTTTGAGCTGCATTTCGGTACTGACTTTCTTGCTGTTTTACCGCTTTTAATTCTTTATAGCGAATGTGTTTTGTTGTTTTTACATCAATAGTTTGTTGAAGAATTGTATCTGTGATTCTTGCAGGGTGTCCTAAACGGACTACATTTATTTTTTTATCAACAAGCTTTTCAGTTAAAAGGTCGACAGCGGCATTACTTGGAGCACAAACTAGCACTTGATCGGTATCCTTGAGGTTTTGAATAATACATTGAATAATGGTAGTTGTCTTACCTGTACCTGGAGGTCCGTGGATAATGGCAACATCTTCGGCTCCTAATACATTCATTAAAGCCTTATTCTGACTATCATTGAGGTAAGGGATATTGTATTGGTAAATTGATTTAAATTTGGCCTGTAAATCTCCGAAAAAGATGTTTTTATGTTTTTGTAGTTGAGTGTCTTCACTATTCATACATAATGTAATGGCCCTTTCCATTTCTTTATATGTACTTTCATCAAACAATAACTGAATGCCAAGTTGACCATCATTAATCCAGTCAGGGGCGTCATCAGCGTTCAGTGTTAGGGTCATTGTATCTCTTTTTACATAATTGACCACTGCTTTTACATTTTCTTTATGCTCCTCATTTTTACCAGCAGTAGAAAATAATGATATACTTTTTCCCGATTGGAAAACATGACTTTCGGAATGATTTTCATTCCGAGTGACTTCAATAATGATACGGTCGCCAGCATCAAAAGAAGTTTTTTGAAGTTGAACAGGGTGCCAGCAAATACCTCTTTTTCTCCTTTCTTCAATGGAGGTATCACTCATTAATTTTTTGTATTGTTCTAAGTCTTCCTTTCTTTCTAACTGAAGTAGTTCTAGTTGTTTTTTAAAGTGTTCCTTTATTTGTTCTTTATTCATATTCTTCCTTTTGCTTCTAATCTACATAAATGATTTAATTTTTTTTGAGAAAAATACGAATTCCTGCAACCCTTTGTCATAAACCCTGTCTTTAACAATGAAAACAGTTTAAATTATAATTTTCGTACGATAATGAACAAGTGTGTTCAACAGTGTTACAGAATTACCCTCTGTTTTAATGAATTTATAATTTTTACTATGATTTGTTTGTGAATTTAAAATTGAACGTCTATAATTGAATTAATTATTAAAGAATGTGAAACTTAATCAACTTCCAGTTAAGTAATTAACATTCAATTAAATCTATGTAACTGTTCATGTGAGCAGCAATTAACTATTAGTGTCAAATTATTTTATACAATCTATGAAGACTTCTACACTCGTATGTGCATATATTACGTTTATATGCCTAACCTTTACGTCATTTACAACTTTGGCCAATGAGCCACTTGCCAAAGGAATAGTGAAAGGACGTTTAATTGATCAAGATAACAATCAACCTGTCGGATATGCATCAATTGCATTATTAGATGCTTCAAAAAAATCTGTTACTGGAGCCATGTCTGATGATAATGGGGAATTCTCACTTACAAAAGTACCGTTAGGGAAATACAATTTAGTGGTGCAGTTTATCGGATACGAAAAGTACATCGAAGAAATTGAATTAACAGCCAAAAAATCAAAGCTTGACTTAGGTGAAATTGTATTGGTTTCGTCAGTGGAGCAATTAGAAGAAGTTGAAATCACTGGAGAAAAATCTTTTATCGAAAATAGAATTGATAAAAAGGTAATCAATGTAAGTGAGGCTATGATTGCTGATGGTAATTCTACTTCAGAAATTTTAAATACTCTGCCTGAGGTGAATGTAGGAGCTGATGGTACTATTTCCTTGAGAGGAGATAACAATGTAAGAGTGTTATTGGATGGAAAGCCCTCTCAAATGGATATCAACCAAATTTTACAGTCGTTACCGGCAGATGCAGTGGATAAGATTGAGGTCATCACCAACCCATCCTCAAAGTATGATCCAGATGGCCTTTCTGGTATTATCAATGTGATCACAAAAAAAGATGCTCTAAAAGGTTTTAACGGTAACTTTAGTTTGAATGCGGGTTCAAATAATAAATACTCAGGGTTCCTTGGTTTGAATTACAGAGTAAAGAAATTAAACTTTTTTGGGCAGACTTACATGAGCTCAAATCAGTGGGATAATACTAGAACATTAAACAGAGATTATACAGATACCACTATCAATAGTCTTCGTCAAAATGAAAAAATCAATGACGATAACAGATTTGGAAATGTACGTTTAGGGATGGATTACTTCTGGGATTCTACGAATACTTCAACCTTTGCTTTTGAGAGATGGAGATGGGAGTCTGATGTGTTATCTGAGTTTACCAACGAATATGTGAATGGTGATCAAGTGGAAGATAGTAATTTTCAATTGGGTAAAAACTACAACTTAGCTCAAGGAAATAATTTCAACTTGAATCATAGAAAAGAATTTGAGAAGGGTAATTTAGAAATTGATCTATTTGCCAATATTGGAGAGGCTGATATTGTACCTCAAAATGCACAGAAAATAGGTAATGGTGAATGGCAACAAATTAATAGAAATAACAACTCTGCCAACTGGTTCTACACTCAATTAGGTGTTGATTATGATCAGCAGATTAATGATAAATCATCTTTTGAAGTAGGCTATAAAGGTCAAATGACAGATGCTGAAATGAGAGTACAGAGTATCAATTTTATTAACGATGACACTTTATCGTATACTTACCCTTATTTAGAGCAGGTCCACGCAGCATATGGTTCTTATTCATTACAGTTGGGTAAAACACGTATTAAGGCAGGTTTAAGAGCAGAGTCAGCTTTAATGGAGGGTAAGATCACAAACTCTTCAATTGCAGATACAACTTATACTATTGACTATCAGTCATTATTCCCGTCTTTGCATGTACAACATAAATTAGATGACAAAAATACTGTTGGTATCAGCTACAGTAGAAGAATTAAGAGACCAAATGTGATGCAGTTATTGCCGATTGAGATGTCTTCAAATCCACAAAGTGTAATGAGAGGTAACCCAGGTCTACAGCCGTCATATACCAACTCAATGGAACTTTCTTACGGTTTTATGGGAGGAGCGTTTAGCGTAAATACTGCCGTTTATATGAGACATTCTACTGATATCATTAGAGAGATTGTTGAATACGATAATGACAGAGATTTAACTGTAATTACTTACAGAAACTTAGGAGAGTCAATGACAGGTGGTATGTCAGTATCTTCAAATTACAATATGACGAAATGGTGGGAATGGAATGGCTCCGTTGATTTATATTACTTGGATATCCAAGATGATAATGAGGAGTTTACTATTCCAACGGATAGCAATCCAATAAACTGGTCGGCAAAATTGAGTGCTAAAGTGACACCAATGAAAACATTGACTGTACAGTTGATGGGTAGATATACTGCACAAAATTATGATGCACAAAGAATTACAGATCCACAATATTCAATGGATTTAGCCATTAAAAAATCAATTTTAAATCATAAAGGAAACTTGAGTTTCAAAATCAATAACCTTCTTTACAGCGGTGAGCAAAGAACTGCTTATGGTGATGGTTTTGTAGAAATGACAGATTTCCAACAAGAAAGTCCTGTATATAGATTATCATTCTCGTATGCATTTGGTGGTCAATTCCAAGGCCGTCAAAAGAGAAAGTTACAATCTAGTGGAGGAGGATTATAGCATGTATTCATAGATAATAGTATATAAAGTAATACTACCCGACATTTGTTGGGTAGCATTCTTTATGTACTATTGTTTTTACTTTAGATTGGTCCAACCTCCAGCATTATGTATTTCTTTTACGCCTGCTTTTTTAATTTTTGAAATGGCATTAGAAGCCCTAATTCCTGATTTACAAACAACCACCAAAGGTTCACCAAGTTTCAATATTTCTGGCATTCTTTTACTGACTTGATCCAGAGGTATATTGATGGATCCTTTGTAATTGCCAGAAGAAAATTCACCTGTTGTTCTAACATCTAAAACTTTCGAACCATTTGCTACTAATTCGTTATAGTCTACTTTAGGTCCAAGACCAAATAATTTTCTTAAAAATCCCATAGTGTGTTTTTTATATTTGATGATAGAACAAAATTAACGAAACAAAAGAATTACTCTGTGATAAATGTTACGCAAGCAATTCAACTTTATTTCTACCCAATTTTACTTTTCCTATTTTTTCCAATTGTTTTAATAATCTTGAGATCACTTCTCTTGAAGTATTTAGGTTTAAGGCAATCTCCGAATGAGAAATATGTAAAAGGTCTGTATCCTTGATATCCCTTACTTTTTGGAGATAGTTGATTAATCGCTCATCCATTTTCTTAAATGCCAATTCATCAATCGCTTTTAATAAACCATCAAAACGTACTTTATAGGCATGCATCACAAAATCTCTCCATTCAGGAAAACGAGCCATCCAATCATTAATAATGGTTAGAGGAACTTTGTAGACTAAGGATTTTTCTTCAGCAGTCACTCTAACAGCACTTTCTTGGTACATCATAGAGATAGTACATGTTTCGCCATATTCTAAATAGTAAAGAAAAAGCTCATTGCCTTCATCATCTTCTCTTGTAACCTTTAGTACCCCGTTTGTGACAATGGGTACAAAAGTCATTTCCTCATTTAGATCAATCAAAAACTCACCTTCATCAATTGATATTAATTCTCCTTCGGATAAAAACTCTTGCTTTAACGGATGATCTAATGGGAGAGTAGGGAAGCTGTTTTGAATAAATTGCTCAATATTATTTTCCATAACAAATTAATATATGATGGTTTTTACATGTTTCAAATTTACTTTATTCTTATTACTCTTAATAATGTTTTTATAAATATTATGATTAGGTAGAAATTAAGAGTATTTCAACATTTGATCAATTATTATTCATAAACCTATGCTAGGTTCGTCTTTAAAATTTGTATTTTGGAGAATAGGGTAGGGAAATATATTTTTGCTCAAATAATTAAATATTACAGATGAAAAAAGACGAAATCATTAAATTTTTGGATATGACTCCTCATCCTGAAGGAGGGTATTTTTATGAAACATATCGTTCTCATAAGACAATTGAGGTAAATTCGGATCGATTAGAGAGAAATGCCTCTACTGCTATTTACTATTTAATGGGGAAAAATGAATTTTCTACTTTCCATAAACTAAAATATACGGAGATCTGGCATCATTACGATGGAGCAAGAGTTAAGATCGTTGAAATCACACCAAAAGGGGAGTTGATTGAAACGATTGTAGGAAAAAACTTTAAGGAGGGAGAAGTTCCTCAATACGTAATAAAAGGCGGTAATTGGTTTGCAGCTAGAGCTTTAGTGGAGGAAGAAGATGATTATGTTCTTGTAGGATGTACTGTTGCTCCAGGGTTTGAGTTTGAAGATTTCGAAATTGCCAATATCGAGCATCTTTCGGAGGAATTTCCAGATTTTAAAGAAGTAATTGAGTCTTTCAGAAGAGACTAAATAAAGTTGTTTTATTGAAGGTCAGGTAAAAGAATTTCAAGCATTTGTGTTCTTTTGTTTGAATTATAATTTACCTGATATTTTCCTTTCAATTTTTCTATGATATCAGTAGTGATAAAGATACCTTTAGAAAAATCATTGTGAATATATTCAACCGTATTATTGCGATTAATAATGGAATCGAATGAGTCTTTGGGAGATACATTATCTTCAAAAGATAAATAGATTCCATTTTTAATATCCTTAAGAACAATTTTTAAGTCAACATGTATATCTCTCGATACATTTTGTAAAATTGTACTACAGATATTTTTGAACAGTAACAGAATACGCTCTCCATCTGAGTAAATTATTCTTTTTGAAAGATTATTTGTAGAGATACAAATGTTATAGCCAGAATTACTGATAAAGGAGTTGAGCTGATGGACAATTTTGTTTAAGTCAACAGGTAAAACGTTTAATTCTTTTTTCTGATTATAGTAAAAAGCTAGTATTTTTTGAAGATGCATGTCTTGAGTCCAAACTGTTTCTTCTAACATATTTATAAAGTTTGAACCATTATCTTCAACTTTTATTAATTGTATTAATCCTTGAATTGTAGTAATTGGACCTCTTAAATCATGGGCAGCCCTGTAAACAAAGTGGTCTAACTTATCTTCAATTCTTTTTTGATCTGAAATATTTAAGAAAACCACATTTAAACCAACTGTTTTGCCATTCTCTAAGATAGGAGTAAAGAAAACTTCAGCCACTTTCCATTCTTTGTCATACAGAATTGTAAAGCTACCAAACTGGGTATTTTGTGACTTCAAAGTTTCATGCATGAGGTGATAAATATTAACACCCGATTCATTTTTTATAATCTCTTTAATGGTTAAACCATAATTGTTTTTGGATAGAAAATTAGATGTCATAGCATCATTCGATTGTCCGGTCCAAAACAACTTAAGTTGAAGATCAAATTGACAAATTTTTATTTTTGAGTTGTCAAGTACCCCTTCATATCTTCTTGAGTTATCTTTTAATTCTTTTCTAGCTTTCGTAAGTGCTGTTTGATCTTTAATAACACAAACAATATAAGGTGAGTCATTATCAGAAGTCACTACATTAGCACTTAATTCTACATCAAGCCTTTTCTTTTTCTTGGTGATAAGAACTGTTTGAGTAACTATGCTTTTGTTCTTCTTTAGTAAAGAGAATTCATGTTTTCCTTTCTGTTTATCTTCTAAAGCAATCAATTTGAAGATGGATTGATTTAGTATTTCTTTTTCAGAGTACCCCGTTATTTTTTCAAAAGCAGGGTTGGAAAAGATGACATCTTTCGAGAAAGGATCTATCCAAATAATGGCATCTAAAGAGTGTATATAGGTGTCTTTAAACCTTCTTAAATGCAATTCCTTCTCTTTATTTACTTCTTCAAAAGTGGCATTGACTAAGGCTTCATCAATAAAAAAAGGCGAAAGAGTAATCTTGAAAAGGTGAGGTTTTGCATGAATGGAAATTGTAAATTCAAAGACAATAGAATCCTGAGTGTCCAAAGCTTCGAATACTTTTTGTTTGAACACAATTTGATTTTTTGGAGAAAGTCCTACGGCTATTGACCTATTTTCTTCAAAGGTATGTGCGCCATTTAAAAAACCCTTTGAGATGAACTTTATACTACCATTACTATTTAGGATGATGTAATGATTTGTTGTTTTTGAAGCTGTAGAATTCTTTATTTTTTCTTTGTCATTTTGAAGAAATACATTCATATAATTTGCGAGAATAACATTTTGGGTGCTATTATCGACAATTTAATGAATAAGAATCTAAAATGCCTTAATGGATTTGAGATTTATTGATGTTGCCAGCAAAATTTCGAGTTTTTATTCGCATTTCGTTTACATCTGTCTCCTTTTTTTGTAAATCCTTCACATTGAAGGGCTTCTTTTGATGGAGTTTGTTCGATTCTATGATTATTCTCCTCAGTACTGCCAATTGTCCAATAGGCTGAATTATAATGGCTTTCAAATTTTTCTTGATTTGAAACTCCAGCAAAAAAATCTATTGAAGTGACTTCCTCTATGGCATCAACAGTTACATAAAATTGAGATAAAGGCAATGAGGATTTAGCGTTTTCAACGAGCATTCCTATGGCTTCAAATTCATTATTACCTTTTTCAGATAATACAATTTTGTAAAAATAGCGAGGTACACTTACTTCATTGGAACCAATAACATTCAATCCATCTTCTAAAACAGGTCCGGTAATTACAATTACACTATCTTTTTGAAGTGCCCATTCTCTCACTTGTTCTTCCATTCTTTTCCAAACTCCTCTGTTGAAAGAAGGGGCTTGAGGACTCATATTAGAATAGTAAAAACTTTCTTCCATGGCCGTTTGATTAAAAGACATATCAGCAGCTGGTGCCAAGTGTCCTCTATCATAGCCAGATTTATAATAATCTTTTCCATCAGCTGAAAATGTTGTGACATTAGGATCTGTCTCAAATTGATTAGATCGATCGGCACTTTTGTTGAGTTCTTTTTTGGTAAGTTTATAAATAACAAAAGCAGCTTGTTCATGTTTTTCACTGTAACCAATTGAATAGTTATGATGGTTTATGACTTGATAGTTCTCATCATATGAGGGGAAATATTTAGAAGGTACGTCCAGTAGTTTTTGAGCATTTAATTGTATGCTAATAAAGAAGAGTAGAAACAGAGTTGTTAATTTATGATGCATATTTAAAATTGAATTATTTTAATGATTTATGTAAAAATAAACGAAAGTTGCGCAAAAGTAAATCTGTATTTTTTGAGGTTAATGTTTTTTTGTATTATTTAATTTACGGTTGTAATACAAAAGATGACAGAATTATCGAATTACAACGTATAGCTAATAATTTTTAATAACCTAAATTTTACAAACATGTCTACTCTTAATATATCGACTAAACTGATGTATGATGAAATCAGTGAGTCACTTTTTAAAAACCTAAAAAAGAGTTTTGGAAAATCAATTGCCCTTCAGGCAGGATTAAAGACCAATAAAATATTAATACAAAAAGATTATACACCTACTTCAGAAACCAGACTTGATGCTATTATCTATTCTAGCTCAAACAATATGATCATTGGTTTCTTAGTATTAACGGACTTTTCCTTCTTCGAGAACAATCCTAAAACATTAGATGCATTAAAACATTGCCATAAATTATATTTGGTTACCGACTTGAAAGATAGAGATAAATTATATGATTTATTAGATATGAATGATATCGATCAAGTAGGAGTAGTAGGTAGAATGTCAAATCATCAGTTTGTTTTATGTAAAACAGCAACATCACAATCAATGCCAGAAAATGTGGTTGTAGATAAAATTACCACTTATCAATCTGAAATAATAGAAAGAAAAAAGTTAGAGGCAATTGACTAAAAGTCTCTAGAACTTGTTAATAAACTAACATCTATGTTATTCTTTTGTAAACTTGTCAAAACAAGTGTAAAGCTGGTTTAACTAGAGTATAAAAACGCCGTACTTAGGTTTATAAGGATGAACAAACATCGTTAAATGAAGACGAAACTTCCTGTTAAAACCTAATTATCGGCCGTAATTTCGTAATTGGAATTACGGTTTTTCAAAAAAAAATCCCATACCAGTTTGTTGGTATGGGATTTTTTATATCAATAAAGTTGATTAACCAATCACCTCTAAAGTTTGTTGAGCAATCTCTAATTCTTCGTTTGTTGGTACAACTAATACCTTCACTTTAGAATCAGCACCTTGAATTTCTTCAATGTCTGAAGCTCTTAATTTATGGTTTTTAGCTTCATCTACTACAACACCTAAGTGCTCTAATTCGTTGGCAGCTAAAAGACGAACTCCGTGGTCATTTTCACCTACACCGGCAGTAAATACAATAGCGTCAGCACCGTTTAACGCAGCCATATAAGCACCAATGTATTTCTTGATCCTGTAAGTATACATGTGTAGAGCAAGAATAGCTACTTCATCACCTGCATTAAATCTTTCTTCGATATCTCTCATGTCACTGTCGCCAGTCACACCTAACATACCTGATTTTTTGTTTAATAATTCGTATACTTCCTCTGATTTCATTTCTAACTTATCCATTAAGTAGAAAACTACAGCAGGGTCGATGTCACCAGAACGTGTACCCATCATTAAACCATCAAGAGGAGAGAAGCCCATTGAAGTATCAATACACTCTCCGTTTCTTACAGCTGCCATTGAGCAACCGTTTCCTAAGTGTACTGTGATTACTTTAGAATCTTTTCCTTCTAGACCTAAATATTTGATAGTTTGCTCAGATACATATTTGTGAGAAGTACCATGCATACCATAAACACGAATACCATTGTTTTCATACAATTCAGTAGGAATAGCATATCTGTATGATTTAGCAGGCATTGTTTGGTGGAATGCAGTATCAAATACAGCCACTTGTTTTGCTTTAGCAAAGATTTTAGTACAATCTAAAATACCTTGTAAGTTGGCAGGGTTATGAAGAGGTGCAAGTTGGAAACACTCCTTAATTTTAGCTTCAACATCAGCAGTGATAAGCATTGTTTTATTGAAGAATTCACCACCATGAACTACTCTATGACCAACCGCTTGGATATCATCTGTATTTTGAATCACTCCGTTGTCAGAGTCAGTTAATAGGTTTACTACCTCATTAAGACCAACATTATGATTTGGAATAGGAAGCTCAAGTTTTGTTTTAGAAGCATTACCCTCTGCATCAAAAGTTTTGTGCGTGATAATACCATTTTCTAAACCAATTCTTTCTACAATACCAGAGCAAAGAACTTGTTCGCCTTCCATCTCGAACAATTGGTATTTTAAAGAAGAACTACCTGCGTTGATTACAAGAATTTTCATTGAAATGTATGAAGTATTTATAAATTATAATTTTTTGCAAAATAATAAGAATACCCTTTACAGTCTGTAAAGGGTATTCTTAATAAGTATTATTATTAATATTTGTTTACTACTGAATACCTTGGATCGCTGTGATAATCACTGTGTTCAAGATATCCTCTACTAAACAACCTCTACTTAAATCGTTTACTGGCTTATTTAAACCTTGAAGAACAGGACCGATTGCTAATGCACCTGTTTCTCTTTGAACCGCTTTGTAAGTGTTATTACCAGTGTTCAAATCAGGGAAAATCAATACGTTAGCTTGACCAGCTACTTCGGATCCTGGCATCTTTTTCTGACCAACAGTAGCGTCAACAGCAGCGTCATATTGGATAGGACCTTCGATTTTTAAGTCTGGACGTTTTGCTTTTGCAATTTCAGTTGCTTTACGTACTTTCTCTACTTCCTCACCTGATCCTGAAGATCCGGAAGAGTATGAAAGCATGGCAATCTTTGGTTCAATACCAAATGCGATTGCTGTTTCAGCTGAAGAAAGTGCAATTTCCGCTAACTGATCAGAGTTTGGATTAGGGTTTACAGCACAGTCACCGTATACTAATACTCTGTCAGGTAAACTCATAAAGAATACTGAAGAAACTACTGAAGTTCCTGGCTTCGTTTTGATTACTTGTAATGCTGGACGGATCGTAGCGGCTGTTGTATGTACTGCACCTGATACCATACCTTGTGCATCACCCATCTGAACCATCATAGTACCAAAGTAAGAAACATCAGACATAGCATCCGTTGCCATATCTAAGTTCATACCTTTATGTTTTCTTAATTCATAAAGAGTATTTACATACTCATTGAATTTACTGTATTCAACAGGGTTGATCACTTCTACAAGATCAAAGTCAAGGTTAATAACATTTTTTCTAGCAATATCAACTAACTCATCTTTCTTACCTAATAACACGATATCAACAATATCTTGTGTTGCAAGAATTGCAGTTGCTTCAAGAATTCTTGGATCATTACCTTCTGGTAATACAATCTTTGCTTTCTTCTTTTTAGCACGTTGTGTAAGCGTATACTGGAACATTTTTGGTGTCATACCATCAATTTTCACAGTACTTAATAACTCCTCAAGCATTTTTGAATCAACATGTTGTTCAAAAAGCTCTTTTGCGTAAGCAATACGAGTCAAATCATTTGCTCTCATTGAAGCTGTAACATCAGCAGCAGAGTTGGCAGTATGATAAGTATTTTCTTTTACTGATAATACAGGGAACATATCCTTCATACCTTCAATTACCTTTTTGATAGAGTCATCAGGCTCTAACCCAGTAGTTAAAAGTAAACCAGCAATATTAGGGTAATTTTGAGATCTGTGAGCTGAAAGCGTACCTAATACAATATCACCTCTATCACCAGGAGTCATCACCAAAGAGTTGTCTTTGATTTTTGGTAAGAAGTTTTGCATCTGCATGGCAGCGATCGTCATATTGTCAACCAATACATCAAGATTTCTTACGCCATATAAAACTTTAGCATCTAAGTGCTCGGCAATGTCTCTGATGGTAGGACTAGAAATTCTCTCATCTGCAGGAATAGTAGATAAAAGCATCTTTTTGCTAGCAAATTTCTCAGCTAATCCAGTATGAACTTCAGTAACAATATCAGGATTTACTCTGTTAACAATAGCACCAATTACTTGGCAGTCGTTTGACTTGAATTCGTCAATTGCAACTCTTAATGAGTCAGAGCAATCTTCAAGAGATTTTTTGTGAGCATTTGTAAGGATTAGAACTGGCGTTGCCAAGTTTTTCGCAAACTCAATGTTCAAGCTATGCTCTAATGTAATACTGTTTTTATAATCACTACTTTCAATTAGAATAAAGTCGAAACGCTCTTCTAATTTTTTGTATTTATCGATTACGATTTCAAGCATCTCATCTTTTTTGCCTTGCGAGATTAGCTCATTTGCTCTTTTTAAAGTAAGGCCATATGCTTCTTCGTGTGTTTGGTCTAAACCGAAATGCTCGATAACCAAAGAAATATGCTCATCTTCTTTTCCAGAATTGAAATCTCCAATAACTGGTTTGAAGAAGCCTACTTTAGAACTTTTGCGTAATGAGTTCTCAAGAATACCCAAGGCAACTAAGGCTTTGCCACTATTAGGCTCGGCAGTACTGATGTAAATCGAATTTGTCATTTGATTTGTAATGGTGGTTGATTTTATATGCGTAGGAGATAAATGATAATAGAGATCCTCCTATTCGTGAAAAGATCTCTATTTATGCACGTATTTTCAAGTTCTATGTTTCAATAAATTGTGAATTAATACTAATGCTAGAATTATGGCTAACATTTGATAAAAACAATCTATAAAACATAGTTTCTTATTGCTTATTTAATAGCGATGCAAGAGATCTCAATACCTACATCTTTAGGAAGACGTGCTACTTGAACTGTCTCTCTTGCCGGAGCAGTTTCTTCATTGAAGTAAGTAGCATATACTTCATTTATCCTCGCAAAGTCATTCATATCTCTTACAAAGATACTACATTTGACTACATTCTCATAAGTCAATCCCGCCTCTTGCAAAATGTAACCAAGGTTCTTCATGACTTGGTGTGTTTCATTTTCGATCGAATCAGATACAAACTCTCCAGTAGACTGGTTGATGCCAATTTGGCCTGATACATATAGTGTATCATTCGTTAAAATAGCTTGAGAATAGGGCCCTAGTGGTGAAGGGGCAAGTTCACTAAAAATAACTTGTTTCATTAGAGTAAATTTAATTTTTCGTTTTACCCTGCAAAAATAGATAGATAGTTTGACCCTCTAAGTGACTGATGTCAGTTTTTTTCTCAATTATTCGAAATTTGTTGAATCTGCATTAACAAAATGCCGCATTTTTCAAGAAAACCTTCCACTCTATTACTAATTTCTTTTTCATCCACATTTTCTCCTTTCTGATTTTGCTCTAAGTAGATGATAGTTTCCTTTAAACTTGTAACACCTAATACCAACATTGATGGTTTTAATTTATGTGCAACTTTCCCGATAGTGTTCCAATCATGTAAGCGATAAGCATCCGTTATTTCTTTGATGCCATCCTTAAGATTTCCCGTAAATGAATTCAACATTTTGTCGACAAATCCCTGGTCACCTCTTGAAAGCATTTCTAATTGTGAAAGGTTATATAGTTGTGTATTTTGGACTGTACTCATATGTATAAAATTTAGGTTTTTGGTTTTGTCAATTTGCCTTCAGCAATCCACTTGTAAATTTTTGACTTGCTCATGACAAGTTTATCTGCTACAAAGTTCACCTTTCCTGAGTACTTTTTCAAAAAGTGTTCTATGATCTCAATGTTATATTCTTCTAAAGTTCGCTCTTTTTCTAGTAAATTAATGTCGTTTTTTTGATCTTCAATTAATATATCACTTGCACTTATCACATAATTAGATGATAGCACTACACTTAAATCAATGATGGCTTTTAATTGTCTGATGTTACCTGGGAAGTTATAGTTGAGTAATTTTTTGAGTGCACTATTCCCTAATTTCTTCTGTGGTTTGATGTTATTTTCCTTACAAACAATTGATAGGAAATTGTCTGTCAGCTCCTCAATATCTTCTTTTCTTTCACGAAGTGGTGGAAGATGAACGGGTAGTCCCAATATTCTGTAATATAAATCTTCTCTAAACGTATTATTTCCAACTTCTGAATACAAGTCTCTATGAGTGGCAGTGATCAAACGGACATCTGTTTTGATGAGCTCATTTCCTCCAAGCCGGGTTAATTCTCCTTCTTGTAGGACTCTTAGAAGTTTTGTTTGAAGATCTAGAGGAAGTTCACCGATTTCATCCAAAAATAAGGTGCCTCCCTTGGCTTCCTCAAACTTACCTATTCTTTGTTGAGTTGCTCCAGTAAATGCACCTTGTTCATAACCAAAGAGTTCACTTTCTATTAAGTCTTTTGGAATGGACGCAATGTTAACGGCTACCATCTTTTTGTCCTTACGTTGAGAATTTTCGTGAATTGATCGTGCAACAAGTTCTTTACCTGTTCCTGTCTCTCCTGTAATGTTAACGGTGATTTTGCTGGTAGAAGCTTTTTTCATTAATTGAAAGACTTTCTGTACCACTGGGGAATTCCCCTTTATCAAATCTGAAAAAGTAAAATTGTTTTTGTCGGTATTGATATTAATGGATGAAAAATATTTCTTAATCCTGTCTTCAAAATTTTCATCATGTAAGATATAGTGAGGTATTTCATTAAAATTGTAGCGTTCTAAATTTTGAATACAATTTTTTCTAGAAATAATATATTTTAATGCTTGTTGGAAGTTGTTTTTAATAAATTTCAGGTTTTTCTCTAAGTGGTATAAAATTACTTCTTCGTCAATAATTAGAATTTCTACATTCTCTTCTGTATTAAGGTCTTCCACATTGGTGTAAACCTCCAACGCTGGCAAATAAGGGAGAAGTATTTCGTAATAATTGGTATTGTCGCTGAGAAGTATAGAATTCATTTTTATTTTGATAAATGATGAATTACAAATTTAAGTACAAAGACAAAAATAAATTATAGTTAATTCTAATTTATTTTTTGTGAGTACAACGCTAAAAAACGTATGAATAGTGGTTCTATTGAAAGTTTTTTAAAGGAAGTAATCGCAAAATAATAAATAGAATTAGTATTAGATAATTTTAAATTTGTACTTATAAAAAAAGGTGACCTTCAAAAGATCACCTTCATTTCATTATCATACTATGTCTATATTTTATAAGTATTGAGTTAAAGATGGGGTAAGTCAACTTTAACGGGTACTTAATGCTCTATTTTGAAGAAACATAAAGATCTTCTTTTTCCACATATCTACCTTTAAGGTCTTGAATATGTCTCGCATTATTACCTTCAATCTTATTCATTATTTTGATCTGTTCTTCAGAAGCCTCAAAGATCACTTGGTTCACATGCCATGATACTGTTTCAGTAAAAGGAGGTGTGGTCAAAGATCCGTTGTAATGGAAATAATGTTTCATTTCCTCACAATCATAACTTCCAAATAAATCTTCAAGATTTACTTCTGCTTCATTTACCTTCACTAGACCTTCATGATCTCTTGGGATTTTATTAAGGAACTCATTTAAGAAAGCATTCTCTTTTCCCATTTTAAATAAAACTCCAATGACTAAGAAGTGAGGTTTATCAGACTCATCATTGTCTAAAACATTCACCATATGCATTTCCATTGGGTAGGTAATGCCATCAATCTGATGTTCAGAAGGTGTATGGAAGTGCAGTTGTTTAAAACTATATCTATCATCACCAAAAGTTAACTTTGATGTACTATCAAAATCAATTTGTACTGTATGACCTTTGTTTTCTACAGCGTTACAATGAGCTTCTATATTAATTCTCGACTTAATTATTCCTTTCGTTCTTTGTGAAAGAATATTAATTGGGGATTGTATATCTCCAAAGTCGCATTCAGCCTCTGTATATGCAATGGCGTCACTATGGTGACTGTCGTCTTTTGTTTTTGTGTTAGTACATGAAATCGAAATGAAAGTAAGATAGATAACACAAATTTTTGCTAGTATAAATTTCATAATAAAATGAACGTTACTTTAACGGTTTATTATATTTTTCAAATTTCCTCTAAATACAGTGAATAAGAAGTGACGGGAAAGTCTTAAAGAAGGTAATTTTTATCACCATTATTGATCAGTGACATTATAGATTACATAATGTATGTTTTTAGTTGTGAATTCCTTTGAATGTTTTCGTATTAAAACCTCTAGATTAACGTTTATGATAAGTAGTTGAATTTGAAGTTTTTCAGTTCAATATGTTTTATAGGTAGAAAAGCTTTTGTTTTATATATAACACATTGTGAAATTTAGGTATTTTTCATGTTTAAATTTCATGATCTAAAAAGGCTCAATCATATTTGTAACATAATATTAAGGATTTAACAAAGAAAATAGTTTTAGTGCGATGTTAGTTTATAAGTTTGGAGGTACTTCGGTGGGTTCAGCAGAACGAATGGTTCAAGTTTCAAATCTAATTGTAGATGAGAAGCCTAAAATAGTTGTATTATCAGCAGTTTCAGGTACTACAAATGCGTTAGTTGGAATTTGTGATGCCTATTATGCAGGTGATAAGCCATTAGTTGAAAAATTAGTAGCTGATTTCAAACCAAAGTACGATCAACACATCTATGAACTTTTAGAAGGAGAGGCGGCAAGAGAAGAAGCTCACGCACTAATGGATGAAAAATATGCCTTATTAAATTCTTACAGTGTTGAAGGATTCTCAACAGAGCAAGAAAGAGAAATTCACGCTCAAGGAGAATTAATTTCAACAAAATTAATGCATTTATACCTTACAGAAAAAGGAGTGAATTCGGTATTATTACCAGCACTTGACTTCATGAGATCTGAAAATGGTGAGCCTGCGTATCCTGAAATTGAAAAGAGATTGGAAGCAACTCTTGCTCAACATAAAGGCGAAACTTTATTCATCACGCAAGGTTATATCTGTACGAACGAATTTGAGAAAGTTGATAATTTACAACGTGGAGGAAGTGATTATACAGCAACAATTATTGGTGCTTGTGTAAATGCTGTAGAAGTTCAGATTTGGACTGACATTGATGGTATGCACAATAATGACCCACGTTTCGTTGAAAATACAAAAGCAGTAGAACAGTTAACTTATGATGAAGCAGCCGAGCTTGCTTACTTTGGTGCTAAAATCCTTCATCCATTAGCTGTATTACCTGCTCAAACAAAAGATATTCCTGTAAGATTAAAGAATACAATGGCTCCAAAAGCTTTTGGAACTTTAATTGGACCAACTTCTGATAACGCTATTCCTGTAAAATCAGTGGCTGCTAAAAATGGTATTGTAGCGATCAAAATTAAGTCAAGCCGAATGTTAATGGCTTATGGTTTCTTGAAGCAAGTATTTGAAGTGTTTGAAAAGTACAGCACTCCGATCGATATGATTACAACGTCAGAGGTAGCGGTATCTTTAACTATTGATAATGATACTCATCTGGAAGAAATTGTAAGAGATTTACAGTCTTTAGGTTTAGTGGAAGTTGATAAAGATATGACAATTGTTTGTGTTGTTGGACAAATGCTTGTAGAGAACGCAAATATTGTATCTTCAGTAGTTAATGCTTTAAAATCATTGCCTGTAAGAATGATTTCTTACGGAGGAAGTAAGAGTAATATCTCAGTATTGATTCCTACTTTCGAGAAAAACAATGCATTAAACTTATTACATAAAGAACTATACAGTGAGGAATTGGTGTAATTACCACTCCAAAATAGATAAATAGATTTCATAAACTCCAGCAATTTAGTTGTTGGAGTTTTTTTGTACATGACAAAATTTTGACATTATTATTGTTCTTTTGTAAATTATTGATGAAAAAACCTGAAAAAGGTACTTTTTTAGTAAGATTTACCCATCTTTTCCCGTTGTTCACAAATACTACAGTATTAACTACTTAACTTTGGGGCCCTAATTAAATAATATGATGCTCAGACAATCCCTACAAATCATTCTTTTTATGTTTCTGCTTTGTTTTGAAGTAGGAGGGGGAGTTTATGCACAAATGAATCAGCAATTAGCCTATTATTATAAAAGGAGAGCTGAAAAGTATCTTGTAAAAAGCCCTCACCTTTATGAGTATTTTACCATCAATCAAAAAGGAATCACAATATATGCTTCAGCGTTACACCATAAGAAAGGTGTAGCAGAGTTTTTTCTGCCTTGGAGCGAGTTATCTACTTTAAAAGACGTTTTTGAATTTACAGATCGTTCTTTTCAATATAATGTCTACGCGAATAAAGGAGTAAAGCCTTTTTCTGATGATCTAATTCAAACTATAAGAATTTTAAAGTTAAATCATAACTTCATACCATCATCAGTGATGAAACCTCTTTCTGGAATCCGAGTGGCCATCGATCCAGGTCATATAGCTACAGATATGAAAATGGCAAAAATAGAGGGAAGGTTTATCGATATGACTTTAGAGAGCGGTGAAAAAATAAACCTTAGGGAAGGAGACCTTACCTTGACAACGGCATATGTCCTAAAAGACAGTTTAGAAAAATATGGTGCAGAGGTATTTCTTACTCGTACATCAATTGGTAATAAAGGAGCCTCAAATGTTTCATATCAATCCTGGAAAAGTAAACACCTTCCCAATAAATTAAGGGAACACCGTAAATTGACAAAAAAACAATTGCTACATATTTTATATCATTCACCTGAATCAAAGATATATAGAGACTATTATTTGCAGGATGATTTAGAAGTAAGAGCCAGCAAAATCAATTACTTTAAACCTGATGTAACTGTTGTTTTACATTATAATGCGGATGAATTAAATGTAGGTTGGCAAAAGCCATCCCAAAGAAATTTCAGTATGGTGTTTGTACCGGGTTCTTTTATGCGAAAAGAATTGTCTACTAAAAGGGATCGTTATGATTTTCTTAGAATATTAATCAGTGATAACACAAAGGACTCCTATTTTTTAAGCAAGTTCATCATGCAACAATTTGTGGATTATTTAAAAGTCCCTGCCGTTAACAATACTAACGAACCCCGATACCTTAAAAACGTAGCAATGCCCTTAGGAAATGGTATATATGCAAGAAACCTAAGGCTTTGTCGATTATTAAACAGCCCAATGTGCTACGGCGAACCTCTTCTTCAAGATAATATTAATGAGCTTAAAGCACTTAATGATAATGACTTAATGTCTGGTAAGATTTCCCAGAGGGTAATTGAAGTGGCCAATAGCTATTTTTATGGCATATTGGAATATGTAAATTATCAGAAATCCAAGCACACCCCTTAGTAGAACAGCTATATCTTATTTTGTGAATAGAATTGTTTTTTAATTTTTCGGAATTTTAGTTGGTGAAATTCGTTATTAACAAAATATTCTAATAAATTGCATTAATCTATCTTAGTAATAAAAGATCTTTTATTTCTATAAACTATCGGAATAAGTACTCAGTCATTAGTTTTTATAGACGGTATATGTTTTTTTGAAGTGATACGGATTTTGAAAATATATCAATGTTGTTTTGGTATAGCCTTCATTATTAGAGTTTTATTACACTTAAATTTAACGTTACTAAATAATACCTATAGGTTGAATATTTATTATCACAGCACATATATTAATCATTATAATTACATTATAAATGTCAACGTTTAAAAAAGCAGTTTTAAGGCTTGATCAAACAGATAGAAGAATTTTAGATATTCTTCAGAAACAAGCTAAAATAACAAACGCTCAGTTATCAAAAGAAATTGACTTATCTCCAGCACCTACTTTAGAGAGGGTGAAAAAATTAGAAAACTCGGGGATCATCGAAAGTTATCATGCAAAGTTGAATACCAAAGCTTTAGGTTTAGGAGTAACTACTTTTGTAAATGTAAAGATTGAAAAGCACAATCAAGAAAATCATACCTCCTTTTTAAAGCAAGTTGATAATATACCAGAGGTTATTGAATGTCATCACGTAACGGGTAATAGTCATTACTTATTAAAAGTAATTACCACTGATATTGAAGAATACCAAAGAGTATTGTTAAACAAACTCAGCGAAATTAAAGAAGTAGACGATTTACAATCTATGATCGTTTTATCTTCTCCAAAAGACGCACACACAATTCCAGTGCCTTAGGCATTTTTGAATAGTCAAAGAATAAGTTCAAGTTGTACCTAGTAGCTGTAGTAGTTATTAGGTACATTATATATTACCAATTTCAATTATTAAGTACCCAGTTAAATAAATATTCCTTACCTGATTTTACTGTGTACCTTCTTCATTATTTAATAACGTTTTATGAAACAAACACTTTTATCGACATTATTATCAATTCTCATTTCATCGGCTTTTGCTCAAAATATCACTTTGGAATCAGAAAGTGAAAAAGTCAACAAGTACAAATCGACCATCACAGAAGAGGAGATGAAATCTCATCTTACGATACTAGCTTCTGATGAGTTTGAAGGAAGAGAGACAGGAGAGAGAGGTCAAAAAATGGCGGCAGATTATATCGCTCAGTTTTTTATGGATCAAGGTTTAAAGGGACCAGTTCCAAATGTCCCAAACCCGTATTTTCAACAATTCGATTTATATAAACAAAAATACACCAATTTCTCCATTCAAAAAGGAGACGTAACCCTTCAACTCATTGAAGATATTTTTCCATACGGTAACTTTTCTTTCAAACAAGACTTAGATGTAGTATTCATCGGTTATGGTGAGGACAACAGCATGATTAGTGATTATGACAATGTAGATGTGAAAGGTAAAGGAGTTGTCTTTTTTGAAAAAACACCAAGAATCTATGGTAAATCTAAAAAAGAGATAAGTGGATTAAGAATAAAAGCAAAAATTGCAGCAGAAAAAGGTGCATCGTTCGCGATAGTGATTGCCGAATCTGATGAAAAATACACCACTCAAGCAAAACGATACGGGAGTTATATTTCTAAGGGAAGATTAATGTTTAATAAACCAGAAGAAAAAAGTGATAATGGTTTTGGATTAGTCTTACTAAAACCCTCTAGTTTCTATCGATTAATTGGAGTTAGTGAAAGTAAGTTTGATAAGAGAGTGGCTAAGGTTGTTTCGAAGGGAAAATCAGCTGCAAGTGGAGAAGTTTTTAATTTGAATATCAATGCTCAGTTTGAGACTCGAAAAATGCCGACGGAAAACGTTTTAGGTTTTATGGAAGGTACGGACTTAAAAGACGAGGTATTAGTTGTAACATCGCACTATGATCACGTAGGTATTATCAATGGTGAAATTCACAACGGTGCAGACGATGATGGTTCTGGAACGACAGGGTTATTGGAAATTGTAAATGCATTTACTCAAGCAAAAAAAGAGGGGAATGCCCCAAGAAGATCTATACTTTTTATGACGGTAACAGGTGAGGAAAAAGGATTGTTAGGATCTGAATACTATTCGAGTCACCCAATTTTCCCTATCGATAACACTATTGCCAATTTGAATATTGATATGATTGGCAGAGGAGATGCAGCACATAGTGAAAACCCTGACTTTGTTTATGTAATTGGTGCAGATATGTTATCATCAGAATTACATGAACTTCATGAACAAGTGGCAAAGAAATATGTTCCCGAATTAGATTTGGATTATACATATAATGCGAAAGATGATCCAAATAGATATTATTATAGATCAGACCATTACAACTTTGCAAAACACGGTATTCCTGTAATCTTCTATTTTAATGGTACGCATGAAGATTATCATCAGCCGACAGATACGGTTGACAAAATCACTTTTGGCCCAATGGCTAAAAGAGCAAAATTGGTTTTTGCTACTGCATGGGAGCTTGCGAATAGAGATAAAGCGCCAGTTGTAGATCAAAAAACTGAACAACAGAAATAAATAATAAATATATTAGAAATAACCTCGGAAGGCTTCGTGCTTTTCGAGGTTTTTTTTATGTCCTAACTTTACAATTTTTATAATATTTGAGACTATGTCATCTTGTATTGGTATGAAGGTTTTTTAATAGTGAATAGTATAGTCATGATGGAGTACAGTTATGATATTTTGGTTAGTTTTTGATTGTAATGAGAATGTTAGTAAGGTGTTAAGTATCTGATATATAGTGGTTAATGTGTGATTGTTTTGTGGTGCTAATGTATTAAGGTTTAGGGAGTTCTCTTTTATTTCATTTGATGATGTAAGGAAAGAGGATGCTAGTATTTATAAAGAGTAATGCCCAATAATAAATACTAAAAGAATAGAAAGATATGGATTGAAATAGCCTGAAAATGGAGCGTTAAGTTTGCTCTAAGAACGAAGAGATTTTTACGCTATTTAATTACACATTCCACTAACTGCCAATAATTAAACTATTGTTATGAGACATTCAAACATATCATTTTGGCAGTAGATAAATAATTACACAATGAGATACTATTTACTGATTTCACTACTTCTGTTTTATTCTTCTGTAAACTACACATTTTCTCAAACTGGCCCAGGAGGAGTAGGGACAACAGATGGAACTTCAACATTAGAATATTGGCTTGATGCAAATAATGGAGTTTCAGGGGCTTCACCGATTACTTCATTAACTGATTTATCAGGAAACTTTATTGCACATAGTATACAGGGAAATCCTGCACTTACAGATAATAAACTAAATGGAAGAAGTGTTATCACTTTTGATGGTATTGGCGATCATATTAAAACAACATTGTCAATCAATACAGATAACATCCCTAATGCGACTATTATTGCTGTCTATACCCCTAGAATTGATGATGCGGGAGCTGTTTGGGGTGAAGATAATATAGATTGGGATAGGTTTCTGATTGATAAGTCAAACAATATGACGATCATAAACAGTGCTATAAGTCTAGGACCATCTGATTTAACGCTTTACGATATTCCAAAACTGTTTACTGCAGGTGAGGCTGTTATTAGTAATGTATTTTACCAGGAAGGTGTTGTTAATGGAACAACAGTCACAGTGAATGAGGAACTTGTTGGTTCTGCAACGGCTAATCATGGGTATGGTTATTCATCAGTAGACTTTACAATAGGTGCTATCGGTTATAGAGGTTTTGAAGAGTTTTTCTTTGACGGAGATATAGCTGAAGTAATTGTTTTTAGTGAAGCATTAAATGAGGCAGAAAGGAGAATTATTAGTAATTATTTATCTGCAAAATATAATATACCGCTAACAAGTTATGATGATTATGTTCAAGATGACAATAGTAATGGTGATTTTGATTTTGATGTAGCGGGTATAGGTAGGGTAGATATTTCAAACATATCACAAGATGGAAAAGGATCAGGTATTGTAAGAATATTAAATCCGACGGATCTTGATGATGGAGAGTTTTTATATTGGGGGCATAACAACGGTACTCAAGAAGCTATTGAGACTTCAGATGTTCCACTAGGTGTTTCCGCTAGGTTTAATCGATTATGGAGAGTAAGTGAAGTGGTTTCTAATTCAAATACTGCAGTTGATGTAGGTAGTATTGATATTAGATTTGACTTGTCAGGTTTAGGTGTTATTGATCCTGCTGACATTAGTCTCTTAGTTGATACCGATAATGATGGTGTTTTTAATGATGAAACTCCCATTACAGGAGCAACCTATTTAGGAAGTAATATCTATGAATTCACTGGTGTATCATCTCTTTCTAACAATGTGAGGTTTACAGTAGGAACAAGTGGAGGTACTTCACTAACAGTGCTAGATAAAGATAATTATATTGCTACAACTAGTCAGCCATTAGGACCAGGAGGAGTGGGTAGTACAGATGGAACCTCGAACCTTGATTACTGGATGGATGCAAATAATGGAGTGATAGCAAGTGGTTCTGTCACTGCAATTGAAGATTTATCGGGTAATGCGATCGCTAGTACAATTACAGGCGATCCAATCCTAACAACCTTAGCGATGAACGGTTACAGTACCATTACTTTCGATGGTGTAGGAGATTATATCGTGACGAATTTATCCATCAACAAAAATGACCTTGATAAAGTATCCGTGGTTTCAGTTTATAGAGCTAGAATTGTTGATGCAGGTGGTGTTTGGGGAGAAGATGATGGTGAATTTGATCGTTTCATTTTGGATTTATCTAGTGCAAGTCCATATCTGAATAATTCAGTGAGTACAGGATCAGGAACTGAAGCAGATATAAATAATATTTTTCCTGTAGGAAGTTCAGTTATAACATCGGTGTTATTTGATGAAGGAGAAACAAATGGCTCCTATGTTTATGCTAATGAAACTTTAGAAAGGACTTTTACTTCAATCGCATTTTCTGAAACATCTAATAATTTTACAATAGGTAATATTGGATCTCTCATAACAGAGTATGATTTTGATGGGGATATTTCTGAGGTAGCCGTTTATGGAGATGCTATTAATGAAGCACAGAGAATTATCATTCATAACGCACTTTCTGCAAAATATAACGTTCCCCTAACATCAAATGATTTGTACGATGGGGATGATTCTGCCAATGGTAATTATGATCATGAAGTTGCAGGAGTTGGAAAAATTGATGTCGATAACGTTCACTTAGATGCTCAAGGAAGTATTGTGAGGATGATTCCTGTAGATAACTTAGAAGATAATAGTTTCTTTTTCTGGGGACATAATAATGGAAGGCTAGAAGCTACAGAAAAGTCAGATATTCCCTTAGAATTAGTTAGAAGGTTTGAAAGGGTTTGGAGGGTAAGTGAAGTGAATACATCAAGTACTTCTATTGATATCGGAGGATTAGACATTTACTTAGATTTAAGTGGGTTTACACTAAAATCTGGTGAAGGATTAGCCTTATTGGTAGATACAGATGGTGATGGTTCTTTCAAAGACGAATCTCCAATTTTTGGAGCAGTAGCCTCAGGAGATTACTATTTTTTCTCAAACGTTACTGCATTAACGGATAATGTAACCTTTACATTTGGTACCAATGATGACAGTAATACACCTTTATTGAGTGATTTTTTTGTCAATGCTCCAAAGGGACCTGGGGGGATTGGAAATACTTATGGTACTTCAGATCTAGAATATTGGATAGATGCCAATAATGGGATTACTGGAACGGATCAGATTACAGGTGTTTCTAACCTTTCTGGAACTTCAAGTACAAATATAGTATATGGAAATCCAGAGTTAATTGCATCTGCCATGAATGGTTATAATACAATTCGATTTGACGGAACACGTGACTACATTACAACTGATTTATCTATCAATAAAGGTGATATGGAGAAAGCTTCTATTGTATCAGTTTATAAACCAAGGATAGAATTTTCAGGAGGTGTTTGGGGAGAGTTTGAAGATGCAAGTGATCGTTTTTTATTGGATCAATCATCAGGGTCACTAAATAATTCTATTGCAAATGGAGATGCTACTGTTACTGATATTAATAATATTTTTCCTGTAGGAAGTTCAGTCATCACAACTGTCATTTTCCAAGCGGGCATAGCAGATGATAATTATGTTTATGCAAATGAAACTTTAGAAAGCAATTTTGACCTTAATACTAACACCGCAACAACATCTAATACATTCACAATTGGTAATATAGGAAGTCTAGAGGCGTCACATGATTTTGATGGAGATATTTCTGAAATTGTATTGTATAAAGAAGCATTGAATGATGCTCAACGTATTATTCTTCATAATAGTTTATCTGCTAAATATGATATACCACTGACATCAAATGATTTATATGATGAAGATGATGCAAGTAATGGAGATTACGACCATGATGTGGCAGGGATTGGTAGAGTGGATGCAGACAATTATCATTATGATGCACAAGGTACAGGTATTGTTAGAATTACACCAACTTCTGGGAGTCTTGCTGATGATCAATTTTTAATATGGGGTCATGATAATGGAACTCAAGAGGCATTGGAAGAAGTAGATGTTCCTGCAGGTGTAGCATCTCGATTTAGTAGAGTATGGAGAGTTAGTGAAGTAAATACTTCCAAGGCAAGTATTGATGTGGGGAATTTGGAAATCTATTTTGATCTTGGGGAATTTACAATCACAAATAAAGATGCTCTTGTATTGTTAGTGGACACAAATAACGACGGTTTATTTAGTGATGAAACACCTATTACGGGTGTCAATGAATATGGTGATTATTATTATTTCTCAAACGTTAGTGCTTTAACGGATAACTCAAGATTTACCTTAGGAACAACAGATGCATCAAGTATTTCCTTACTGAGTGATTTCTTTACAAAAGCCCCAACTGGCCCAGCAGGTATAGGTAATTTTGAATCAAATGTGGCTTGGTTAAACTTAAATAATAACAGTGCCTACTCTGATGAAGGTGTAAATCAAGCATTCAATGAAGAAAAAGTAAGGCAGTGGAACGATAACTCTGGGAATAGTAGAAATGCATTTTCTACAGATACAGATCATCAGCCAGTTTATGTTACTGATGTGTTAAATGGTCAATCTGCTCTTCGATTTGAAGGGGATCAATTTATTGATCTTCCGTCATTAGATATGAATTCTACCACTAGTGCCACATATATCGTAGCATTCCAGGATACAGCAAGTACGTTAGGAAACCATTATGATGATCTAGGAGATTTTATTGTCGATAGGACAACGGAGTCGTCTCCATTATTTAATTTAAAATTGATTGATACAAATAATTATGCCTATCAAAAAAGAAACAATGCTGGTTCTGATATTGGTGGACCTGTATCGACCACGAGTGTCAATACTGATCCCAAGATAATAGGATATGAAAGAGAATATGGGGTAGATTATCGACTTTATTATAATAACACATTGGAAGATTCTGAAGTAGAAAGTGATGGTCCCTCAACACCGCCAGACCCTAGGTTAGGTAGGCATATTCTCCAGCCGAATACAGGTTTAAGAGGCTATATGTATGAATTTATAGTGTATAATGAAGCCTTGAATGATGCACAGATGATCATTGTAAATAATTATTTATCAGCAAAATATGATATTCCTCTAGGTTCTTATGATTTATATGACGAAGATGATAGCTCAAATGGGGATTTTGATTTTGAAGTTACAGGTATAGGTAGAGTAGATGCTGATAATTATCATTATGATGCAGAAGGAAGTGGTATTGTGAGAATAACGCCTTCCTCTGGAATACTATCAGACAATCAATTTATGATATGGGGACATGATAACGGTAATTTAGAAGCACTTGAAACAGTAGATGTTCCTACACTTGTAGAAGCCCGGTTTAACAGAGTTTGGAGAGTAAGTGAAGTAGATAATACAGGGGCTTCAACAGACATTGGAGCAGTTGATATTTATTTTAACTTGGAAGGTTTTGAAGATCTTACAGCGTCAGATTTAGTACTTATTGTAGATACTGATAACGATGGCTCCTTTACTAATGAGACCTCTATTTTTAGTGCAGTGGAATATGGTAAATATTTTGTATTCCAAAACGTTACAGCACTTTCTGATAATGTTAGGTTTACGCTTGGTACCGCAGATGAAGCAAATTCCCCTTTGAAAACAGCTTTCATTTCTGGAGCAAGAGGACCTGGAGGTGTAGGGAATGATGATAATAACCTGGTATGGCTTAAAGCGGACGAAAATGTGTACTCCGATGAAGGTATAACATTAGCTGTTAGCGGTGATAATGTAAGGCAATGGAATAATCAACATGATAATGGTATCAATGCATATTCAGAGACCGTTTCTTTTCAACCAATATATGCTGAAAATGTACAAAATGGGCAACCAGGATTACGTTTTAGTGGAACGAATTATATGGATTTGAACAGTTTAGGTATTTCCGGTAATTCAAGTGCTACTTATGTGGTTGCTTTTCAAGATACCACAGTTGGTACTTTGGGTAATTTAAGTGGAGGCTTAGGTGATTATATTATAGACCGTTCAAGTGACTCTGATTCAGAATGGCCATTATATAGCCTTAAGAAATTAAATGGCAATTTCTATGGTTACCAAAAAAGAACAGATGATAATACTAATTTAGGGGGAATAACATCTACAACAGCTATCAATACAGATCCGAAGGTAATCCAATATCAACGAAATTATGGAGAATCTTATGAGATGTTTTATAATAATACACTAGAAAGTTCTCTAGAAGACACTGATGGTTTTATTACACCACAACAACCTAGATTAGGACATGAAACAAATGGTTTTAGGGGATACATGTATGAATTCGCTATATATAATGAAGGATTGAACGAAGCTCAAACTATTATTGTAAATAATTATTTAGCTGCGAAATACGATATTAATCTGACATCAAATGATATCTATGATGAAGATAAGAGTGGTGATTATGACTTTGATGTAGCAGGGATTGGTCAAGTTGATGCAGAAAATTATCATTATGATGCACAAGGTTCAGGTATTGTCAGGATAACTCCAACTTATGGGAGTATGTCTGATGATCAATTTCTAATTTGGGGACATGATAATGGTACTGCTGAATCAATTGAAATGACAGATATTCCATCTGGAGTTACAGCAAGATTTGAAAGAGTATGGAGAGTAAGTGAAGTAAGCTCATTTAATTTAGCGGTAGATGTTGGACGTTTAGAAATATACTTTGAATTGATTGGTTATGATTATATTTCATCACCAAACTTGGTACTGTTGATAGATACTGATAATGATGGCTTTTTTAGTGATGAAACACCAATTTATGGAGCAGAAACGTATGGAGATTATTTCTTATTTTCAAACGTAGATAAAATCACAAACAACAGAAGATTTACATTAGGCACAACCAATGGGGTGATGGCAAATTTAGACCTTCCAATAGAATTATCTCTCTTTAAAGCAAAAGTTGTGGATAATGAACAAGTGCATCTGATGTGGAAAACAGCAAGTGAGACCAATAATGAATACTTTACGATTTTTAAATCAGTTGATGGTCGTAAGTGGGAGGAATTAGTAAAAATAGCGGGTGCAGGAAATTCTAGTCAAGCTTTAAGTTACTCTTATATAGATCAAAATCCTTTTATTGGAGTAAGTTATTATCGATTAAAACAAACAGACTTTGATAGTAAATACGAATACAGTAATGCTTTGAAAGTTTATTTAAAAGATCTAAATACTCAGTCATTAAAATTATTTCCTAATCCAACTGAAGGAAGTTTTAGTGTTATTGGTAACAATGCTGATTTAAAGAAAATGAGAGTCTATAATGTTCTTGGCCAAGAAGTAACAGGTTTAGTGGTACTGATAAGTGACCAAGGAAATAGGGTAGATTTAGATGCATCAAAATTAAAGAAAGGACTTTATTACTTAAAAACTAGAACCTCATCTTTAAGATTCTATAGAAAGTAATCTAAGCGTAAGAAGTCAAAGTGAATGTATTTTGACGTATATATTATTAAGATTGGTATAGTTTAGATTTTAAATATGTGAAGTTTATATCGACTTTGATGCTGATCAAATCGATGGTTGGTAGGTAAAATAATAATAAATGCAATGCTTTGTTTGTACTTAATTAGAGGTAATTAAGATAATTTTTAAAGCTTAAAGAGTGTACATAAAAATAGTATATTTTGTTCTAATGGAAAGGATGTTTTTTTGAGGCATTTCTTTTTAAGGAGTAATTAAAACGGTTAAATTATGCATTAAATAGTGTGATATGAGCATGCCGTTTTGATTACTCCATTTTTTAGATTTTAGATCGCCATTAAATACTCCTCTAAACTGTCATCAATGTTAAGTTCAAGTCTTTTCCTTAGTCTTTTTCGAGCTACTTTCACACTATTGAGTGATATTCCAAGAATAGCAGCAATGTCCTTGCTTGACATATTGAGTTTAATGAGATTACAGAGCCTAAGATTTCCCTCGGTTAAATCGGGATGTTTTTCCTTTAATTTTTGAGCGAAATTTTGGTGTACCTCTGAGAATAGACCATTTAACGTTTTCCAATCATTTTCAATATTTTCAGCCTGTTTTATTTCACGTCGAATACTGTTGATTTTATTTTTAGAGATAGGGTCATTTGACTTCTGAAGTTCCTCAAGACTTCTGTCAATTTGATAGACCAAAGAATTCATATGTGCTAAACGTAACACATGAGTTGTCAATTCTTTTTCCCGAATTTTTAATGTCTCTTTAATCAGTTGTGCTTTTTGGTTTTCAACTTCGATAATATCAATTTCTTTATTGAGGAGTTCTTGTGTTCGTTCCTTAACAATTCTGTTTAAAGCTAATTTTTGATGCTTCAAGTTCCTGATATACATGTAATAAATGGTAAGTCCAATTACGAGAAGAAGCACTAAAATGATAAACTTAAAAAGAGGTGTTTCCCAATAATAAGCTTCTAAAATAACCGGAAAACTTAATGTAGAACCCCAAATTTGATTTTTGTATCTACATCTTATCTCAAAGAAATAGGTTCCACTTGGAAGGTTAGAATAAAGCATAGAGGAATTGGACAAGGTTTGATTCCAGTTTTCTTCAAAATTTCTAAGTCTATATTCATACTCAATATTATGTTGATAATTATATTCTAGGCCAAAATAATTTAGATAAAATGTTCTCTGTTCAGGAGTGAGTACAATCTGGCGTACTTGAGAAATATCAATGTCTTTGTTCATCAATTGATTTCTTACTAAAGTGATAGTATTGACTTTAATCTTTGGTATATTTTGTAAGAATGAAATAGTTTTTGTGGGGTTGAAAATATTTAAACCTTCGGTACCTCCAAAGATTAAAAAGTTGTTTTTTAACATCAATGAAGCCCCTACATTAAATTGTTTTCCTTGAAGGCCATCTTCTTCTGTAAACATTCTTATGCTTTCATCTTTTGGGTTATAAGAAGCTATACCTTGATTAGTTGATAGCCATAAAGCACCATGGGAGTCATTTTCAATAGCATAAATTACTTTATTAGGTAATTGAGCATTGATGCT
Source organism: Flammeovirga sp. EKP202 (assembly GCF_014534745.1). GTDB lineage: Bacteria > Bacteroidota > Bacteroidia > Cytophagales > Flammeovirgaceae > Flammeovirga. Next base: position 146,349 of record NZ_JACVVP010000009.1, read on the forward strand.
TGAGGCATACAAAGAGTCTGTCTGACGATCCAACTTCCATAATCCATTTCCGAATGTGCCAATCCATAAATTCAGTTTGTCATCTTCCGCAATGGAGATGATGGCATTATTAATATTGATGTTTTGATTCTTTCTACTTTTAAAATGGATCTGTTTAAAAGTATTGGTCTCTTTATCATATCTGTTTAAACCATTAAAAGTGCCTATCCAAATGTCTCCCTTAATATCCCTGTAAATTTTCCTTGTATCATTATTGGAAATAGATGAGACATCCAATGGGTTATTTTTAAAGCGAATAAAAGTTTTTTTGTCAAGGTCTAATTTTACAACCCCATTGGTGGTCGCTAGCCAAATATTCCCATAATAATCCTCTTCAATATCCCAGACATTATCCGTGGATAAATCATCATTGAATTGATCAATTGCATCTAACGGAGATAGTATATTTTCATCATTTAATATACGAAGCCCACTCTGGTAGGTACCCACCAGAATCTTGTCTTTTACCTTTTTTAGTGAAATGACATATTGATTGGAGACTATATTTTGGATATTCCCATTTTTAATATTGAGTTTATCCACTCCTCCGCCATCAGTACCAATAAGGATTTCATTTTGATTTAATTGTTCAAACGATGTGACACTGTTATGGGATAACCCTTTTCCATACGTTTTATCTTCGCTCAATGTAAAGAAGGGATCATTTTCATTATAAAGTTGTAATCCATTTCCGAAAGTGCCAATCCAAATATTATGATGAGCACCGTAGTAAAGAAAATTAATTGTTCTATTGGTACATTTATGATGAAGCAAAGTATAGGGCTTATAGTTCTCTTCCTTTTTTAGACGAACAATACCATTACCTTCCGTTCCAAGCCAAATGTTTCCGACATTATCTTCCGTGATAGACTTTATTTTGTTGGTTCCAGTGTAAAGCTTCTTCATCTTAAAATGCTGATCAAGGCTGTATAAATCCCCCTTGGAAGTACCAATGTAAATTGTATTGTCAATTGCCTTTAAAGAGAAAACAGATTTCCCATTGAAATCATTAAGTACAGGAACGTTAATAGAATCATGCGTTTTTGAATTATAAATGGATATACCTTGATCATGTCCTACTAATATGTAGCCTTGATAGGAAAGAATTGCATTAATAGAGGCATTGCTATTAGGGATTTTATAATACTTTTCCTGATTTTTAGAGTAAAAAACGCCTAAATTATTTACGCCCACCCACTGTTCATTTTCAATGGACCATGTAATCCCTTTAACGTCTTCGACCTCCTCCCTATTTTCGAGCACAATTCTTTGGACCTGCTTATTTTTCAGATTCATCCTTTCAAGTGCACCATTGGTACCTATCCATAAATAATTTTCTTTAGGATCAATAGCCAAGCATCGAATCGTATTAAAATTTAAACCATTAGTGATGACGTCAGAAGCATTGAATGATCTAAACGTATTACCATCAAAGATATTGAGGCCATCATCAGTCCCAATCCATAAAAAACCATTTTTATCGTAAACAATTGCATTGACATTGTTCTGGGACAACCCCTGTTTGGTAGTAAATCCGGATAGTTTAACTGGTGTTAGATTGTTCGATAATACTGAAGGCGTCGTTAATAGTGTGCATAGAAGAATAGCAAGGCCACTCTTAAGCAATGTTAGCTGATGCATGTTCAGAGTTTATGTAGTAGTGTTATTGTTGTTTAATATTTCTTAAATATGCATTTATTAACGTTAATATTCAAATAATATTGGAGTTACTTTAACAAGGGTTATGTAGGTGTATATTGTTTGATACAATTGCAAATTGTTGTAATTGAGATGTATACATTAGGAAAAGATTGATTTGTACGATATGAAAAGTATTTAATTTTTTTTCGATAAAAATACCTCAAAAATAAAAGTGTGTGATGATTACCCCCTATGATCGATCAAGAAAACAATAGTTGCTCGGTGATGCTCTTATTGAAGTACAAATGACACTTGAAATGTATGGAATGTCTTTCTTTTTGCGTGATTATTGTTAATAAATATCATTTGTTTAAGCATGTTTATGCGTGTTTGTGCGTTTATTTCAATCGAACGTGTATATTTAACACGTTAAATAATTACTAAACCCTCAATTTTTATTTAGAAACTATGGGTAGCAGAAGAGATTTTTTAAAAATTTCGGCATTAACTTCAGCCGCAATGATTTCACCTTCATTATCTGCTTTTTCATTTGCAGGAAAGAGAAAAGGGACTAAACCTTTAATGATATCGACTTGGAATCATGGTTTTGGATCTAATGAAGCAGGTTGGGAGATTTTAAAAGAAGGAGGCTCTGCATTGGATGCTGTAGAAGCAGGTGTAAGAGTACCCGAAGCTGACCCTAAGGAAAGAAGTGTTGGATATGGAGGATTGCCTGATCGTGATGGAAAAGTAACATTAGATGCATGTATCATGAATCATGACTATGAATGTGGTGCGGTGGCTGCTCTTGAAAATATCATGCATCCAATTTCTGTAGCACGATTAGTAATGGAAAAAACACCTCATGCAATGTTAGTAGGTGAAGGAGCGAAAACTTTCGCATTGAAAGAAGGTTTCAAAGAGGAAAACCTATTAACAGAGCGATCGAAAAAAGACTGGGAAGAATGGTTGAAAAAATCAGAATACAAACCAGTGATTAATATTGAAAACCACGATACTATTGGAGCTTTAGCCATTGATGCAAAAGGACATATTGCAGGTGCTTGTACAACATCAGGTGCTGCTTATAAAATGCATGGAAGAGTAGGTGATTCACCTTTGATTGGTGCAGGACTTTTTGTTGATGGAGAAATTGGAGCCGCTTGTGCAACTGGTTTAGGAGAAGCAGTGATCAGAACAGCAGGTTCAGCCATGGTAGTGGAACATATGAGAATGGGCAAATCACCTGTAGAAGCATGTGAGATTGCAGTAAAAAGAATTATGGATACGCACAAAACGCGTATGGAAAACCTCCAAGTTGGATTCTTGGCCATCAATAAAAATGGTGAATACGGAGGTTACAGTATTAGAAATGGATTCAACTACGCGATTGTAGATACGGAAAATGGAAATAGAATGGAAGATGCTCAATTCAAAATGGAATGGTAGCATTGACTTATTCTCACTAAAATCAAAATTACTTATAACAATAACTACCCTTATCGATGATTAAATTAAGGTCAGCCTTACTAGCTTTATTAATCCTACCTTTCTTAGGTGCTTGTACTTCTTCTGAGAAGGAACAGACATCTTCAAAAAAAGTAAGATATACAGATTACGTTAATCCTTTTGTTGGGACAGATGGTCCAGGTAATACCTATCCAGGAGCTACTGTTCCTCATGGTATGGTGCAACTTTCGCCAGACAACGGTTATGGTGGATGGGATAGAATCGCAGGATATTTCTGGCCAGATTCAACAATTGCAGGTTTTTCTCATACTCACTTGTCAGGTACAGGTGCAGGAGATTTATATGACATTTTAGTCATGCCTTTCAACAGTAAATCAGACAGAACACTGACTGAAAATGGAAATGTGCGTCCAGTTTCATTGTTCTCACACGATCAAGAAAAAGCAGAGCCAGGTTATTATGCAGTGGATTTATTGGATTATAATATCCACGCTGAAATGACTGCTACTTCTAGAACTGGTTTTCATAAATATACTTTCCCGAAGGACGATAAATCTCAAATTTATATCAACTTAGGTTATGCCTTGAACTGGGACGGGCCTACAGATACATATTTGAAGGTAATCGACAATCAAACAGTTGTAGGTTACAGATTTTCATCAGGATGGGCACCTGTCCAAAAAGAATACTTTGTAGCGAAATTCAGTGTTCCATTCACTTCTTATCAGTTAGTGAATTCTGTAAAAGGAGATGATCTTAAAGTAGTGGAAGGCAATGAGATTCAAGCTTTGAAAACAAGAGGTTATTTCAATTTTGATACACCAAATGATAAAAATGAAGTCTTGGTAAAAGTGGCGCTTTCATCATCAAGCATTGAAGGAGCACAAAAGAACTTAGCGGCTGAGAATACAACTTGGGATTTTGATCAAGTAAGAAAAGAAGCTTCTGATACTTGGGAAACTGAATTGGAAAAAATCAAAGTTTCTTCTATGAATGAGGAGCATTTGAAAGTTTTCTATACAGCAATGTATCAATCATTATTAGCTCCAACTTTACATTCAGATGTTGATGGTGCTTACAAAGGTGCGGACCAGAAAAATCACGTAGCCAAAGGTTATAAAAAATACGATACATTCTCTTTATGGGATACTTATAGAGCAGCACACCCGCTGTATACTATGATCCATACACAAAGAGTACCGGATATGATTAATTCATTCCTTTCTCAATATGATGAAACAGGTTTACTTCCTGTATGGTCAATGAAAGGTAACGAAACAAATATGATGATTGGGTACCACGCTGTTCCTGTAATTACTGATGCTTATTTCAAAGGAATCAAAGGTTTTGATGTTGAAAAAGCGTATGAAGCATGTAAGGCATCAGCGATGAATGAGAAAGGGGATGCAATGGCGGATTATATTAAATTAGGTTATGTTCCTTTGAATTATGATCATGAAAACTGGTCAGTTTCTAAAACATTAGAATATGCTTATGATGATTGGTGTATTGCTGAGTTTGCAAAAGCATTAGGAAAGGATGAAGATTACAAATATTTCGCGAAGCGAGCTGAAAACTGGAGACATCATTATGATGAAGAATCTTCATTTATGCGTCCAAAAGATAGAAAAGGTAATTTCATCAAAGATTTCCTTCCGAAAGATTATACAGATCATTTCTGCGAAAGTAACGCTTGGCAATATTTCTTCTATGTACCACAAAACATTGAAGGATTGATTGATGCAATGGGTGGTGCTGACCGTTTTGAACAACGTTTAGATTCTATGTTCTCTTACTACCCAACTGCGGAAGATGAATTGCCAATTTTCTCAACAGGTATGATTGGTCAATACGCACACGGTAACGAGCCAAGTCACCACGTAGCTTATTTATACAACTACATCAATAAGCCAGCAAAAGGTCAGAAATTGATCCGCGAAATCATGAATACACAATACAAGTCTACGCCTGATGGTGTTTGTGGTAATGAGGATTGTGGTCAGATGTCTTCATGGTTTATCTTAAGTTCAATCGGTATTTACCCTGTTAACCCTGGTAACGCAATGTACGACTTAGGTACTCCATTATTCAACAATGCTACGGTTCAATTGGGTAATGGAAACACATTGAATATTGTTGCAAAAACAGTGTCTGATGCCAAGCCAACAGTGAAGAAAGTACTTTTCAACGGAGAGGAAATCAAAGGTTGGAAAATCAGTCATAACGAATTGATGAAAGGAGGAACTTTAGAGTTCATTTAATATAAAAATTAGGGCCGCCTTCAGTAAAAGTCCTATAAAATTTCATCATCACCCATGGCATCAGTTGTGGGTGATGATGATTAAAATCTACTACTAAGACTTAACTAATCCATTAAACAAATCTGAAATGAAATTAAATTTACTAGCAATATTACTTTTGGTTCAAGGCTTTGTTTTCGCACAAAACAAACCAACGCTTATTCCTTATCCTCAGGAGGTGAAGTGGAATGAAGGCCAATTTGAGCTGTCTAATAATACCACACTATTTGTTGAGGATGAAAATTTTGATACGAATCATTTCATTAATGAAATAAAGTTTCAAACAGGCATTGTATTACAATTGGTGCAAAATAGTGAAGAGGCTACAATTCTCTTTTCTCAAACTAATGATATAAAAGAGGAGGAAGGGTACCGATTAGCGGTAACCGAAAATTCAATTCAACTTAAAGCGAAAACTACAAAAGGAATTATCAACGGTTCTGTATCACTTTTACAACTTGTAGGAAGTACTCCAGAAGTTCCTGCAGTTGTAATTGATGATGCTCCAAAGTTTGCTTGGAGAGGAATGATGTTGGATGTAAGCAGACACTTTTTTGATGTGGAAACCATCAAGTCGTATTTAGACTTAATGGCACATTATAAAATGAATAAATTTCACTGGCACTTGACAGAAGATCAAGGCTGGAGAATTGAAGTGAAACAATACCCACTTTTAACTGAAAATTCAGCTTATAGAACTGAAAAAGACGGTACAAGATACGGTGGCTTTTATACACAAGAACAAATCAAAGAAGTTGTTGCTTATGCCTCAAAAAGAGGAATTGAAGTAATTCCTGAAATTGATATGCCAGGTCATATGGTGGCCGCATTAGCTTCTTATCCAGAATTTTCATGTACAGGAGGCCCTTTTGAGGTACAAACAGAATGGGGTGTGCACGAAGATGTTTTATGTGCTGGCAATGAAAGAACATATGAGTTTGTTCAAAATATTCTGGATGAAATTATGCCATTGTTCCCGTCAAAATACATGCACATAGGTGGGGATGAGTGCCCAAAATCAAGATGGAAAGAATGTCCTAAATGTCAAGCTAAAATCAAAACAGAAGGTTTGGAAGATGAGCATGAACTCCAAAGCTACTTCATCAAGAGAGTAGAGAAAATGGTGAATGCCAACAGTAAGAAAATGACAGGTTGGGATGAGATTCTTGAAGGAGGATTGTCAGAAACGGCAACGGTACAGTTGTGGAGAGATTTTCATGATAAAGATGCTGTAAGGAAGATTGCTGAAATGGGGAATGATGTCATTGTATCACCTACAGGAATGTGTTACTTCGATTATGATATTGTGACGACGGATGTGAAGCAAGTGTACAACTATCACCCTGTTCCTTCAGATTTGGCAAATGAAAAACACCATCATGTATTAGGTGGTGAATGTACGGTTTGGACAGAAAGAATCCCGGACAATGCCCGTTTAGACTTTATGATTTTTCCAAGAATCATTGCTTTCTCTGAAGCGCTTTGGGTAGGACAAAAACAAGGCTTTGATAATTTCGCTGAAAGATTAGAAAAAGAATATACTTACTTGGATTCAAAAGGAGTAGAATATGGTCCATCTTCAAAAGTGTTGGACGTTGAAATTTTGAATCATAATGGACAATTAAAAGTACAGGCCCAAGCTTTAATAGAGGGTGTGACTTTAAAATATAAAAAGCCTTCATCAGAAGTGTTTGTTGATTATAATGAAGCAATAGAAGTGAAAGAAACAGGGAAGATTATCATTCAAGGTTTTAGAAATGGAAAAGCTTATGGTGATCCTGTTTCTTCCAACTTCGTGATGCATTTAGCCAACCAAGCGAACATTGAATTATCAACAGCACCTTCAAAACCTTATCACAAAGCAGGAGTAGAAGGTTTGATCGACGGAAGATTAGGTTTTGAATCGAAGTTCAGTGATGAAAGCTGGATAGGCTTCAATGGGGAAGGTGTAACAGCCACATTGACTTTTGATGCACCAACTTCGATTTCATCAATTCAACTCCGTGCCTATGATGAAGTGGGGTCTTGGATTATGGCTCCAAAAGAGGTGGAAGTGCTTTATTCTAAAGATGGGAAAAAGTATAAATCTGCTAATAAATTTAAAACGGACGCCATTTCTAGTGACGGAGACGTATTAATTTATAATTGGGAAGGTTTATCAAAAGCGAAGGCCATCAAATCAATTAAAATTATCTATACCAACGGCGGGCCACTTCCAAAAGGACATATGGGAGCAGGAAAGCCTGCTTGGTTATTTATCGACGAGATTATCATACAATAAGAACTGCCTTGGTTCTTCAATATATACTTTACTATTAATATACAATGAATCGATTCTCCATTTCTTTTTTGTGGATTCCACTCCTTTTTGGGTGTGTGTCCCATCTAAATAACGTTGCAAGCAGTGCTCAAGACGAGTCTGAAATTATTTCTTACACAAAATATGTTGATCCGTTTATCGGAACAGGTGGTCATGGACATACCTTTCCAGGTGCTACGGTGCCATTTGGTATGGTACAGTTAAGTCCTGATACCGGTGTTGAAGGATGGGACTGGAGTTCTGGATATCACGTTTCAGATTCTTCTGTTATGGGATTCTCACATACGCACCTTCAAGGAACAGGTGGCGGAGATTATGGAGATATTTTATTTATGCCGACCGTTGGTGAAATCAAAACAGAGCCAGGTTCTAAAGCTAATCCTGATGAAGGATACCGCTCGCGTTTTGAGCATGTAAATGAGCAAGCCGACCCAGGGTATTATTCTGTATTTTTAGAAGATTATAAAGTATTAGCAGAGTTAACAGCAACAACAAGAGTAGGTGTACACCGCTACACTTTCCCAGAGTCTGATGCTTCACATATCATTTTAGATCTAAAGCATGGTATTTCTGATACAGCAAGAGAGACATGGTTCCAAGTGAATGGCGATAATGAGATTGTAGGTTTAAGACGTTCATCAGGTTGGGCAAGAGATCAGTACATTTATTTTGTAGCTCAATTCTCAAAACCTTTCAAATCGATCCAAGGTGTAAAAGGTAGTGAATTGATCGATAACGCTACTAAAGTGGAAGGTGATGATGTGAAAGCCGTGATCAACTATGATACAAAATTGGATGAAGAAGTGGTGGTAAAAGTAGCCATTTCTTCGGTGTCAATTGACGGAGCTCGTAAAAACATGGAAGCAGAAACTCAAGGCTTCGACTTTGAGGCCGTAAAAAGACAAGCTGATTTAACTTGGAATGAAAAGCTTTCAAAAATTGAAGTAGAAGGTGGAGATCAAGTACAACGTACTATTTTCTATACTTCTTTATACCATTCTATGACGGTTCCTAACGTATTCATGGACGTTGATCATCAGTATAGAGGAATGGATCATAAAATTCATAAAGCGGAAGGATTTACAAATTATACTTTATTCTCTTTATGGGATACTTTCAGAGCAACGCATCCATTATTTACATTAACATCGCCAAAAGAAAATAACGATTTTATCAAATCAATGTTGGCAAAATATGAGCAATCAGGTCAGTTGCCAGTTTGGGAATTAGCTGCTAATGAAACAGGAACAATGATTGGTTTCCACTCAGCACCTGTAATTGTGGATGCAATGTTGAAAGGTCAAACTAATTTTGATGAAGAAAAAGCATATGAAGCATTAGTAGCTGCAGCTGAAGATCCAAGAAGAGGTTTGAACTGGTTTAATGCTGAAGGATATATTCCAATGGAAAAAGAAGCAAACTCTGTTTCTAAACAAGTGGAATATGCTTATGATATGTGGACGGTAGCTCAAGTGGCAAAGCGTTTGGGTAAAACAGAAGATTACAAAAAATACAGCAATAGAGCCTTAAATTATAAGTTGTTATTCAACGAGGAAACAGGTTTTATCAGAGGGAAAGATTTATATGGTAATTGGGTGACACCTTTTGATCCAATGAATATTTCTTTATTGGGAGCTGGTGAATATACAGAAGGAAATGCATGGCATTACAATTTCTTTGCTCCTCAAGATGTGAACGGATTGATTGAATTGCACGGTGGTGATGCTGGTTTTGTAGCAAAAGTGGATGAAATGTTTGAGCAAGAAGCTGTAAATGATAACCATATGGCACATGATGTGACAGGTTTGATCGGACAGTATGCTCAAGGTAATGAGCCATCGCACCACGCCATTTATTTATACAACTACGCAGGTCAGCCTTCTAAAACACAAGCAAGAATCCGTCAAGTGATGGACGAAATGTACACAGCCGAAAGAGATGGTCTTTCAGGTAATGAAGATTGTGGTCAGATGTCGGCTTGGTACGTGTTCTCAGCGATGGGCTTCTATCCTGTAAACCCCGCCAACGGAGAATATATCATTGGTAGCCCGATTTTCTCAAAAGTGACCATTCACTTAGATAATGGAAACGATTTCGTGATTGAAGCGAAAAACAACGACATCAATAACCTTTATATTCAAGGTGCAACTTTAAATGGTAACCCATTTGATAAATCATTTATCACACATCAGCAAATAGAAGAAGGTGGAAAAATCACATTTGAAATGGGAGCCTCAAAATCGACATGGAGTGAGGCAAAAGAAAGTCGTCCTGTTTCTTATGCAATTACACCTGCTGAAGAAGCAGAATTATTAGAAGTAAAAGAGCAAGTGTTCCGTCCTGCCATTACTAATAAATCCGTAATCTTTAATACAACGGCAACTGTTGGTTTAAAATGTATCACTCCTGAAGTGAAAATTTACTATACATTGGATGGTTCTACACCTTCAGCTTCTTCTACAGAATACACTGAGGTGTTTACATTGGATCAATCAACGATGGTAAAAGCAATTGCAATCAACGAACATGGAGCGTCAAGTAAAGTATCAGAATTTGATTTCAAAAAAGCCTATTACAATACTGGTGAAGAATTCCCTAAGTTGTCAATCAACTATGAGAAAAACGCTTCTTATGATGCAGGTGATAATGGTATTTTGAATGGAGAATATGCGTCAGATAACTTAAGAGATGGTAAGTGGGATGGTGTTTCAGGACAAGACTTGGAAGCTGTTGTGGATTTAGGTGAGCCAAAACAATTGCACCAATTGTCTATGGGCTTCTTGGAAAATACATCTTCATGGTTATTCTTACCTCAAAAAATCACATTCTACGTTTCAAAAGACGGCAAAGAATTTACAGAGGTAAGTCAACAAACAGTTGAAATGCCAAATGATCACCCAGTGATCAGCGTAACAAGATTCTCAGCTGAAGTGAATGGCACTTACCAATATGTAAAAGTGGTAGCCGAGCCTTTCGAGAAATTACCAACCTGGCATTTAGGGGCAGGGAACACACCTTGGATGTTTACAGATGAATTAGTGATTGAATAAAAAAAGCCAATTATAAAGGCCCCATGCATATTATTTAGCATGGGGCTTCATTTCAAAATAGATGCAATGAAAAAAATATTTTACTTATTAACTCTTTTCTTGAGCACTTCACTTTTAGCACAAGATTATACAGAGTATGTGAACCCATTTATCGGAACTTCAAATTACGGAGCAACCAACCCTGGAGCAATTGCACCAAGAGGTATGGTTTCAGTCGTTCCTTTTAATACATCAGGCAAAGGCAATAAAATGGAAAAAGACAGCGATTGGTTGTCCTTTCCTTATGCATATGAAAATACCATTTTCACAGGTTATAGTCATGTCAACTTAAGTGGTGTAGGTTGTCCTGATTTAGGAGCTGTTATTGTAATGCCGACAACAGGCGATTTGAATATTCATCCAACAGAATACGGTACCACTTATTCAAAAGAAACAGCCAAGGCAGGGTATTATTCTAATTTCTTAGAGAAATATCAAGTTGCAACTGAAGTGACGGCGACACAAAGAGCAGGGATTAGTAAATATAAATTCCCAGCAGGTAAAGCCAATTTACTTTTGAACCTAGGTCAAGCTCTTTCAAATGAAAGCGGTGCCATGGTGAAAGTAGTCAATGATCAGGAGATCGAAGGCATGAGAATGATAGGGTCTTTCTGTTATAACAATCCTCAGACTATTTACCCGGTTTACTTCGTGATGAAAGTAAATAAGAAAGCGGATAGAACAGGAGTTTGGCAACAGCACAATAAAATTGATGGCATTGAAGCACAATGGATGTCAGCCTACAATGGTCAGCAACGAATTATTGAAGATGCTTATTACCCAATCATTGGTGATTCATTAGGAGCTTATTTCTCTTATGATTTTGAGGTAGCGACTGAAGTAGAAGTGAAAATTGGTATTTCTTATGTAAGTATCGAAAATGCAAGAGAGAACTTAGAAAAAGAAGTTTCAAACGTTTCATTTGATGAAATTGCCAACAGAGCTAAAGACAATTGGAATGAAAAATTATCAAGAATTGAAGTAGAAGGTGGTTCTGATGATGACAAAACCGTTTTCTATACAGCCCTTTACCATTCTATGATTCACCCGAACGTAATGAGTGATGTGAATGGTGAATATCCAGAAGCAAAAACACGTAAAACAAAGAAAACAGAGGGTGAACGTTATACTGTTTTCAGCCTTTGGGATACGTACAGAAACTTACATCAATTGATGACTTTAGTTTATCCAGAGCAACAATTGAATATGGTCAATACCATGTTGGATATTTATGATGAAACAGGTTGGTTGCCAAAGTGGGAATTAAACGGAACAGAGACATTTACAATGGTAGGTGATCCTGCCGCAATTGTTGTAGCAGATACTTATTTAAGAGGACTAAGAGGTTTTGATGAGCAGAAAGCATTTGATGCCATTCTTAAATCAGCTTACCCTGTTGAAGGAGGTAACCCAGTAAGACCATGTGTAGACAATTACATCAAATACGGTTATGTTCCTGTAGAAGATGAATTAGAAGATAAACTTTGGGGTTCAGTTTCTACAACATTAGAATATACGGTTGCGGATTGGAGTATTGCTCAGTTTGCAAAAGAATTAGGAGATCAAGAAAAGTACAAAGAGTTCTATAACCGTTCAATGGGTTATAAAAAGATGTTTGACAAAGAGTCGAACTTCTTAAGACCGAAACACATGGATGGTAAATGGCACGAACCATTTGATCCAGCACACGGTGCAAACTTTGAACACAATATCGGGTACGTAGAGGGAAATGCATACCAATATAACCTAATGGTACAATATGACATCCCAGGTTTAGTAAAGCAGTTTGGTGGTAGCAAAGCTTTCGTCAACCGTTTGGATGAGATCTTCGAAAAAGATCAGTTTGATATGGCCAATGAGCCTGATATGGCCTATCCATATGCATATAACTACATCAAAGGAAAAGAATACAAAACACAAGACAAGGTAATTGAATTGAGAGAGAAATATTTCACTAACAAGCCTGACGGTATTGCCGGAAACGATGATACAGGAACAATGTCAGCTTGGGTAGTCTTTTCTATGATGGGCTTCTATCCGGATGCTCCATCAACACCTCAATATGCTTTAACCACTCCAGCGTTTGACAAAGTGACGATCAAACTAGATAACGATGTTTGGGAAACTGATGAGCTTGTCATTAAAAAAGAAGGAGGAAATACAAACCATATTCAATCCATCAAAGTGAATGGAAAAACGAAGAAAGGATACTTTATTTCTCACAAAGATTTAGTGGGAGCAAAGGAAATCATCTTTACTACAAAATAGAGAATCACTACAAAGTGTATAAAAAAAGTCAGGGCTGAAATGCCTTGACTTTTTTTTTATGCACTAAGCAGTTGCACATTTAAAATTGGGATAAGTTGAATTATTATTTTTTAGTATAATCAAGGCAGAATAGAAGAGCATAGCCGAAGCTACGTGATGATATTCTAACGCAGAGTAGGCTAAAAAAGAAAATCCAAAACTTCCTATTTTAATTGTACAACTGCTTAATATTAGGTCGCTATCTGTTTAATTTCAAAAAAACGCCTGACATCAAATTAAAATCTATAATACTTTCAAAATATCACCTTCGATTTTTTGAGGTTCAGTATTTGGAGCAAAACGCTTTACTGGATTTCCATTTTTATCAATTAAGAACTTTGTGAAGTTCCACTTGATGGCATTGATAAGCGTTCCGGGTAATTCTTTTTTCAAAAACTTGAAAATGGGGTGAGCGTCTGATCCGTTGACATTCACTTTTGCTGTTAATGGGAACGTTACTCCATAGTTTAATTGACAAGTAGAAACCATGTCTTTATTTTCTACTGGTTCTTGACTAGCAAACTGATTACATGGAAAACCAATGATCACTAACCCTTTATCCTTGTATTTTTGATATAGTTCTTCTAATCCATGAAACTGAGGAGTTAAACCACATTGTGTTGCCGTATTAACGACCAATACCGTTTTTCCTTCGAAATCACTCATCGCAATATCTTCGCCCAAAGTGTTTTGAGCAGAGAAGTCATAAAAAGGTGCACTCATTTTTTTAACGTTGGAATGTTGATTTAATATGTAAATTAAAGATGATTATTTAAAAGTGAATAATCAATCATTTGTTTAGAATAACATATAAATGGGGGGAATGTTTTTAAAAAATGTGTATTTTCATACATGATAACGATAATTTTCATAGATTAGATTATTGTAAATAATTACTCCTTAAATAGATTCAACTTTTTTGTTTATGACAATTCAGGAACTTCAAGAACGCTATCAATTTAATCGAGAAACTCCAATTGTAATTGGTGATAGATGTAAAGTTTTCTACGGTAAATTAGAGGAAGATGCTGTACTCGTTATCTCCGATCTTTCTCCAAGAATAATAGCGAAAGAACCTGTTGATTCATTTGAAGCTGGAGCCACTTTTTCTTTTGAAGGGACTTCAGAAAATTCCGATACTTATGTTTTTGGCTCTATTCAATATACGATCCGTATGTTGGATAATTATTCCGAAGAAATTCAAGAGAAGGTAGAACTGATCATCAATGAAAAGGATGAAGAATCATTGAGGCAGCATGAAAAAGACCTTTTGTTTGCTTTAAAATTACCAGAGCTGGATCGTACACAAAAACTACTTGATATCAAGAGCCTTTACAAGCAAGAGTTGTATGACGAGACTTTCAAGGCTATTGCTTATGATTATGCAGATGATCTTCTTTTGGATGGAGAAACTTTGTATTTATTAGGTGATATGTGCGAGAAAGGAATGGGTACTTTCAGAAATATTGATCAAGCTAGACAATTTTTTGCTCGTGCAGCCGAAGTAGGAGTGACTAATGCTCAAAAGAGGGTAGAATTGATTGATGAGGAATTAAAGCGTACGCAACCTACACCTGAAAAAGAGATAGAAACGACAGAGGCAGTTCCTTCTACCACAAGATTGAAAAGAAAGTCTGGTCCGGTAAACAGGAGAAGAGGCTTGTCGAAAAAAAATAAAATAAGATATACGATTATTGGTTCATTCTCTTTTATTTTGGGCCTATTTATATCCACCATTTTTAGCTTCATTCTTTCCTTTTCTGGAAATTCATCAGTCTTAGCTACTGACGAAACAGAGCAAACAACATCTGCTGCTGACGAGCTACTGACAGAATCAGATGTCTTTTTTAAGAAACTTGAAGGAGATGTTTTAAAGCAAATGGCTGACCTTAGAAATTACGAATACGGTATGGCTAAGCTGAAAGAAGGGGTTACGATGATTGAACAAGCTGAAAGGACAAATGAATTTACTCCTGCCCAAGAAAAAAGACTGACGCAATTGAGCGGCTTCATAATGGGGCAGATTTCGGCGATGAATGATAATAAAAAGGAGGACTTTTGGATCAAACACAAAAGTAAAGCTGGAGAAACAGTAATCAGTATTGCCAACCATTACAAAGTTCCTGAGAAAAAAGTATTGGATGCTGAAGGAAAATCACTTTCAATGGATCGTATTTTTAAAAATAATGAAACAGTCAAAGTTGGAATTCCAGCACTGTTTTTTGATCATAAAATTTTACCTGGAGAAAGTATTGGTACTATTTCCAATAAATATGATATACAACCAGAAGATATTAGAAAACTGAATGAATTGTCATCTGATGTGATTCATCCAGGACAAGAATTAAGAGTTTATATCAGACAATAAAATAATCTCCATATCAATAAAAAGAGTAGCTCAATGAATGATTTTTGAGCTACTCTTTTTTTATGAATTGGATTTGAAGAAATAGAAATAAAATTTAATCAGTCTTCTCCTAAATCCTTTGACATTGACATATCTATAAAACTTCATAAAGTATCGATTTCCTTCCTCGATATCTTCATTATCTAATTTAGAAATTGATATTTCGTTGGTGACTTCTGTTTTGAATGGATCCCAAAATAACTTTCCGCTATTGACACCACTACCGTCCATTCCAATATTATTAACCAATGATTGAGAAGTGTTTAAACAAATACCTTTATTTAAAAGGATACTTGCTCCCCATTTGATCGCCCAAGTTTTAATTTCCCCATTTAAATTTTGAACCAATTGCTTAGTGCCATGGAAATACCCATTGAGGTCTAATGTTTTTTCTAATTTTTGATTGTTTAGGTTCTTAATTAAAGACTCTGTATCAGCATTAAATAATTTCCAGGAAGTTTTCCAAGTTGCCCATCCCCAGCACGACATATGTGTCGAGTAAAATGAAGTAGCAGTAAAGTTATTCTTTTGAAAAGGGGATTTCGGAAGATAGGCATTAATATGCATTACATGATCATCTTCTCTATATAGTTCCAAGGCTTCATTCATAAATTTTAGAAATCCTTGAGAAGTGACAATGTCATCTTCCAAAATGATCGCTTGCCCATGCTGCTCGATCACTTTTGAAACTCCTTCAATAATCGAAGCCGCAAGCCCTTTATTCTGATCACTTTCAATTACTTGCGTTTGTTTAGACCAATATCTTTGATTTTTAACAATATCTCTTGTCGCCTTAATCGCTTGTAATTCCTCTTGAGAAGCATCATTTCTTGGCCCATCACAAAAAATATAGAAAGGCGAATCCTGAAACTCAGGATTTTTATGAATAGCCATTAATACTTGTTCGGCGTGCCAAGCTCTATTATAGACAAATAATATGATAGGGGAATATGACATTAGTATTATTAAAATATATAGATCATTAAGTACATTGTAAACTAAATTATCATCAACTTTCAGTCGACCTTTCTATAAGTAATTATAGTATCTACTTTCAAACTTCCTTCTTCTTCATTTTTGTCTTGAAATAAAAAGAAGCAAAAAATTCAAGGCTTTGAACGCAAAAGCTAAATTCCATTCCTTTCGCCTCAATGATTTTAAACTCGCTGCGCTTAAACAGCAAAATCATTCTTAACGGCTCAATACATGAAATTCTTGACGCTTTTCCCTTCAATGCCGGAGTTAGAACTACTAAACGAATTGAGTAGAAAGACCACTGGCGCGAATGTTAAGCGATAGCGTCATTCGTGCCCTACAGATCATCAGAAATCTCCTGATTTCTAAATGCCATAAATATTCGAAAGCTTATTTTACAATGTATTTAGTGATTTCTCTTCCTAAAAAAACGTGGTAAAAGTAGTGAAAAAAAAGAATTGAAAAGTGTAATTTTAGTTAAGATGAAAATTGCATTTCGGAAATGTGTGATTTCGTTAGCTTTAAACCTTAGTTTCTTTTAAAGACTTTTCTAATAAAGTAAATCATAAAGAAAGAACGCAATTGAGCCAATCCGATTACGATTGTCTTTTTAAAGAAAAAGTTCAATACAAAGGCGGTAAAGAAGACCGTGAAAACGGAGGCAAAAGCAGCACCATTTGTTCCATATTTAGGAATCAGTAAATAATTCAAAAGCACATTGAGTCCCATTGAACAAAAGCTGCTGATCATGATAATGTTCCTTTTGTTCGTCAAGATAAGGTAGTTTCCTCTCATGCCTCCATTGTATTGAAAAATTGCACTTATCATCAATATTTTGAGGTTTAGTGCGGCTCCTGCAAATGCTTCTCCATATAAAATGTCAATCACCAAATCAGCTAAAATCCAGGTGAAAAAGACACCAACATAACTAATTCCGGTTAGCATTGAAGAGATACGTTCATACGAAGAATTTAAAGAATTAATCCCCTTCTTCCATTGTTTTGTAAGTTCTGGAAATAATGAACTTCCAAGGATAGTATAAATAGCTGTAGAGATCATAAATAATTTTACGGCTCTACTATAAACTCCTAAAGCCTCATCACCAATCATTCTTCCAATCATCACTTGGTCTATCTGAGTATAAACCGTGTAGGCAAATGCTGATAATAATAAAGGGAGGAAGGAATGAAGATATTCTTGAAATAACTGTTTTGAGAAAGAAAAATAGACTGGTTTTCTAAGTTTAAAATAATGGTAAAGGAGTAATAGGGAACCCACAAACAACTCTAATAAAAAAGCCCCAATAAAATACGTAAGCTCATAGTTGTAAATGATGAGATATACTTTAACTAAAGAAGCTAGAATAAACCCAGTGGTTTTTGATATTACGGTGAACTTGGAGAGTAAATTGGCCTGGAAATCAAACGTTATTACTTCAGTTACTTGAATTAGAATACTACTTGCTACCAACCAACCAATGACTATCTTCTCAATATCGTTTTCAGCATAATATTGTAATAAAAACCCTGCGCCAAGAAATGAAACGATGGATATTATTATTCTAAGAGAGAGAAGTGTAGAGAAATTTTTGATATTTTCTTCATGAGAAACCTCTACAAAGTTTTTTATGGCAACCCTTTCAATTCCTAGGGATGAAAAAATAAGGAAAAAGCTAGTGACAGATACAGAAAAATCCCAAATACCAATGTTTTTAGGTCCAAGGTATCTACTCACCCAAGCATTGATCAATAACCCTCCAACCATTCGAATGATTCGGTCCAGTACAAGCCAATTAATATTTTTCAAAATTGAACTTACACCTTCTTTCTGATACCAACCTCTAATTATCTCTTTTATCTTCACCAGTATACTTATTTAGGTATATTTTTCAGATTACGTTTTATAATGCCTTTTTTGTGACCATATTTGTGCACAAATATAGAGATAAACCTTATTCTTTTTATGAAAATCGTCCATATCAGCACATATCCTAATGGAGGAGCCGGCAACGCAACCATCCGTATGCATAAAAGCTTATTGGAAAATGGTGTTGATTCAAAGGTCATTACCAGAGACTATACCTTGGATAATGAGGGCGTAAAGGCTTTTAACACTTCCGTGTGGTTTAGAAAAGTCTCTACACTTTGGAAGATGATTAAAATTTTACCTAATACCTACAAGGCAGAGCCGGATTGTGAAGGGTTTTCATCACCTATGTCTTTGTATCATGTTCATAAACATGAAGATGTAAAAGAGGCTGACGTGGTAATTATTCAATGGGTCAGTAATTTTTTGGATTATTCTACTTTTTTTGAAAAGATTGATAAACCCGTTTACTTGTATCTCCACGATATGAATCACTTTCATGGTGGTTTCCATTATTCTGAAGATGTAGAACGCTTCATTCAATATGAAAAACTTGAAAGTCTCTTCAAAGAAATCAAAAGAAAAGCGTATGCTGGGAAAGATATAGAAGTATTAGCACCTTCACAATGGATGATTGATCTATCTCAAAAAAGTGAATTGTTGGGAGCATTTCCTCATCACAAAATGTTTTATGGTTTGGATCCTCAAAGGATGAAATATCATGAACAGTCAGTGGCAAGGACATTATTTAATTTACCAGAACACGGTAGAGTCCTTCTTTTTGTCAGTGAAAGAATTTCGAATAGAAGAAAAGGCGCTACTTTGTTGATTGAGGCTCTAAAAAAAGTGAAATTTAGTGAGAATATTTCCATTTTGGTGGTCGGTAACTATGATAAGTCTATCTTTGACGCCGAAAATGTTTTTACAACAGGTGTACTGAAGTCAGAAAAAGAAATGTCAATGGCTTATAGTGCTTCAGATTTATTTATCTTGCCTAGCCTGGAAGATAATATGCCTAATGTGATGTTGGAAAGCTTATATTGTGGTACTCCTGTCATGTCTTTTAGCAATGGAGGGATGAAAGAAATAATAAATGATACAAATGGTATAATTATTTCAGAGATAGGAGTAGATGCATTGGCAGAAGGTATACAACAATGGGTGGACCATCCGCCGGTATTTGAAAGGAAGCAAATTAGAAAAGATATCACCGAAACGTTCAACTTGAAGGCAAGAGGTGAAGCTTTAAAAACTTTAATAAATAAAAGATTACAAACAATTTAGAACCATAGAGTTCTGGAATATACGTCGATTATGAGCAAAGGAAATCTTAAAAAATACAGCTGGTTACTTGTCATTCCAGTATTTTTTATCCTAACGGTGATCTATTTTAGTCCCGAGTTTTTTGATAACAAATCACTACAACAGAGCGATTTAGTCCATTTTGAGGGTATGTCACATGCTTCTCAAGTAGAAGCAGAGAAAACAGGTGAATCGCCACTTTGGAATTCAGCCATGTTTTCAGGAATGCCTGAGTTGTTGACTTCAAGTTTAAAAGGAGATCCAACCCACTTCCTGTATTCATTATCAATGTTGTTTATGTATGACAGCTTTGAAACACCAATGACGGTGATGCTTTTGATGTTAGGAGTTTGGATTGGATTGATGTGTTTTAGAGTGAACCCGTGGGTAGCGGCTTTCATAGCAGCAGCATTCTCTCTGAATACATTTTATATTACTTCTTTAGAAGCTGGACACGTTACAAAACTATGGGCTATTGGTTACGGAGGACTGATTTTAGGATCTATGCGATTAATATTTGATCGTAAATTCCTTCTTGGAGGGGCGTTGATGGCATCTTCTGTTGCTTTAGAATTAAGAGCGGGTCACTACCAAATTACTTATTATTTATGTTTTGTGGTATTGATTTACGGCTTATCTGAATTGTACTTTGCTTTCAAAAATGGAGAGCTCAACACTTTCTTGATGAAAGTTGTTCCAATCGGTATTTTAGCAGCAAGTTTAGGAGCATCAACTCAGCTTTGGAGAGTGTGGACTACTCAAGAATATGCTACTTATTCTATCCGTGGTCAAAAAGAACTATCGGCATTACCAGGACAGGAGAACAATCATACAGAAGAAGGTTTAGATAAAGATTACGCTTTTAGCTGGAGTGAAGGTAAAATGGAATCTTTGACTTTACTAGCACCTAACTTCTTTGGTGGAAGTAGCCAAGAAAGAGTTTCTGAAGATGGTCCTTTGGCAAAACAATTAGAAAAAGTAGCAGGTAGACAACAAGCTAAAAATATTGTTCAAAACCCGAATTTTAAATTACCTCTTTATTTTGGAGAACAACCTTATACAGGTGGTCCAATTTATCAAGGTGTATTAATATCTTTCTTCTTTATCTTAGGATTATTTGTACTGGATGCAAGACAAAGATCTTGGTTAATTGGAGGTACATTAATTACGTTGATGTTTGCTTGGGGTAAACATTTGCAGTGGTTCAATTACACTTTGTTTGATATTCTTCCAGGAATGAACAAGTTCAGAACACCTGCGATGGCGTTGGGTGTAGGCTGTATTGTGATGGCATTAGGTGCTGCACTTGGTTTGAGTAAGGTAATTGAAGAAGGTTGGAATGAAAAAACACAAAAAGCATTTCTAAAAGCAGGTGGGACTACACTGGGTCTTTTGATTTTGATGTGGATTGGTGCAGGAATGATGGATGTTAGTGGTCCAAGAGATGCTGCGATTTTCCAACAAATGTTTGGTTTGAATGATCAAAATATGATTCGTCAGTTTACGAATGCTTTAGATGAAGAAAGAATTTCATTGATGAGGGCAGATGTAATGCGTTCTATTTTCTTCTTATTAGCGGGCTTAGGAGCAATTTTCGCTTTTTCAAAGAAGAAATTGAGCACTTCGTTGGTGATTGTTGTATTGGGTGTATTGACTTTAGGAGATGTTTGGGTAGTAGCTAAACGCTATGTCAACGAAGCCTCTTTCCAAAAGAAAACCAACAAAACATTCCATGCCGCAAATGCCGCAGATAAGGAGATCTTAAAGGACAAAGACCCTAATTACAGAGTACTTAATTTGACAACAAATTCTTTTAATGAATCAACTACCTCTTATTTCCACAAATCAATCGGAGGTTATTCAGCAATAAAATTAAGAAGGTATCAAGATCTAATTGAAAGAGCCATTTCAAGAGAAATGCAAGTTTTAGCGAATGGTATTCAAAAAGGAGATACTTTATCCGTAAAGGCTACTCCTGCATTGAATATGTTGAACATGAAATATGCTATTTTAGGGCCATCTGCTCAAGCAGTATTCAGAAACCCTAATGCTTTAGGAAATGCTTGGTTTGTAGATAAGGTAATAAAAGTAAATTCTGCAGATGAAGAAATGGAAACTTTATCGACAATTAACCCAAGTTTCCAAGCAATTGTAGACGTCAACAAATATCCAAATGCCAATATTGCTACAAGCTATAATGAAGGAGATAATATTAAATTGACTTCATTTAATCAAAGACGCTTGAAATATACAGCAGAAAGTAAAAACGGTGGTTTTGCAGTATTCTCTGAAGTGTGGTACCCTGCAGGATGGGTAGCCAAAATTGATGGGGAACCTGTAGATATCGTATGTACAAATTATATTTTAAGAGGTATTCATATTCCTGCTGGAAAACATGAAATCACTTTTGATTTTGACCCTAATTCATTTGTAGTTGGTGGTTTGATTTCTAAAATAGCAAGTTACATCACACTATTGCTTCTTTTTGCAGCAGTGGGGTTGATTGTTTACAACGAAACAAAGAAATAAGTTTACTTATAGCATAAATAAAGTAATCAAAGAGCGAAGTCTTCACCGGCTTCGCTTTTTTTGTAGTTGATCGAATTAGTTACCTTTGCTCAAAATTGAGAAAAATGAAAATAGGAGTTATAGGAGGAGGTGCTGCAGGATTTTTTGCAGCCATACATTCGGCGGAAAATAATCCAGAAGCTGAAGTACATATTATTGAGAAAACAAGTAAGGTATTAGGAAAAGTAAAAATATCTGGTGGGGGAAGGTGTAATGTCACGAATGTGATTTATCAGCCGGTTCCCTTATCGAAACATTATCCAAGAGGTGAGAAATTCCTTAAAAAAGCATTTGGCCATTTTAATAGTCAAGACACTGTAAAATGGTTTGAAGATAGAGGAGTAAAGATCAAGGCGGAAGAGGATGGACGAATGTTTCCTGATACGGACGATTCTCAGACTATCATTGATTGTTTGATGAATGAGGTAAGACGATTAGGTATTCAATTAAGATACAGCACTACGGTGCAAAGCCTTACAACTTTAGAAGAGGAGAGCATTGGTTTAGAGATTGATGGACAACAAGAGGTTTTTGATAAAGTGATTGTTTGTACCGGAGGACAACCTAAGATAGAAGGTTTCAATTGGCTTAAATCATTAGGGCATAAAGTTGAAAGTCCAGTACCTTCATTATTTACCTTTAAGATCAATCATAAACCACTCACTGCTTTAATGGGTTTATCTGTTCCTAATGCTAAGATAAGAGTAATTGGTGAGAAAAAACTGGTAGAAGAAGGACCATTATTGATCACACACTGGGGAATAAGTGGACCTGTTGTATTAAGAACTTCGGCTTGGGGAGCTAGAATATTATCCGATAAAAATTATCAATTTTCAATTCTTGTATCGTGGCTGAACAATTATACCGAGGAAGAATTAAGACAATATATCTACGAACAGAAAGAGGTTTTAAAGAAAAAGCAGATTAAAAATAAGAACCCTTTCCAGCTTCCTCAAAGGTTATGGGATTATTGTCTGCAAAGGATTGAAGTACCTGAAACCAAACTTTGGTTAGATCTTAGTAAAAAAGAACTGAATAAGCTGATCAATTTCCTACTTTCTGATCAATATGATGTGATAGGTCAGACGAAGTTTAAAGAGGAGTTTGTGACTTGTGGAGGAATTAGTCTTTCTGATATTGATGTGAAAACGATGGAAAGTAAGAAAGTAAAGAACTTACATTTTGCAGGTGAGATCATGGATATTGACGGAATTACAGGTGGTTTTAATTTTCAAGCTGCATGGACAACATCATTTATAGCATCAAAAAGTAATTAATATCTTGAAATAGTACAATTATATAAAGACTTTACTGTACTATTTTAATATAAATTCGATGTTCAAAATTTAACACTTAAGTAGTAGTGTTAAATTTTGAACAATGCTCTTTTATCTAAAACTAACAATCATGGGAATATTATTAATAAAATATAATACATCCCATAACAATGTTCATGATTTGTTTTTGTGATCTTAATCCCTACAACTTTGATTCATCTCAAACAGAGAAAAGAAGAAAAGTACAATAATTACATGAAACAAATCTTACCTAATTTATTTTTATTACTACTCATATCTTTCACGAGCTTAAATGCTCAGACTACACTAATCTCAGGTATTATCAATGATCAAAATGGAGATCCGTTGCCTGGAGCTGTAATATATGAGAAATCAAATCCTTCACACGGTACAGCAGCTGATTTTGAAGGACAGTTTCAAATTGAAGTGAAAGAAAATGCTACTTTAATAGTTCGTTTGATGGGCTTTCAGGAACAAGAAATTGTGGCTACTCAAAATGTGAAAGTGATCTTGAAAGAAGATGCGACAGAATTGGAGGCCATTGAAATTGTTGGTTCAAGAAGCCAAAATAGAACGGTTACTGAAACGCCAGTGGCTATTGATGTCATTAATTTAGAAGAAGTGACAGCGGCAACTGGACAATTGGACATGAACCAATTATTACAATACGTAGCACCTTCATTCAATGCGAACCGTCAGTCAGGGGCAGATGGAGCGGACCACGTTGACCCTGCAACTTTAAGAGGCTTAGGTCCTGACCAAACATTAGTTTTAATTAATGGTAAAAGAAGACATCAATCTTCATTAGTCAATATTTACGGTACAAGAGGAAGAGGTAATACAGGTACTGACCTTAACGCTATTCCTATGGCTGCAATCGAAAGAATCGAGATTCTTAGAGATGGAGCTTCGGCTCAATACGGTTCAGATGCTATTGCGGGTGTGATCAATATTGTATTAAAGAAAAACAGTGAAGGTGTAAATGTCAATATTGGAGCAGGTGTGACTTCAGAGGGAGATGGAGCGACTGCGAATATGGACGTAAACTATGGAACAAAATTAGGTAACGATGGTGGATATTTGAACCTTACAGGTCAATATCAATTCAGAGATAGAACTAACAGAGTACCTGAAGATCAAGAAGTATTTAGAAATTATGTTGGTGATGCTTTGGCCCAAAGTGGTGGAGCATTCTTTAACGCGGGTTTACCATTGTCAGAAAATACAGAAATTTATGCCTTTGGTGGAGCCAATTACCGTCATGGTGAATCTTATGCATGGACACGTACAGCAGATGATGACAGAAATGTTCCAGGAATTTTCCCTGATGGATTCGATCCAAATATTATTTCAGACATTACTGACTTCTCCATCAGTGCTGGTGTGAAAACAAATTATAAAGACTGGAAAATTGATTTTAACAACACTTTCGGTCACAACGAATTCAAGTATTCATTGAACAATACAGTGAATGCATCAATGGGAATGTTGTCACCTACAAGTTTTTATGCAGGTAAACATTACTTATCTCAAAATGTAACAGGTGTTGATGTTTCAAAATATTACGATGGAATTTTAGAAGGAATGAACATCGCATTTGGTTCTGAATTTAGAATTGACACTTACGGTATTGGTGCTGGCGAATATGATTCCTATGCTCAATATCCAGGCGGTACTGGTGGAGCTCCAGAAGGTGCACCGGGTGGATCTCAAGGTTTCCCAGGTTTCAGACCTGAAAATGAAGTGAATGCTCACAGAACAAACGTTGCTTTATACTTGGATATTGAAACTGATATTACTGAAAAATGGATGGTAGCTATCGCTGGTCGTTATGAAAACTACAGTGATTTTGGCTCAACATTGAATGGTAAAATTGCAACAAGATATGAATTTTCTCCAGCCTTTGCTATGAGAGGTTCAGTAAGTACAGGTTTTAGAGCGCCTTCATTGGCTCAAAAGCACTATAGTTCAACATTTACAGATGTAGAGGGTGGAGTGACAATTGATAAAGTAATTGCGCCAAACGACAGTGAATTAGCAAAGGCTTTAGGTATTCCTGAATTATCACAAGAGAAAGCGTTGAACGCAAGTTTAGGTTTTACATTAAACCCAATGGAAGGTCTATCTTTAACGGTGGATGGCTATTATGTAGCAATTGACGATCGAATTGTATTGACAGGTGCATTTACAGATGATGATCCAGATATTGGAGACGATTTGAAAGAATTGAATGTAGGTGCAGCACAGTTTTTTACCAATGCTTTGGATACAAGAACTTATGGTGTTGATGTTGTATTAGCTTATACATATCAGATGGACTTACATAATTTCATGGCTTCCGTAGCGGGTAACTTTAACCATATGGAATTGGGAGAAATCAATACAAATGAAA
The DNA here is from genome assembly GCF_014534745.1 of Flammeovirga sp. EKP202. Taxonomy (GTDB): domain Bacteria; phylum Bacteroidota; class Bacteroidia; order Cytophagales; family Flammeovirgaceae; genus Flammeovirga. The sequence goes on from NZ_JACVVP010000009.1 coordinate 172,323, forward strand.
AATTAGAAGGGAAAGAAGATATTTATTTTGGTGAAAGAGAGCAGATGTTCTTATTAGCATCAGCTCCGAGAAGTAAATTCAATTTTTCTTTAAGCCATAACTATAAAAAATTATCATCAATGATTCGTCTCAACAGATACTCTGAAGTAGAGTTGATGAACTGGGATGGAGAAGTTGATCATTACGCCCCAAGGGTGACAACAGACATCGCTATTACTTATGCTGTTAGTCCAAAAGTGAACTGGACATTAGGTGGAAATAACATTTTCAATGTTTACCCAACAAAACAAGATCCTTTAGCTACCGAATCAGGTGGTTATCATGATGCTGTTCAAATGGGATTCAATGGAGCTTATTTCTATACTAAACTTGGTTTCACTTTTTAAATATTGTGATTATTGTGTTAACCTCATTGCCGATTGGTGATGAGGTTTTTTTTGCTTAAATTCTCCTTGAAATTAGTATTGAAAGCAGATGCTCTATGATGAAATATTCTTTTCCAATTCTCTTATTACTCTTTTTAATGAGTTGTCAACCCCAAACTACTCCAACCTGTAAGCTCCTTGATATTGGTGAGATAGGATTGAAATGTGATTCGTTAAGGTCTGTTGGAGCGAATGCAAAAGCAGCAAATTTATACTTTAATACAGGATTACAAAATCAATCCAGTGAGCTTTTTGTCTATGCAGCTTGGCAATATGGAGAGGCTAATTTAGCAGATTCATCACTTATTGCTATAAAGAAATCGATTCAATACGGTTTAAATAATCCATATATTCTAGAGAAGGTAGGGATAGAGGAAAATACTAAAAAAAGTCCTCTCAGAGAGGAAGTAGATCAACTTTTAAAACAGATTGAAAAACGAAATACAGAAGTTCAAAATTTTGAAATTGTCACCGCTCCAGTAGATCGTTTCTGGAACTACTTTAATAAAGCCCTTGATGATACATTAAATGCTAAAATTTACCTTACTAATTATATATGCGAGGGTTCAAATGCTCTAAAAGACTATTACCATATTCGCTATGAAAATGTGGATAATATGTACAACGTGATGATCAAAAGAAATCCTGACTATTACCTGTATCTAAGGAAATATATTACTTCCCAAATGCTACATCAAGTAGCAGAAGAATCTACAGAGATGATGCGAAAGTTTGCAACACTTTATCCAAAAGCCGTTTTCCCAAAGACTTATATTGTTCCTGATCTGATCAATGGTTCTGGTACCCTAACAGAATCAAGTTTGTATATAGGAGTAGATATGTTTGCAAAATCAGATAGCATGCCTTTGACTAATTTAAACGATTGGCAAATGGGAACAATTACGGAATTTGAGAATATGAAATTTGATCTAGTGCATGAATTAATGCATTTCCAACAGTCGTATTCTGATTTCGAAGGAAAGGAAATCTTATTGGGGAAGTTGATCGAAGAAGGATCTTGTGATTTTTTAGTGTCTTTATTGACTAAGAATAATAAAGTAAGTCCTGGAGTGCAGAGAAATCTTGATTATTTATCAGATCAAAAAAACTATGATTTTGTAATGGATGCTTTAAAAAAAGAGCTTTACAGTCATGATTTATCGAATTGGATGCACAATGGAGGGGGCATCAAAGATAGGCCTAGTAATCTTGGATATACAATGGGTTTCTTGATTTGTCAATCTTTTTATGAAAATGCAGAGGATAAACAAAAAGCAATTAAAAAGATACTGACAACTGATGATTTCAAAGAGATAATCCGTAATAGTAAATATAAAGAGATCCTTTAAAAGAGACTGATTAGATAATAAAATAATCAAAAACAGGTGACAGATTTTATAACAATTGAATCTGTTTTGATGGCAGGCTTATGGATTTAAAAATATCATTAATTTAATGCTACTTTTTAAACGATCCTTGCTTTAGTATGAAATACTTATTGACTCTTTTTATTACTTTTCTTCCCATTTTTTCTTCTGGACAATCCAATAATTATTTTGAAAGAATCACAAGCAATAACGGATTAAGTCAAAATGATGTTTTGTGTATTCTTCAAGACCAAAAAGGCTTTCTTTGGTTTGGAACAAATGATGGTCTTAACCGGTATGATGGCTATAGTTTTAAGCGTTACGGCATTAATCCAAATAGCGATATAAGTTTAAATAGTAATCTTATTTATAAGATTGCAGAGGATGAAAATGAGAAGCTATGGATTGGTACAACTGGACAAGGATTGAATGTTTTTGATCAAAAAAAGAATAAAATTTCCTCAATTACGACCAAAGATAAAAGGCATCAAGGGTATTTGAGTAGTGATTATATCAAGGAACTATTGATAGAAGAAGATACTGTTTGGGTGGGTACCAGAAATGGACTCGACAAAATTGTTTTTAATCTGCACACTGGAAAAGCTTCTATTGTAAATGTATTGATCAATAAGAGTAAAGATAATCTTGAGGTAAATTCGATAGTAAAAGATAGCAATGGATCTTTTTACATAGGAACCACAAAAGGTCTTTTTCTTATCAATAGGAAAAATGAACTTCAATTCGAAATCCAAAATCTGAATGATGAAATAACTGTCTATGATATCATTATTAAAAATCAAAAAGTAATATTAGCCACTCTAAGCGGTCTTTTTGTATATGATCAGGAACATTTTGAGAGAATAAATCATCAGAGTTATACAGTACTTTTGGATCATATCGGAGATCTCTTTTGGGCGGGTACAAATCAGGGATTACAGCTTTTGAAACTAACAAATTTCGAAGTTAGTATTGAAAATGAATTTATTCATCAAGTAAATGAGAGTAATAGTCTAAGTACTAATAGTATCAGGTCACTTTGTAAAGATCATACAGGGATGCTATGGATAGGAACTTTTGGAGGAGGCGTGAATAAATACAACATTCGTAAAGAACAGTTTCACCATATCCACAAAACACAAAATGTTCAAGGACTTTCTAATAATACAATTAAGTCTTTTGGAGTAAGTCAAGATGGACATTTGTTGATAGGGACACGAAAAGGAGTCAATGTTAGTACGTTAGGTGATCTTCAAAAGGAAAGAATTGCTTTCAAACACTTACCCATAAATTCAGCGGTGTGTGTCAAAGATCTTAAAGTAAATGATACTTATAAAATGTTTATTGGAACCTCCAATGGTAGTGGTCCTTATTGGTTAAATTATGAGAGGGATGATTTTAAAATAGAGCCTTTTCAGGCCTATAAAGGAGCGGTTTTTAGTATAGTACAAGATGAAAATGGGATACTTTGGTTAGGTACTTATTTTGATGGATTACTAAGGTTTAACCCCAAAACCAATCAATTGACAAAGTTTAATAAAAAGACAACGCCTTATTTTCCATCAAACACGGTCAGAAGTCTTTTAACGGATAGTGACCATAATCTTTGGGTGGGAACGGACCAAGGTTTAGTGAAAATTAGGAGAGAGGAAAAATACTTCAATATCCCAACATTTCAAGTATTCCGGCATGACTTAAATAATAAATGTTCCATCAGTCATGACTATATCCTTACAATTTTTGAAGATAGAGGTCAACACATTTGGGCAGGTACTTTCGGTGGAGGGTTAAACAAACTAGAAGATGGCCTCAAAGGTCATTTTAGACGATACACCACATCAGACGGATTACCGAATAATACTATAAAAGGAATTCTACAAGATGAGGATGGAAACTTATGGGTAGCTACGAATAAAGGGTTGTGTAAAATGAATACTACCAAAAATTTGTATGCTGTCTATGATGTAAGTGATGGATTGCAAGCCAATGAATTCCAAGAGCAAGCATGTATACAATTAAAGGATGATAAAATGTTTTTTGGAGGTATAAATGGGTTGAATAGTTTTTATCCCAAAGAAATAACGATCAATCATGTACCTCCAAAGGTAAGAATTACTGCTTTCCACTTATGGAATAAAGAAGTGAAAGTTGGTGAAAAAATAGAAGGAAAAACAGTATTGGTCAATGAATTGAATTCGCCTCAAAAAATCCAATTAGATCATAATGAGAATAGTGTTTCGTTTGAATTTTCAGCTCTACATTATCTATCACCGGCTAACAATAAATATCAATATAGATTAAAGGGATATCAAGAAAATTGGTTGAGTGAACCAGCTTCAAGGCGATTTGTGAATTATACCAATTTACCACCTGGGATCTACACTTTTGAAGTTAGAGGAGCAAACAATGATGGTGTATGGTCCACTGAACTAGCTCAAGTGAATTTTCAAATCTTTCCCGTTTTTTGGAAGACAAATTGGGCTTATGGTACCTACTTTTTGTTCTCTATTGTTGTTGTATTTATCTTTTTTCGATGGCTGAAAAAGCGTAGAGAGATGAAGAATAACCGATTAATAGATCATCTGGAAAGAAAGAAGGAAGAAGAGATTCAAGAGATGAAACTCCAATTTTTTACTAATATTTCTCACGAATTTAGAACTCCATTGACCTTAATTAGTGGCCCTTTGGATTACCTTGATGAAAATGAAGAGGACCTTACTAATCAACAAAGGCATAATCAATATAATTTAATGAAAAAGAACAGTGCTTTGTTGTTGAAGTTGGTCAACCAAGTACTTGATTTTAGAAAAATTGAAGGTGGAAAATACGAATTGGAATTTGAGAAAAAAGATATCATTGAATTCATCAAGAATATCATTGACTCATTTCATCCATTGGCAAAGAAAAATCAAATCAAATTTGATGTAGAATTACCAACCTATTCAGTGGCTTTTCTTTTCTCTGCTGATGCTGTAGAAAAGATGCTTTACAACTTACTTTCTAATGCTTTTAAGTTTAATAAAGTTGGAGGGAATGTGAAGTTGAAGCTAAGTGTAGTTGAAGACTTTTGTGTTATTACTGTTCAGAATAGTGGTACGGGAATTTCTAAGGAAAATGAGAAGAGGCTTTTCGATCGTTTCTTTACCACAAAAGGTAAAATATCAGATAGTGATCATAGTTCTGGGATTGGTCTTTCATTGACAAAAAGTTTAGTAGAGTTACATCATGGAAGTATAGAATTTGATAATAATAAAATGGAAGGAGCAAAATTTGAGGTGAAAATCCCTATGCATGAAGCGTATTACTCAAGAGATACCGTGATTCAAAACAAACCTTCAGAACATAAAAATGTAAACGTACAAAACCATGATTCTGAATTAAACTTTGTCAATCAAAATCGCATAAAAGAGAAACCTGTTGTATTATTGGTAGAAGACAGTGAAGACATGAGGTTTTTCTTAAAAGAAGGAATCATAAACCACTTTCAAGTTCTAGAAGCAAGTAATGGAAAAGAGGCATTGGAGATACTCAAAAACAGGACACCCAACCTTATTATAAGCGATATTATGATGCCTGTAATGGATGGTTTAGAGTTTGCTAAACTTTTGCGTTCTAATAAAAACTTTGATCATATTCCTTTTATTTTTCTCACCGCCAAAACCGCCGAACAAAGTCAAGTGATGGGCCTAAAAGCAGGAGCTGATGATTATATCTGTAAACCATTTAAGATGAATATTCTACTTCAGAAAATGAATAATATTATCTCCTACAGATCATCTTTAATCAATGCGTTTGAGGATGAGAGGGTAATTCGTCCCAAAACAATAGATATGATTTCTACCGATAAAGCGTTCTTGGAGGAAGTCACTTCAATCCTTGATAAAAACCTAATGAACTCCGATTTTAATGTGGATGCTTTGGTTGAAATAATGGGGATAAGTAGAACAGGTCTTTATCATAAATTCAAGGATTTAACAGGACTTTCTGCAGGAGATTATATTCGTAGATACAGGTTGATGTGTGCACATCAATATTTAGAAAAAACAGATTGGAGTATCAAAGAAGTAATGTATCGGTCGGGCTTCAATACCACCTCTTACTTTGCAAAGTGCTTCAAGAAGCAATATGGAAAGTTGCCAAGTGAGTTCAGAGAAGAATTCGAAAATCATGAAAGCAAATAGTTTGGTGGTTGTTTGATTTATTTACCTGGAAAACAAATGTTCAAAATTAGAGATCAAATGTTTAAGATCTTGATTTTGAATAAATAGCATCTTTTAAATCTTCATGTTTATAGATATTTGAATCATATTTAAACACCTGAAGATGATGAAAAGAATATTACTTATATGGATGTGTGGCTTTATTTATCCATTGGTTTGAGAGCACCTTACAGAGTTTTTGATGCACCAGATGGCTATGCTGAAGGGGTAGATACTTATCCTAACCCTGAAGCTTCTATAAGAGATAAAGATTTATTCCCAACAACGATGTTAGTGGATTATGTGAGGGTTTGGCAAAGAAATGAAGCATGGGTACAACATTCAGATTCTAATTTTAAAAAAGGGAAAAATAAAGTTTCCGTAAAATATTCAAGCGTAGGAACTAAAAATTTACAACTTCAAATTATTAATAAAGATGGAGAGGTTGTTCATCAAACAATAAAAACTATTGAAGGGCAGGGTTTTGTAGAATTTGATGTGGATATGTCGGAGTATACAGAAGGAAACTACTCATTTGTGACTACCCTTCTGAAAGGGCAAATGGAGGAAATTTCAACGCATCAAAAGACAATCCCAGTTCTCGATAAAATAGAGGAAACACCGACAAGTCTTGATGTAGAAAATCAACTTATTCAAATCTATCCTAATCCCGCTACAACTCTACTAAATATAAAGTCACATGTTGTCGATGATTACCAAATCATAAGCTTAACAGGAAAAGTTGTTCAAGAAGGTGAAGTGAAAATAGGAGAGAATCAAATTGAATTAAATGGACTGAAAGGCAGCCTTTATTTTGTTCATCTGATGGAAAATAATTTCACATCAAAACTACTAATTCAAGGAAACTAATCGAATACTAAACGTTTAAAACAAATGAAAGTAACAACCAAAAAAGCGATAACGCTACTGTTTATATTGACAGTTTATCAGCAATTGGTCAATGCACAAATTCAGAGTGAGAACCGCCCTAATATTATCGTTATTCTTGCAGATGATTTAGGATATGGTGATGTAGGTTTTACAGGTTGTAAAGATATAAAGACACCGCAAATAGACAATTTAGCTCAAAGTGGAGTAGTTTGTACCAATGCTTATGTGACACATCCGTATTGTGGTCCCTCACGGGCAGGCTTACTAACGGGCAGACATCAAGCGAGGTTCGGGATGGAAATCAATCCAACAAATTCACCATTTGATTTACATATGGGGTTGCCTTTAGAGGAAAAAACATTTGGTGAAAGATTGAAAGAAGTAGGATATACAACGGCTATTATTGGAAAGTGGCATATGGGAGGTGCACCGCCTTATCACCCCAATAACAGAGGATTTGACCATTTCTACGGTTTTCTTTCAGGGGGACATAGTTATTTTCCTTCAGGAATTAATGCTATTTCACCTTTAGTCAACAAAAATGGACAACCTAATTATTGTGCTAATGAAGGAGATTATAAACCTTTATGGAGAAATAACGGCGCTGGAGAATTTAAGGAGTACCTTACAAGAGCATTGAGTAATGACGCTGCCGCATTTGTGAAATCGGCAGATAAACCTTTCTTATTATACTTAGCCTATAATGCACCACATCAACCACTCCAAGCTCCCAAAGAAACGATCCAAAAATACAGCCATATTGAAAATAAGTATCGTAGAACGTACGCGGCAATGATTGATGAAATGGATCAAGGTATAGGAACGGTTGTCAAAGCTTTAAAAGCTACAGGGAAATATGAAAATACAATTATCTTTTTCCTTTCGGATAATGGTGGAGATAGAGCGATAAAACCTTGGCAACCGGTACACTATACTAGTAACTTTCCTTATAGGAAGGGAAAGGGATCATTCTTTGAAGGAGGAATTCATGTGCCCTTCTTCATTCATTGGCCTGATGGAATTGAAAAGCCACTTGAATTTGATGGTTTGGTTTCCTCATTGGATATTTCTGCTACTGCTTATGCTGTTGCAGGGGTAGACACAGTCGGTCGGAAGCTTGATGGTATTGATTTGGTTCCTTTTATACAAAGAAAGAAAAAAGGATCTCCTCATGAAGCTATTTTCTGGAGAGAAAATGAAGGAAAGGCTTGGGCCGTTAGAACCGTTGATGCTAAATACCTTTTAACTTCATCAAAAGAAAAACCTCAGCTTTTTGATATGAAAAAGGATCCTTATGAAAGTGAAAATATTGTAGAAACTAAATCCAAAAAGCGAGCTCAAATCGCTTCATTATGGAACAAATGGAATGAAGAAAATAAACCAGTGATTTGGTTACAATCAGGTGAATACCAAAAACGTAGGTTACAACTTTATCAGGAACTACATCAAGAAATGATAGATAAGGCCTCAGAAAGAAAACCTTTAATTATTGAATAGTTACTGTAAGAAATGATATATTATCAAGCCTCATGACTCCTTGATCATGAGGCTTTTGGGTTTTAAAGATTATTCAGAAATAATAATCGTAAAGGTTTTGTCATTTGAATCAGGTGATTCAATAATTACTTTATATTCTCCCGTTTCATTTGGAGTGAAATTAAAGGTGACCTCTCCAATAGGTGCAATGTCAGTACAAATACAGCCTTCATAGACCGCTTCGACTGAAAGAGTCACTGTTTTACCTTCTATGTTTTGATTTAATTTGCTGAATTGTCCACATCCATTGGATAGTGTGTATTCAATAGTACCTTCAATCGGTTCTCCAACTTTGCCTTGAGACGGTAGAGAAACGTCATTGATATAGCTTAGTTCAGTAGATCTACAATCTTCAATAATGTTATCATCAGAACTGCATGAGAAAATGAAGATGGATAAAATAAAGAATTGTAATACTTTTAACATTGTTTGCTTATTTTGATATAAATGAATTTGAAATTAAAGATAAAAAAAACTCCTTACATCTCTGTAAGGAGTTCGCAATCTATGTTTCAAATATTACTTTGCTAAGATTAATTCAGCTTGAATATTCTTTTGTTCCGCTTCACCCTGCATAAAATCTTCAATGATTTCTTTTACGTCACTATGAAGTGTTTTACTCTTACTTGCATCAATCACTACTTGTGAGTTTTCTGGGACATTGTCCAAGGCTTTTTTTACTTGTGCTTTATTCAGGAAACTGACCTGATTAGCCAATTCAATATGAATTGGCCCCTCTGCACTTTGTTGTTGATTGTCTTGCTTCACATCCACTACGTCTTTCATGGTTTCCCAAACGATTTCTACGACAGAAACGATAAGACCAAGTGCAATACCTTCTAATAAATCGGTAAATACTACACCTAAAGCGGTTACAATAAATGGTAAAAACTGTTGAATACCCTTGTTGTACATCGAAATGAAATTCTGAGGTTTTGCAAGTTTGTAGCCCACTGTAAGTAGAATTGCCGCCAAGCATGCCAAAGGAATTAAATCCAATAATACAGGGATAGTTAAGACACAAATAAATAGTAAAACACCATGAAAAATAGCAGATAATTTACTTTGTCCACCAGATTGAACATTTACAGAACTTCGAACGATTACTTGAGTAATCGGTAAGCCCCCAATTAATCCTGAAATAATATTACCCGTTCCTTGAGCGATCAGTTCTCTATTGGTTGGGGTATGTCTTTTTTGAGGATCCATTTTATCTGCTGCTTCAACAGAAAGTAGCGTTTCTAAACTTGCTACAATAGCCATTGTAAAGGCAATGGTATATACATGAGGGTTATTCCAAGCACTGAAATCAGGGAATCTAAAAGTTCCTAAAAACTCATCCATATTGTGAATTACAGGAAGAGCAACTAATTGAGATTCAAGAATACCAAAGGTTGGATGTCCTTCGGTTCCTACATAAAAAAGAATACCGAAGAGTACTGTAGCTAACGGTCCCGGTATAATTTTAAGTATTTTATTTTTTTGTATGAATGGCTTTTCCCAACCAATCAAAATAAGTAATGATACTGCAGTCACAATAACGGCACCCGTAGTAATATTAGAAAGGCTTAATGTTAATTCATGATCCGGTCCTACATATCCCAAAGCATTAGGTAACTGCTGGAATAATATATTAATACCAATACCTGTAAGCATTCCTTTGATCACAGCATTCGGAAAATAATACCCGATCACACCTGCTTTGAAAACGCCTAATAAAATCTGTATTACACCGGCTAATACAACTGTACATAAAAATGCTTCAAACGAACCTAAATCCTGAATAGAATGAAAAACGATTACAGCAAGCCCAGCAGCAGGTCCACTTACACCGACCGCAGATCCACTGAACGACGCAACAACAATTCCACCAATAATACCTGCAATGACACCAGACAATAATGGAGCACCTGAGGCTAATGCTATTCCAAGGCAGAGGGGTAATGCCACTAAGAATACAACTATACTAGCAGGAAAATCCTTCTTATAGTTGTTGAATAAATTTGATTTGTTCATCTTAAAAGTTATAGACAGAAATATCTGTTTGAATTATTATAGTATATGATTATAATACAATAATAGTGTGTACACTTTTAGAGGAACAATGCTAACAATCATCTTTTCATATTTGGATTAAAAGGGATATTGAATTATGAAAACACCCCTAATCATTGATAACAAAGTGCAGATTGAAAAGATGTTTATAGTGAAACAATTGTTATTTTTTTTAAATTATATTCTAGCTTGGTATTTATACAATTGATGGTACCTTCCTTCCTTTTGAAGCAAGGCATCATGGGTACCGGTTTCAATGATTTTTCCTTGGTCCATTACTAATATTTGATCGGCTTGTTGAATTGTGCTTAGACGGTGTGCAATAACGATTGTAGTTCTTCCTTTCATTAATTTAGCTAATGATTCCTGAATTAATGCTTCACTTTCAGTATCTAAGTTTGAGGTGGCTTCATCTAAAATAATGATTTGAGGATTGGCAATAATTGCTCTTGCGATTGCAATTCTTTGTCGTTGTCCACCTGATAATTTTACACCTCTTTCTCCTATTATTGTTAGAAGTCCATCATCGAATCTGTCCGTAAATTCATCAACATAGGCACCTTTAATAGCATTTTGTAATTCTTCTTCAGTGGCATCCGGATTGGAGAAAAGTATGTTTTCTCGAATGCTTCCTTCAAAAAGGAAATCATCTTGAAGTACAACTCCTAGGTGTTGTCGAAAGGAGTGAAGTTGTACTGTTCTTAAATCCTGTTGATCGAGGAATATTTTACCTTTTGTAGGGTTTAAAAATGATGCTGCCAAGCTGGCAATAGTTGTTTTACCAGAACCAGAAGATCCTACTAAAGCAGTAATACTACCTGCCTTTGCTTCAAAACTTATATTGTGTAATACTTCCTTGTCTTCCTCGTATTCAAAAGACACATTTTCAAATTTTATATTTCCTTCTATGGCATGTGGAACAATTTCTATTCTTAATGGATCATCTTGCTCGCCTGCTTGATTCATGATCTCCTCCGTTCTGTCTAATCCAGCGAAAGCCTCGGTAAGTTGGCTGCCAATATTACTCATTTGAATAATTGGGGCTACCATAAACCCAAGGTATAAGGTAAATGACAAAAAGTCTCCGACAGTGAGTTCACCTTGCATTATTTTATAACCACCAATACCCATAATACCAGTTGACGCAAGCCCTAAAAGAAAAGCACTAGAACTTGTCATGATAGCAGTGGCCGTCATGCTTTTCTTGATGTTGTTAAACAGTCGAATTACACCTTCTTCGAAAATACGATTTTCTTCTCCCTCAGCATTAAAACCTTTTATTACTCTTACACCATTCAAGGACTCTGTAAGTCGGCCTGTTACTTCAGCCTTAATCTGTCCTCTTTTTCTAAAAATAGGACGTATAGATTGAAAGGCTTTCATGGAGACGACTCCAAATATGGAGACAGGTACAAGTACAAACAAGGTCATGGAAAGGCTAATCTTCACGAGTAGTATGGTTGAAATTACAGCAGTAATTGTACCTCCAATTAATTGAACTAGGCCAGTACCTACTAAATTTCTAACCCCCTCCACATCACTCATAATCCTTGAGACTAAAACCCCTGATTTTGTATTGTCGAAAAAAGAAATCGGAAGTGAAATGATATGTTTTTGCACTTTCGCTCTTAATTCAGAAATCAAGCGTTGAGCTTCTATACTGAGTACTTTAGTAAGCAAGAAACTACTAAAAGCTTGAATGAAGATTGATGAAATGACTACAGTTACTAATAGTTTTAACTGTTCATAATCTTCATTCACGATTACATCATCCATTAAATATTTACTTGCACCTGGTAAGACAAGTCCGCTTAAACGATTAATGATAATGAGGACTAAACCGAAGAAAAGATATTTTCTTCTTGGCCAGATAATTTCTTTAAAAACTTTTTGAAGGGAGATTCTTTGTTTTGCCATATTACGTATCCTAAAGTATTCTATATATAATACTACATCAAAAATTGGACAAAAAAAAGATCTATACATTCTAAATGTATAGATCATATAATGATTAATTTACAGTTAGTACTTGGGTGTCAATGTTCTTAATGGGTTAATAAATCTTGCTTATTCTAAAAGTACCAAAAAAAATCTTCTAACACAGTGTAATGAAAGTAGAATCTTTAAAAGGTTCAGCGTTTTCTTACTATCCTTCTATTCGGTATTTATCTTTATAAAATTACACAATTTATCATGTATTTACCCCTTCATTTTTTTCCATGTGAAGCAAAATCTTTTTGATTTGAAGCATATGCCTTTCTTCATGATTAATGATAAAATGAATAGTATCTCCAAGTTGAAGTGTAATCCATTTTGAAATTGTTATGGGACACCTTTTTTGCTCTAGGTCTTTATTTTTTGCCTGTTCAACGATGATAAGCAGCTTGTTGATTTGCTGTATACGAGTAGTGATAACATCACTTTCAAGAGGTAAACCTAGTGGATTTTTCTCTTTAGGAGAGGGCATTTTATTTTTAATCTTTTGTTCGGAAGGCTTCATGCTATTGGCAAAATAATTACCAAGCCACCCACTTTTATATTGCTCCTTTTGCTTGTCTTTAGCTGTTTTAAGTAAATGTTGGAATTGAGGAATATAGAATTCACCATATAAGTTAAGGTGATATAAGCATTCTAAAATATTCCAGGCCTTTTCATATTTTCTGTATTGTAGATGTGCTAAAGGAAGCTGTTGGATTTTTTTGACCTGAATCAACTCTTTTTCTAAACCATCTTGGAGTGTTGCTAAAAATTGTGCTTGATTAATTCTCATGTGTAAAAGTTTTGTTTATACAAATATGAACCAACTTGTATTGGTAAATCTTGATTGAGATCAAGATTTTATAACGCAACAATTATTAGCAAGAGTGATGAGGTCTAAAGAAAAGAACTACTTCCTTTCTTAGTATCTGAATATGGAGCTTATTCAAAAGCATTCAGAGTACTTTTATAAAGAAGTAGTTCATTTTATAAAAACTTATAATAAAGCAAATAATAATAAAACGCAGTCTGTACTTAAATTAACGATAAAGCAGTATTTATAAATAGTAAAGTTTAATCAAGACTTTCATCTGAACTTTCAGGAGCATCTGGAGTGATTTCCTCGATGTCCTTAATTTTGTTAAGGTTTCTAGTTTTTCCAAACAATTCTATTGACTTTTTATTGTATGCCAAAGCTGCTTCTTGTGGTGTTTTATAAGTGCCTAAAGATATAGGTTTTCGATCTTTATAGATCACAGCTCTATAACTGTATTTGTCTTTCACTACTCCAATATAACCTGTCTTATTATGTTTAGAGGGGGTGTTTCTTTTTATAATAGATCGGTTTGAGTACGTCAGGTTTTTAATTCGACAATCTAACTTGTTACCATTAATAATACGAATTAAGGTGTAGTCTCCCTTTGTACTTTCATCTAAATATTTTTCAGCTATAAGTTTGTGAAGATAAATGGTTTCAGTTTTGTATTTACCGTCACTCTGCTTCCAAGATTTTTGGAATACCGCTCTGCCTGAAGAATGTTCCCTAAGGTTGTAGATAAAGTCTAGGCTCTTGTAGTAAGGATTGTCTCTTAAAAATTCATAAACATGATCATCAACGATCACCTGATTTGGAGAATTCTTTAGTTGTAATTTGACAAGCATGATAGATGAGGAGAGATATTAAAAAATAATTAAATTGTCAGTGCTGTAGAACTTTTTTTAGCTGCTTTTTTATTTTTTTCCTTAGCGGCTTCATGTCTATCTTTTGCCTCATGCCAGTACTTGTTGGTGATTTCAATTACTTCCTCTTTCTTCTTTTGAGTAATGTCTTGATAAAGCCCTAACTTTTTCCGGCCAACTCTATTTTTCACAGTGTTCGAAGCTCGTAAACATCCAAGTTCTTTTAATTTTTCAGCTATTTTTGAAAAAATGAATCCCATACGTTGCTCTTCATTTTCTCTCATTAGTTGATTACGATAATTCATCAAGTTACCCAGGATTAAGCTGTAGTCTTTTGTCCCTACTTCTCGCTGTTCACCAGGATAGTTTTTCCTTTTTCTCATTAGTTTGTTAAGTATATTAGTATCGACGCTAATTGGTAGCTATATTCAATTAAATGTTAATTAAATCAAATACATCGAATTATACAATTTTATCTAAGTTTATTTTATAAAAACATACTCTTTCACTAAAACATAAGCCTCTTTTTTTGAAAAGTGTAAACTTATTTCTATAATTGCCTAGTAATCCACTAGAGTAATTGTATTACTTTTAAAATTAAACTAATAACTTAATGTTTGTAGATAAGGTTTTAGAGAAAAGAATCGAGGAAAGCGACTCCGCGGTGAAGGATAAAAACAACAAACAACCTAAATGGGTGAGTGTTGCGAAATCAGTATCTTGGCGTGCTGTAGGCACAGTTGATACAATGGTAATTTCGTATTTCGTTACTGGTGAAATAACAATGGCTGTATCAATTGGTTCATTTGAAGTGTTTTCAAAAATGGTGTTATACTATTTCCATGAGAGAGTGTGGGAAAAATTCACTAAATAATATCTTTAGCAATAGATTCATGGTTATATTTACATTGTAAATTAAACAATGTGATATGTACTTCATTGAAAATCATATAGAAAAAAGAAGGCTGATAATTTTGTTTGGCCTTCTTTTTTACTATTCAAACTTTTTATTTTCCCAGTCTTCTAACATTACACTGACGTTTTCTCAAGGTCACCTTGGAGAAGTTACGTCTTTAGATATAAGTAAAGATGCTTCTTTGGTCATTTCGGCAGGGAAGGATAAGAAAATCAAAGTCTGGGACTTACAGCAAGAACGTTTACTAAGAACTATCAATGCTCATGAAATTGGGATTACTGACATTGCACTTTCTACTGACAAACAATACATTGTTTCCTCAGGTTCTGATCATAAAGTAAGAATTTGGCAGACAAAGACGGGGATGCTTTTAACTGAACTCAAAGAACTAAATGAGCCCGTAGTAGAAGCAAAATTTCAAAAAAATGTTGTTGTATTTATTGATGCCCGTGGTAATATTTTCCATTGGGATTGGCAGTCTGAGGGCTCAAAAGTAAACGGTTGGACAAGTGAAATGACAGGAGGTATTTCTTGTTTTATTACAAAACCGAAGTCGAGTTCGTGGACCGCTTTTGGTAAGTATAACGGTGAAGTAGAAATATGGAACTCCACTCAAAAAAAACTTAAATCAACTAAAAAGTTACATGAAGATTGGGTATCAGACTTAAGATACATTCATGATAAAAAAATACTTGTTTCTGGTAGTTATGATGGAACATTAAGAGTATGGAATCAACAAAGTGATGCTATAAATGATCCTATTCGTTTACCGGATAACAATGGTGTGCGATCGATAACTTATTCTCATTCTATAGATCGATTGATAGTAACTTCTCATGGAAATCATGCTTATTATTATAAGGTTATCGGAAATGATTTGGAGTTAGTATCTACATTTGAAGACCGTGAGATTGTAACAAATGCTTTTAATAGAAAGGGGGAACTAGCAGTTATTGCCTATAAAAATGGAGAAATTGCTTTATGGGAAATTAAAGGACGTCGATTGAAGGCAGCATGGAAACCAATATTAGACAAAGCAATTGGGTTTTCGGCTTCTCTCACTTCGAACGCAATTGCTGTTTCTTCCGAAAGTGGTAATATTAGGCTTTGGGAGTCAGGAAGTAGAGGTGATTTACAGAAATGGAAAGCACATCAAAAAGCAATTTCATCTATTTTCTTTAATTGGAAAGGACGGCTTGTCACGACTTCTCTAGACAGTACGCTTAAAGTTTGGGATCATCAAAATAATTATAAATTACTGTCTTCTAGGAAGTTTGATTATCCTATTATACTTTCAAAATTACATCCTGTTGACTCGTTAGCATTTTTGGTGAATAATGGAGGTGATCTTATTTTACAAAACCTCAACCAATTACAACAATCAAAAACTGTATTTAGCTCTTTCAATACTATTACTTCTTTAGCCATTTCTTTAGATGGTTCTAAAGTCGCCGTTGGGTTAAGCAATCGTTCTGTACATGTATTAGATCTAAAAAATAATTTTACAGTCTTAAAAAAGATTAGAGTTAGTGATCGACATATTAATACGTTAGCTTTTAGTTTGGATGGTCAATCTTTATTAGTAGGAAGTAATCATAAATTACTTTTGTACGATCTTAAGACTGGTGAAATAGCGCAGCAAAGGGAGGTGGATCACCCTGTTAAAAGTATTGCTTTTACTTTTGATGGAAAATATATATTGCTATCAGAAGAAAGTGGAGACTTGACTTCTTATTCCAGTGATCTAAAAAGTCAGGTTTATAAATATCCTCAGAATAATGGAGATATTATTGAACTTTTTGACTTTCCAGGAAAACAAGTATTTGTAACCTTGTCAAATGATTTTGCCGTTGGTATTTGGGATTTAGAATCACCCAACAGATTTGGGGCTGTACTATCGGATGGAGATGTTGGATGGGTAGTAGAGCATTATTCTGGTTTGTTCGATGCTTCAGAAACTAATATGAGTAATTTGTATTATGTGGTGGATAATGAAATCATTGATATAGCACAGTTGCAAGGTATGTATTGGGAACCTGGTTTGGGAACAAAACTGTTCAATGGGCAACCACTTCGTGAAGTTCCTTTCCTAAGCACAGTCTCTTTATACCCGGAAGCGAATTTATATACTAAGAATGACAAGCTTTATATTGAGGTTTTTGACCGAGGTGGAGGTATTGGTAAAGTAGCCGTTATGGTTAATAACAAAGAAGTTTTGGATGATGTGACACCTTATAGAATGGCTATTGATGTTAATCACTTAAACTTAAATATACTTAAGCAAAAGAGTCAGACGATTAAATATGTGGTGCCAATGGACACCTTAAGTTATTTATTCCAAAATGGTGATGCACTCAATAATATTACAGTAAAAGTCGAAAATAAGGAAGGGACACTGTCTGGGAGAGGCTTAACGATCAGACATAAATCTAAAAATACTCAGAAAGAAATACCTTCTTTTTATGGAATTGTAATTGGTGTGTCGGATTATAGGGGGACTACATTAGACCTTAAATATGCTGCAGATGATGCCGAGAAAATTGCTTCATCCATCAAAGAATCGGCCTCAGAATTATTTGGGGAACATAGAGTAAGAGTCGATTTATTTTCGACAAATGCTGAGGATCCTCTTTATCAACCTACAAAGGAGAATATTAAAAACAGTTTTGATAGTCTTCAGTCTTTGGCGAATCCATCAGATGTACTTTTTGTTTTTCTAGCAGGTCATGGAATGGCATTGCAAGAACAAAATGGGGAGGAAGATTTCTACTACCTTACCAAGGATATGATCACAGCAGATCTTAAAGATCAAAACATTCGAGATAATTATACTATTGCAGGTAAAGAATGGTTGGATTGGATGAAAAAAATCCCTGTTACAAGACAAGTCTTTATCATGGATGCGTGTAATGCTGGGAAGTTTGCAGAGACAATTATCGCCATGCGAAATGTAGATGATGAATCTGTTCGATTGAGAGCTTTAGAGCGGGTGAGGTCCAGATCTGGAATGTATCTTTTAGCGGGTTCTGCAGCAGATAAAGTAAGTTACGAATCGACAATGTACGGTCAAGGGTTATTAACTTATGCTTTGTTGGATTATTTAAAAAGAGGTAACCTTAGAAAAGGAGAGTTTGTAGATGTGCAAATGATGTTTGGGAATGCTGTAGATGAAGTGCCAAGATTAGCTGAGCGATTCGGGGCGTCTCAGCAGCCAGAAATGAGAATTCCTGAAGGAGGTGATAGTTTTGATATTGGAAGAGTCACGGATGATTTGAAAAGTAATATTAATATTTCAACTGCTTTATCAAGAGTGACTTCAACAGCAATAGAAGAAGATAGTTCTTGGGTGGATCATGAAGGTATATCAAAAATGATTGATGAAAGACTGTTGAGATTGTCTGAGGGGTTGAATAGTGGCTATAATTATTTTACTTTTTCACCTTTTGCAAAAGGAGAGGATGTTTATCAAATAAAAGGTAGATATACCGTAGTGAACGATTCTATTGCTTTGAAAATGAAAATAGTAGAAGGTCGTGAGCAAGTGTATTACAAAGAATATGTAGCAGATGAAAAGGAATCATTATTAGAACGTTGCATAATAGATATTCTAAACTTTTTTAGGGATCTATAGTTATTTATTATTTTTGAGTTTCGAAAACTGAACAACAAAGAGAATTTATACCTAAATGATAGATTTAAAAGGTAAAAAAATAATTTTAGCTTCAAAAAGTCCGCGTAGGGCTTCTCTATTATCAGAGATGGATATTCCATTTGAGGTAAAAGTAAGAGAGGTTGATGAATCGTATCCTGATACCCTTCCACCCGAAGAGGTAGCGGAATATATTGCAAAGCAAAAGGCAAAAGCGTTTGATGATTTAAAAGAAAACGAAATTGCCATTTTTTCGGATACCGTGGTGGTAAACCAAAGTGATGTGCTAGGTAAACCAAAAGATTTCGAAGAGGCTAAGGCAATGCTTCAAGGTCTGTCAGGAAATTCACATACAGTTTATTCTGCTGTTTGTATAAAAACAAGTACTCAAGAGGTTTCATTTACGGATCGAACTTTAGTGACTTTTCTTCCTATGAGTGAAGAAGTGTTGAACTATTATATCAATGAAAAGCAACCTTTTGATAAAGCAGGTGCATACGGTATTCAAGAATGGATAGGAATGACGATGATTCAGAAAATAGAAGGTTCTTATTTTACAGTAATGGGTTTGCCCACTGCTATTTTATATCAAAAATTAAATCAAATTATTAAAGAAGATAATTAATGAGTTCTTATTTAATGTGGATGTTTCCAGTGATTTCGGCTGGGATTGGATGGATTACAAATTATGTAGCGATTAAAATGCTCTTCCATCCAAGAAAACCAATTAAGATATTGTTTTTTACCTTACACGGTGTCTTTCCAAGAAGAAAGAAAACTTTGGCAAGGAGACTTGGAATCATCGTAGAGAAGGATCTCTTTACACCTGATATGATTTTAGATAAGCTAAAGACAGAGGAGAATCAGGAAAAACTCTTTAAGGCAATTATGGTCAGAGTTAACGAATTTGTTGATGAAAAAGCAACGCAGTTTGGACCTATGCTACAAATGTTTGGTGGTGATGCAATTATTCAGCAAATTAGAACTGGAATGGAAAACTCTGTAAAAGAGATGGTGCCGAAACTGCTGGATGATATTGGAACAAATATTTCAAGTATTAGCATCGAACAAGTGGTTTATGAGAAAGTCATGGATTTTTCGGATGCAAAGTTCGAAGATTTATTGATGTCAGTCATTAAGCAAGAGCTTACTTTTATAGAGATTATGGGAGCCGTTCTTGGTTTCTTTATTGGTTTGATTCAAGTGGGAATATTAATGCTAGCATAAATATTTATCCTTCATTTTATACTTTCAAGAAGGGGTTGTGTTGAAAACATAATCCCTTTATTTTTTGTCCTTTACCTTCTAATCATTTTCAAAAAGTAACGCCATCTAAAGCAAGTGAATGTTAGAGCGTAGAAAAAAGCACCGCCAATAGCAATTCCCCAATCCCACAAGATCAATGGTGGAGGGAGGATTAGATTACGTATGAATATTATAAAAATAAGTATACTAAATAGTTCCAACCAAAATGAGGGAAACCATTCACTCAGTTTAACTTTCTTCAAACTATTTTTCAAGTCAAATGCAGTAATCGCCAACCAAACACATTGTGCAGTTCCAAATAACGAAACGCTTACCCATATTATATTATGAATATTCATTTTAAAAGAAGGGGTGATGTAAACCTCGTCCATGAGATAGGGTAGGTCTTTTACAAAAAAACCTTCTTCACCTGTAATTGCATCAAGGAAAAAATGAGTGGCAATGCCTATTGATATAGAAACTAGAATTTGAAAAAATGAATAGTTTGTTCTTGTTTGACGTCTTTTGAAACGAATAGGAGTAACCCTTCTTAATACAGGTTTGAAAAATAATTTATTGATATAGTATACCAATATTCCTACAGGTAAATTAAAAACAAAAATGCCAATAAAGGTGTGAGCTAGTTTTACACTTTGCTGAAGTTGAAGATAATGCTCAAAATCTGGAATTATGCTTCCAATGATAAGAGCAGAGACAGATAAATAATGAGAATATCTGAAAAGTGGTAGAACTGCACTAGGATGAGCAAATGTTATGGGCATATATTAAAGCAAATTTTTACTAGTTTAAGATAAAAATTTGAGAACAGATAACATACCGATCATTATACTATCTGTTGATAATGATGTAAGAAAATAAAATTAATTCAATTTTTACAATAAAAAAAGGGGTTAAATAAGACTTTAACCCCTATTGTATATCTATATTTTATTGCACTACTTCCTGTTGAGGAGCAAACCAATTGCCATCCTCATCAATAAGTTTGATTAATTCATCTACTGCATCCGCTTCAGGAACTGATCTTTTTACGACTTCTTGTCCTCTATAAAGCGTGATTTTTCCTTTACCTGAACCAACATAACCGTAATCGGCATCAGCCATTTCACCAGGGCCATTTACAATACAGCCCATAATACCAATTTTGACACCTTTCAAGTGGTCTGTTCTCTGACGAATCATTGCTGTTGTTTCTTGTAGGTCAAATAAAGTTCGACCACAAGATGGACATGAAATGTACTCCGTTTTTGTCATTCTCGTTCTTGCAGCTTGCAGAATGCCAAATGATAATCGATTACAAAACTCAGTAGCTTCAAGTGTGTGTGTTGTGCTTAGCATTACACCATCCCCTAATCCATCGATTAATAATCCACCAATATCAGTAGAACTATAAAGTTGCAGTTGATCATCCGTAAGATTCTCATAGCTTCTCTCAATCACTACTGGATTTTTAACGTCCTCACTGTAAAGCTTAAATAATAATGCTCTCAACTCAGGCATAGCATGAGCGTTTTCTGTATGAATGATAAGCACTACATTTTCTGCTTGTTTCAATGAAGTTAAGGTAGCTTCATCAATAGATTCAAAAGTGACTCTTACAAAATTAAGCTCTTGGTGTACCTCTTCGCTATTTAAGTACTGATCTAATTCAAAAAGAGGGTAGGTGTCCTCCATTGAATTCCATGAAGAAGCATCAACAATATTTTTTAGACCATTAGGGGCCATAAAAGGAAGTGCTTTTTTACCTGTATAGATATAATCTGCTCCATGATCACTCATTGCCCATTTATCTGTCGCTGGTAAATAGTGATGCCCAATCGCTTTAAGGCTTTTCATGGTAATGTCCTCAATTTGAGAAAAATTAGCAATGACTCTAGGGACATTATGATCACCAAATGTAGCTACTTCTTTGGTTACTCTTCTTTCATATTTGAAAGGATTTTTTGGTGACGATGTGATTGGTGTGTTGATTGATTTGCTTTCAGTGCTTCTATTGTCATACCTTTTGATTAGAGCTTCAGCAACAGGAGCCTCAGCTTCTGGAGCTTCCGTTAACGATACTCTTACCGTATCACCAAGTCCGTCTTCTAATAAGGTACCAATACCTACAGCAGATTTTACTCTACCATCTTCTCCGTCACCTGCCTCCGTCACTCCTAAATGTAAAGGATAAGGTTTTAAGCCTTCTTCTTCCATTTTTTGAACCAACAATCTATAGGCTTGTACCATCACTTGTGTATTACTGGCTTTCATAGAAAGCACAATTTCATGATAATCTAATTCATCACAAATTCTTAGGAACTCTAACGCAGACTCTACCATTCCAAGTGGAGTGTCTCCATATCTACTTAAGATACGATCAGAAAGTGAACCGTGGTTTGTGCCAATTCTCATGGCAGTACCGTGTTCTTTACAGATTTCAACCAAAGGAATAAATTTCTCTCTAATTCTATCTAGTTCTGCCTGATAAGTAGCATCGTCGTATTCGATGAAGTCAAATTTCTTCTTATCAGCATAGTTACCAGGGTTGATTCTTACTTTTTCAACAATTTTGGCAGCTACTTCAGCAGCATTTGGAGTAAAGTGTATGTCTGCAACCAAAGGTACGTTATAACCTCTAGCTCTTAATCCGTCTTTTATTTCTTGAAGGTTTTCAGCTTCCTTTTTACTAGGAGCCGTGATTCTTACATATTCACAACCTGATTCAACCATTCTTATAATTTCTTCTATTGACCCTTCAGTATCCATTGTGTCAACAGTAGTCATAGATTGAATTCGAATAGGGTTGTCTCCTCCCATAGGAACTCCTCCAATATTAACGGTTACGGTTTGCCTTCTTTGATACGCGTTAATATTGTCGCAGTAGTTATATGTTTGAATATCTTCTTTTTTCATTGGAATGCTTGTTTGCGACAAAAATACAGATAAAATTTAGATTCAGAATAGAATAAATGTTATATGTTACCAATAACCAATTTTTTAATGTTTTGTTTATTTTGGCTTGGTGATAAGTACTAAGCCAAAAATAAATCATAGTTAATTCTAATTTATTTTTTGTGAGTACAATGCTAAAAAACGTATTAATAGTGGTTCTATTGAAAGTTTTTTGAAGGAAGTAATCGCAAAACAATAAATAGAATTAGTATTAAATAATTTTGTCTTGGTACTTAAGTACTTAAAAAACTATTAAACATAAAAAAAGAGGTCCTTTAATGAGGACCTCCATTTTGAGAATTTCATGGAAGAAAAAGCTTATACATTCATTAATGAATCTCTTCTTCTCATTTTTCCTGCAGGGATACCAAACATCATTTTGAATCGTCTACAGAAATAGGCAGTGTCTTTATAGCCCACCTCAGATCCGATGGCACGAATACTCTTTCTTGATGTACGAAGCAATTCAACTGCTTTTTCCATTCTTTGGTATTCAATGTAATCTTGAGGGTTAATACCAGTCAACATTTTGAAATATTGCCCTACATAATCTTCGGATACATTGGCTACGTTTGCAAGGATCTTGTTAGATAGATCACTTGATATATTATCCTTGATGAAGTTGAAAATATCAATCAATCGAGGATCTTTAAAGTAATTGCTATTTGTGGCAATTTGTTCCACAAACAATTTCTTTTCTAGTACATGTCTAAAGACTTCAATCACTGCATATTCAGTGATATTCGTCGCAATTCGGTCTCTTCCAGGCTTATCACCTAAAGATTCTTTATATATCTTGTCAATAGCTTCGCTGATCTCCTCGTGTTTTGGAATAATGAAAGGAGGGATGTCAAGAGAGTTAAAGAAATTCACTGAGTCAAAAGCTTTTGCGTCAAATGTAACTGACGTAAAACTTGTGTGAATGGTATGCAATGAAACATCATCATTAATTTTTCTCAAGTAAGAGTCTCTATCATTGATAAAGCTCTCATTCGTAACCTCTGTAGTATTAGAATTACCAAAAGCAATCTCAATAGATTTACCTCCAGGAATAAAAACAAGGTCTCCGGCACGAGCTACTTCGTTCTCGTTAACTGTGATATCACCTGATTTAACTTGAATAAGGGTGTTTTGGACATCATAAAAGTTAGAGACTTTTACAGAACGGATAACGTTTAAACTGTTTGAACGGATAAACTTAATGTTTAACGATTCAATGATTTTGTTGTAATCTTCTATCATAGTCATTGTAATTAAAAAGGAGAAATAACTACTACCTACTTAGGCATATGGGTTTAGACATCGGTTATACAAAATGTGCAATTTTATTCTATTACTTATAATCAATTTTTTGTGTAATAATAGGAGAATAACCATGTAGTTTATAGTTATATATTAGTTCCAATACTTAAATAAAGTAATAATGGATCTTAAAATCAAGCATTTTTTTATCTTTTTTTTAATTAATGAATTAAGGTCTATCTTGATATTGTGCAAATTTGTATAAAAATTATCTTTTTTGAAAGAAATACTTAAAATTATATTAATCTAATATTGCCCATTTTTCATCAAAAAATAGGGTATAAAAAAAGCCCAATTATTATTGAGCTTTCTTTATTTTTGAAGCAGAACCTTATTCTTACTTCAATATTTCGATATCGAAAATCTAACTTTGAACCGTAGTATATTGCCCTTGACTGTACAATAAAGGCTTATCGTCGTGATTTTCAGTTGTTTTTATATCCGTGATTTTCCCAATGAAAATACTATGTGTAAAACCATCATGAGCTTCCGTTAATTCACACTCAATGTTTGCAAGTGCATTTTCTAGTACACGACTTTCATCTGAGATATCCCATGTTCCAAGTTGAAATTTTTCTTCTCCCTGGAAGCCTTTATACCCTGCAAAACAATTCGAAATTTCTGACATATCTTCTCTCAAAATATGAACAGAGAATTTTTTATTTTTCAACACTTGATCATGGAATTCTCCATTTTTGTTGACTGAAACTAATAAGCTTGGGGGAGTGTCGGAGAGCGAAGTGACAGCTGTTGCTGTAATACCATTTCTTCCTGCATCACCATCCGTAGAGATTACATTTACGGTAGCAGCAAGGTGTCTCATCGCGTCTTTAAAGAGTTGTTTGTCCATCTATATAATAATAACTAAGAGTTCTTCTTTATTTGTTGGTGAAGACGACCAATTTCAAGTTCAAGC
This sequence comes from Flammeovirga sp. EKP202, assembly GCF_014534745.1. GTDB lineage: Bacteria > Bacteroidota > Bacteroidia > Cytophagales > Flammeovirgaceae > Flammeovirga. Next base: position 197,430 of record NZ_JACVVP010000009.1, read on the forward strand.
TCTACGATTTTCTTCTTCGCATTATTGAGTTCTTCCTTCGTGCTGATCATAAGGCTCAAACTTTCTTTCATTGTCTTCTCCTGTATAACTAATTGTTCGTTCTTTAGTTGTGCTTTATCTAATAAAATACGAAGTTCTTTTTCTTTTTTGTCTTGATCAGAAATGTCTTGAATGTAGGCAATTCTTCTTACGCCTTCATTATTCTTGATTTCAGTAATGAATATTAAAGCTGTAAACACATCGCCAGAAGAACGTTTAAGTTTCATTGTTCTTCTGTTATTTATGGCTCTGTCGTAGCTCTTACCTAGTAAATCTGATATATTTCTTCCATCAGATACAATGCCTATTTGAAAGATATGTGATGCGGCAGGGTTTAGTTTCAATATTTGTCCTTCTTCATCAAAAGCGATCATGGCATCCATTGCTCTCTCAAAGAATAAAAGACTTTCTTCTTCTTGTGCTTCAAGCTGTACTTGTTTGACCTCCATTTCTTTTTTGGTCTCTTCAAGTAATTTCATGTTTTCACTAAGTGTTTCCTCTTTTTCTTTCAGTTCTTGGTTGGTTTTCTGAGCGTCATCCAAAAGCTGATTCGTTCTGAGGGTTGATCGAATTGTGCGAATCGTAAGGGCAATAGAAGGTGCTATTTCTGTTAGTAATGCTTTTTCTTGAGGATTATACTCTCTCAATGATCCTAACTCAATTACGCCCACTACGTCATTTTTAATGGCTAATGGAACAAGGAAGATATTTTTTGGAATAGCTTCGCCTAAGCCTGATTGAATAGGAGTGTAGTCCGTAGGTATATCAGAGATAAGTGTTGGGGTGTTTTTTAGGAATACTTCACCCACTTGTCCTTCTCCTTTTTTATAAACATCGCCTACTTTTTTTCTTCTATGCTGACTGTAGCATGCCGTAATTTCAAGGCAATCTTTCTCTTCATTATAAAGGTAAAAAGCACCAATTGCTGATTGAGTGTATTCGGTGATTTCTCGAAGTGTCTTTGTTGAAAGCCTTTTGATATCTTTAACGGAAAGTAATAATTCACTAATAGAAGATAAACCAGAAGCAATCCATCCTTGATTCTCAACATCCTCTTTTTGAATCCTAACTTGGTTACGCATTGAAATCAATAAGTTTCCTAAGATGTCGTTTTCATGAATATTATAATCTTCGTATAGTTTTCCGTTTTCGATGTCTTGAGCAAGCTTTGTATTCTCATCAATATGCATTTGATCTTCAAGAAAAATGGCATATCGAGCATTTCTAAAACTTTGCTTTTTAAGTTGATTCGCAATAAAAATACATGCTAGATAGAAACTCAAGGCCACTAATGGGATAGAGACAATGCCTTTGAAAGACTTAGTAGTTAAACTTTCTTGATAAATCTGAGTGAGCCACATGTCCGAGCCAAGGAGTACTAATGAGACATACATTAGTACAGTCAGCATAAAATAGACCGTGAGTAAGTTTATATTTTGATAGAGCGATAAAAGTGCAAGAATCCCAAAAAAGGCAAACTGCCCATAAGGTGTTTGTGGAGACACCATGAGGTATTGTACCTGAAACAGGAAAAAGGTAAATGCTAAAATGTATCGCGTTGATGATGTATTTGTTGAGCCATATAAAAATATGAAGTAGACAAAAGTACTCACTGTTGCCAAAGCCAAGGCGAGTATCCAATTTCCCGATTCAAAAGACAATCCAATCGCTAAAATAAATGACCCAATAAGGGTGTATTGCATTGCTCTATCTAATCTTTTAAAGTTTTCATAATAATAACTTTCAACTCTCTCTCGGGTAGGTGTGAATTTATCTACTTCTTGCTCTATTGACATATCAAAAAATTTTAGACTAAATAACCTCCATTCATCCTTTAATCTTCATAAGGAGGTTTAGTAGTAATACGATGTCCTTTGTAAGATATTGCGGAACCACAAAAAATACCAATGACTAAGCCTTCACTTTGGTCGTTTGTGGCAATAATATTGGTAGGGACATTTGCTAATGGTCTAGCAAAAAGTCCTCCATTTGACATCTGAGTTCTTGATTGACTTAAAAAATCAAAAGCATTTTCAGTGATAGAGTGTATTTCACAATATACAGAATCACCAATCTGGTAAAGCGGTGCATTGTTCTCAATTTCTTCTTCACTTCTAGAAGGATTGATGCCACCACGAATAGGAGGAATAAAATAAGTGTCTTCTGTAAGAATATCGCCAAAATCACTTCTGCCAGGTGTGATGTCGAATGCAATGAGCAATTCATTACTTTTATTTAGGAAATCTCCATTCCTAAAAGTCTTGATCCAATAACAGTCATTTGGTCCGGCATAATCTTTTGCCCACAACTCTGCAGTGATTTTTTCATCTTCTTCTTTTTCTTCTCTTGATGTCTTAAAAATCAGAGAATCAATTGGAGGTACTCTTTCCAATGAAGTGTAAGCCTCAAAGGATAAATCCTGTTCTTGAAAATTAACATCGACTTCTAATTTGTAATAGTTGTCGTATCTGCCATCACCATCTCTATCGAAATCAGCGGGTCTTTGTCTTACAATCAGTGTGTCAGCTTCCGTTGGAGGCGTCCAAGTATAGTAGCCGTCACTTTCATAGGTAAATGTGATGGTTTTACTGTTGACCAAATCGATCACTCTTACATTTGCATTTTCAACTAATGGAGGAGTATTGGGGTCGAAATAACCATTTGTATTGATAAGTCTTATTCTTTGCTTTTCAAACTTATTGTTAATGAAGCCATCTACTACAATTTGAGTTTTTCCTTGCGGAAGGTCTATCGTTATGACGTCCTCACATCCAAAAAGTAAGAGTGAAAGTATAGTGAAGATATATAATTTATTATTTCTCATTGTTTACCATTTGAAGTTGAATGAAACAGAAGGGATGATATTTGCTAGTACAGAAAATTGAATCGCTTCATTTGCTGCCGGTTTTCCTTGTTCAGGTCTTTCATCTGAAGGTAAGAAATAAATTGAATAAGGATTTTTGCGAGCATAAGTATTGTAGACGCCAAAGATCCAGTAATGTTCCCATCTTCGATTAGGTTTTTTCTTTCCTTTTAGTGTGGCAGATATATCTAGCCTGTGGTAATAAGGAATTCTCTGATTATTTCTAACATCATCTACATTATGAGGGATTCCGTAGCCTTGTATTTGTAATTGATTGGTAGGGAAAGTAGTTGGAGTTCCACTAATCAAAGAAAAGTTAGCCGCAAAAGACCACCTGTCATTCAACTCATAAAAATTACTTAGCGTTAAGTTATGAGCTTGATCAAATCTTCTAGGGTAGTATTGACTTTGATTTATCCCTTCTGTGATTTGTTCAGACCTTGCGAGCGTGTAACTAAGCCACCCCGTATATTTTCCTTTTTTCTTTCTTAGATAAACTTCTAAACCATAAGCTCTACCGGTAGAATTCAATAAATCACCCTCTAAATACGGATTTAAGAGTAGGTCGGCACCGTTGATATAATCAATCAAATTACGCATGGGCTTGTAGTATACTTCTGTAGAAAACTCAAAAGTATTGTCTTTCATATTTCTAAAATACCCCAAGGCATATTGTTCTCCTCGTTGAGGGACAATATTGTTTGTACTTGGAGACCAAACATCAAGTGGTGATGCTGCAGAAGTATTTGAGATGAGGTGAATGTACTGAGCCATATGAGTGAAGCTTGCTTTAATAGAACTCTTCTCATTCAGTTGATATTTTATGGCAAGTCTTGGTTCAAGACTGAAGTAGGTTTTAACGGGTTCCCAATCACCATACACTCTTTCAGAATTTTCTACAGGATCTCTTCTCGTATTTGGAATAGCAGCCTCTTCGTATTCATAAGTAGTGACAGGACCTAAATAGGTAAATGAACTCCATCTTAAACCGTACTGTAACGTGATTTTGTCTGATAGTTTTTGGTCGTTTCCAATATAAAGTGCGTTTTCAAGTGCAAACTGATTTTGTAACTCAAAAGGAGGAAGTTCTTGACCTCCACTCATAGCGGAAGTAGTACCAGGAGAAAAATCATAATAAATTGATTGTGCACCCATAGTAATGGTATTGTTTTTTCCTAAATACCACGTGAATTCGGGTTTGATAGAATAGGTTTTTATTTGAGATTTCCAATCGAAAGCATCTGTTGCATTTTGTCTGAAATTGAGATTATAATCATAATTTGATAGGTAGGCCACAGTGTTAAGTACTAGCTTATCATTGAATAAATGATTCCATCTGAAAGTACTTGTTATATTTCCCCAACCTGAGTCAAAAGATTCAGCATCTCCGAAGTTATCTCTTCCCCAATAGGCCGAAAGGTAAATTTTATTTTTTTCACTTAAGTCATAATTCACCTTAGCAGTAAGGTCCCAGAAATTGAACTTAGAGCTTCTTAGATCTTCTTCTAGGAACGGTTTTGCTAAAATATCGATATAAGATCTTCTACCTGCCACTAAAATAGACATCTTATCTTTTATGATCGGAGCTTCCACACTCAAACGACTAAAAATTACACCAACTCCGCCATTTATACTTAGCTTTTCAGGACTACTATCTTTCATTCTAACATCCAGAATCGAAGATATACGACCTCCATATTGAGCAGGGATACCACCTTTAATAAGTTTTACATCTTTTACTGCATCAGGATTGAAAACAGAGAAAAAGCCAAACAGGTGAGAAGAGTTAAAAACAGGAGCTTCATCTAATAAAACTAGATTTTGTCCAATTCCACCACCTCTGACATTAAAACCAGTAGCGCCTTCTCCAACAGAACTTACCCCCGGTAATAATTGAATGGATTTAATAACATCAACTTCACCAAGAAGAGCCGGGATTTTGAGCATTGTCTCAATGTCCATTTTTTGTGTACTCATTTGCACATCAGTGACATTCGCATCTTCTCTCTCTCCAGTAATTAAAACCTCGTCTAGCTCAGTCTTTGTACCAGTTAATTCGATGTTTAATTTTTTGTTTTCATTGAGTTTTATCTTTTTTGAAAAGCTATTATAACCAACATACGTTGATTTAACGGTATACTCTCCTTCGGGAAGTGTCAATGAAAAAAAGCCATAATCATTCGTGACAACACCTGATTTTAATTCAGCAGTGTAAACGGTCGCACCAATAAGAGATTCGCCAGTTGCTCCATCTTTGATATAACCACTTAAGGTGTAATTTTTTGATTGTCCATATAAAAAAGTGGTGCAGAGCAGACTGAAGAGAATAAAAGTAATTTGCCTAAATTTTGACATGTAGTTTACTGTAAGAGTGGATAAGTTAATGTAATATTACAATTACTAATTAAGGGTTAATTTGTTTAATAAAAATATAAAAATAAATCAAAAAAGAAGAGAATCTTATTAAATTACTTTTACAAAAGACTATAAAAATACACTTTAATACTAAGATATGATGAACAGGGATAAGATGCTTAGTGAGCTTAAAGCACTCGAAGAATATGATGTAATTGTGATCGGAGGAGGAGCTTCTGGCTTAGGTACAGCGCTAGATAGTTGTCTACGAGGCTATAAGACATTATTACTCGAACAACATGACTTTGCAAAAGGGACATCTAGTAGAAGTACAAAACTAGCACATGGAGGAGTAAGATACCTTAAACAAGGTGATGTTGCGATGGTCAGAGAAGCACTTAGAGAAAGAGGTTTAATGAAAGAAAATGCTCCTCACTTAGTTCACGATCAAAAGTTTATTGTACCAGTTTATGATTGGTGGGACGCTCCTTTGTATACAACCGGACTCAAAGTATATGATGTTATGTCTGGCAAATTAGGGTTAGGTCCATCAGAAATGATCTCAAAAGAAAGAACTATTGAACATATACCCAACCTTAATCAAGAAGGGCTCCTTGGAGGAGTGAGGTATTATGATGGACAGTTTGATGATGCACGATATGCCATGACATTAGCATTGACCATTAGTGATTATGGTGGGACGATTCTAAACCATGTGAAGGTAACGGGATTAATCAAAGATGATGACGAGAAAGTAAGTGGAGTACATGTCAAAGACATGCTTACAGAAGAAGCTTTTGAGGTCAAGGGAAAGATAATTGTCAATGCAACAGGTGTTTTTGTTGATAAAATCCTAAAAATGGACAATGAAGAACACAAAAGAATGGTGAGTCCAAGCCAAGGTGTTCATGTCATCTTAGATAAAGAGTTTTTACAGGGAGCATCATCAATCATGGTTCCTCGAACGAGTGATGGTAGAGTCCTGTTTGCAGTGCCGTGGTATGATAAAATAGTGGTTGGAACAACAGATACCCCATTGAAAAAAGTATCTCATGAGCCAAGAGCCTTGGAAGATGAAATAGATTTTATCCTTAAAACTGCAGCAAAATACCTCAACAAAACACCCACTAGAGCTGACGTGAAAAGTGTTTATGCTGGTTTGCGTCCTTTGGTTAAAAAGCAAAAAGCTGAAACTAAAAATATTTCAAGATCACATAAAATTGTGGTGAGTGATTCTAATCTAATTACCATAGTTGGTGGTAAATGGACAACCTATAGACAAATGGCTGAAGATGCTGTTGATACGATTGAAAGAGTAGGAAAATGGCCCGCTGTAAAATGTATCACAAAAGAAGTATTACTCCATGGCTATAAAAAAGGTTTGGACCGTTCAGATGTGAGGAGTGTTTATGGAAATGACCTTCAGAAGATCGATCAATTGACAGAAAATGTCCCTTCACTTAAAAAGAAATTACACAAAGACCTTCCTTATACTTTTGCGGATATTTACTGGGGTACTGAATTTGAAATGGCAATGACATTAGAAGATGTTTTAGCTAGAAGAACACGTTGTTTACTTTTAAATGCTAAAGCAAGTATAAAAGTGGCTCCAAAAGTTGCAAAGCTTATGTCAGGAATATTAGGCAAAGATGAGGAGTGGGAAAATGAACAGGTGAAAAAATATAAGAAGTTAGCCAAGGGTTACTTATTAACCTAATGTCAATATAAGCTGATCCTTTTTAGGAAATTTGTGGTGCTTTTAAGTAAACGAAGAAGAGGCAAGTTAGTTAGATAGTATACAATTGAACAATGAGTGTGTTTGGCACTTATTACATCCATTACAATGTATATTAATCTACTAACTTGTTTTACTATGAGGTGTTTCAATCTTTTTCTACTTCCATTAATGTTTCTAGTTTCGTGTGTAAACCTAGAGGAAGTACCTGTTGGTGTTAAACCTAATTTTGGGACAACTGAAATTGATATTAAAAATGATACAACAATTACTTCAGCCAATTTATTTTGGTCTACAATTACCATTCATGAAGACGTGAGGGTTGATGTCGTTACGGCACAACTGACGTCATCTAAATTTTTGATGAAGGAAGGGTCGTCAATAATGATTCATGGTAGTGCTCATATCACAGATGTTGATTTTATTGCTGAAGGTAAAAATGCAATATGTGGGAAAGAAGGCGTAAGATTAGATGTGGATGGTGTACAGTATATCATGCCGGAAGGAGGTTCATGTTTTGATACAGGAGATGATCTTCCTGTAGAACTCCTTTATTTTAAGACAACTTTAAAGGATAATGAAGTTTTGATTGAGTGGTCCACTGCGACTGAGATCAATAACGAAAAGTTTATTGTAGAAAGAAGTGTCGATAAAAAGAATTGGGTGGGAATTGCCACAATTGAGGGTGCTGGTAACTCAAGTGTACCTTTAAAATACGATCATTTGGATCAGCAAGTCCCAAATGCAAGTATTATCTATTACAGACTAAAACAAATGGATTTTGACGGGGCCACAACAATTTATGGACCTAGTGCTATTTCAAATGCTGATGTTGTACCTGAATTGACGGTCTATCCTAATCCAATTCGCTATGGTGAAAAATTAAATGTACTGTCTAATACCAATGGATTTGATGTCAACCTATTTGATTCGACAGGTCGGTTATATGGACAATTTTCAACAGATAATAATTATTTGGAGATCCCAATGATTTATGGAGTTGGTCTTCTTTTAGTTGAAGTGAAGACATTTTCGGGCAACACAAGGACAGAGAAAGTCATAGTTAACTAAGCGAGTTTAAATAACTGATAGTGTTTTCGTGAAAAGATATTCCCTTTTTTCTTTAGTTTTGCTAAAATTTAAATCAAAATACAATGAGCAAAACAATCAAGATTCCTCAAGGCATCCAAGGTCTAATATTCGATATGGATGGTACTTTGGCTGATACAATGCCTACACATTATTTAGCATGGAAAAAGACATTAGCATCGGTAGGGTATGATTTTACTGAAGAAGAATTTTATAGTTTGGCAGGGATGTCAACGGAAAGAATCCTTGAGAAAATTGGAAAAGAGCACGATATTGAAATGGATGTGCCCAAGCTTGCAGACTTGAAAGAAAAAGAGTATCTCCAATTAATTGATGATGTAAAGCCAATTGAACCTGTTTTCAAAATAGCAGAAGAAAACTACGGGAAAATGCCAATGGCAATTGGTACTGGAAATATTGATGAATTAATAGAACATACATTGACATCGCTAGGGGTTTACCATTGGTTTGATGTAAAAGTTGGAGCTGATCAGGTAGAAAACCCTAAACCTGATCCAGAGACATTTTTACAATGTGCGATTCGAATGGGAGTAGAACCTCGTTTTTGCTTAGTGTTTGAAGATGGAGACCCTGGGATTCAAGCTGCCAAAGCAGCAGGCATGAAAGTCATTGACGTTAGGGAGTATTTATAAGAATACAAAACCATAGCAGTAAATTAAGAAACGTTTTTTGATATATGTTTTTCGTCTGAAAATTATCACTTTCTAAGCGAATCTAGGAAGTATACATTTTCATATGGAAAAAATGAAATATCAGTAACCTACCTGGTTACTGATATTTTTTTATTAAAGCGTTTTACTCTATCTCTCAGTTTTATTTTTGAGATCTTGTTAATTTACAATAAGTTTGTCTTAAATTTTTTGATGGAAGTATAAAAAATACTCCTCTCTTTTAATCTTACTTGTTGTATCATGAGCAAACTATTAGCAACACTTTTATTAAGTGTTTTGGTGACTTCTTATTCATTTTCTCAAGAACCTATTTTCAAAAACGGGTTTGACTTAGAGTTTAATATCGCGATAACAGGGGATGGCTACTCATTACAACGCGATTATGTAGGTAAAGATAACGGTACAATTACTATTGGTTTTCAATTGGGTAATCATTGGTATGTTTATAGAAATAATAAATTAGGTATCGCAATTGATGTGAATTGGTTGGATTTCGCGTATGGAAGAAAATCAAAAGAAACATCAAATTTAAATTTTATCGAGGTAGCTCTTGTTGAAGTGGGGCCTTTAGCGACATATGCTTTGACAAATGATATAGCCATTGAAGGGTACTGGAATATCCGACTAACTTTTTTGAGCACTTTTAAAAGTGATGATTGGGATATTGATGCTTTGACTGATACTGCAAATGGAATTACAAACGCAATTGGGCTAGGGGTTAAACTTAAAAAGTACTACGTTGGATTAGAAAGTACTTTTGGATCAGTAAAGGATAGAAGAAGAGCTATTAGTCGAAAGTTAATGTTGACTCAGTTTCGTTTTATAGGAGGATTTAAGTTTTAATTTACTATAAATTCATATACACGAATATCCTTGGTCTAAAATGCGTGTTTTTAGGTCAAGACTTGTATAATAGGTTGAAAATTAAGGTGTTAAAAGTACACTTGAATAAAAAAATTAATAATTTTTTGTTAATATTCCACTATTTAATTTAACTCTTTTGTTAGTAACACCTTCAAAAACAAAGGATTATTTGATGATCTAATTGAAACATATTGATGTCTTTTTAGTAGACTGACAATAGTCATGTTTTAAACCGTTTCCATTGCCTAGTATTGTATCGTTTTAAAAATCAATAATAAAAAAAAATACGAAGACATGAGTTTAATCGTAGACGTTCACGCAAGACAAATTCTTGATTCAAGAGGTAATCCTACTGTAGAAGTTGACGTAACAACTGAAACTGGTACTATTGGCCGTGCTGCTGTTCCTTCAGGAGCATCAACTGGTGAGTACGAAGCAGTTGAATTACGTGACGGTGGTAAAGATTATCTTGGAAAAGGAGTTTTAAAAGCTGTTGAAAACGTTAATGAAATTATTGCTGAAGAATTAATCGGTGCGTCTGTATTTGAGCAAAACGCTATCGACCAAGCAATGATCGCTTTAGACGGTACTCCAAATAAAGCAAAATTAGGTGCTAACGCTATCTTGGGTGTTTCTCTTGCAGTAGCTCACGCAGCAGCAGCTGAGTTAGGTCTTCCTTTATATAGATATGTAGGTGGTGTTTCTGCAAACACAATGCCTGTTCCAATGATGAACATCATCAACGGTGGTTCTCACTCAGATGCTCCTATCGCATTCCAAGAGTTCATGATCCAACCTGTATCTGCAACTAACTTTACTGATGCTATCCGTATCGGTTGTGAAGTATTCCATGCATTAAAGAAAGTTATCCATGACCGTGGTCTTTCTACTGCAGTAGGTGACGAAGGTGGTTTCGCTCCAGCTTTCGATTCAACTGAGGATGCTTTAGATTCAGTAAAATTAGCAGTTGCAAACGCTGGTTACGAGTTCGGTAAAGACATCACTATCGCTTTAGACTGTGCTGCTTCTGAGTTCTTCGTAGACGGTAAGTACAACTATGAGAAGTTTGGTGACATGAAAGGAGGTATCAAAACTTCTGAAGAGCAAGCTCAATACTTAGCTGAATTAGCTGAGAAATACTGTATCACTTCTATCGAAGACGGTATGGATGAAAACGATTGGGATGGTTTCAAGAAATTGACTGACCTTTGTGGTGATAAAGTACAATTAGTAGGTGACGATTTATTCGTGACTAACGTTGAGAAATTAGAGCGTGGTATCAACGAAGGTATTGCTAACTCTATCCTTATCAAAGTAAACCAAATCGGTTCATTAACTGAAACAATTGCTGCAGTTGAAATGGCTCACAGAGCTGGTTATACTTCAGTAATGTCACACCGTTCTGGTGAGACTGAGGACAACACTATTGCTGACTTAGCAGTAGCATTGAACTGTGGTCAAATCAAGACTGGTTCTGCATCTCGTTCAGACCGTATGGCTAAGTACAACCAATTACTTCGTATCGAAGAAAAATTAGGTTCTACTGCTAAATACTTAGGTTTGAAAGCATTCAAGCAAGATTTCAACTTCTAATTAGAAGTTAACCATATTTTCGCACTGTAACTAGGTTGCAGTCGGGTTGGAGGCTATCCTTTTGGGTAGCCTCTTTTTTTGATCTATTCGGAATGACGGTCTTTAAATTTAATACTAGTATTGCTCGTTGGTGGTAGCGTAGTCCTGCTACGCTAAATTCTTAAAATAGGATAACTTTTTTTTACATCATAGTTTGAAGCGTTTTGAGTAATTAGACCAATTTTCTTTAATCTCATCTTCCGTCAAGGTTGACATCAGGAGAAAATCAAAAATTAATGTTACTTCATAGAAATTTTAAAACTAAAAAAATGGCAGACTATAAATATTTTTTGTGTATTAATGTGTATTCTGAGTGTGGATGTTTTTAGCCAAAAACATATAAAAAGAGATAGAGAGTTAGTAAATATTTTTGAAAAACATTTTAATATTAATCAGCCAAAAGATTATGGAGGAATTATTTTAGATCATAATAATGGTGTTAATTTAGTTGATGAAAAAAATATCAATTGTATTTCTTTATTAAAAGAAATTAATAAAAAAACATTTAATGAAATATGGGTCTTTGGAAGGGGGTATGACTTTATTACTAATGATAGTATTTACGTTCTAAATATTAATACAAAAGGAGATTACCTTAAAATGTTAGATAAATTAAGTGAGCAAGATGACTTAATTAAATTCTATCACAAAAGGGTAATAACTAATGGTTACTCTACAGATGATTTTATTATCTATAACTTTTATAAAAAAAATGAGTTGTTTGATGATAAAAGACTAACTCTTAACTATAAAAAAATAATAGCAATACATTTTATTTCAATTATTTGTGAATCTTATTCTAATGAGGAATACAAGGAGATATTGAAATAAAATAACAAATTCGAACTTTGCTAAACCCAATTGAGAATTTACATATTAAATAAGTATTCAATTTGAAGAATTAAATATTATTATAATAAAAAGGCTGATTTATACCGTAACAGTACAAATCAGCCTTAAATTATATTGCAATATATAGATTATATTAATCTACTTTTTTGAAAACCACTGCAGATCTATTCACATTATAAATAGAAATGTGTTTGTTTTCATCCGTAAAGAACTTACTAGAGGTGTCTACACGACCGTGTCCTCCAAATTGTTCGTCATCAGAACATAAAACAATTTCATAAGAACCTTCATCACCTACATAGAATTTGTAATCAGGAAGTGAGTTAGTAGGAGAGAAGTTGAAAACAAAAACAAGATCACCTTTCTTAAAGCATATTGTTTTATTTTCTGTATCCATATTCAATAAGTTCACTGGAGTGTTCTCTTCTAATAAGTTGTGATCTCTTACTAAGTGAACCATTGCACCATCAAAATTATTTAGCTTTTGGTAGCGTAAGAATCCATTTTCTACCAATGACCACTGACGTCTTGCATATTGGTAACTCCAACCGTTTCCTTCTCTTGGGAAATCAATCCATTCAGGATGACCAAATTCATTACCCATAAAGTTAAGATAACCATCGCCCCCAAGAACACAAGTTAAGAAGCGAATAATTTTATGAAGGGCAACACCTCTGTCAACGACAAGGCTACCACTTGCATTGTCCATGCTTGTATACATTTCTGCATCCATTAACCACATGGCAATCGTTTTATCACCTACCAATGCTTGGTCATGAGACTCTGCATAAGCAATCGCTTTCTCGTTGGCTCTTCTGTTCAGCATTACGCTCCAAAGATCCCAAACGTTCCAGTCTTCATCTTTCTGTTCTTCAAGAAGTTTTACCCAGAAGTCTGGAATACCCATGCTCAAACGGTAATCAAAGCCTACACCGCCTTCCTCAGACGCTCTACTTAAGCCTGGCATACCTGATACATCTTCCGCAATAGAAATAACGTCAGATTTGATCTCATGAGCTACTTCGTTGGCTAATTGTAAATAGCGTACTGCATCTACATCTACACCCATATTGAAGTAGTCATCATAACTGCCAAAGCCAGCATGGCCATGGTGATGATACATCATAGAAGTAACACCATCAAAACGGAAGCCGTCAAAATGGAACTCTTCTAACCAATATCTAACATTTGAAGCAAGGAATTGAATTACTTCCCATTTATTGTAATCAAATAACTTTGAATCCCAATCAGGATGATCACCTTTACCACCTGTATGGAAGTATTGGTAAACTGTTCCATCAAACTCATTGATCCCTTCGTTGTGGTTTTTTACAGCATGAGAATGCACAATGTCCATGATTACAGCAATACCCATAGAGTGTGCCGTTTTAATCAATTGTTTCAATTCTTCAGGTGTACCAAACTTTGAAGTTGCAGCGTAGAAATTACTAACGTGATAACCAAAAGACCCATAATAAGGGTGCTCTTGCACAGCCATCAATTGAATACAGTTGTATCCTAAATCTCTAACTCTTGGAAGTACATTTTCAGTAAACTCAACATAAGAACCCATTTTTTCTTCTTCTTGGGACATTCCTACGTGAGCCTCGTATATAATTGGGTTTTTGATTGATGCTGTTTCAAAATTGTCATCAGACCAATCAAAATTCGTTTCCTCACTAAACCATAATTGCCCTTTGAAGTTTGGAGAATTTGGTTCTTGTACCACTCTTGTAATGTAAGCAGGAATTCTATCATGATCACCGATCTGAGATAAAACTCTTACTTTGATAAAACTTCCGTGTACAAACGTGTCTTTGTATTCATCTTTTGGAAGGAAAATCTCCCAAACACCATCCCAATGTAGTGATCCTTCAATTTTTCTTAAAGGATGACTATCTCTATTCCAGTTGTTAAAGTCACCAGTTAGATATAAAGCATGTGCAGCAGGTGCCCACTCTCTATACCACCAACCGTTGTTTGTTGCGTCAAAGTTAAAGCCAAGGAACTTATGAGCACCAGCGAATTCATATATACTACCATATTTATCATTCAGGTCATTTTTAAGTTGCTCGAAGCTGTTTATTCTAGCATTAATCTCTTCAGTTTGCGGTTCCAACCATGGGTCGTCCTTAACTAGTTTTGGTAATTTTGTACTCATTATTTTTTAGATGTGATAAACAAATAACACGAACGAAAGTACTAACATAGTCAATGTTTCGGACTTCTCAATTTAAGTGTATAAATTACGTACTGAAAATAAGTTGTAAAATACTGTTTATCAATGTATTTCTTTGTTTTTCTGTATTGATTAACAATTCAAAAAACGAAAAATATTTTATTTTACAATAAAGAAATACTAAATCTTTTTTGTTCCACGAGCGAAGTTTATTTGTTTTGCGCTATGAAAACACTAATTGCACCTTCAGTATTGGCAGCAGACTTTGCAAATTTGCAGAGAGATGCTGAAATGCTTAATGAAAGCCAAGCGGATTGGTTTCACATTGACATTATGGATGGAATGTTTGTTCCTAACATTTCTTTTGGATTGCCAGTATGTGCAGCCATTAGCAAGCATGCTAAGAAGCCTATGGATGTTCACTTAATGATTGAACAACCTGATCGTTACCTTGAGGATTTTAAGAAAGCAGGTGCTGATATGATTTCAGTTCATGCAGAAGCTTGTCCTCATTTACACCGTACAATTCAAAAAATCAAAGAGTTAGGGTTGAAGGCTGGAGTAGCACTTAATCCTCATACTTCTATTGACTGCTTGAGATATTTATTGCATGAAATTGATTATGTATGTATCATGTCAGTTAACCCTGGTTTTGGAGGTCAAAAATTCATTCCAACAACTTACCAAAAAGTAAGAGATTTGAAGGATATGATCGATGAAGCTGGAGCAGAGGTTTTAATTCAGATTGACGGAGGTGTTGATGCTTCAAATGCAGCGAAGTTGAAAGAGGCAGGTGCTACAGTTTTAGTAGCAGGAAGCTATGTTTTTGGGGCTGAAGATCCAAAAGCAGCCATCGAGAAAATAAAACTTTAATATTAGGAAAGAGGTAAGAATTGATCTACTCGATTCTTACCCATACCTCTTTCCTCTTACCTCAAACAAATGCGTGTATTTAAGTTTGGAGGAGCCTCCGTTAAAAGCGCTGATGCTGTAAGGAATGTCCAAAAAATCATTGGGCAATATTCTGAACAGAAGAATCTAGTGGTGGTCGTCTCTGCCATGGGTAAAACCACAAACCTAATTGAAAAGATAGTTCTGGATGTCATCAAAGGTGAGCCTTTTGAGCATCATATAGATGAATTGAAAAATTTTCACCTGACTATTGCAAAAGAACTGTTTCAAAACCCTCAAGCAAGTATTTTTCAGCAAATTGAAAAACTAATTATTGATCTAGAAGGGAAGCTGAACCTTCGCTATTTTTCCGAAGAGGAATTGTATGATCAAACCGTTTGTTACGGGGAGTTGTTATCGACTCACATCGTGTCAGCTTATCTTAATCAGGAGAAAATACCTACTCAATTTCTGGATGCAAGAATCTACATTCAAACGGATGATAATTGGAGAGAAGGAAACGTAGATTGGATTTGGACAGAACGGATGATGAAGGCTGATGTGCCAAAACTAATTGAAGACAACGTAGTGGTGACACAAGGTTTTATTGGCGGAACTATTAATAATAAGACAACGACACTAGGAAGAGAAGGGTCTGACTTTACGGCAGCAATTTTTGCTTACTGTTTGAATGCTGAAAATGTTTGTATTTGGAAAGATGTACCAGGTATCATGAGCAGCGATCCAAGAAGAGTAGAGGATGTAACACTTTTTTATGAATTACCTTACAAGTATGCTGCTGAGTTAACTTATTACGGAGCATCGGTAATTCACCCTAAAACAATTCGTCCTCTGGCACTAAAAAATATACCTTTACACGTCAACAGCTTCTTAAATCCTGAAGCAAAAGGAACAGTGATCGGTGATTTTGAAACTTCACCTTCTTTACCTTCCATTATTTTCAAATCAAATCAAATGCTCATCCGATTTGAGGAAAAGGATTTCTTGAATGTAAGTAAAGGAGATTTAGGGTTGGTATTCAGTGAGTTTTCAAAAATGAATATGAAGGTAAATCTCATTAAAAATAGTGCATTGTCATTGTCGATATGCACGAATAATGAGCCAAAGAAAATACAAAAGCTGGAAGAATTATTTCAAGATAAATTTAATATTGAGATCATAGGCCAAATGGAATTGGTGACGGTTAAAAACTATAAGGAAGACATTATTCAGCAACTTGGAATAGATCTATCAAAAGTATATATGAGACAAATCTCTTTTGATACATTACAGATTGTTTTGAAGAAGGAAGATTTAGAGTTGTAGATTAAATTTTCATTTCAAATTATGAATAATAATAGGCTTTTAAAAACTATTTGAAAAAGAGTTTTTTATCACAAATATTACTTTGTATTAACAAAAACTATTGCCTATTTTTAATTCATAGACGAAATAATTCTTTTATCTTTAACGTCGAATAAGTAATATATTTACATTTTTATATTTAATCAGATACATGGATACAACTGCAATTGATAAAGCACTAATTGAAATTATTGAGAAGCGTAATCAGTTAAACGCATTATCTTACGAAGATGAGTCTTATGATGATATTGAGGATGAACTTCATGATTTAGAGGATGACTTTATTGACGAGCATGGGGAGACATTAGAAGACATTATTGGTGACGTCCATGAGGATTTTTCAGTAGACACTGATGTATTATCTCCATTAAGCTATATTGCTCAGAGTTACACAAAAACAGGAGAGAATGAAGTGGGAGCACAATTTGATTGTGACCACGGTCAAGGTGTACCAGTAGAGGTTGACGACCTTGAAAGAAAGCCAACGAAATTGGTAATCATTCCTAACCCATTGAGAATCATTCTTAATATCGATAGTAGAAATAGAAAAATTGTTTGGCAGAACAGCTAGACTTTTTCACAATATTAAAAGATCCCATAGGTTGACCGTTAACCTATGGGATCTTTTTTTTATGATGAAATTTTGGACAAAAAAAACACCTCAACGAAATGTTAAAGGTGCTATAGATGTGATTGAGTATTTTTTTGAATTACTAGCTGAGCTTTCGCTCTTTTAAAATTTTGATTTTTCATTATTTGATTTAAAGTCGATCTTTATTCTATGAAAAGATTTG